>DATMTA010000168.1:0-19772 GCA_035565055.1 Ensifer sp.
ATTGCGGCAAGATTGCTGACCTATCCACAAGGATGATCGCGGTTCAGAAACGCAAAAACCCGGCGCGGGATCCGCACCGGGTCTTCAAACCTTTGCTTGCCTGTTCCAGTCGAAACTGGCGGGTGGCAGGCAGAAAGCCGATCTTAGTTGACGGCGTCCTTGAGGCCCTTGCCGGCCGAGAACTTCGGCACGTTGCGAGCCGGGATGGCAACTTCAGCGCCCGTGGACGGGTTGCGGCCGGTGGAAGCTTCGCGGCGCGAAACCGAGAAATTGCCAAAGCCAACGAGACGGACGTCGCCGCCGTTCTTCAGTTCGCCCTGGATTGCTTCGAACACAGCGTCAACAGCCGATGCAGCATCGGTCTTGGACAGGCCAGCCTTTTCCGCAACTGCGGATACGAGCTCGTTCTTGTTCATGTTTCCACCCCTTTCTTACTGGTATGAAACGATTCGATTGGTCAATCGCCGGCAGAATACGCAGGAGCGCGTCCGCCGCAACCGAAAATGCGCTCAATCCCTTGTTTTGCAGGGCTTTGCGCGCAGTTTTCGTTAAAAAAGGCCGGCATTTCTGCCGGCCTCGCGTTCTTTTCAGGTTCATTCCGGCGCAATTGAGGCCGGATCGCGTCAATGCGCGACGCCTACACCACTTTCTTCGCCCGAATCGGCGGAGACAACGGATGTGGCGGCTTCCGGTTCCCAAACGATCGGCTGGGGCTGCCGAAGCAGCGCGTGCTGCAGGACCTCGCCCATCCGGGAGACCGGGATGATCTCCATCTCGTTCTTCACGTTGTCCGGAATGTCAGCCAGATCCTTGGCGTTTTCTTCCGGGATCAGCACCTTCTTGATGCCGCCGCGAAGGGCTGCGAGCAGCTTTTCCTTCAGGCCACCAATCGGGAGAACCCGGCCGCGCAGCGTCACTTCCCCCGTCATCGCGACATCCTTCGAGATCGGAATGCCGGTCATGATGGAGACGATTGCGGTCGCCATGGCGATACCAGCCGACGGACCGTCTTTCGGGGTTGCACCTTCCGGAACGTGAACGTGGATATCCGCCTTGTCGAAACGCGGCGGCTCGATGCCGAAATCGATGGCGCGCGAGCGGACGTAAGATGCCGCTGCAGAAATCGATTCCTTCATCACGTCCTTCAGGTTGCCGGTCACCGTCATTCGGCCCTTGCCACCCGGCATCATCACGCCTTCGATGGTCAGCAGTTCACCACCGACCTCGGTCCAGGCGAGACCCGTGACCACCCCGACCTGATCTTCACGTTCGGCCTCGCCGTGGCGGAAGCGCGGAACGCCGAGATAGTCGGACACGTTCTCGGGCGTAACCTCGATCGACTTGGTCTTGCCCTTGAGGATCTCAGTCACCGCCTTGCGGGCGAGTTTCATCAGCTCGCGTTCCAGCGAGCGGACACCGGCTTCGCGCGTATATTGACGGATGACCGCCATCAGCGCGTCGTCGGAGACCGAAAACTCAGCCGGCTGCAGAGCATGGTCACGGATCGCCTTCGGCAGAAGGTGGCGGCGGGCAATTTCCCGCTTTTCATCTTCCGTGTAGCCAGCGATGCGAATGATCTCCATGCGGTCCATCAGCGGCGCCGGGATATTCAGCGTGTTCGCCGTGGTGATGAACATCACGTCCGAAAGGTCGTATTCGACCTCCAGATAGTGATCCATGAAGGTTGCGTTCTGTTCCGGATCCAGCACCTCGAGCAGAGCCGACGACGGGTCACCACGGAAGTCCTGGCCCATCTTGTCGATTTCATCGAGCAGGAAGAGCGGATTGGCCTTCTTCGCCTTCTTCAGCGACTGGATGACCTTGCCGGGCATCGAGCCGATATAGGTGCGGCGGTGACCGCGGATTTCGGCCTCGTCACGCACGCCGCCGAGCGCCATGCGGACATATTCGCGGCCGGTTGCCTTGGCGATCGAGCGAGCAAGCGAGGTCTTGCCGACGCCGGGCGGACCGACGAGGCAAAGGATCGGTCCCTTGATCTTCTTGGCGCGCGCCTGAACGGCCAGGTACTCGACGATGCGTTCCTTGACCTTGTCGAGGCCAAAGTGATCGGCAGCGAGCACCTCCTCGGCATAGTTGAGGTCGGTCTTTATCTTGGAGCGCTTGCCCCAGGGCAGACCGGTCAGCCAGTCGAGATAGTTGCGCACGACGGTGGCTTCGGCCGACATCGGGCTCATCTGGCGCAGCTTCTTCAGTTCAGCATCCGCCTTTTCGCGGCCTTCCTTGGAAAGCTTCGTCTTCTTGATGCGTTCTTCCAGTTCGGCCATCTCGTCACGGCCGTCTTCGCCGTCGCCGAGTTCCTTCTGGATCGCCTTCATCTGTTCGTTGAGGTAGTACTCGCGCTGCGTCTTCTCCATCTGGCGCTTGACGCGCGAGCGGATGCGCTTCTCGACCTGGAGGACGGAGATTTCGCCTTCCATGAAGCCGAGCGCCTTTTCCAGACGCGTCTTGACGCTCACCGTTTCCAGCATTTCCTGCTTTTCGGTGATCTTGATGGAGAGATGCGAGGCAACGGTGTCAGCCAGCTTCGAATAGTCCTCTATCTGGCTGGCAGCGCCGACCACTTCCGGGGAAATCTTCTTGTTGAGCTTCACATAGTTCTCGAACTCGGACACCACCGAGCGGGACAGCGCCTCGATCTCGACGGCGTCTTCCGCCGGTTCGGCGAGAACATGCGCCATCGCTTCGTAGAATTCGTCGCGTTCGGTGTAGCCATCGATCTCGGCGCGGGCGCGGCCTTCGACGAGAACCTTGACGGTGCCATCGGGCAGCTTCAGCAGCTGGAGAACATTGGCGACCGTACCGACGGTATAGATCGCGGAGGGCTTCGGGTCGTCGTCGCTCGCATTGATCTGGGTAACCAGCATGATCTGGCGATCCGAACCCATCACCTCTTCCAGAGCGCGGATGGATTTTTCACGGCCGACGAAGAGCGGCACGATCATGTGCGGAAAGACGACAATGTCACGCAGCGGCAATACCGGGTAGGCAATGCTGTCTGCAGGCAACGTCTTCTTGGTCATGTGAGTTCCTTTCCATCGGGTTCCCGTCTGGGCCACCCTCTGCACCGGGCGGGGAGCCCCGATGCTTTTCATTACCGCTCTCTAAGTGGAGTCTGACGGACGTCTTTTCAAGACGATCAACGTTCGCTCAACCCTTTGTCCCGCCTCGACACCGAGCTTGCCTCTTTCCGCTGTCGCGAGGCTTGCCGGCTTTCAAATCAGTCCCGCGATACGCTGTATTCCCACGCGGATTCGACCTTTACTATCGCGACACTTCACATAGTACGCAACTCAAAAAGGTCCGGATTACGACGATTTAACGAGGTTAAACCCATGAAAAAAGCCCGGGACAATGCCCCGAGCTTTTCGAATGCATACAATTTATTTCGGCAATTACGCCGATACGTTGGCCTTTTCTTCGCTGCGCTCCGAATAGATGTAGAGCGGGCGTGCCTTGCCTTCGACGACATCGTCGGAGATGACGACTTCACGAACACCTTCAAGCGCCGGCAGTTCGAACATCGTGTCGAGCAGGATCTTTTCCATGATCGAGCGAAGGCCGCGGGCGCCGGTCTTGCGGACGATGGCCCGCTTGGCGATGGCGCGCAGAGCGTCCTCGTGGAAGGTCAGTTCCACGTCTTCCATCTCGAACAGGCGCTGATACTGCTTGATGAGCGCGTTCTTCGGCTCGGACAGGATCTGGATCAGAGCATCTTCATCCAGGTCTTCGAGCGTTGCCAGAACCGGCAGACGACCGATGAATTCCGGGATGAGGCCGAACTTGACCAGGTCTTCCGGCTCGAGTTCGCGCAGGACTTCACCAACGCGACGGTCTTCCGGCGACTTGACGCTCGCGGCAAAGCCGATCGAGGTCTTTTCTCCACGGGCCGAGATCAGCTTGTCGAGGCCTGCGAAGGCGCCGCCGCAGATGAACAGGATGTTCGTCGTGTCGACCTGCAGGAATTCCTGCTGCGGGTGCTTGCGGCCGCCCTGCGGCGGAACGGAGGCAACCGTGCCTTCCATGATCTTCAGAAGTGCCTGCTGAACGCCCTCGCCCGACACGTCGCGCGTGATGGACGGGTTGTCCGACTTGCGGGAGATCTTGTCGACTTCGTCGATATAGACGATGCCGCGCTGGGCGCGCTCGACATTGTAATCCGCAGCCTGAAGCAGCTTCAGGATGATGTTCTCGACGTCTTCACCGACATAACCGGCTTCCGTCAGCGTCGTGGCGTCTGCCATGGTGAACGGAACGTCGATGATGCGGGCGAGCGTCTGGGCGAGATAGGTCTTGCCGCAGCCGGTCGGACCGACGAGGAGGATGTTGGACTTTGCCAGTTCCACATCGCCATTCTTCGAGGCATGAGCCAGACGCTTGTAGTGGTTATGCACCGCCACAGACAGGATGCGCTTCGCCTGCTGCTGGCCGATGACGTATTCGTCCAGGACCTTGATGATTTCCTGCGGGGTCGGCACGCCATCGCGCGACTTGACCATGGAGGTCTTGTTCTCTTCACGGATAATGTCCATGCAGAGTTCGACGCACTCGTCGCAGATGAAGACCGTCGGTCCGGCGATCAGCTTGCGTACTTCATGCTGGCTCTTGCCGCAGAAAGAGCAGTAAAGGGTATTCTTCGAGTCGCCGCCGCTGCTACCGCTGACCTTGCTCATGTCACTTTCCTTCCAAGCATACCGGCGTTACCCGCTCAGGGAATACACGGAACTTTTTCCACCCTTTGGATCTGCGCCTCGTGTCGCATCGGAAAGGGTTTTCGGGGGTACTCGCTGATCCGAACAAATCACTTTATCCGGCAGCTTGCAACGTTTCCCCCAGTCTCACTGGATGCTATGTCACAAAAATTCAACATAGCATTAATTCCATATCCTGCACTTTAGGCTGACCCCGGCCTTGATCCTTGTCAAGAACGGCGCCGCTCCACAGGCGCCCATCAGACGCCGGCAGGGCCTTCGATTTCTTCGCGCGACGTGAAGACCTGATCGACCAGGCCCCAGTTCTTCGCTTCCTGCGCATCCATGAAGTTGTCACGGTCGAGCGCCGTTTCGACTTCCTCGTAGGTGCGGCCCGTGTGCTTCACGTAAATCTCGTTCAGGCGACGCTTCATCTTCAGGATGTCACGCGCATGACGCTCAATGTCGGACGCCTGCCCCTGGAAACCGCCGGACGGCTGGTGAACCATGATGCGGGCGTTTGGCATGGCAATGCGCATGTCCTTGTGGCCGGCGGCGAGAAGCAGCGAGCCCATGGAAGCGGCCTGGCCGATGCAAAGTGTCGAGACGGCCGGCTTGATGAACTGCATCGTGTCGTAGATCGCCATGCCGGCAGTTACGACGCCACCCGGCGAGTTGATGTAGAGCGCGATTTCCTTCTTCGGGTTTTCGGCTTCGAGGAACAGGAGCTGCGCCGAAACGAGCGTCGCCATGTGATCCTCGACCGGGCCCGTGAGGAAGATGATGCGTTCCTTCAGAAGCCGCGAATAGATGTCATAGGACCGCTCGCCGCGATTGGTCTGTTCGACGACCATCGGGATCAGGGCCATTGCGGTATCAACAGGATTGCTCATCTTCTACCTTCAAACGTTGGGTCCGGACTTCGCAGCTGATCCGGGAATCATCGAAATTTCTCATCCCCTACATAGAGTGTCCCAAGGGCGAACTTCAAGACACACATGGAGAATGACGAATTTCATGGACGCTTGCTCCTTAATACGGCGTTACGAAAGCAACCTGCCCACAGGCCAATTGAAACACGATAAAAACTTCGTGAAGTTGAACGGGTGAACTGCAACCCGCACCGGTAACCCGATCATAAGGGATCATCCTCCGGTTTCGAAGCCGGAGCAGAGCGCCAAATCTCTCGGGGAGTTCAATGCGTTGTCGGATGCGCCGCATATATGAACCGGCGCCGCCCACTTCCAGAGGGAAGTGGGGACGCCGGAACAAATTCATCGAAGATGTCAATCAAGCGTCGAGGTTCACGCTGCCTTCAGTGCATCGACAGGTGAAACCAGGTCCAGGCTGAGGCTTTCGGCGACAGCCTTGTTGGTGATCTTGCCCCTGTGGACATTGAGCCCGTTGCGCAGATGCGGGTCCTCCGCAATCGCCTTCAGCCCCTTGTCCGCCAGTGCCAGACCGTGGACGAGGGTCGCGTTGTTCAGCGCGTGAGTCGAGGTGTAAGGCACCGCGCCCGGCATGTTGGCGACGCAGTAATGCACGACGTCATCGACGACATAGGTCGGATCGGAGTGTGTCGTGGCATGTGACGTCTCGAAGCAGCCGCCCTGATCGATGGCCACGTCAACGATGACCGAGCCCGGCTTCATCGAGGACAGCATCGCCTTGGTGACAAGCTTCGGAGCGGCGGCTCCCGGGATCAGGACGGCGCCCACGACGAGATCGGCGGAGAAGACTTCACGCTCCAGATTGTCGATCGAGGAGTAAAGCGTGTGAATCGAGCCATGGAAGATATCGTCGAGCTGACGGAGGCGCGACAGCGAGCGATCCAGCACAGTGACGTCCGCGCCAAGGCCAACCGCCATCTTGGCCGCGTGCAGACCGACGACACCGCCACCGATGACGACGACCTTGCCCGGACGCACGCCCGGCACGCCGCCAAGCAGGACGCCGCGACCGCCATGGGCCTTCTGAAGCGCCGTCGCGCCGGCCTGGATGGACAGACGGCCCGCCACTTCCGACATCGGCGCCAGTAGCGGCAGCGCCCCGGCGGCATCCGTCACGGTTTCGTACGCGACGCCGGTTACACCCGAGGCGAGAAGGCCCTTCGTCTGTTCCGGATCGGGCGCAAGATGGAGATAGGTGTAGAGGATCTGGCCTTCGCGCAGCTGCGCCCATTCAACCGGCTGCGGCTCCTTGACCTTCACGACCATGTCGGCCTTGGCGAAAATCTCGGCGGCCGTTGCAACGACCTTCGCACCGACGGCTTCATAGGCGGCATCATCCGCGCCGATCCCTGCACCCGCACCGGTCTCGATCAACACCTGGTGACCATGCGCAACATATTCACGCGCAGCACCGGGCGTGAGACCCACGCGGTATTCGTGATTTTTGATTTCCTTCGGGCAACCGACGATCATGCTTTCGTTCCTCTCGAGGTCTATTCGCCCGCTGAACACGGGTCGATAATGCGTCGATTAAAGGGGAAAGCCGCTCGAACGTCCTTGCAAATGCGTTTTGCTTCAAACACATTTTTCGAATAATATTGCGCAGTTTTCAAAATTTTCGAAGGAACCCGCAATGTCCGACCTCGATACCATCGATACTGCGATTCTGCGGGAACTTCAGAAAGATGGCCGAATGTCGAATGCCGACCTGGCGCAAAGGGTCGGGCTTTCAGCCTCCGCCTGCTCTCGACGGCTCGACATCCTGGAGAAATCCGGCGTCATCTCCGGTTACCATGCCCGCCTTTCCAACAAGGCGATCGGCTACAAGATGATGGTCATCGTCCATATCTCGCTGTCCGGGCAATTCGCCAAGACGCTGACCGAGTTCGAGGCGGCCGTGCGGCGCTGTCCGAATGTGGTGGTCTGCTACCTGATGTCCGGCGAGTATGATTATATTCTCCGTGTTGCGGCAAAGGACCTTGAGGATTACGAGCGCATTCACCGGGACTGGCTTTCCGCCCTGCCCCATGTCGTGAAGATCAACTCCTCCTTCGCGCTCAGGGAAATTATCGACAGGCCCAATGCGGGGCTCTGAAGCCGATAAGGCTGTCATATTTTCCATCTGGTCAAACTTTCGGAATGCTGACATCTTGCTGTCGTCAACCGCCACCAAGATGCAGCGCCGTTTCAAGAGGCGCGCCCATCGGGGCAAACGGACACCGCTCCCGCGCAATTACTGGAGGACTTCCATGACGTTCGAACATCCGAAATTCACCCTGACCCGCCGCTCGCTTCTGGGTGGCGCCGCTGCCGGTGCAGCGATGATCATGCTGCATCCCTTTGCGGCGCGCGCGGCTGCAAACCAGGCGCATCTGCGCATCATGGAAACGACCGATATCCATGTGAACATCATGCCGTATGACTATTATGCGGATAAGCCCAACGACACGATGGGGCTGACCCGGACCGCATCTTTCATCGACAAGATCCGGGCGGAAGCCGGCAACTCCATGCTCATCGACAACGGCGACCTTTTGCAAGGCAACCCGATGGGCGACTACATGGCCTACAAGAAGGGCATGAAGGCCGGCGACATGCATCCGGTCATGAAGGCCATGAACGTGCTGAAATACGATGTCGGCACGCTCGGGAACCACGAGTTCAACTACGGCCTCGACTTCATGTTCAACGTACTGGGCGGCGCGAACTTCCCGATCGTCTGTGCGAATCTGACCAAGGGCAAGCTCGCCTCCGATCCAAAGCAGGACGAACTCTTCTTCAAGCCCTATGTGATCCTCGACAAGAAGATCAAGGATGGTGCCGGCAACGAGAGCACGGTCAAGGTCGGCTTCATCGGCTTCGTGCCGCCGCAGATCATGGTCTGGGACCAGAAGAATCTCGAAGGCAAGGCCATGACGCGCGATATCGTCAGCGCCGCCAAGGCCTGGGTTCCGGCTATGAAGGAAGCGGGCGCGGATATCGTGATCGCCCTCTCACACTCCGGTATCGATGCAGCCACGCAGTCTGACGGCATGGAAAACGCCTCGCTCTACGTCGCCGCCGTCGACGGCATCGACGCCGTTTTCACCGGTCACCAGCACCTCGTCTTCCCCGGTCCGAAGACCTGGGACGGAATGCAGAACGTCGATTCCGTCAAGGGCACCCTGTTCGGCAAGCCGGCCGTCATGGGCGGCTTCTGGGGCTCGCATATGGGTCTGATCGACCTGCTTCTCGAAAGGGACGGCAACAAGTGGAAGGTCGTCGACTTCACCACCGAGGCCCGCCCGATCTACCACCGCGACGAGAAAAAGAAGATCGTGGCCGACGTGACCGACAAGCCGGAAATCGTGGCTGCCGTGAAGGAAGAGCATGAGGCAACGCTGGCTTACGTCCGCACGCCGGTCGGCAAGACGTCTGCGCCGCTCTATTCCTATTTTGCCCTGGTTGCTGACGATCCGTCCGTGCAGATCGTATCCAACGCGCAGACCTGGTACATCAAGGATATGCTGAAGGAGACGCAGTACAAGGATCTGCCGGTGCTTTCAGCAGCCGCCCCCTTCAAGGCGGGCGGTCGCAACGGAGCCGACTACTATACCGATGTCCCCGCCGGTGACATCGCCATCAAGAACGTCTCCGACCTCTATCTCTACCCGAACACAGTCCGTGCCGTCGTCATCACCGGAGCACAGGTCAAGGGCTGGCTGGAAATGTCGGCCGGCATGTTCAATCAGGTGAAGGAAGGCTCGAAGGACGCGCCGCTGCTGAACAACGAGTTCCCGTCCTACAACTACGACGTCATCGACGGCGTAACTTATGAAATCGATCTGTCGCAGCCGGCCATGTACGACAAGGACGGCAAGAAGGTTTCGGACGGCCCCGGCCGCATCGTCAACCTGCAGTTCCAGGGCAAGCCGATCGATCCTGCGCAGAAGTTCGTGGTTGCCACGAACAACTACCGCGCTGGCGGCGGCGGCAACTTCCCGGAAATCACCGGCGACAAGATCGTCTTCGTGGCCCCCGACACCAACCGCGACGTCATCGTCCGCTACATCGTCCAGCAGGGGACGATCAATCCCTCCGCCGACGGCAACTGGCGCTTCAAGGCAATGCCCGGCACGACAGCGGTCTTCGAGACTGGTCCGAAGGGCAAGCAGTTTGCCGGCGACGTCAAGGGCGCCAAGATCGAGGATGCAGGCGCCGGCGAAAACGGCTTTGCGAAATACCGGCTGGTTCTTTGATCGAGCCGGAAATCAGGATGGGAAAACGGCGCCACCTCGGCGCCGTTTTCTTTTTTCTGCGACCTCAGCCGTGCGCGAGCGCGCGCAATGCCGAAGCCTGCCGTTCAGCGAAACGATCGTCCATCACGGCATCGATCCGATCACGCACATCGTCTGCAACCGTCGAGATGATCGACTTGAGCGGCAGCGGATGGCCGAACAGGTAACCCTGCAACTGTTCGCAGCCCGCCTCGATCAGGAACACCGCCTGATCGACGGTTTCGATCCCCTCGGCAACGATCTTCATGCCGAGGCTCGAACCGAGGCTGATGATGGCATTGAGGATGGAGGCACCGTTATCTTCCGATTCGAGAGCATTGACGAAGGCCTTGTCGATCTTGATTGTGTCGAACGGATATTTGCTGAGATAGGACAAGGAGGAATAGCCGGTCCCGAAGTCGTCCAGCGCGATCTGAACGCCGAGCGCCTTGAGCTTCTTGATCACCGTCTGGCCCCGCCCCTCGTCGTCGATCAACATGCTTTCGGTGATCTCGAGTTCGATGCGCTCCGGCTGGACATTCCAGAAGGTCAGAGCGCGCTCGACTGTTTCGACAAAGTTGCGCTGCTGGAACTGGTAAGGACTGACATTGATGCTGACGGACGCATCCTTGATCGGCCCCTGCAGTGCCGCGACTGCCTCGGTCAGCACCCATTCTCCGATTTCGATGATCCGGCCGCAGGCTTCAGCGACGGGGATGAAATCGGCGGGTGCAATCATGCCCCTGGTCGGGTGATGCCAGCGGATCAGCGCCTCGTAGGATTTGACGGCCAGCGTCTTGGCGGCAACCCGCGGCTGGAAATAGAGCTCGAACTCGCCGCGGGCGACCGCCTTTTCCATATCGGCCTCAAGGCTGCGGCGCTTCTCGAGAAGTGCATCAAGGCCTGACCTGAAGATATTGTAGGTGTTTCTGCCGGTTTTCTTCGAATGATAGAGCGCAATATCGGCGCGGGATGAAAGCGTTTCTGCGCTGTCGCCATGTGTCGGGCATATCGCGATCCCGACGCTGGATCCGATCGTCACATAGGTTCCGCCGATATCGATCGGCCGTGCCATCGCCTTGACGATTCTCAAGCCGAGGTCGGCAGCCTGATTCTCGAACTCCACCCCGTAACGAATGATCGCAAACTCGTCGCCGCCGAGGCGGGCGACTACGCCGCCCTTCCCCGCAAGCTCCGTCAGCCGGTTTGCAGCTTCCCGCAGCACAACATCGCCCGCCTGGTGGCCGTGGATGTCGTTGACCGCCTTGAACCGGTCAAGATCCACCATGACCAGCGCGGACGGGAAGCCCTTGTTCGACAGGCCGATGGCCTTTTCGAGATTCTTGGTGAAAAGACTGCGGTTCGCGAGGCCGGTCAGGGGATCGTGATTGGCGAGTCGGAACATCTGCTCCTCATGCGCCTTGCGCTCGCGCAGGTCGACGATGCACTCGACGCGGACCTGTTCGCCGCGATATTCGATACTCTTGCCCCTTGCGGCAACAGGGATACGCATATCCGCTGCTCCGATCAGATCGATCTCGACGACCTTGTCGCTGTCGTCGTTCACCAGGGCACAGACGGTCGCGTGGAATGGCTCGTCGATGAAGTCGAGCAAGTCGCGGCCGATCAGATCGGCAAGGTCAGCACCGACAAGTTCCGTGAAGCGTTCGTTGCCATCGATGATCGCGCCATTGCGATGCATGACGATCGCCTCAAACGTGGCATTTGAAAGCGCGGAGACGCGTTCAGCTTCCTCTGACTGACGCTTCAGTGCCTCCAGCTGGCTGAGTTCGGCATGTTCGACCTCGAGGTTGTCCATCAACCGGTTAAAGAGTGACGTCAGAAGTTCGACATCGCCGCCCCTGTCGGTGGGCAGACGCATCCTGAAATCCGCGTCGCCACTGATCAGCTGTGACAGCGCCGCCTCGACGTGACCGGTGCCGATATGAGTGCCGTGTTCCGCGATATTGAGACCGCCGCGCTCGGTTTCCAGTGAAACGCGCAGCTTGAGGAAGCGGTTCAACAGCCAGAAGAAAATGTAGCCGACACCGAAGGACCAGACGAAATTCACGAAGGAGCCAAGCACCTGCATTTCCAGCTGGTCCCAGCGACTGCCGTTCAGGAGGCGCTCGGAAGGCGCCAGAAGCGCAAGGCCGATCGTTCCCAGAACGCCGGCAAAGGCATGAACGCCAATCGCTCCCACGGCGTCGTCGATCTTGAAGCGACGCTCCATGATGTCGTTGCCCCAGAGTGCGACGACACCGCCGAGGACGCCGATCAAGGAGGCGCCGGCAGGCGTTAAAACGTGACATCCAGCCGTAACCGCCACGAGGCCACCCAACATGCCCGAGAGTGACTTCTCGGGCAGGACAACACCATCCATCCAGCTGGTCATGAGATAGCCCGCGACGGCGCCGAAGCCACCCGCCAGCACCGTGTTCAGGATGATCATCGCCATGTCGGCGTTGGCCTTCAAGGTCGATCCACCGTTGAACCCGATCCAGCCGATAAAGAGAATGAGTGCCCCTGTCGTTGCCAGAACCGGGCTGTGACCCGACATCCTCACCGGTCGTCCCTCTTCGTCGAAGCGGCCTTCACGGGCTCCGATGAGGATACAGGCGGCAAGAGATACCCAGCCACCGGTCGCATGGACGACGGTCGAGCCGGCAAAGTCGATGAAACCGGCATTGCCGAGGATGGCGCCGGGATTTACGCCCAGCGCCGAACCCCAGGCCCAGTGCACGAAGACCGGATAGATAATTCCGGACAGGAAGAGCGATCCCCAGATATAGGCCGAAAGGCGCATCCGCTCAGCAACAGCGCCGGACACGATCGTCGCCGCCGTGCCGCAGAACATGATCTGAAAGATGAAGAAGCCGGCCTCCCAGGAATTGAGGCCATTGAGCGCGACGTAGTTCAGATCGAAACCCGGCAAAGGCGTCGACGAGCGGCCGAATGCGAACATGAAGCCGGCCACGGCAAACGCCACGACCGCGAAGACGAAGTCGAGCATGTTCTTCTGCGCGACATTGATCGAATTCTTGGATCGGACCATGCCCGCTTCCAGAAGAAGAAAACCGACCTGCATGAACATGACCAGCGCGCCAGCGGTCATGATCCAGGTCAGATCAAGGCCCACCCGCAGATCCGCGACATGGTCCTCTTGCGCGAAGACTTGCGTCGCCGCGAGAGATGCAATCAACAGCATAAATACAAAATTTCCCCTGCGCATTCAGCACCTGCCGGTGAGCGAGTACTCCCGGCAGGAGAATGAAGCCGCATGGTTAACTTTGCGTTCGCTTCGGCGCCGCAATATTTACAAAAATTATGAAAATCTTTGCGAAGTCAGTCGTTTATTAGAGATACGTAAAGAGCACTGACCTGTTCGCATGGAAGAACAGGTGCGCCGCATCCAGGAGCGCATTCACGCGCGCCCAGTCGGCGCGCCGTCGGCGAACAGCGACTTGCCGTTCTGACTGATGATCTGCTCTGCCTTTCGGAACGTGACCTCGACCACGTCATCCTCGGTGGTAAAGAGATCGGCGCGGACAAACTCGCGTGTAAGGACCGCGCCATCCTGATCCTTCTCGATGCGCCCTGCGAGCCGAAACTGCGCGCCTTCACGCTGTGGAGTTGCGTAGACCCGGAGTCCGCCGATCTCGCGCATATGCTCCTTGGCGGCACCTTTTGCCTCGCCCGAGGACTGTCCGCCGCCGAAGATCGAGGCGATTTTGGAGAAGAAGCTCATGTCGTTCCCTTTCGTTCACGAACCGCTCAGGCGGGCGTGGCGTAAATCTTCCTGGCCCGTTCCTCGAAGGCTTCGGCAAACATGCGGAAGGCGCGATCGAACATGGAGCCCATGACTGCGCCGAGGATACGGCTTTTGAATTCGTAGTCGATGAAGAAATGTACCTCGCAACCGCCGTCCGGCAATTCGTTGAAGCGCCAACGATTGTCGAGATATTTGAACGGCCCGTCGAGATATTTCACGTCAATGGCGCGCTCGGCCGGATTGAGCAGGACCTGCGTCGTAAACGTCTCGCGGATCGCCTTGTAGCCCACCGTCATGTCGGCCACCAGCAAGGTCTTGCCATCTCGCTCCTTGCGGCTGCGGACGACGAGACCCTCGCAGAGCGGCAGGAACTGAGGATACTGCTCCACATCCGCGACCAGCGCGAACATCTGGTCGGGCGATTGCGGAACGGGGCGGCGGGTTTCGAACTGTGGCATGATCGGGAAATACGGTCGAGAGCCGACAAAATCAACTCGGATACGGCAAGAATCCGGCCTCAGGCAGCCTCAATAGGCCTGATATCTTCGAGACCCTTCGACTGTTTCAACGCAATCGCAAGATCATAAGTTCTCTGGAGGTTCAGCCAGTATTCCGGAGAGTTCGAGAAATAGCGCGAGAGCCGCAGCGCCATCTCCGCGTCGAGCGGGCTACGTCCATCCAACAATTCTGCCAAGCGGCCAGAGTTAATACCCAAATCCTTGGCCAAACCTGCTACGCTCAAGCCGTAATCTGCCATGAATTCTTCCCGCAGAATTTGTGCGGGGTGAATGGGATCAACGGGGACGAACAGCATTTGCGGCCTCAATGATAATCACAAATTTCAACGTCGAACGCGTCGCCTTCTTCAAACCGAAAGCAGATGCGCCACTGATCATTGATCCTGATCGAGTATTGCCCTTCCCGGTCGCCCTCAAGCGTTCCATACGGTTACTCGGTGGAACTCTCAAATCGTCCAACAAATGCGCAGCATGAAGAGACATCAGCTTGCGCCGCGCCCGCTCGATTATCTCCGCCGGAATTCGGCGTGAGTTGCTGCTCTCGAAGAGCTTTTCGGTCTGCCTATCCTTGAAGGATCGTATCATGAAACAGACCTGAGAATCAAAGCGCCCTATTCCGCCGCCTGAAGCTTCCGCTCTCGCGCCGCCTTCAGCCGCGCAAAGTCGTCCCCAGCATGGTGAGACGAGCGTGTCAGCGGCGAGGATGCGACCATCAGGAAGCCTTTCGAATAGGCGATCGTTTCGTAGGACTTGAATTCTTCCGGCGTCACGAAAGCTTCCACCTTGTGGTGCTTGCGGGTCGGCTGCAGATACTGGCCGATGGTCATGAAATCGACGTCGGCGCTGCGCAGGTCGTCCATCAGTTGCAGCACTTCGTTGCGCTCTTCGCCGAGGCCGACCATGATTCCGGACTTCGTGAACATGGTCGGGTCGAGTTCCTTCACCCTCTGCAAGAGGCGGATCGAATGGAAATAGCGCGCACCCGGCCGCACCGTCAGATAGTTGCCTGGCACGGTTTCGAGATTGTGGTTGAAGACATCGGGCTTGGCTGCCACGACCCGCTCCAGCGCGCCCGGCTTCTTCAAGAAGTCCGGCGTCAGGATTTCGATGGTCGTTTGCGGAGACGCTTCGCGGATCGCCCAGATCACCTTTTCGAAGTGCTCGGCGCCACCGTCTTCCAAATCGTCGCGGTCCACGGAGGTGATAACGACGTGGCTGAGGCCCATCTGCTTGACGGCCTTGGCGACGTTTGCCGGCTCTTCCATATCGAGCGGCAGCGGCCGGCCCGTCGCCACGTTGCAGAAGGCACAGGCGCGGGTGCAGATCTCACCCATGATCATGAAGGTCGCGTGCTTCTTGTCCCAGCATTCGCCGATATTGGGGCAGCCCGCCTCTTCGCACACGGTCACCAGCTTGTGGGAACGCACGAGATCGCGCGTTTCCTGATAGCCCTTCGACACTGGCGCCTTCACACGGATCCATTCCGGCTTGCGCAGGATTTCGGTGTCCGGCTTGTGCGCCTTTTCCGGGTGACGGACGCGCTTTGCGTCGCCAGCGACGTTGTCGAGAATGGTGACCATGAGATTTCAGTCCTTTCCGGAACTCAACTCCGGATGAGTTTGACCACGAAGAGCAGTATGCAGGCCCCGATGAAGCCGGCAATCAGGTAGGCGAGCCAGCCGCCGAAAATGACGATCCCGAACACGCCGAGAACGGCATTGGCGACCACCGCGCCGACGACGCCGAGGATGATGTTCATGAAGAGACCGCTCGGCATGTTCATGAACTTGCCGGCGAGCCAGCCTGCAATACCGCCGATGATGATGGCCATCAGCCAGCCGACTTGGAATGCCTCATGCATTTTTAGCGTCTCCGCGTTTTATCAACCTGACATATGAGGCGGCCGCGCGCTTTCAAGAGCCTGCGGCCTGCCCGGCCATTTATCGATCCAAAACCGTACCCTGCCAAGCCCCTCGCGAATGTCACCGCGAAGGGACTTTTTACATCAGGCGTTCAGAACCTTGCCGTAAGCGTCAAGCACGCTTTCCTTCATCGTTTCCGAAATGGTCGGATGCGGGAAGATCGTGTGCATCAGGTCTTCTTCGGTCGTCTCCAGGTTCATGGCAACGACGAAGCCCTGGATCAGTTCGGTGACTTCCGCGCCAACCATATGCGCGCCAATCAGCTCGCCCGTCTTCTTGTCGAAAATGGTCTTGACCATGCCCTGATCTTCTCCCAGAGCGACAGCCTTGCCGTTGGCGGCGAAGTTGAAGCGGCCGACGCGGATGTCGCGGCCTTCGGCCTTGGCTTTCGCTTCGGTGAGGCCAACAGAGGCGACCTGCGGGTTGCAATAGGTGCAGCCCGGGATCTTGTTCTTGTCCATCGGGTGAACGTTCGGCACGCCGGCAATCTTCTCGACGCAGATCACGGCTTCGTGCTCGGCCTTGTGGGCGAGCATCGGCGGGCCTGCAACGTCGCCGATGGCGTAGATGCCGTGCACATTCGTCTTGCCATAGCCGTCGATGACGATGAAGCCGCGATCGGTCTTGACGCCGACGGCTTCAAGCCCAATGCCTTCGATATTGGCCTGAACGCCGACAGCCGAGATCATGCGATCAGCCGTGATCTTCTCGACCGAGCCGTCCTTCTTCTCGATCGTTGCGGTGACGGAGTTTGCACCCTTCTCGACCTTGGCAACCTTGGCTTCGAGCATGATCTTCATGCCCTGTTTCTCGAGCTGCTTCTTGGCGAAGGCGGAGATTTCCTCGTCCTCGACCGGCATGACCTGCTTCATGATTTCCACCACGGTCACGTCGACGCCCATGGTGCGGTAGAAGCTGGCAAATTCGATGCCGATGGCGCCCGAGCCCATGACGAGCAGCGACTTCGGCATTTCTTCCGGCTTCATGGCCTCGAAATAGGTCCAGATCAGCTTGCCATCGGGCTCGATGCCAGGTAGCGCGCGCGGGCGTGCGCCGGTGGCGATGATGATATGCTTGGCGGTGTAGGTGCCCTCGCCCAGCGTGTTCTTCGGCACGGGACCTTGCGGCTGCACGACCGGCTTGGTGCTCTTGCCGACGACGATCTCGCCCGGCTTGGTGATCTTCGCTTCGCCCCAGATGATGTCGACCTTGTTCTTCTTGAACAGGAAGCCGACGCCGTTGTTCATGCGGGCAGCAATGCCGCGCGAGCGGGCGACGATGGCCTTGATGTCCGGCTTCATCGCGCCGTCCAGCACGAGACCGTAATCCTTGGCGTGCGTCGCCGTGTGCATGACATCGGCGGTGCGCAGCAGCGCCTTGGTCGGAATGCAGCCCCAGTTGGAGCAGATACCGGCGAGATGTTCGCGCTCGACCACTGCCACCTTCATCCCAAGCTGGGAAGCCCGGATGGCCGCGATGTAGCCGCCGGGGCCGGAACCGATCACGATCAGGTCATAAGCATTCGACATGGGGTCTCCACTCCTCTTTTGTCGAGGCAGCGAAGATCCCGCCCGCCTCATACGATGGGTTCGACCTGTTCGTGGCCCACCAGCATCGCGTAGATTTCATCTTTCAGCTTCATGCGCTTCTTGCGCAGGTCAGCCACATGGAAGTCGTCGGCAGGCTCAATATCGGTCTCTGCGCGATGGATGGCCCCGTTCACCTCGTGATACTCATTCGAGATGCGGTAGAAATGCCCGTCAACTTCGCGCAGGTGGCGGATCTTGGCGGCATATTCCGGGAATTCATCATGCAGTTCGTGCGGTGTGTTCGACATGTCCGGTCCCCTTTAGAACTTTGACACTGTCAGGCTACGCGCAACGCCGATCCTTACCCTTGACCCTGATCAACTCCCCTCATCACATTCCGATCTGCATTCGGACAATCGGCTCCAGTGCCCGTCCAATCGCCCGCGTATTTTCCGCATCGAGGTGGACGCCATCAATGGGTGTTGCCACCGCCACCGAGGCCGCATCGAAAAAGCCGCAGCCCGTTTCGTCTGCAAGGTCGCGGTAGAATGTCGCAAGCATCTTCGACTGTTCGATGGCACCGGCAAACGCAGCGGCGTAATCGGAATTCGCCGTTTCGCGCACAAGCGGCGGCGAAACGATCAGGATTTCCGGCATCTCGTATTCAAACGGCCAGGCATGATGGCGAATGAGCTGGACCAGACGGGCCATGCCCTTCAACGCGCCATGCGCCGTGCCAACGACCGAAGGCTTCAGATCGTTGGTGCCGAGCATCAGGATCACCAGGTCGATCGGCGCGTGGCTGTGAAGTAGCGTCGGAAGGATGCGCGCTCCGTTGCGGTCGCAATCCGCCAGCTGATCCTCATAGGCCGTCGTGCGCCCGCCCAGCCCTTCCGGGATCACGCGAACGCCGTGTCCGAGCGCCTTTTGCAAGACCGAGGGCCAGCGGTCTTCATGGGCATGACGGCCCAATCGCTCCGCATCGTGGCCCCAGGTCAGGCTGTCTCCGTAGGCGAGGATGGTTTTCATCCGCCCTCTCCTCGGATCAAACCAGCATCGACATCGGGTTTTCGATATAGCCCTTGAAGGCGGCCAGCAGCTCGGCGCCCAGCGCACCATCGACGCAGCGATGGTCGGTGGAGAGCGTGACGGTCATGACCTGCGCAATGACCATCTCGCCGTTCTTGACGACGACGCGCTGTTCACCTGCGCCCACGGCGAGGATCGTGGCGTGCGGCGGGTTGATCACGGCGGCGAAGTGCTTGACGCCCATCATGCCCATGTTGGACACGGCGGTCGTGCCACCCTGATACTCCTCCGGCTTCAGCTTCCGTTCCTTGGCGCGCTTGCCGTAATCCTTCATCTCGTTGGAGATGGTGGACAGGCTCTTCTCTTCGGCGCGGCGGATGATCGGCGTGATCAGGCCACCGGGGATCGAGACGGCAACGCCAACATCGGAATGCTTGTGCTTGACCATGTTGCTGTCGGTCCAGGACACATTCGCATCCGGAACATCGCGGAGCGCCAGCGCCAGCGCCTTGATGATCATGTCGTTGACCGACAGCTTGTAGGCGGCACGGTCGTCCTTGCGGGGAGCCGAATGGTTAAGCTGCGCGCGAAGTTCCAGAAGAGCATCGAGTTCGCAATCGACCGTGACGTAGAAATGCGGGACGGTCTGCTTGGATTCGACAAGGCGCTTTGCAATCGTCTTGCGCATGCCGTCATGCGGCACGAGTTCGTAAGAGCCCGGCTCGAACAGCTTGAGAACGGCCTCTTCCGAAGCCTGCTTTGCCAGCGGCGCAGCAGACGCGGCAGCAGCCGGTGCGGCGGCAGGAGCAGCAGCGGCGGCAGCAGGAGCAGCCTTGCCGGTACCCGAAGCGACAGCCTTCTCGACGTCGGACTTGACGACGCGGCCATGCGGGCCGGAGCCGGCGACAGCCGACAAGTCGATACCGGCTTCCTTAGCGAGCCTGCGAGCAAGCGGCGAAGAGAAGGTGCGGTTGCCGTTTGATGAAACCGCCACTGGTGCGGCGGCAGGCGCCGTCGCTGCAGCCGGAGCAGCCTCCGCCTTCGGTGCGGGGGTGGCCTCGGCCTTTGCCGGAGCGGCAGAGCCCGC
>DATMTA010000169.1:0-11827 GCA_035565055.1 Ensifer sp.
ACCGCGAGGTTGGCCGCCGAGATCGCTGCCATCTGCGTGGACGTCAGCGCACTTGCCTGACCCGTCGTCAGCGCCGCAACCTGATCCGTCGTCAGGGCACCGACCTGCGAGGAGGTAAGACCTGCAATCGCCGTCGACTTCACCGCGGCAAGCTGCGTCGCCGAAAGTGCGGCGATCTGCGTCGTCGTCATAGCGCCCAGCTGGGTAGAGGTGAGCGCAGATGCCTGGGACGTCGTCATGACCGCGAGCTGCGCCGTCGTGAGCGCGGCGACCTGCGTGGACTTCATCGCGCCGATCTGGCTTGAGGTCATTGCAGCGAACTGATCGGTCGTGAGAACAGCAATACCGGCGGTGGTCATCCCGGCAATCGCCTTGGGCGTGATGACGGCGACTTCGCTGGTGGAGAAGGTTGCAATATCGTCGGTGGTCAATGCAGCAATCGCTGCCGAGCCCATGGAGCCGATCTGTCCGGAGGTCAGCGCATCGACCTGCGCGGACGTGAGGCCTGCGACCTGCGAGCTGGTCAGACTCCCGACCTGTGCGCTTGTCAGGCCTGCAATGATGTCCGTCGAAATGACCGCGAGCTGGGTAAGCGTCAGCCCGGTAACTGCAGAGGTCGAAACCGCGTCCATCTGGGCGGTGGTAAAGGCCGCGATCTCAGTCGTCTGGAAAGCGCCAATCTGTCTGGAGGAGAGCGCTCCAACCTGGGCGGTAGAGAACGCAGCCACATCGCCGGTGTTCAGTGCTGCGATCGTAGTCGTCGAGAGAGATTTAATCTGGCTCGTCGTCAGAGAAGAAATAATCGAAACCATCTGCGCCGTCGCTTTCCTATTTGCCCAGTTACGCGCTTTTCCCGTCGAACTCCTGACTGTCCGGACAGTGGGATCGACGGTAAAACCAGACCTCAAGGCGCACGTGCCGCAGTTCAACCGCAGACAAACTTACGCACTTGGTCAATTCTTTCGGAGAAACATGGCTTTGGAAGCCTCGGGAGACGCGCATCATGCAAGAGGTGTCATCAACACCGCTCTCGCCCCCTCATGCAGAGATCTTCTCATTTGCCTTACAGTCGGTGCAACTATGCCCAAAAGACACCGACGCAAATAAGCTCATGGCGATCCACTTGCAACGTTGAGACCATAACGGTTAATTTTTGCTTTACAAGGCAGAACGACAAGGCGCGAACTCACTAACTTTGGCTACTGACACTTGCCTCAATGCAATTCAGTTCTCTAGCCTTACGATGTGATTCGGTAATTTGATAGAAACTTGATCGGCGAAAAAGATAAGACAGAAAAATTAGACTCGTACAGAGCCTTTAAAACCTTTGCGTGCAGAATTAACAGGCAAGCGAACACAGGCCTGATCAATTTTGGCGCTGTTGCGCTGGCTGTCTGAAAGTTAGTTTCCGGCTCGTATTTGAAAGCAAAGGCCAGCAACAAAAACAAAACAACCGGAGACTGGTTAGTCCCCGGTTGAGCATCGATCAAAGTGGAAAGTGATCAACGAACCTTGCAGAAACGCTCGTTGCCGTAGCCATCGATATAGGTGCCGGTCTGCGGATCGAAGCTGTCGTAACGGTCTTCGCAGGCCTGATACCAGGCGGCCGACCAGGGGCGAACGCGCTGGTAGCTGGCGGGGCGATAACCGTCGTCGCCGCGGTTGTTGTAATAGACCGGACGCTCGCGATAGTGCGGTGCGTCGTCATAGGTCTGCACTTCACGCGGACCGTTGTCCTGCGAGCCGGAAACGATGGCACCGGCAATGACGCCTGCGGCAAGGCCGGCAATGCCGACGGCTAGCATGTCGTCATTGTTACCGTGGTCGCGCGCTGCGGCCGGAACTGCCTGTGCGGCCACCAGGAGGGCGCTCGAGACTGCAACAACCTTCAGAAACGTACGCATTTGATTTTCCTTTCAGATCGGCCGAAGTGATTTGCCGTGTTGACATGGAAATTACGGCTGACAGCCTGAACCGTGGCTGAACGTGCCATTCAGGAAAGCATTCACCTGACATTTTCTCGTCGCGTGACATGCTGCGCGCGCCGTGGCATAGGGGCGACAACTCGTTTCAAGCGCAGTTTCGCAGCAATCCGCATCGGATTTTGGGGAACCGCCCCACCCGGACCGCCTTCATGATTCGCATCGAAAATGTCAGCAAGTCGAATAGCAACCGCATCCTTTATATCGAGGCGTCCGCAGCCCTGAACCGCGGCGAAAAGATCGGCCTGGTGGGGCCCAACGGAGCGGGCAAGACGACCCTTTTCCGCATGATCACCGGCGAGGAACAGCCCGACGAAGGCCAGATCTCGACGGAAAAAGGCGTGACCGTCGGCTATTTCGACCAGGATGTCGGCGAAATGTCCGGCCGCTCGGCGGTCGAGGAGGTCATGGCGGGCGCAGGTCCGGTGAGCGAGATCGCCGCCGAACTCCACGCGCTGGAAGCTGCCATGGTCGATCCGGATCGGCTCGATGAAATGGACCAGATCATCGAGCGCTATGGCGAGGTGCAGGGGCGATACGAGGAACTCGACGGCTACGGTCTCGAAAGCCGCGCCCGCGAAGTGCTGGCCGGCCTCTCCTTTTCCCAGGAGATGATGGATGGCGATGTCGGCAAGCTCTCGGGCGGCTGGAAGATGCGCGTGGCGCTCGCCCGCATTCTCCTCATGCGGCCCGACGTCATGCTACTCGACGAACCGTCGAACCATCTCGACCTCGAAAGCCTGATCTGGCTGGAAAATTTCCTCAAAGGCTATGACGGCGCGCTGCTCATGACCTCGCACGACCGCGAATTCATGAACCGCATCGTCAACAAGATCATCGAGATCGATGCAGGCTCCCTCACTTCCTATTCCGGCGATTATGAATTCTACGAAGGCCAGCGGGCGCAGAACGAAAAGCAGCAGCAGGCGCAGTTCGAGCGCCAACAGGCGATGCTCGCCAAGGAGCTCAAGTTCATCGAGCGCTTCAAGGCGCGCGCCTCCCACGCCGCGCAAGTCCAGAGCCGGGTCAAGAAACTCGACAAGATCGAGCGCGTGGAGCCGCCGCGCCGCCGCCAGACGGTCGCCTTCGACTTCCTCCCCGCGCCGCGTTCGGGCGACGATGTCGTCAACATCAAGGGCGTGCACAAGCAATACGGCTCGAAGATCATCTATGACGGCTTCGATTTCATGATCAAGCGCCGCGAGCGCTGGTGCATCATGGGCGTCAACGGCGCCGGCAAATCGACGCTTCTGAAGCTGGTCGCCAGCGATGCCAAGCCGGATTCAGGAACAGTGACGATCGGCGCGAGCGTCAAGCTCGGCTATTTCGCCCAGCATGCGATGGACGTTCTGACCGGCGATCTCACCATCCTGCAATGGCTGGAGGAACGCTTCCCCAAGGCCGGCCAGGCGCCGCTGCGCGCGCTGTCCGGCGCTTTCGGTTTCACCGGCGACGATGTCGAGAAGAAATGCCGCGTGCTTTCCGGCGGCGAAAAGGCCCGCCTCGTCATGGCTGCCATGCTCTTCGACCCGCCGAACTTCCTCGTTCTGGACGAGCCGACCAACCACCTCGACCTCGACACCAAGGAAATGCTGATCAAGGCGCTGCAGTCCTACGAAGGCACCATGCTCTTCGTATCCCACGACCGTCACTTCCTCGCAGCCCTGTCCAACCGCGTGCTGGAACTGACACCGGAAGGCGTGCATCGGTACGATGGCGGTTATACGGAATATGTTGAGCGGACGGGTCAGGAAGCGCCGGGATTGCGGGGGTGATGAGCTTCTTCTCCTCCGTCATCCTCGCCCTTGTGGCGAGGATCTGCTGAAGACAATGCGAGTTCAACGGTTCGGATGACATGTAAACGGCGGAAGCAGACGCAGTATTATGAATGCCATTCACGAAGCGGATGAGGCTGCGTCGTAGATCCTCGCCACAGGGGCGAGGATGACGGCAACGTTGGAGCACATCCCCACCCAACCCATCAAAATTCCTGAAGCCCGCATGACGCATTCGGCCTTGTTCGACTCATCGAACGAGCGCTCAATGGCAACAATCCGATAGTCGCCGCTGACCTTCTTTGCACCACATTCGGGGTGCACCAGAAGCGCGATTTGAAAAGTTGCATGCCCTTACTTTTTTGGCATTTCCTCGCCCGGCACCACGCGGCGTCGATGAAATGCTTCAGGATCCCGCCCCATGCTCCGCTATTTCGAAAATCTCATCATCCCCACTGCCCGCGAGACGCCCGGCAATCCGCCCGAAGGGATTCTGAGCTTCTACTGGTTCTTCATCCGCCAGGCGAAGGGCCTCTTCGTCATGCTGCTGGTGGCAAGCTTTCTGGTGGCCGTAACCGATGCGGCGATCCCGATCTTCATGGGGCGGCTGGTCAAGGCATTGACCACGAGCGCACCGGAACTGGTGGTCGGCAACAGCCAGCATCTGGTCTTGAGCCTCGTGATCCTTGTTCTGGCGGTCAAGCCGCTGGTCATGGCCTTTCAGGCGCTGGTGCTCAATCAGGCGATTGCGCCGGGCATGACCAACCTCGTGCGCTGGCAGAGCCATTGGCATGTCATTCGCCAGAACCTTTCCTTCTTCCAGAACGACTTTGCCGGCCGCATCGGCTCGCGCGTGCTCGAAGTGGGCTTTGCGCTGAGAAACTCCGCCGTCTCGGTCATTTCCGTCGTCTGGTATCTCGCCGCCCTCGGCCTCGTTGGCGCACTGTTCCTGGCCACCGCCAGCCTGTGGCTCGTCATCCCGGTTCTCGGCTGGACGCTGGCCTATATCGGCTTCCTCGCCTTCATCGTACCGAAGATCCGCCGCGGCTCGCGCAATATCGCCTATGCACGCTCCGACATGGTCGGTCGCATCGTCGACAGCTACACGAACATCATGACGGTCAAGCTCTTCGCCCGCGCCGAGGACGAGGACGCCTTCGTGCGCGAATCGGTCGATGTGCATACCGGCAGGATGACCACCCAGCATCGCTGGCTCTCGCTCTTCGGCATCGGCCTTTCGCTGCTCTCCGGCCTGCTGATCGCCGGCACCGCGTCCATGGCCATCTGGCTCTGGTCGAACGGCAAGGTCGGCATCGACATCGTCGCCATCGTCCTGCCGATGACCCTGCAAATCTCGAGCATTTCCTCCCGCGTCGCGCTGGAAATCTCGACCATCTTCGAACAGCTCGGGACCGTGCATGAAAGCATGGAGACCATCGCGCAGCCGATCGGCCTCACCGACAAGCCGAATGCCAAGCCGCTCACCGTGAAGAAGGGCGGCATTCGCTTCGACAACATCTCCTTCCACTATGGCCGCAAGGGCGGGATCATCGAGAACCTGACGCTCGACATCAAGCCCGGCGAGCGTATCGGTCTTGTCGGCCGCTCGGGCGCCGGCAAGTCGACGCTGGTCAACCTGCTGCTCCGCTTCTACGATCTCGAATCCGGCCGCATCCTCATCGACGGGCAGAACATCGCCGATGCCACGCAGGAAAGCATCCGCCGGCATATCTCGGTGGTGACGCAGGACACGTCCCTGCTCCACCGCTCGATCCACGAAAACATCGCCTATGGCCGCAGCGATGCGACCCGTGCGCAGGTGATTGCGGCAGCCGAACAGGCACACGCGGTGGAATTCATCGAGCACCTGACCGACTGGAACGGCCTGACAGGCTTCGACGCCCATGTCGGCGAGCGCGGCGTCAAGCTCTCCGGCGGCCAGCGCCAGCGCATCGCGATTGCCCGCGTCATCCTCAAGAACGCGCCGATCCTGATCCTCGACGAGGCGACGAGCGCACTCGACTCCGAAGTCGAATCCGCCATCCAGTCGAGCCTCGAAAACCTGATGCAGGACCGCACCGTGATCGCGATTGCCCACCGGCTCTCCACGATAGCGGCGATGGACCGTCTGGTCGTGCTGGATCGCGGCCAGATCGTCGAACAGGGCACGCATCACGAATTGCTGGTGCTCGGCGGTCATTATGCCCGGCTCTGGGACCGGCAGTCGGGTGGGTTTCTGGATCCGGAGGGTTGATCGCACTGCCCTCACGCTGAGGTACCTGCGCAAAGCGCAGGCCTCGAAGCGTCCGGAAGCTAGCGCTGCGCCGCCGCCCCCCCTCATCTGCCTGCCGGCATCTTCTCCCCGATGGGGAGAAGAGGAAGTGCCGCAGCGTTTCGGGCCTCCTCGCCCCATCGGGGAGAGGTCCGCCGAGCGATAGCGGAGGCGGGGTGAGGGGGGAGCCACGAACTCCGCCCTCCGTCATCACCCCTCAATCCAGCGGATGATGGCACGCAAATGTATGCCCCGCATCCCCGGTCAGCGGCGGCATCTCTGCCTTGCAGACATCCGTCGCGCGCCAGCAGCGCGGATGGAACGGGCAGCCGGACGGCGGCCTGAGCGGTGACGGCAATTCGCCGGTCAGGCTGATGCGCGTCTTCTCGCGGCCCGGATCGGCAACGGGTGTCGCAGACAAAAGCGCTGCCGTATAGGGATGCCGCGGACGGGCGAAGACCTGGTCCGCTGCGCCCTCTTCCACCGGCCTTCCGAGATACATGACCATGACCTCGTCCGAAATATGCTTCACCACCGAAAGCCCGTGCGAGATGAAGAGATAGGCGAGCCCCATCTCCTCCTGCAGGTCCATCAGCAGGTTCAGCACCTGCGCCTGGATCGACAGATCCAGCGCCGAGACCGGCTCGTCGAGCACGAGAATGTCCGGGTTAAGCATCAGGGCGCGGGCAATGGCGATGCGCTGGCGCTGGCCGCCGGAAAACATGTGCGGGTAGCGCCCGTAATGTTCAGGCCGGAGCCCCACGCGCTTCATCATGTCCTCGACCTTCGCGCGACGTTCGACGGACGAAAGCTTCGTGTTGATCTTCAACGGCTCTTCCAGAATGTCGCCCACCTTCTGGCGCGGATTGAGCGAGCCATAGGGGTTCTGGAACACGATCTGCACGCGCGAGCGGAGCGATGCATCGCCGACCAGCGCCGGCTTGCCGCCAATGGTGAGTTCGCCCTCGGACGGCGGCTCGATCATGGTGGCGAGACGGGCGAGCGTCGATTTCCCGCAGCCCGATTCACCGACAACAGCCAGCGTCTTGCCGCGTTCGAGCCTGAAGCTCACGCCGTTCAGCGCCTTCACGGTCGCAGCCGGCTTGAAGAGCTTGCGGCCCGCTTCGTAATACCGCTTGAGGTCGCGGCCTTCCATCACGACATCGCTCATGCCGCACCTCCCAGACGTTGCGGCTCGCCGTTCACCAGCGGATAGAAACAGAGCGCATTGCCCAATGCCGGGCCCTGCCGCGGCGGTTTCGTCTGACAGGCCGCGTCCGCAAAGCTGCAGCGCGGCGCGAAAAGACAGCCCGGCGGCCGGTCGAACTGGCCGGGCACGACGCCCGGTATCGACGGCAGTCTCTGTCCCTCAATCGCCCGTTCCGGCAGCGAAGCCAGCAGGCCCACGGTGTAAGGATGATGCGGATCGGCAAACAGCGCCTTCACCGGCTGCTCTTCCACTTTTTGGCCCGCATACTGCACCTGAACACGCTCGGCAGTTTCTGCCACCACGCCCATGTCATGCGTGATCAGCACCAGCGCCATGCCGTTCTCGCGCTGCAGGCGCACCAGCAGTTCGAGGATCTGCGCCTGGATCGTCACATCGAGCGCCGTGGTCGGCTCGTCGGCGATCAGGAGCTTCGGATTGCAGGCGAGCGCCATGGCGATCATGACGCGCTGGCTCATGCCGCCGGACATCTGATGCGGGAAGTTGGAGAGCCGGTCTTCGGGGGCCGGAATGCCGACGAGCTGCAGCAGCTCGATCGAGCGCGCCCGCCGCTCCGCCCGGTTGAGGCCCATATGCAGCTTCAGCGTCTCGCCGAGCTGATAGCCAACCGTGAAGCAGGGATTGAGGCTCGACATCGGCTCCTGGAAGATCATGGCAATATCCTTGCCGATGATCCTGCGGCGCTCGCGGGCGCTCATTCCCCGAAGGTCCTTGCCGTCGAAGGCCATGCGGTCGGCGGTGATCTTCGCCGTCCAGGGCAGAAGCCCCATGACGGCCAGCATCGCCACCGACTTGCCCGAGCCGCTCTCGCCGACAATGGCGAGGATCTCGCCCTTGTCGCAGGTCAGCGAAACGCCATCGACCGCGCGGAACACGCCGCTTGCCGTCTGGAATTCCACCGTGAGGTTTGAGATTTCGAGAAGCGCCTTATCACGACCTACCATGTCACGACCTCTTCAGCTTGGGATCGAGCGCATCGCGCAGGCCATCGCCCATGAGGTTGATTGCCAGCACTGTGATGAGGATCGCAAGACCCGGGAAGGTCACGACCCACCAGGCGCGGCTGATGAACTCGCGGGCTTCCGCCAGCATCGTGCCCCATTCCGGCGTCGGCGGCTGCGCACCCATGCCGAGAAAGCCGAGCGCTGCCGCTTCTAGAATCGCCGCCGAGAAGGCCAGCGTCGCCTGCACGATCAGCGGCGCCAGACAGTTCGGCAGGATGGTGATGAACATCAATCTGGGCCAGCGTGCGCCGGCGACACGAGAGCCGACGACATAGTCCTTCGTCTTCTCTGTCATCACCGAAGCGCGCGTCAGCCGCACGAAATGCGGCAGGTTGACCAGCGCGATTGCCATCATCGCATTCATGAGGCTCGGCCCCAGAATTGCGACCAGCACCAGCGCCAGCAACAGCGACGGGAAGGCGAGGATGATGTCCATGACGCGCATGATCACGATATCGGTCTTGCCGCCGGCAAAGCCTGCGACAAGGCCGATGACCACGCCGAGAAACACCGACAAAGACACGACCACGACGCCGATGAACAGCGAAAAGCGTGCGCCATAGACAAGCCGCGAGAAGATGTCCCGCCCGACCGGATCGGTGCCCAGCAGATAGGACACGTTACCGCCCTGCGCCCAGGACGGCGGAAGCAGGAGCAGCGTTCGGTCCTGCTCATTCGGCAGATGCGGCGCGATCAGCGGTGCAAAGATCGCCATCAGGACGACGATGACAAAGACCGCAAGGCCGATCACCGCACCCTTGGAGCGCGTGAAATAGTACCAGAATTCGCCGAGCGCAGATTGCGGCTTGACGGCGTTTTGTGTTGCTTCAGCCATGGCCTTGCCTCCTAACGCCGGATGCGCGGGTTGATGAACCCGTAGGTGATGTCAACGATGAGGTTGACGATCATGATGATGCCGGCGATCAGCAGCAACCCGCCCTGCACAACCGGATAGTCGCGCTTGAACACGGCATCGACCATCCACTTGCCGATGCCCGGCCAGGAGAAGATCGTCTCGGTCAGGATCGCACCGGCGAGCAGCACGCCCACCTGCAGGCCGATCGTCGTGACCACCGGGATCAGCGCGTTGCGCAGCGCATGGAAACCGACGACACGGAAAGGCGACAGACCCTTGGAGCGCGCCGTCCGCACATAATCCTCACCCAGGACTTCCAGCATGGCAGACCGCGTCTGGCGCGCAATGACGGCGAGCGGGATGGTCGCCAGCACGACGGTCGGCAGGATCAGGTGGCTGACGGCAGAGGAAAACGCGCCCTTCTGACCCGAGAGCAGACTGTCGATCAGCATGAAGCCGGTCTTGGCCGGGAAGAAATACATGAGCGAGATGCGCCCGGAGACGGGCGTCCAGCCGAGGAAGCCGGAAAAGAAGATGATCAGCAGCAGGCCCCACCAGAAGATCGGCATGGAATAGCCGACAAGGGCGGCTCCCATCAGCGTCTGGTCGAGCCAGGACCCGCGCTTCACCGCCGCAATCACGCCTGCGGGAATACCGAGCAGGACGGCCACGATGATGGCGCAAATGGACAGTTCCAGCGTCGCCGGAAACAGCGCCTTGAAATCTTCCAGCACCGGCTTCTTCGTCACGACCGACCGGCCAAGGTCGCCATGGGCGATCTTGCCGAGATAGTCGACGAATTGCACGGCGATGGGTTGGTCATAGCCGAGATCGTGCATGATCTGGGCATGTTTTTCTTCCGACATCACCCGCTCGCCCGACATGAGCATGACAGGGTCGCCCGGAAGCAGGCGGATAAACGAAAACGCGATCAACGCCACCCCGATGAATGTCGGGATGAGGATCGCAAGCCGGCCAAGGATAAAACGCAGCATCGGCAACACTCCGATTGAGCACAGCCGGGGGCCCTCGAAAAAGAGAACCCCCGGCTGCGAAAGGACTGCGGATTATTCAGCGACGTCGACGTCGTCGAAGCGGTGATAACCGAGCGGATCGACGTGGAAGCCGGACACCTTCTTGCTCATCGGCACGAAGACCAGAGAGTGGTCGAGCGTGGCCCACGGAGCCTGCTTCTTGAAGACGACCTGCGCCTCTTCATAGAGCTTGGTGCGCTCGGCCTGGTCCGACGTGGTCTTGGCCTTCTTCACGAGAGCGTCGAAGTCCTTGTCGCACCACTGCGCGCGGTTGTTGCCGCCGACGGCATCGCAGCCGAGCAGCGTGTCGAGGAAGTTGTCGGGGTCGCCATTGTCGCCGGTCCAGCCGAGCATGACGGCGCCGTCACGATCCTTGGCCTTGGACTGCTTCAGGTACTCGGCCCATTCATAGGTCACGATCTCGACCTTGACGCCAACCTTGGCGAAGTCGGCCTGCATGAGTTCGGCCGCACGGCGGGCGTTCAGCATGTAGGGACGCGAGACGGGCATGGCCCAGATCTTCATGGAAAGATCCTTGACGCCGGCCTTTTCGAGTGCCGCCTTGGCGGCAGCCGGATCGTACTTGTCGTCTTCGACCTTGTCGTTATAGGACCACATGGTCGGCGGGATCGGGTTCTTGGCAACCTTGGCCGCGCCCTGGAACACGGCATCGACGATTGCCTGCTTGTTGATCGCCTGGTTCAGCGCCTTGCGCACTTCCGGCTTGTCGAACGGAGCCTGCATCGTGTTGTAGGCGAGATAGGCGACGTTCAGGCCTTCCTGCGACGCAACGGTCAGGTTGGCATCACCCTTGAGGCCCTGCACGTCGGCGGCATTCGGATAGACGGTGATCTGGCATTCGCCGGCCTTGAGCTTCTGCGCACGAACCGATGCATCAGGCGTGATGGCGAAGACGAGATCGCTGATCTTCTGCTTGCTGCCCCAATAGTCGGCATTGGCCTGGTAGCGGATGACGGCATCCTGCTGATAGCCAACGAAGGTGAAGGGACCGGTGCCGAGCGGCTTCTGGTTCATCTGAACCATGTTCTTGTCGGCCATCAGCTTGTCGGCATATTCTTTCGACACGATGGAGGCGAAGTCCATGGCGAGGTCGGCGATGAAGGGCGCTTCAGGCTTGTTGAGCGTGAACTTGACCGTCAGGTCGTCGACCTTCTCGATCGACTTGATCAGCTTGGGGAAGCCCATGCCATCGGCATATTCGTAGGATGCGCCTTCGACATACTTGTTCCAGGGGTTGTCGGCCTTGAGCTGACGCTCGAAGGAGAAGATCACGTCATCGGCGTTAAGGTCGCGCGTCGGTGTGAAGAAGTCCGTCTTCTGGAACTTCACGCCCTTGCGGAGCTTGAATGTATAGACCGTGCCGTCCGGGGAAATGGTGTAGCTTTCGGCGAGACCCGGTTCGGTCTCGGTGGAGCCGTGCTTGAACTCGACCAGGCGGTTATAGACCGTGCGGCTGGCCGCATCAAAGGTCGTACCGGCCGTATAAAGCGCCGGGTCGAAGCCTTCAGGCGAAGCTTCAGAGCAGTAGACCAGTGTCTTTGCGCTGGCCACGCCGCTCAGGACGGTTGCGGCAAGCAACGCGGCCGCAAAACTCAGTTTTCTCATAAATAACGCTCCCATTTTTATCGCCCGAGCCATCTGATAGGCTCGCGAAG
>DATMTA010000170.1:0-34554 GCA_035565055.1 Ensifer sp.
ATCCCGGCATCTGCGCGACCGGATGAATCCGGCCGCGCAGATCTTTAGCTTATCCGTGCGCAATCATGACATGGCGTACGACCGTGTAGTCCTCCAGCGCGTAGATCGACAGGTCCTTGCCATAGCCGGACTGCTTCAGGCCGCCATGGGGCATTTCGTTGCAGAGCATGAAATGCGTGTTGACCCAGGTACAGCCGTAGCGAAGGCCGGCAGTGGCGGCCATGGCCTTGGAGATATCCTTGGTCCAGACGGAGGAGGCGAGGCCGTAGTCCGAGTCGTTCGCCCAGCCGATGACGTCGTCATCATCGCCGAAGGGCGTGACGGAGACGACGGGGCCGAAGACTTCGCGACGGACGATTTCGTCGGATTGCAATGCGCCGGCCACCACGGTTGGCTGGTAGTAGAAGCCGGAGCCATCGGGGATCGCGCCGCCGGCGGTGACTTCGACATGGCCGGTTTCGGCCGCGCGCTGGACGAAGCTTGCGACACGGTCGCGCTGGCGGCGCGAGATCAGCGGGCCGATCTCGTTCTCGCTGTCGTCGGCCAGATTGTAGCGGATGGAGGAGACGGCGCTGCTCAAGTCCGCGACGAAGCGATCATAGACCGACTTGTGCGCATAGATTCGGCAGGCTGCGGTGCAGTCCTGGCCGGCATTGTAGAAGCCGAAGGCGCGAATGCCGGCAACGGCTGCGTCGATATTGGCATCGCCGAAGACGATGACCGGGGCCTTGCCGCCGAGTTCCAGATGCGTGCGCTTGACCGATTTGGAGGCGGCCTGCAGCACCTTCTTGCCGGTGGCAATATCGCCGGTGATCGACACCATGTCGATGCCCGGGTGGTTGATCAGCGTGTTGCCGACGCTTTCGCCGCGGCCAAGGATGACGTTGACAACGCCTTCGGGGAGGATCTCGGCCAGAAGCTTAGCCATCTTGAGCGCGGTGAGCGGCGTCTGTTCCGACGGCTTGAAGACGACCGTGTTGCCGCCGGCAATCGCTGGTGCCAGCTTCCACGCCATCATCATCAGCGGATAGTTCCAGGGCGCAATCGACCCGATGACGCCGACGGCGTCGCGGCGGATCATCGAGGTGAAGCCGGGCAGATATTCGCCGGCAATCGTGCCGTGCTGGTTGCGGATGGCACCGGCAAAGAAGCGGAAGCAATCGACAATCGCTGGAATTTCATCGTTGCGCACGGCGTTGATGGGCTTGCCGCAATTGAGCGATTCCAGCGCCGCGAAGGCGTCTGCGTCAGCTTCGATTGCATCGGCGATCTTCAGCAGCAGCGCGGAACGCTCGGCGGGCGTCGTTCGCGACCAGGTGGAGAAGGCGCCGCGCGCGGCAGCGACGGCCGCCTCGATCTGCGCCGGCGAGGCCTCGGGCAGGTTCATGATGGTTTCGGCGCTGCGCGGGTTGAGGATGTTTTCTTCCTGCTCTTCACCCTTGATGAAGGAGGCGCCGATGAGCATTTCGGTTTCCATGATCGTTCCCTTTCCGTCTGTCATTTGCCGCTGCCGGCGGTTTCTGCGCCATCGCGGGTGAGATAATAGGCCCCGAGAATGGGGATGAGTGTCACCAGCACGACCGCCATGGCGACCACATTGGTCACCGGCCGTTCATGCGGGCGGATGAGTTCCTCCAGCATCCAGATCGGCAGCGTCTGCTGCTGCCCGGCCGTGAACGTCGTCACGATCACTTCGTCGAAGGAGAGCGCGAAGGCGAGCATGCCGCCAGCGAGAAGCGCCGTGCCGATATTCGGCAGGATGACATGGCGGAAGGTCTGGAACCCGTTCGCACCGAGATCGTAGGATGCTTCGACCAGCGAGGGCGACATGCGGCGGAAGCGGGCGACTGCATTGTTGTAGACCACGACGATGCAGAAGGTCGCGTGGCCGAGCACGATCGTCCAGAAAGAGAAGGGAATTCCCATCATTCCGAAGGCGGAGCGCAGCGCGATACCTGTGACGATGCCCGGCAATGCGATGGGCAAGATGACGAGCAGCGTAATCGCCTCCTGGCCGAAGAAGCGGGCGCGGGAGAGCGCCGCCGCGCAGAGCGTGCCAAGAACGAGGGCGAAGGCGGTGGCGATGGCCGCGACCTGCAGCGAGAGCGTCAGCGCCAGCCAGACATCCGGCCGCGCCCAGGTGACGGCGAGCCAGCGCGTGGTGAAGCCCGGCGGCGGCCACTGGAAGCTCTTGTCCTCGGTCGTGAACGCATAGGCGAAGATCAGCAGCAGCGGCAGATGCAGGAAGAGCAGGCCGCCGGTCGCGGCCAGCGTCAGGGGGAAGGGCGCGCGGTTGTGCTTGTCAGAGCGCATCGAAGGCTCCCTGTTTCTTGGCGCCCCAGAGATAGAAGGCCATGATGATGACGGGGACGACGGAAAAGGCGGCGGCGAGCGGAATGTTTCCCGCCGTGCCCTGCTGCGTATAGACCGCTTGGCCGATGAAGAGGCGCGACGTGCCGATGATGCCTGGAATGATATAGTCGCCGAGCGTCAGCGAGAAGGTGAAGATGGAGCCGGCGGCGACCCCCGGCATGGCGAGCGGAAGAAGCACGTGGCGGAACGTCCTGCCCGGCCCGCCGCCGAGATCGTAGGAGGCCTCGATCAGGTTCGACGGCACGCGCTCGAGCGAGGCCTGGATCGGCAGGATCATATAGGGCAGCCAGATATAGAGAAAGACAAGGAAGGTGCCGGTTGCGCTGACCGACAGCGAATTGCCGCCGACGACGGGCAGCGACAGCCATGCGTCGAGCAGCCAGCTAAGATGCACCTTGTCTGCAGCCCAGCTGACGATCCCTTCCTTGGAGAGGATCATCTTCCAGGCATAGATCTTGACCAGATAGCTCGACCACAGCGGTAGCATGACGCCAAGATAGAAGAAGGCCTTCCAGCGACCCTTGGCATAGCGCGCTGCGTAATAGGCGATCGGGAAGGCGAGGATCGCTGAAGCAATCGTCACCAGCGCGGCCATGGTCACCGTGCGCGTGATGATGTCGAGATTGGCAGGGCTCAGCAGTTCCGCATAGGTGGAGAGCGTCAGCTCGTAGGTCACCTGCGCAGTGAAATCATCGAAGGAGAAGAAGCTCTGCGCCAGAAGGGCGGCGAGCGAGCCGACATATACCACGCCGAGCCAGAGGAGAGGTGGCGCGAGCAGAAGCAGAAGTAGCAGGCGTGGCGAGCGCCACAGCGCAGCGGATGCACGCGAGGCGAGGCTGTCGGGGCTTGCCGGTGAGACGCTGGCTGTCATGCCGCATCCTCCAGCGGGTTCAGCGCCTCGGGTGCAAAATACAGCGTGAGGGATTGGCCGTCCGCGGGAAGCGCGCCTCCGGCAGGCAGGTTCGCATGAATGTTCGTATCGCCAACCTTCAAGGTAATGCGGCGGACCGCGCCCATGAAACTGGATGCTTCCACCGTGCCGGTAACGGAGACGCGCCCGTTGCCGGGTTCCAATGTGAAGGCCTCTGGGCGGAGGCTCATCCAGCGCCTGTCACCTGACAGGCTTTCGCTTAATGAGGGTGACAGGATGTTGGATGAGCCGACGAAATCGGCGACGAAGCGGGTTTTCGGGCAGTTATAGATGTCTTCCGGCGTGCCGGATTGGACGATGCGGCCTTCGTTGAAGACGGCGACGCGGTCAGCCATGGAGAGCGCTTCGCCCTGATCGTGGGTGACGAGGACGAAGGTGATGCCGAGGCGCTTCTGCAGGCCCTTCAGTTCTTCTTGCATCGCTTCGCGCAGCTTGAGGTCGAGCGCGCCCAGCGGTTCGTCGAGCAGCAGCACGCTCGGCTTGTTGACGAGCGCACGGGCGAGCGCAACGCGCTGGCGCTGTCCGCCGGACAACTGACCTGTTCGCCGCCCGCCATAGCCGCCGAGCTTGACGAGGTCGAGTGCCTCTTCCGCGGCCTTGTGGCGCGTCGCCTTGTCGATGCCGCGCACCATCAGGCCATAAGCGACATTGTCGAGGATCGTCATATGCGGGAAAAGGGCATAGTCCTGAAAGACCGTGTTGACGTTGCGCTTCCACGGCGGAACGCCATTGGCGCTGGTTCCCAGAATGGAAATCTCGCCGCCGTCGGGCTGCTCGAAGCCGGCGATCAGGCGCAGGCATGTCGTCTTGCCGGAGCCGGACGGTCCGAGCATGGCGAAGAACTCGCCCTCGGCGATCTCGAGATCGACATTGTCCACCGCCTTCACCACGCCGAAGTGGCGCGACACGGAGCGGAAGGTAACGGCAGCAGGCATGGGTAGTCTCCGGTATGCGCCAGCCTCAAGGCATGGCGACATCATGCGGCCGGACGGGCGGCCGTTTCAACTCTTTCGGGGGAGAATTGGGGCAGGCGAAAACCTGCCCCTCAATGTAGTGGCTTACTTCCCGCCCATCACGGCGATGTAATCGCTGACCCACTTCGAATAGGGAACGCAGGTGCCCTGTTCGCACTTGGCGGTTGGCGTTTTCCAGAAGGAGATCTTCTCGAAATTGTCGAAGCCATTGGTGGCGCAGCCGCCTTCGCCGAGCAGTTCGTTGCCCTTGCAGGCTGCGGGAACGGCAGGCACCGAGCCGAACCAGGCGGCGACATCACCCTGCACCTTGGCGTCAAGCGAGTGGTTCAGCCACATATAGGCGCAGTTCGGATGCTTGGCATCGACATGCATCATCGTCGTGTCGGCCCAGCCAGTTGCACCTTCCTTCGGAATGGTGGAGGCGATCGGCTGCTTGGCGGCTTGCAGCAGGTTGACCTGATAAGGCCAGGAGCCGGAGGCGACGACGCCTTCGTTCTTGAAGTCATCGGTCTGGACCGTCGCATCATGCCAGTAGCGGCCGACGAGCGAACGCTGGCCCTTCAGGAGCTCGATGGCAGCGGCATACTGCTTTTCATTGAGCTGGTAGGGGTCCTTGATGCCGAGTTCCGGCTTGGCGGTCTTCAGGTAGAGCGCAGCGTCGGCGATGTAGATCGGGCCGTCATAGGCCTGCACGCGTCCCTTGTTGGACTTGCCGTCGGGCAGCGTCATTTCCTTGAAGACGACGTCCCAGCTTTCAGGGGCCTTATCGTTGAAGGCCTTTGTGTTGTACATCAGCACGTTAGGGCCCCACTGATAGGGCGTGCCGTAGTGCTTGCCGTCCACCGTGTGCCACGGCGCATCCTGCAGGCGCTTGTCGACAGCCGACCAGTTCTTGATGAGGCTGGTGTTGATCGGCTGCACCTTCTTGCCGGCGACGAGGCGGAGCGATGCGTCGCCCGAAGCCGTGACGAGGTCGAAACCGCCCTGGTTCATCAGCGTCACCATTTCGTCGGATGTGGCGGCTGTCTTCACATTGACCTTGCAGCCGGTTTCTTTCTCGAACCCCGTGACCCAGTCGTAAGCCTTGTCGCTTTCGCCGCGTTCGATATAGCCGGCCCAGGCGACGATGTTCACTTCGCCTTCGCCCTTGCCGATTTCCTTCATCTCTGCCGAAAAGGCCGGCAGGGTGGAGCCGAGAACGAGGGTAAGCGCAGTCGTGATGTTCAGAATGGACTTCATGATGTTCCCCTTTGCGGTGAGTGCCCGGATGTTTCCGTTATGCGATGAGGGGATGATATGCGGGTCCAGACCTTTCGCAATTTCTTTTATCAGAAAGCCGGTTTCGGAAATTCCGATAGCGGGGCGCTATCGGAGACGCGGCGTACGCTGTGCCTGTGCCAAAGCAATGAAATTCCTGAGCGGTGCCGACAGACTGAGGCCCCGCCGCCAGACGAGCCCGACATGGATGGCGGGGAGCGATGCCGAAACGTCGCGCGCCTCGATGCGGTCGCCTTCCAGCGACCACGGGCGGTAGATCATGTCGGGCAGGATGGCGACGCCAGCGCCGGTGGCCACCAGCGAGCGCACTGCCTCCACCGAGCGGGTGCGGAAGGCGACGCGCGGCCGCGCACCGAAGACGCCGAGCAGCTTGCGCGTCGCCTCCTCGATCTCGTCCGTGGTGAGCATGATCAGCGGTTGCTCGGCAATGTCTTCCACGGTGATAGATTCCCGCGAAGCGAGATCGTGGCCCGCCGGGAGCCAGAGGCTGAAAGGTGACATTTCCAGTGTCTCGACCTGCAGTGCCTGCCGGTCGCGCAGGTTGTTGAGGAGGACGACGGCGACATCCAGCTCGCCGCCGATCAGAAGGTGTTCGAGATAGTTGCCGTCATCCTCGATCGTGCTGACCTCAACGCCGGGAAAGGCGCGGCGGTAGCGGGCGAGAAGGTCAGAGAGCACGTAGCCGGCGACGAGCGAGGTGACGCCGAGCTGCAAGGTGCCTTTCAGCATTTCCGGGTCGGTGTCGAAAACCTGTCTTGCTTCCGAAACGCTGGCGAGGATCTTGGTCGCGTGACGGAGAAACTGGTGGCCCTGCTGGGTGATGGCAAGCCCGCGCGGATGGCGGTCGAAGAGGAGGACGCCGAGGTCCTGCTCCAGTTCCTTCACTGCTTCGGTGATGGAGGATTGCGAGATCGACATGACATGGGCCGCGCCGGACACCGTGCCTTGCTCCGCCACTGCAACGAAATACTGCAACTGTCTCAAAGTGAAGGCCAAATGCGATCTCCGGCGAATATCCGCCCTCGGTGATAGCGCGCCGGCCGCTCAAGTGACAAGCGCCCCGTGACAAGCGCCTGGGCTCGGCAAGGTTTTGTTGCCTATGCCGTGCCATAATCGACCGATATCGGATCAGCATCGATTCGCGGAGGTTCCCCCGTGCGCAAGTCACGCATTCTTTCTCATTCGCTTCTTCTGGCTCTCGGCCTTGGGGCATCTCCCGCCTTGTCTGCCGAAACGCCCGCCTGGCTGATGGCCCATGTGGGCGAGGGCGATGGGCAGATCGCGGCTCCGGTCCTCTCGAAGGCGCGGGCGCTCTATTATGAGAAGGTGAAGGAAGGCAAGGTTCACAACGCCTGCTATTTCGCGATGGATGCGACGCGGCCGAACACACCGGCTGGACGCTTCTATATCATCTGCGAAAGCCAGCAGGTGTTCCGGGTAATCGCTTCGGGTCATGGCAGCGGGCGTAACTTGCCGGGCGTTGCCAATTTCCAGAACGGCCGCGAATGCGTCAAGAATTTCGGCAATGCGGCCGATTCCGACCTGACCATGGGCGGTTCCTACATCACCAGCGAGGAAAAGACCTCGTTCAAGGGTTATTATCGCGCTTCGGCGAGCCAGATCGGCATGTTGACCCGAACCTTCGTTCAGTTTGATGGCGAGGGGGAAACGGCCAATGCGCGCAAACGCGCCATTGGTGGACATGCGGCGGTGACCATCAAGGGCGTGTGCATGCGCAAGGCCCCCGGCGACAGTCATGCCAACAAGGACGGCTATGTACCCTTCGGCAATCTGGTCGATTATGCAGGCGGGCGCAGCAATGGCTGCACGAGCTGGAGCCAGTCGGATTCCGCAACGATCATGAACATGGTCAAGGATCAGCCGACGACGGTCTACATCTATCCGGAAGCCTCCGTCGTGAAGGCGGTCGAGCAGGCAGAGAAGGTCGGCAAGAGCCCGGCCCAGGTGGGGATCTACTGGAACTCTTCCTGCATCAAGGCCATCGGCGCGCCGCATTACTGGTCGAAGGATGTGCTGGAGCCGCTGATCGTGCAGTATCGCCACGACCATCCCGGCCCGCCGCCGAAGCCGATCCCGCTCTGCACCGGCGCGGATGCTACTCCGCTACAGAAAAGGACGGCGCAGCGCTGAGATCTGCGCGGATAAGGCTTTAATTGCAGATCTGGCGGAGCTTTTCGACTTTAAGGATTTCGACCGAGCGCAGGCTGTGCAGCTTGAGAATGCCGGCGGCCTTCAGCTTGGAAATGCTGCGGGAGACGGTTTCGATCGTCATGCCGAGATAGTCGCCGATGTCGAGGCGCGTCATCGGCAGGTCGATGCGGTCCGGATCGCCCTGGCGTTCGGCGAGATCGAGCAGAAAGGCGCCAAGCTTTTCGGTGGCGCACTGGCGGCCGACGACGAGAAGATGCTGCTGGGCGCGGATCATGCCGCGCAGCGCCAGCGCCAGCATTTCCGGATTGATATTGCTGTTGGCGTGGGTAACGACCTTGCGCAGGCCGGTCTCGACGATGGCTTCGGCGAAGAAGCTGTGCACGCCTTCCGCCTCGAAGCCGAAGGTCTCGCCGGCAAAGTGGAAGGCAACGACCTGGCGGCGGCCATCGGAGAGAAGGCGATAGAGGCGGACTGCGCCGTAGCGAACTTCATAGAGCGTACCGGCGCGTTCGCCCTGGCCGTAGATTTCCTCGTCCGCCGAATAGGTCGTGAGCGCGCCGGGCCCATTCAGGATGTTCGCAGCATGGATATGCGAGGCGGGAACCGGCTGAAAGGCCTGAGTGTGTGCGAGAGCCTGCATTTGAACCACCTCTGTCTTGCTGTGCGGCGTTTGACTGTGAGGTGACTATGCTGGATCGGATCGAGTTGCGAAATTCGGTTGTACCACTACGTAGTCATACGTAGGTGGGGTCGGAGAGGGTCGCAGGCGGGACGAACCGGGCGACGGCGGCAAGCACGTCGGCGCCGCTGAGCGGCTTTGAGAGAACGGTCATCGCATCATGCCGCGGCACGGCCCCATGCTCCCGCAGAAGCAGGGTTCGGCCCGCGAATCCAGAAAGATCGTTCGGTGCGACAGCCGCTTTCAGCACGCCGTCATCGGCGATGATGCACAGCGCGTCCGGCAACGCGTTGGCCGCGGAGGCAACGGATGAAAAGCTCGACACGCGATAGCCGTCGGCCTCCAGCGCGAAGGCGAGAGACCTGTTGAGTGCCGGATCGGGCACGATGACGACAATGGCGCGAGACTTGGGCATGGGTTGGCACAATGATTTTGCCGAAAATCCGGCTTCAATGCGCCATTCTGCCGGAACCCTCCTACATGCGCTTTGTCATATGTCAAAAATCATGCAGCATGAAAGCCGGCTGCGAGCGCCATGCGAACCAATTCGGGGAGGCTCTTGGCCGACATCTTTGCCATGACGTTGGCGCGATGAACCTCGACAGTGCGGGGACTGATGTCGAGATCGTAGGCGATAGCCTTGTTCGGCAGCCCCGCCACGACGGCGGAAAGGACCTGCCGTTCGCGTTCGCTGAGACTGTCGATCCGCGCCTTGACCGTATTCACGTCCTCGCCTTCGCTGGCGGAGGGTGTCAGTCCGTCTGCCGCGCGATGGATCGCCTCGATGATCAGCGTGTCGTCGAATGGCTTTTCGATAAAGTCGACGGCTCCCGCACGCATCGCCTCGACCGCCATCGGAACGTCGCCATGGCCGGTGATGACGACGGGACGGATTGCGCCGTTGACGGTCGCAAGTTTGCGGATAAGGTCCACGCCGCTCATATCGGGCATACGCAGGTCGGTAATCAGTACGGCATCGCGGGCGCTTGCTGCAAACTCCAGGAATTCCGTAGCCGACTGATGCATCCGCACGGCAAAACCGTTCATGGTCAGCATGAAAGCGAGCGACTTGCGCACCGCTTCCTCGTCATCGACGATGTGGACCGTGAAGTCAGGTTTCGACATCGGTGGTTTCCTCGTATTCCGGCAATGTAAATTCGAATGTGGCGCCGCCGTGCTCGTTGGAGATGACCGCCATTCGCCCGCCATGGGCCTCGACGATCCGCTTGGAGATCGATAGCCCGATCCCCATACCGCCCGGCTTCGTCGTGGTGAAGGGCTTGAAGAGCTGTGCGGAGATTTCCTCTGCGATCCCCGGTCCGGTATCGGCAACCGTGATGCTGATCTCTCCCGGCGCCGACCGTGTGGTTCGCACGACCAGTTCCTTTGTCGTGCAGTCCTTCATCGCTTCTATCGCGTTGCGCATCAGGTTGATCAGCACCTGCTGGATCTGCACATGGTCGACCATGACCAGTTCGGCCTCGGAAGCGAAGTCGAAGACGGCGCGGACGCCTTTTTCGCGGGAGCCGACCAGCGCCAGCGCGCCGGCCTCCTCGATCAGCTTGCGGATGTTGTAGGCGTTCTTTTCCGTTTCGCCCTTGGTCACGAACTCGCGCAGGTGTCGGATGATCTGCCCGGCACGCAGCGATTGCCGGCCGGCCTCGTCCAGTGCATCGCGCATACGGCCTGCAAGTTCGTCGTCCATGTCGCGCAGCAGGCGCGAACAGCCATGGACATAGTTGGAGATGGCGGAAAGCGGCTGGTTCAGTTCGTGGGCCAGCGTCGAGGCCATTTCTCCCATTTCGTTGAGGCGGGCGAGGCGGGCGAGTTCGCCCTGGATGGCCTGAAGCCGCGCTTCCGATTCCTCGCGTTCGGTGAGGTCGCGGATAAAGCCCGTGAAATAGCGCTTGCCCTCCGTATGCGTTTCGCCCACAGCGAGCTTCATCGGAAAGGTGGAGCCGTCCTTGCGCTTGCCGACGACAACGCGGTCGATGCCGATGATCCGGCGTTCTCCGGTGTCGCGATAGCGGGCGATGTAGCCGTCATGTTCAGCCTGATACGGTTCGGGCATCAGAATGCGCAGGTTTTGCCCGATCGCCTCCTGCTCACTGTATCCGAACTGCCGCACGGCGGCTGCATTGAACGAAACGATGATCCCTTGCGGGTTGGCGACCACGGCGGCATCCGGAGCAGTGTCCAGAACCGACTTCAGATGCGCGGCTTGCGCCGTCATGTCTGCCAGCGATTGCCTCCCGGCATCGCGCGTTCGCTGAAGGACCTCGGCCAGAAGCGCGATTGCCGCGACAAGCAGTGCAAACGCAAGGGCCGGGCCAAGCGAGAAGGTGATGTCGGCGCGGTCGTCCAATGCCACGAGAGCGGCCAGCGACAAGAGACCGGCGATCAGAACCGGACCGAAACCGCCGATTGCAGCCGAGGCGACGACAGGCATGGCGAGGATCACGGCGGCGAGCGAGTCGCTCATGCGCGCCTTGAAGACGATACAGATCCCAATCGCACAAAAGGCTGCAAGAATGGCAACGGCATAGGCGCGCTGGCGGCGCGACAGAATTGCCCATCGGGAGCCAGACCGCTCAACCGTGTTATCGCCGAGCCTGGAGCGCATGTTCCCCACCAAAGATGCAACCCGAACCTGAAGTGCCCACCAGAATTGATGTTCGTCAGTTGCTGTGTTTTAGCACCCGATTTTGGACGATGTCCACGCAAGTTCATAAGGCTGGCGAATTTTGTTTTGGATAGTGAGCAACTCGTGAGGCACACGGCACCCGCGCGATCATCACTGCCCATGTTGTTGCAAAACGAGCCACCCTGCGGTTGTCCTGTCTGGACCGCCGCAGGGTTGCGTTCTCGAAGCTTGCTCAAGAAGACGAGGCTCAATAATCGCGTCGAGCCCTGGCGTCTTCAGGCTGCGAAAAACTGTGCGAGCGCCTGCAGTTCGCCCTGCCGGATTTCGTGGCCGCCGGGATGGAAGGCGGTTTCGACACGACTGCCCTGCTTGCCAAAGTAGGAATTCAGTCGTTGCGTGAGCGGAAGCGGGCAGATCGGGTCGCGCTCGCCGGCGGTGATCAGGATCTGTTTGTCCTTCAAACCTTCGTTTGCCTCCGGCTCCCATGGGATCAGCGGGTGAAGCAGCGCGGCCTTGTCGAACAGGTCCGGATGTTGAAACATCACAGAAGCGAGAATGTTGGCGCCGTTCGAATAGCCAAGGGCATAGACCGGATGGCCTAGATGCGCCTCCTTTTGTGCGGCGACAAAGGCTGCCATCCGTTCGGTGCGCAGTTTCAGGTCGTCCATGTCATAGACGCCTTCGCCGGTGCGGCGGAAGAAGCGTAGCGCGCCATATTCGCTGACATCGCCGCGCGGCGCGACGATGCCGGCGTCCGGACGGATCTGTTCAATGAGTTCGTTGAACTGGAGCTCGTTGCCGCCCGTGCCGTGAAAGGCAAAGATCAGTGGTGCGCCCGGCGCGGGCGGCTTCGTGAATGCATGATAGTTGGTCATGTCGTCATCTCCGACAGGCGGGACCGGTGAGCGGTCCCGCTGTCTTTGTGTTGAGTGGCTCACTGAGCCTTTTTTACGCAATTCCGGACAGAAAACCGGTTTCCACTTTTCCTGGAATTGCTTCAATCGACGATCGGCTTCAGCAGGCCTTCGATCTGCTGGCGATGCGGTTCATAGCGCGTCGGCAGCTTGAGAGCCTGACCGAGATGGGCCGTATCCTCGTCGCGATCGAAGCCCGGTTCGTTGGTGGCGATTTCGAACAGGACGCCGCCTGGCGTGCGGAAGTAGATCGCCCAGAAGTAATCGCGGTCGATGACCGGGGTGACCTGATAGCCGGTGTCGAGAAGCGCCTTGCGGACCTCCAGCTGGGCTGCCCGGTCTTCCACCGCAAAGGCGATGTGGTGGACCGAGCCGGCGCCCTGACGGGCAAAGCCTGCACCGGGAAGCGTTTCGATGTCGATGAAATCGGCACCGTTGCCGCCGGGAATGGCATAGCGCGACCATTCGTTCTTTTCGTCGACCTTCTGGTAGCCCATGAAGCCGAGAAGTTCGCGGGTGGCGCCGGCATCCTTCAGGCGCATACTGGCGCCATGAAAGCCCTTGATCGCCTCTGCCGCGCCGATCTCGTCGTGCAGCCAGCCGTTCCGCTCGTCGCCATCGACTTCGATCAGCGAGAAGCCGTCGCCGTCCGGGCCGGCAAACCGCAGGCGCTTTTCGCCAAAGGCTTCCGTTTCGGCAAGGCCCTGAACGCCAAGCTTCCCGAGGCGTTCACGCCAGTAGCCGAGCGATCCCTTGGGAACTGCGAAGTATGTTTCGCCGACTTCACCCACGCCAGCCTTGCCAGCGGCGATATGCGGGAAGGGGAAATAGGTCATGACCGAGCCTGGCGTGCCGACTTCGTCGCCATAGTAGAGGTGATAGACCTCCGGGGCGTCGAAGTTGACGGTCTTCTTGACGCGGCGCAGACCCAGCGTCTTGGTGAAGAAATCGCTGTTGACCTGCGCATCTGCGGCCATTGAGGTCACATGGTGCAATCCCTTGATCTGAGTAAGCATTGCCTTGGTCCTTTCTGCTGGGACGCGGTGTCTGCGTCCTTCGATGGGCAGAAGATGGTCTCAATCAGCTCCTTTGTGAATAGAAATAAAATTGACAATATTATTGCATAATGTGAAATTATCGACATGAGCGACTTGAACACGATCCGCATCTTTCTCGCTGTCGCAAAGCAGCGCAGCTTCGTTGCTGCCGCGCGCCAGCTATCGATGACAGCCCCCTCGGTCACGCGGGCCGTCAGCGCTCTCGAAACGGAGCTTGGCGTCCAGCTTCTCCTGCGCACGACGCGGCAGGTCTCGCTGACCTCAGCGGGGGCCGTCTATGCGGCGCGAATTTCGCCTCTGCTGGACCAGTTCGAGGCGGTGGCCGATGAGGTGAGGGCGCAGACCGATCAGGTCTCCGGGCACATCCGCATCAATGCGCCGTTGTCTCTCGGGCAGCGGATCCTGCCGGACGTCGTCTCGGGCCTGCGCGTCGAGAACCCCGACATCACCGTCTCTCTATCGCTGACAGACCATTTCATCGACATCGTCTCAGGCGGCTTCGACCTCGCCATCCGAATTTCACGCGCGCCGCAGGACAAGTCGACGATCTGGCGCAAGATCCGGCCCGTTCGCCGCCTGCTGGTCGCATCCCCCGGCTATCTGGCGATCCATGGAACGCCGAAGGAGCCGGAGGATCTGAACGATGCCGACTGCATTGCCTTTGACGAGGAGGCCATGGCCGAAGAATGGGAATTGTCTCATGCCGGGCGAACCCGGAAGGTTCATGCCGGAAAGGCGCTGGCGACGAACAACGGCGAGGTTTCGGCCCGGCTTGCTGAAAACGGCGAGGGCATTGCGCTTCTTCCTCACTTCATCGTGGAAGAGGGACTTGAAAGCGGCAATCTGGTTCCGGTCCTGCCGGACTGGGAGCCGACCTCGCTGTGGCTCACGCTTTATTACCCGCCCTATGAAAGACTGCCCATGCGCGTTGCAAGGTTTTCGGATTTCTTCGAGAATTTCGTCACGCGGGTGCGGCCCGTCTGAACGTGCGCTGCATGACGCGTGGGAAGCTTCTGACAAGGATGCGTATTCGGTGATAGGACCGCAGTGGGCGACGATTCCCGGAGGCGTGCAATGACAACCGGTATCCACCACGTAACGCTGATCACGCGCAAGGTACAGGCTAATGTCGACTTCTATGTCGGCTTCCTGGGGCTTCGGCTGGTCAAGCAGACGGGCGGCTTTGAAGATTCCGAGCAGCTTCACCTCTTCTATGGCGATGCACTGGGAAGCCCCGGCTCGATCGTCACTTTCCTCGTCTGGGAGGACGGCGCGCCCGGCCGCGTCGGGCGGGGTCAGATCAGCGAGATTGCCTTTGCCGTTCCGCCGCAAAGCGTGGGAGATTGGCTGACACGCGCAATTACCGCCCAAGTGCCGGTTTCCGGACCGTCGCGCGAGTTTGGTGAACCCGTACTGCGGCTCAAGGATCCCGACGGCGTGATCGTGAAACTCGTCGGCGTGGACATGCCGGTGCAGGCCCCGCTTGCCGATCCTCGCGCCCCTACCCGGTTGCGGGCAGTGACGCTTCTGACCGACAAGCCCACCGAGACGGCTGATTTTCTTGCTCATTTCGGCTATCGGTCAGTGGCTTCCGAGGGCAACATCCGACGTCTGGTATCCGAGACGGACGCCCTCGATGTCCGGGATGCTACCGGGTTTTACGAAGGCATTCCCGGAACCGGCGTTTTCGACCATGTCGCGTTTCGCGCGCCCAATTACGAAGCCGTGCAGGACATGCAGCGCGTCCTGGCCCGCTGGTCGCCGACCAATGTTCACGACCGGAAATATTTCCGGTCGCTCTATGCCCGCGATCCGGCGGGCATCCTGACCGAATATGCCACCGATGCGCCGGGCTTTGCGGTCGATGAAGATCCGGCCCATCTCGGCGAAACCCTGTTCGTGCCGGACAATGATGCGGGACGGGCTGAGGACCTGCGGGTCATGTTGCCGCAATTTGCGCGGCCAGGCGAGGAGCGCATCGTGTTGCGCGACCTGCCTTTCGTGCATCGCTTCCATGTGCCGCCGGATCCGGACGGCTCCACGATCCTGCTGCTTCACGGAACGGGAGGGCATGAAGGCGACCTGATGCCCTTCGCCCACCGGCTGTCGCCTCGCGCCACGCTTCTGGGCGTGAGGGGGAGAGCCACGGAGGAGGGACATGCCCGGTGGTTCAGGCGAAAATCCGCAGTCGATTTCGATCAGGCGGATATTCGTGCCGAGGTCGAAGCCTTTGACGAATTTTGGCGGCAGGCTGTGACCGGCTACGGGATCGAACGGGACCGCACGACCGTGCTTGGCCTGTCGAACGGTGGCAATTTTGCCGGTGCACTTCTCGCGCTTTATCCCGAGGCTTTCAGGCGGGTAATCATGATCCGGCCGATGCTGGTCCTGAACGATCCGGCGGAGGTCGATCTGGCGGAGAGCGAGATTCTGACGCTCACGGGAGAGGAGGACCCCTTCGCACCGTATGCGGATGCGTTGATCGACTGGCTGACGCGCTGCAATGCGAAACTTGATTCGCGCCGTGTCACGGGCGGTCATGGTCTTGTGGCAGAGGATCTGGCGCTGGCTCGCCAATGGCTGGGGCGCAATCTCTCGCCGCCAGCCTGAGTTCCCACGGATAACGCCTCTGCAGCAACTTCAAAATCAGGAACTTGCGCCCGGGGCGCCCCCCGATGGGCGGGCTCAGGCAAGGACGCGATTGTCCTTCATGAGTGACTGCAGGGTCGTTTCAACTCTCGCCGCCCATGCCGTGTTTGCTGTCAGCGACGCCGGAAACAGGCCCGGCAGCGAGAATAGGGCAGTGCAGACGCTGCTTGCCGTGCGGTCCGTTGCCTGTAACAGCTCCGCAATCTCCGCCGAACGCGGATCGCGCAGATCATAAGACTTGCCATCCCGGTCGATGCCCAGCGCGTAGCGCATCCATCCGGCAACGGCGATTGCAAATGTTTCCGCATCCTCGCCGCGTGCGAGCGCTTCGACCGCCGGCTGGATGAGCCGTTGCGGCAGTTTCTGCGTACCGTCCATGGCAATCTGGTACGTGCGATGCGCGATCGCGCGGTTTTCGAAGCGAGCGATCAGGGCGCGCGCATAATCGTCAAAATCGATGCCGGCGAGCGGCTCGAGCGTTCTGGCGGCTGCCTTCATATGGCGCTCCGCCAATGCTTTCAGGGCCGCATCCTGCATCGTGTCGCGAATGAATTCGTGGCCGCCGATGAAGCCGAGATAGGCCAGCAGCGAATGCGCGCCGTTGAGCATCCGCAGCTTCATCTTTTCGTAAGCGGACACGTCGGAGACCATCAGCGCGCCGGCCTCTTCCCAGGCCGGTCGGCCGTCGGCGAAATGATCCTCGATCACCCATTGCGAGAAGGGTTCGGTCTCGATGACGGCGAGGTCGCTGTGGCCGGTCAGGCGTTCGGCATCCGCATAGGTCTCACCAGTGCTCGCCGGCGTGATGCGATCGACCATGGTGGAGGGGAAGTGGACACTCTCCTCGATCCAGCGGCGCAGCGCCGGGTCGACCCGCTCGGCGAATTCCAGCGTCAGCCGCTTCAACACCGTGCCATTGCCGGGCAGGTTATCGCAGCTGAGCGGCGTGAACGGGCTCAGGCCCTGCGCCCGGCGCGCGGCGAGACCGGCGACGATGTAGCCGATGACGCCGCGCGGATGGGTGGGATTGGCAAGGTCTGCGGCGATGTCGGGATGGGCGAGATCGAGCCCACCGGTGCGCGGGTCGAGCCCATAGGCCTTTTCGGTGACGGTCAGGCTGACGATGCGGATGGCGGGATCGGCGAGGCGCGCGAGTAGGCCGGCGGGATCGCGGACGGCGGCGCGGGCCTTCACGATTGAGCCGATCACCCGGGCGGTCGTGCCCGCCGTGTCGCGCGTCAGCATGGTGTAGAGCCCGTTCTGTTCATTCAGATGATCGACCACGTCGGTGCTGCGGAGGCTGACGGCCTCGATGCCCCAGCGATTGTCCTTCCCCAGCACGTCGTCGGTATAGACCGCGAGATGGGCACGGAAGAACGCGCCCGGCCCGAGATGCAGGATGCCGGTCGTGAGCGCATCGCGGTCATGGTCCGGACGAAGCACGGAGGCCGGCAGGCCGTCCAGAGTTTGCAGGCGTGTCGTCACAGCTTGTAGGCCTTCTTCGCATTGGCATAGCAGAGATCGTGCGCAACGATTTCCGCCTCTTGGCTCGTCATCCGGTGTTCGGTGACGAGACCTGCCAGATAGCGGCAGACCTCGCGCCGCCAGACGTCGTGCCGGGCGGGGATGGAGAGCAGCGCCCTCGTGTCGTCGTTGAAGCCGGCGAGATTGGCGAAACCCGCCGTCTCCGAGACCTGATCGAGATAACGCCGAATGCCAGCCGGGCTGTCATGGAACCACCAGGGCGGGCCGATCATCAGGCATGGCCAGTAGCCGGCCATGGGCGCGAGTTCGCGGGCATAGGTCGTTTCGTCCAGCGTGAACAGCAGGATTTTCAGCCCCGGCGCATGACCATGCTTCGAAAGCAGCGCGTTCAGCCCGCCAACCCAGTCGGTGCGGCCGGGGATATCGGCGCCCATGTTCGGGCCGCGCGTCGCAAAGAGCGTGGCGTCCGTATTTCGTCGCGAGCCTGCATGGATCTGCATGACCATGCCGTCTTCGGCGGAGAGCCCAGCCATCTCGGTCAGCATCTGGCCGCGGAACAGCTCCGCGTCAGAGGCTGAGAGCGGCCCCTTCAGCGCCTTGTCCAGAAGCGCCTGCTTCTCTGTTGCTGAAAGATCGGCGGTGAAGGCGGAAGGCACGCCGTGGTCGGTGGCGGTCGCTCCGAACTGGCGGAAATAGGCCCGGCGGTTGCGATGCGCGGCGATCATGCCGTCCCAGCGGGTCACGTCTTCGCCGGTGATCTCGCCGAGCTTGATGAGGTTGTCGCGGAAGCCCGGTGCATCGGGATCTGTCACGCTGTCGGGCCGATAGGTGGTCCGCACCTTTCCAATCCAGCCATCGGCGGCCAGCTTCTGGTGATGCGGCAGCGGATCAAGCGCGCCCTCGGTCGTGGCAATCGTCTCGATGCCGAAGCGCGTCAGCAGTGCGCGCGGGCGGAATTCCGGCTTGGCGAGCTCAACATTGATATGGTCGTAGAGCCGGTCGGCGTTCTCGGGCGCCAGCGCCTCGTCGCAGCCGAGAACGGCGGACATGGCATGATCCACCCAGAGGCTCGAGGGCGTGCCGCGGAAGAGCGAATAGTGGGCTGCAAAGGCCCGCCAGATGTCGCGCCCCTTCGCGACCGGTTTGCCGTCCAGGCGTGGAACGCCAAGATCGTCGAGATTGACGCCGACGCTGTTGAGCATACGGAAGAGATAGTGATCGGGGATCACCAGCAGCGCCGAGGCATCCTCGAACGCTGTATCGTTGGCAAACCAGGACGGTTCCGTATGCCCATGCGGGCTGACGATCGGCAGGTCGCTGACGGTTTCGTAGAGGTCGCGCGCTATCGTTCGCGTTGCCGGATCTGCGGGAAAGAGCCGATCTGGATGGAGGATGCCGTTCTTGCTGTCCATGTCGTTTCCTCAGTTCGGGACCGCGCCGAGCGCGTAGAGAATGCCGCGCAGTTCGGCGAGGCCGCGCATACGACCAATGGCCGGATAGCCGGGGGTGACGGTCTTGTTCAGATCATCGAGCATCCGGTGGCCATGGTCGGAGCGGAAGACCATTTGCGAGGCGGCTTCCCGCTTGCGATCCTCGGCGACGAGTTCCTTGAGCACAGCCACCATGTCGACATCGCCCTCAAGGTGCGCGCTTTCATGGAAGGAGCGGCCGTCGCCCTCGCGCTTCGTGGCGCGCAGGTGGACGAAATGAATGCGCTCCGCAAAACGGCGGGCAATGGCTGGCAGGTCGTTGTCGGCGCGGACGCCAAGACTGCCGGTACAGTAACACATGCCGTTGGCGGGCGAGGGGACGGCGTCGAACAGTGCGGCGTAATCATCGTCTGTTGACGCGATGCGCGGCAGGCCGAAGAGCGGGCGCGGCGGATCGTCGGGATGCAGCGTCAGTTTGACGCCGCGCGCCTCGGCTGCGGGCGTGACGGCTTCCAGGAATTCGATGAGATGCCGGCGCAGCCTCGCGGCATCGATGCCGGCATATTGCGCGAGCTTGTCGCGGAAGCCTGGCACGGTCATCGGCTCGGTGGTGGAGCCCGGAAGCGCCGACGTGATGATGCGGGTGATCTCGGCGATCTCCGCCTCGCTCATCGACTCATAGACGGTGCGGGCGCGGGCGCGATCCTCGGCAGAATACTCGGCCTCGGCGACGGCGCGCTGCAGGACGTGAAGGTCGAAGGCTGCGAAGCGCTCGTGGTCGAAACGCATGGCCGTGGCGCCGGTCTCGATCTCGTAATCGAGTTCGGTGCGGGTCCAGTCTACCACGGGCATGAAATTGTAGCAGACGATCGGGATGTCGCAGGCGGCGACGGCTTCGAGGCTGGCAATCCATGCTTCGATCTCGGCCTTGGCCTTGCCGCCCATGCGCTTAACGGCGTCGGGGATCGGAATGCTTTCCACCACAGACCAGACGAGCGGCGAGCGGCCGGCCGGCGTCGTCTCGATCAGCGACTTGCGCTCGGCGACCTCGGCCTCCGTCCAGGCCCGGCCGATGGGAACCTGATGCAGCGAGGATACGATATTCGTCGCGCCCGTCTGGCGCACCTCGTCCAGCGTGACCGGTGCTTCCGGCCCGAACCATCTCCAACCCTGCCGCAACTTTGTCTCCTCCTGCCTTTCGGCCTGCCTGTCTTTTGTTTTCTGTCCGCGCCTACCGGAAGTAATCCGGGTGTTTCAGCCGCAATTCCGCAACATCGGGAATGACGGCGCTGAGGTGATGCAGGATCGCCTCGCGGGCCGCTCCTGCATCGTGGGCTGCGATGGCATCGCGAATGTCGACATGTTCCTGGATGACCTTGTCCATACGCCCGAGGATCGGCAGCGTGATGCGCCGCGCGCGGTCGATTTGCACCTTCACGGATTTGAGGATGGTCCAGATGCCGGGATAGCCGGCAATCTGGGTGATCGCCTCGTGAAAGGCCTCGTCTTCCTCGTGGAAGCCTGACGTATCGCCGAGCGCCGAACGAGTACGCTGGCGCGTAATTATGGCATCGAGCCGGGCAATCGCGCCCGCATCGGCGATTTCGGTGGCCCGCTCCACGGTGGTCGATTCGAGCGCCTTGCGCACAACCACCGCTTCGGGGATCGCCGAGACCGGTATGCGCGACACGACCGTGCCCGACTGCGGGAAGATATCGACCAGTCCGCCTTCGGACAGGCGCAGCAAGGCCTCGCGCACGGGCGTGCGGCTGACGCCGAATTCCTCGGCAATCTTCTTTTCCTGCAAGGCCATACCAGGCGGCATCTTCAACGACAGGATATCGGCGTGCAGCCGCTCGTAAATGGCGCGGGCTGTGGTCACGCGGACGAGACCGACCGGCCTTTTGCCGGCGGAGGGATCGTCGAAACTGGAGACAGGGCTGTTCTGTGTCATCAAAGGGCTCTGTTGACAGGGTTAAGTGTACTAGTATATCAGTTAAGCAGACTTGCCAAGGGCCACGACGGAGGAGGTCGGGCCTGACTGAGAATTTCAGAACGTTTTGAAGTCGATTTCATCGTTGCGGCAGCCTGTGCCGGCCTTGAAACAAATGGAGGAGCCAGCATGAAAATCACACGTAGAACATTTGTCGGAGGCGCGGCCGGCGCGGTTGTCATGGGGTCGTTTCCCAGCCGCCTGTTCGCAGAAATCAAGAAGCCTGCGAGTCCCGTTACCATAACGGTGGCCGACGTTGCCGGCAATCTGGCGCTCACGCAGGGCATGTTCGAGGCCTATGCGGCGCAGAAGCCGGAATGGGTCTCCAGGTTCGCCTTCACCAAGGCCCCCGCACCGGAACTGCCGGGCAAGATCAAGGCGCAGCAGACCGCCGGCAAGGTCGATATCGACCTCGTGCTGACCGGCACGGATGCGCTCTCTGCCGGGCTCGATCAGGGCCTCTGGCTCGACCTCGGCTCGCACAAGGCCGACCTGCCGGATCTGGAAAAGATCTATCTGCCACAGGCTTGGAAGATGCAGGCGTTGGCCAAGAACCAAGGCGTCGTCGTCACCTATTATCCGTCCGGCCCGCTTCTCGAATACATGCCGGACAAGGTGAAGACCCCGCCCAAGAATGTGCAGGAGCTCATGGACTGGGCGAAGCAGAACAAGAACCGCTTCATCTATGCCCGCCCCGCCAATTCCGGCCCGGGCCGCACCTTCCTGATGGGCCTGCCCTATCTCTTGGGCGACAAGGATCCGCTCGATCCGACCAACGGCTGGGCCAAGACCTGGGAATACCTCGCAGCACTTGGCGAAAACATCCAGTACTACCCGAGCGGCACGACGCAGGTTTGCAAGGAACTCGGCGAGGGCACGCGCGACATGATGGTCTCGACTACCGGCTGGGATATCAACCCGCGTGCGCTCGGCATCGTGCCGGCGGAAGCCAAGGTCGCAAAACTCGACGGCTTCCACTGGGTCACGGATGCCCACTATGCCGTCGTGCCGAAGGGCGTGCCGGACGAGAAGGTTGCCGTTCTGATGGACGTCCTGAACTTTGTCCTTCAGCCCAAGCAGCAGGCGATCGCTTTCGACGCTGGCTATTTCTATCCGGGCCCGGCAGTCAAGGACGTAACGCTCGAAATGGCGCCGCAGAAGAGCCAGGACACGATCAAGGAATTCGGCCGGCCCGAATATGCCGACTGGATCGCCAACAACCCGCTGGAAGTGCCGCTTCAGCCCAAGCAGATGGTGGAAGCCTTCCGCATCTGGGACGAGAAGATCGGTTCCAAGAAGGGCTGATTGGAAGTCGAAGCAATTCCTAGGAAAAGTGGGAACCGGTTTTCGGTGCGGAATTGCGTCAAAACAAAGCGATGCGGGCTCTTGTCCGCATCGCCTTTCTATTCGGAATGGAGCTTAGAGTGAACGCAGTGGCAGAACATGCGAGCCCGGCATCAGTTGCATCGGGATTGAGCGCATCGCGCATTGGCGGACGTCTTGAACTGGATGGCCTGCGCCGGTCCTTTGGCGCCTATAATGCGCTGGCGGGCATCGATCTTGCCATCGAGCCCGGCGAGTTCATCGCGCTGCTTGGCCCTTCCGGCTGCGGTAAATCGACGGCGCTCAACTGCATTGCCGGTCTCCTCGAACTGACCGGCGGCGAGATCCGCCTTGGCGGTCGCCGCATCGACCAGCTGGAGCCCGAAAAGCGCGGCTTCGGCATGGTCTTCCAGAGCTATGCGCTGTTTCCGCATATGAGCGTGCGCAAGAATGTCGGCTTCGGCCTTGCCATGCAGGGCATCAAGGGGCCGGGGGCCGAGAAGCGCGTCCGCGACGCGCTCGCCATGGTGCGGCTCGAAAGCCAGGCCGACAAGCTGCCGGGCCAGCTTTCGGGCGGCCAGCAGCAGCGCGTCGCTATCGCCCGTGCCATCGTGATCCGCCCGCCTGTCGTTCTCATGGACGAACCACTTTCCAACCTTGACGCCAAGCTGCGTCTGGAAATGCGCGCCGAAATACGCGCCATTCACGACCAGATCGGTTCGACAACCATCTATGTGACGCACGATCAGGACGAGGCGCTGTCTCTTGCCGACCGCATTGTGGTCATGAGCCAGGGGAATATCCAGCAGATCGGCACGCCGGAAGAGCTTTATCAGCGGCCGGTCAACCTGACGGTCGCCGACTTCATGGGGTTCCGTACCCGTATGCCGGGTCGCATCGTCTCGGTTACCGTTGACGAGGCCGAAATCGAGGTCGATGGCAGCCTTTTCCGTGGGCTTGCCCGCGAACCGCTGGTCACCGGCGAGCGCGCGGTTCTGGCAATCCGCCCTGAAGATCTCGTCGCAAGCGCGGAGGGGCCGGGCATTGCGGCGACCGTCGCCAGCATCGAATATCGTGGCCGCGCCTTCTTCGGTCTGGCGCGAACCTCTGCCGGAGCAGAGCTTTATTTCCGCGCCGATGAGGCGCTCGCACGCGGTTCGTCCGCCTTCCTGTCCCCGGCGCCCGGCCGGGCGCTGATCTTCCGGGAAGATGCGGCATGAGTACGCCTTCGCTTCGCAGCCGGCTGGCGGCGCAAGGGATCGACGGCACGACGCTGCTCATCCTTCCCGGCCTCATCTTCATCCTCGCGCTCTTCATCTATCCCTTCGCCTTCGGCGTGATCGACTCGCTGCGCCCGAAAGATGGCGGCGTGTGGTATGCGAACTATGCGAAGTTCTTCCATGATCCCTATCAGTACGGTACGATCGCCGCGACGCTGTGGCTTGCGCTCCCGGTAACGATCGTCAACCTTGCGCTCGCCGTGCCGATCGCCTTCCGTGTCCGCCTCATGCGCCGGCAGCGGTTGCTGACAACGATCCTCGTCCTGCCAATCACGCTGGGCACGGTCTTCGTCGCCGATGGCCTCTTGACCTTTCTCGGACCGCGCGGCTGGTTCAACCATGTGCTGATGCTGCTCGGCATCCTGCATGAACCGCTGAAGCTCACCAACAATTACTGGGGCGTCTTCGCCTCGCTGCTGATCACCGGCTTCCCCTTCGCCTTCCTGCTGACGCTGTCCTACGTTTCCGGCATCGATCCGGCCATCGAGCAGGCGGCGGCAACGCTGGGGGCAGGGCCGCGGCAACGGTTTGCACGCATCTTCCTGCCGCTACTCGTGCCGGGGCTGGCGGTCACCTTCTGCCTGTCCTTCGTGCAGGCCTATGCGGTCTTCCCCTCGGCCGTGTTGCTCGGCGCACCGGCTGGCCCGACGCGCGTCATTTCGATCGCGGCCTATCAGGCGGCCTTTGAGCAATACGATCACTCCCTTGGATCGGCGATTGCGCTCGTCATGGGCGGCGTCGAACTCGTTGTGGTCGTGCTGGTGCTCGCCGCTCGATCTCTCTTCTATCGCGGCCCTGCCGGCGGCACGAAAGGTTGATCCGATGATCCGTGACAAGGGCCTTGCCTCGAAACTCTGGCGCTTCGCCATCTGGGCCGTCGCCGGCCTCTTCATCCTCAATCTCGCGGGCGTGATTGCCGTCGTCATCATCAACTCCTTCGCCACGCGCTGGCTGGGCACCTGGCTCCCGGCCGGCTGGACGACGCGCTGGTATTTCGATGCGTGGAGCGAGTTCCAGCTCTCCGATGTCGTGCTGGTGACCTTCGAGATCGTCTTCACCGTAACGATCCTGTCGGGCTTGCTGGGTGTCGTCACAGCCTATGCGCTGGCGCGGCGTGATTTTCCGGGCAAGAAGATCGTCGTTCTGCTCTTTCTGCTGCCGCTTCTCATCCCGACGCTCACCTACGGCATTCCGCTCGCAACCGTGCTATACCAGTTCGGGCTGGGAGGGACGTTCTGGGGCGTGGTGCTGATCAATCTCGTGCCGTCCTTCCCCTTCGTCGTGCTGGTCATGATCCCCTTCATCGAGCAGATCGATCCGCGCATCGAGGCGGCTGCCCGCGTCTTCGGAGCAGGGACCACGAGCCTCTTCGTCCGCATCCTGCTTCCACTGCTGTTGCCGGGGATGCTCGCCGCGCTGCTTCTCGTGCTGGTCAGGGCGCTTGCCATGTTCGAGCTGACCTTCCTGGTCGCCGGCCCGACGACGCAGACACTGGTCGTCTCGCTCTATTACGCGGTCTTCGCCTCCGGCGTACGCGCCGCGCAGTCGATCGACGCGATGGCGGTTGTCTACATGGTGACGACGTTGTTCTGGCTGGTGATTGCGCTTCAATTCGTCAATCCAACGCAGATCGTCACCCGCGCCAAGCAGCAATCCGCGCATTGACGGAGGGTCGGGCGTCGGCAGTCAGTCGGCGCCTTTTCCGGTCCTTACACGGAGGTTACGGCCTCCGATCAGCGTGAAGAGGGAGACCGCAGGCCGATGAAGGCCAGCAAAGCGGCTGCGCCGAACGCGTTGAGCTTGAAAAGCGTGGCGACGCTTTCCGAAGAAAACGCGCCCGCGAGTCCGACCGGAAAGCGGCCGAAGCTGAGTCCGAAGACAACGAAGATGGCGGCAATCGCAATTCGCTTTGTCCATATCTCCGCCGCCTCGAACGACATCGCGGCAAGCATCAGGCAGGCAAAGAGGAACAACCAGGCGCCTGTTCCGTCACCCAGTGCCATGCCGATCGCGACGGTATCGACCGTCCCGACCGCGACCAGCGCGACTCGGGCAAGATAGGGGTTTTTCCGCGCAAGGAAGGGCAGGGCTACCCAGATCGGAAACGATGCCGCGGTCCAGAGTGACGCTTTCAATGCATCCGGCGCCAGCCACCATACATAAAGCGGGTAGATCGGCTTGTTCAGCGCGATCACCGTCGACACCGACATCACGGCCGACGTCAACGGATCGAGTGTCTGTCTTTCGAATCTGTCCATGGCGAGCGTCATGCCGGCGCCAGCCTGTAATGCGACACGCCCCAGGTCTCGCCACCGTTGTGTCCGAAAAGACCGGCGGTTGCCAGGAAGAAGAGCCGCCAGCGGCGGTGCCAGACCTGTGCCTCCTCGCCGTAGCATTCGGAGAGAACGTGCCGCACAGCTTCATCGTTGTTGTCGAAATTTTCGAGCCAATGCCTGGCAGTCTTCTCGTAATGCTGGCCGTTCCAGCGCCACTCCTGCTCGACTTTGTAAATATCGGAAAAGCGCCGGATGAGGCCATGCGACGGCATGATGCCCCCGGTGAAGAAATGCTGCGCGATCCAGTCGGCCTGATCACGGTGGTCGAACCGGTAAGAGCGATCCCGATGGGTGAAGATATGCATGAAGAGGCGTCCATCCGGCTTCAGCCAGGCGCGGGTGCGGGTGAGCAATTCATGCCAGTTCGACATATGCTCAAACATTTCTACGGAGACGATGCGGTCGAATTGCGCCTGCGGATCGAATTCCGTCATGTTCGCCGTCCGCACCGCCAGATTGCCAAATCCACGTGCCGCAGCGACACTCTCGATATAGGTGCGCTGGGAGGCAGAGTTGGAAACGGCAACGATGCGGGAGTTGGGGAAGTGCTCGGCCATGTAGAGCGAGAGCGAGCCCCAGCCACATCCAAGCTCGAGGATGGTCTGACCGTCGACAAGGCCGGCATTTTCAACGGTGCGTTTGAGAGCGGCAACTTCAGCCTGGTCCAGCGAGGCGACGTCGCTTTCATAGAAGCAGCAGGAGTATTTGCGACGAGCGCCCAGCGCGAGTCCGAAGAATTCCGCGGGCACCTCGTAGTGCTGCTGGTTTGCTTCATCGGTATGAATGGCGATGGGGTAGGCCTTCATCGTTTCGAAGAACATCGCCTCCTCCGTCGCACAGACGGATTGAAGACGGCGTCCGGTGCGGCCCACGAGAAACTCCACGCCGGCGGCGGTCAGCCAGTCGGGAAGGTTTACCCGTTCGGCGGCATTGATGACGTTCGCGATCATGGTCATTTCACAGTCTCCTTGACATCGAGTGGGCGTGTAGGACCGGGGAAGAAGGCGTTCACGCGCGCCTGGTAGAGACGAAAACGCTCACCGCGCGATTCCAGCATGTGCTTTTCCAGCGGCGGAATGCCGGAGACATGAACGAGCAGATAGTACATCAATGCGGGTGCGAGCAGGGCAGCACCGATCGCCAAGGGGCTTCCCGTAGAGAGTGCCATGACAGGCCAGGCGCACCAGTAGAGCCATTCGAAGAAATAGTTGGGATGTCGCGACCACCGCCAAAGGCCGACGTCACAGATGCCTTTGAAGCCCTTGTTGTCGCGGCGGAAATCGGAGAGCTGGCGATCGGCGGTCGCTTCGCCGACCACTGCGATGAGAGCGATCGCCAGCGCGACATAGTGGAAATGCGTGATGTCAGACTTCGTCGTCGCGGCGAGAACCGAGAGCGCTAGCACGAATGACACAGCAGCCTGGATCTGCAAAAACTTGAAGAGTTGTTGAGGTGCCTTGTCGCCCCATTCCTCTATCAGGGCGGCGTAGCGCGGATCTTCGCCGGAAAGACGGCTGCGCCCACCGATATGAATGGCGAGCCGGCCCGCCCACAGCGCGAGCATCACAGCCGCCAGCATTCCTGCGGCGGTGGTCAGCACACCGGATATGGAAAGGCCGATGATGGCGGCGAGACCGGTCAGCGCTGACCAGGCCATGTCTACCCAGCCGCTATTTCCCGTTTGTCGTTGCACTGCCCATGCCGCTGCCATGCCGAGCGAGAGGACAACGAGGGGTACTATAAGAGAGAGCGCGTTCATCGCCGTTTCCGTTTCTGTCTACTGAAACTAATACGGGGGCTTGTGCGTTCCGGATTATGAATTTCGCGCGCCTGCAATCCGCTGCGTTTTTCTTGGCGTACATTGAACAACTAGATCTATTGAGGAGATTTTCGTGATGTTCGGCCGATCCATTGCATTCGCTGCTCTTGTTCTTCTTGGCTCCAGTTCTGCATTCGCAGCGGAGGATTCTTCCATGAAGGGTGTCTGGTCGCGCGGTGACGGCAATGCGCGGGTCCGCATCGATGATTGCGGGAGCGCGCTATGCGCCACCAACCTCTGGATCAAGCCCGGCACGCCGAGCGAGAAGGTCGGGGACAAGCTGATCATGAATTTGAAGTCTTCGGGCGACGGCAAGTACGAAGGCAAGGCCGAGGATCCGCAACGCGGTCTGACCTACAATCTTCAGGTCAACGTGAGTGGTTCGAGCATGACCACACGCGGCTGCGTGCTGGCCAAGATCGTCTGCAAGTCTGTGAGCTGGTCGCGCGGGCAATAACGCGACCACAGACGCGGTAGCTCGGCGGCGCGATCAGTCGATCGAAATATGGGCCCCGACCTCGCCCTTCTGCCAATAGCCGGATGCCTTGAACCAGCCGGGCTGTACACCACGCTTTTCAGTGACATAGGCGCGGATTGCCTTTGCCGTTCGCGCCTCGGCGGCAATCCAGACAAAGGTCTTCGCCTCGATCACGATCTCTTCCAGAGCGGCGATCAAGGCCTCAGGGTTGTCGCCTGCCGAGAGCGGTCGATGTACCCAGATATCCCGGTGGCTTGCATCGCTGTCGAATGTCTGTTCATCGGCCGCGCTTTCGACCGCGATCACGCTGGTCACCTGCATACCGGCAGTGCATTCCTCGATGCGGCGGCCAATGGCCGGCAGCGCGGCCTCGTCCCCGATCAGGAGCCAATGCGCGATTTCCCCGCTGACGATTGCAGAGCCGCGCGGGCCGCCGATGTTCAACGTATCTCCAACCTTCGCCGACAGCGCCCAGAGCGTTGCAGGACCTGCCTCGTGGACAGCGAAGTCGATGATGAGGCTGCGCGCTTCGTTGTCAAAACGCCGAGGCGTGTAGTCGCGCATGAAGGGGTCGCCATCCGGGTTGGGAATGAAAATCTTGATATGATCGTCCGGCGCAAGGCTGGTGAAGTCTGAAAGGTCGTCGCCTGTGAGATGGAGACGAAGCATCGCGGGAGAAAGCCGCTCGATGCCCGCGACCGTCAGCGCGCGCCGTTTCAGTTCGTGCCGCACACGTTCGATCTTCGGAGTTTGAGGGGAGGTTGGGGTCTGGATATCCATGTCCGGTTCCTTCGAGCTGCGCCGCCTGCATCTGGAGGCCTGCGGCGGCCGGATCTGGCGCGTTGCTTGACGTTAACGCTTACGTGCCTTGGCTTTCGGCTGGGACAATGCGCCGTTTGGGTAGCACTCCCTGCATGTCACGACAAGGCGTGCAGGGACGCAATCGGCCTCGCCGGACACCGCCAAGTGGCGATCACCGTCGGTGCTTTGGACCGGGTTCAGGCTGTGGCGAGGCACGCGCGCATGAATTCGGTGAAGCGGGCACCGGCGTCGCCGATGGCTCCGTCATTGCAGATGACGAAGTCCGCAATGCTCTCGTCGCCAAGCTCGCCGCTTCGTTCCAGGCGCTTGAGGATGCTTTCGGCACTTTCGCGGCCGCGCGCGGCAAGCCGTTCTGCGAGTAGCTCCCTCGGAGCGGTGACGAGCACCACTTTCAGGCAGTCTCCATAGACGTCGCGAAAGACGGGCAGCGCTGCGCGCGAGCCATTGACGATCAGAACCTTGCCGGCTTCAAGATCCTCAAGCGTATCGCTCGGGATGCCATAGAAGAGACCATGCGCCTGCCAGTGAAGTGCAAGCTTGCCCGACGCGGCCAACTCGCTGAAGCCCGCGTGGTCAACCGGATGGTGATCTTCGCCGCCGGCCTCCTTCGGCCGCGTGATATAGCGACGGACGAAGCGGAGGTTGCCGTCGCCCTTCACATTCAGACATGCGTGGTTCATTACGCTGTCCTTGCCGGCCCCGCTCGGACCTACGACAACGAAGATCGTTCCCCGCGCCATGTCATGCCACCCGCCGGCCTTGTCGCCAGACGCCGCGCACGACCGGTACGCCTTCGTTCCGGCGGACACGAACGAGGTCGGCGCGCAGACCCGGCGCGATCCGTCCACGGTCATCGAGACCAACCGTGCGTGCCGGCGTCGATGTCACCATGGCAAGCGCGCGGGGCAACGAGATCTCCTCGTGCGTGTCGGCAAGAATGAAGGGGGCGTGGATGAGGCTCAACGGCACATAGTCGGAGGAGAGCACGTCGAGAACGCCCTGTTCTGCGAGGTCGCGGGCGGCAATGTTGCCGGAATGCGACTTGCCGCGCACAATGTTCGGCGCCCCCATGAGCACGCTCATGCCGGCCTCGTGCGAGGCTTTGGCTGCTTCCATGCTGGTCGGGAACTCGGCCAGACGCACGCCGAAATTCTTCGCCTCCTCGACATGGTCGAGCGTCGCGTCGTCGTGCGATGCGATCGAAATGCCGCGCGCGTGGCAGGAATCCGCAATGGCGACACGATGCTTGTTGGCATATTTTTCAGAGGCTTCGAGGCGCCGCTGCACAAATTCCGCGAACTGTTCGTCGGAAAGGCCACGCTTGGTTTTGTAGTAGAGCGTGTACTGATCCATCGTCTGGAACTGGCGCTGGCCCGGCGCGTGGTCCATCAGCGAGGCGAGACGGACGGCAGCGACATCGCTGAAGGTGTTGAAGTGGTCGAGCACGTTGTGCGCCGAGACTTCGCAGCGCAGGTGGATGAAGTGATCGGCGCGCAGGCGATCCTCGTCAGCGGCCTGCTTCAGGGCATCCGCCATCATGCGCATTTCCCCGTCGTCAAAACCACCGTCCTCGTCGGCGCCCATTCGCAGGCAATCGAACACCGTGGTGATGCCGGAGGAGGAGATTTGCGCATCATGGGCCTGGATCGCCGACATCATGTTCCAGCGGACACCGGGGCGCGGGGAATAATGCGATTCCAGATGGTCGGTGTGGAGTTCGACCAGACCGGGAATGACGTAATCGCCATCAAAATCCTCGCCCGCTGCCGTGGATGCGGCGGAAATATCGGCGATCTGGCCCTCGCGCACGAGAATGGCGCCGTCCTGTACGTCGTTTTCCAGAACGATCCGGGCATTCCTGATCACAAATTCCGCAGTCATGGTGTGTTACCTTTCCTTATGCCGTCTTGAGCGGCTTGATCCGTTCGACGTTGAAGGGGGCGCCGCGCTCCGGTTCGACAAAGAGCGCGAGCTGCGACACTGCCAGCGGCTTTCCGGCGAAACTGCCGAAATGCATGTCGAGCCTGCTTCTCACGTCACTCCTGTCGGCCTCCGGCACGGGACCTGTCAGCGTCATGTGAAATCTGAATTCCTCGAACACATAAGGGTAACCCCATTCGACCAGGTATTGTCGCTGGCGCTCGGGCAGCGCCTCTGGTTTGCGCCGCGCGATATCCGCCTCGCTCAAGGGCGCGCGGAAGGGTTCGAAGGTGCGGACGCAGGCCTCCGCCAGCGCGTTGATGCCGGCATGGGCATCCCTGCCTGGCACGAGTGCGAAGAACGGGCCAAGCTGGCTGATGACGATCTCGGGAATGTCGAAGGCCGGCGTCTCGGCGCAGAATTCGTCGAAGGCGTCGAAGAGGCTGGCCTCATCGATCCCCTTGTGAAGGTGGAACGGCGCTTTCAGCGTCCCATGAAAGCCGTAGCGCGCGGGGTCCGCGACCAGTTCCTCGCGGCCTGTGGCTGGATGAACGTCCTCACCGAACGCATCACGGCCAAGCCAGCCTGCGGCAGCGCGGGTCAGCGGATGGTCGGCTTCGGTCGAAAAATAGATCGCGTAACGCAAGGGCTTTTCCTTGGCTCAAAATGGTAACATCAGGACTGGCAAACGGGGAATCGACTGGATGCTCTGAAGCGTCGCAGATAGGCTCCGATTATGACAGTCTTTTGGTGCACATCTGGCATCGTCAGGTCATCTTTTCGCCGACGATTGCGCTGCGCAGCTTGTTGGAGATCATGTCGAAGACATAGACAACGATGAGCAGCAGCACGACCATGTAGGCGACGTTCTGCCAGTTGTCGTTCGTGCGCATGGCTTCCCAGATCTTCAGCCCGATACCGCCGGCGCCGATGGCGCCGATGATGGTCGCGCCGCGGATATTCGATTCCCACTGATAGAGCGTCTGACCGGCAAAGACGGGCAAGACCTGCGGCAGGACGCCGTAACGCTGGACGGCCAGCGGCGAAGCTCCGACCGAACGGATTCCCTCGCGTGGCTTGTTGTCGATGTTTTCCAGCGCCTCGGCATAGAGTTTGCCGAGCGAGCCGATCTCCATGAGAAAGATCGCGCCGCTGCCGGAGAGCGGGCCGGGGCCGAAGGCACGCGTCAGGAACAGGCCCCAGATCAGCATGTCGACCGAGCGCATGAAGTCGAAGAAGCGCTTCAGGAATGAATTGAGAAAGCGGTGCGGCGTGATGTTGCGCGCGGCAAGGAACGCGAGAGGAAAGCCGACAATCGCACCCAGCAGCGTGCCGAGGAAGGCCATGATGATCGTCTGGAAGAGCTTGGTCAGCACGTCGCCATGCTGCCAGGTGAGGTTGTTCCAGAAATTGTCGAAGGCGAGCGAGAGGTTTGACTGACTCGGATCGAGCCGGTCGCCCGAGATCAGCAGGCTCACAACCTCGCCGGTCGACTTTCCAAAGAAGGGGGAGGTCGGGTCGAACAGGAAGTTTGGCCAGCCGAAGAAGCGCTTCACGACCTTCACGCGATTGGCATCAATGCTGAGCCAGCCGGAAATGCCAAGATCGACCTGGATATTGTCGGGGCTGGCGCTGATCCAGGCGGGAACGGTTCCGACGACGCTTGGCGCCGTGCCAGACGTTTGGATCGTCACGCTCGTGCCATGTGCGTTCACGACGGTTTCAGTCCGGCCGATATGGACGCCGCCGGCAATGGCAACGTTCATGGAACCGTCCGGCTCCGTCTTGATCCAGTCTGGCTGCTTGGGATCATCTCCCAGCACCGAGAAGCGCGGATAGCGGATGTCGATCGTGCCATTGTCCTTGATGCGGAATTGCGGCTGCACGTCGTAGCTCACCCATTGCAGCAGGTTGATGCTGAAGCGCTCCCAATGTGCCTCCGCGACCAGCTTGGGCAGGTTGAAGAACCACACTGCGTAAAGGACATAGAGCAGCGTGCCGGCAATCATCAGCGGCGTGCCGAAGCGCTGCCAGCGCGTGCGATGCAGAAGCTCGGGGAAACGCGCTTCAATGTTGCGGCGGTCGAAGGTGTTGATCATCGTCATGGCCTTGCCCCCTCAATGCGCCAGAAGGAATTGATGTTCGCCGACGAGTTTCTTGCGCAGCCAGGCCGAGAGCTGGTCGACCGCGATGATCGTCAGGAAGAGCAGCAGAAGCAACGCCAACGTCTTGGCGCCGAAGCCGCGCGAGATGGCGAGCCGCAATTCCTCGCCGATACCGCCGCCGCCGACCGCGCCGATGATGGTCGAGGCGCGCACGTTGATCTCAAGGCGCAGCAGGCCGTAGGAAATCAGATTGGGCAACACCTGTGGAAGCGCTGCGAAGCGGATGCGCTCCAGCCGGTTGCCGCCGACCGAGCGCACGCCTTCATCCGGCTTCATGTCGATGTTTTCGATGATCTCGTAGAAGAGCTTGCCGAGCGCGCCGATCGTGTGGAGCAGGATAGCGGCGATCGCCGGTACGGGACCGGCGGACAGAACGGCTGCGAACAGGCCGGCGAAGACCAGTTCGGGAAAGGCGCGCAGAAATTCGCAAATGCGCCGCGCGCCGAACCGCAGCGCCGGCGAGGGCGTGATGTTGCGCGCCGACATGAAGGCCAGCGGCACGGCAATCAGGAAGCCGAAAATGGTCGAGAGGATCGCGATGTTGAGAGTCGTGATCATCAGCTCGAAATATTCAGGGATATAGAAATCGCCCCAGATATAGACGCGTCCGGAGGCGAAATCATAGGCCTCGCTGCCATTGGCCAGCGGGCTCGGGCGGCCGAAGAGGGCGCGCCAGACGTCGTTCCAGTCGTTCGGGATCAGCCATTGCAAGAAGTCGAAGAGATGCGGCAGGCGCTCGAAAAAGTGGCCGGCATTGGCCTCGTCAGCATATTGCACGGAGCCGACAAACCCGATGGCGATCAGGATGAGGCCGATGACCGTATAGAGCCGGCGGCTCGATGTCGTCCGCTCCCAGGCGGTGACGATCTCGCGTGTCGTCTCTTTGAGGACCGGTTCGGTTTGGGCGACGCTCATCGTGGCTCCGTCGGGTATTCTTTGGGGGGGCGGTCAGATGTCTGGATCAAACAAGAGAATGGGCGGCCCGGATGAGCCGCCCATCGTCGAAATGTCGGTCAATCAGCCGCCGATCGCCTGCTTGCGAACGTCGATGATGGCCTTGTAGTTGTCGGCGGTCACCGGAACATAGCCCTTGAAGTCGCCGCCTTCGATGGCGCTGAAGCACTTTTCGTCCTTGGCCGGCAGGTCGGTGAAGAACTTGGCGAGCTTGGCCTGCCATTCCTGGCCGAGTTCGTTGCGGACGACAAGCGGGCCGTTCGGGATGAGCGGCGAGCGCCAGACTTCAACGAGCTTGGACGGATCGACCTTGCCCTTGGCAACCAGCTTGTGGAACGTGCCGGAGGTGTAGCCGTCAGCGAAATCGCCGATGCCCGACGAGTCGTCTACGGCGACGTCGACCTTGCCGTCATAGGCGGCGAGCAGGTTGTTCTCGTGGCCGCCGTTGAACTGGGTGGCCGAGAAGAACTTGTCGTTCGGAGCGCCGGTATCCTTCGGGATCTGCGTGAGCGGGATCAGGTAGCCCGAGGTGGAGTCCGGATCTGCATAACCGAGCTTCTTGCCCTTGGCGTCCTGGATGTTCTTGATGCCTGAAGACTTCAGCGCGAGGCCGATCGAGTAATAACCCGTCGAGCCGTCCTTCTGCTGCGTCGTCAGGATCGGCGTGACGGCCTTGGCGTTCTTGAGGTAAACGTTGGCGAAGCCGGAAGCGCCGAGTTCGGCAAAGTCGAGCGTGCCGCCGAGCAGGCCCTGGATCACGCCGTCATAGTCGGCGGCCGGGAAGAGCGAAACCTTCTCGAAACCGAATTCCTTCTTCAGGTGGTCCTGAAGGCAGGCATAGTTGCGCAGGCGGTCGGCCTGGTTTTCGCCGCCGAGG
>DATMTA010000171.1:0-5054 GCA_035565055.1 Ensifer sp.
GAAATTCCAAGAGAGGGGGTCTCTCCGCCAAATTTTCATCCCCCATTTTCCCCGCTTCCCCAACCTGCCTCATCATATCCCTCGTCCCATCACGGATACACCGCAGGGCGCTGCGGCGAGGTGGGGCCGGTTCCGGGTTCGGGGGTCAGACGCAAGCCCTCGGATATTCGCCCCCGCAAGGGTGGCGGATGGAGGGTTCGGTTGTCAGATCGGACACTTGCCGGCGCGTGACGAGAGACGGTGACCCGGAGGGCAAGCGGAGGCAGGCCGCACCCGAAGCGCTGGCCTGGCCAGCATAAGCAATCGCGGTCCACTGCCAGTAGCCTCACTTCCTGGGCGGATACCCGTGAGGACGGACCGGGCGTTGAGATCCAAGTTCGTCACGTGAAAAGGACTGAAGCGGGGCGTCTGGGACGCCATGTTATTTACTTATCTACGAGGTGTTGCAGACGCCCCGGCCGGTTACTCGAGAAGAGTGATCAGAGAATGTCGCATAACCCGGAGGTGGAAGCCTGCCGGGGTTTTGGTGCGCCGTCACTCTCCCCCCTTGAGGGGGAGATGTCAGCGCAGCTGACAGAGGGGGGTGCCACAAGTAAGCGTTCAATGGAAGTCGAGTATGCCGCGCCATACCCCCCTCTGCCCTGCCGGGCATCTCCCCCTCAAGTGGGGAGATTGGCTGGAGGCACCGCCGCCATCCCCCGAATTGTCCGCGGAAACCGCCACCCCGCTGTTTTCAAGAATCACCCCATCCACTACATAGGACCCCATGGCAAAACGTGTGACTGGTCCGGAAATCGAGAAACTCATTCAGTTGCTGGCGAAGGTGCCGGGGCTGGGGCCGCGCTCCGCGCGGCGGGCTGCACTTCATCTCGTCAAGAAGAAGGACCAGCTGATGGCGCCGCTGGCCCATGCGATGGGCGAGGCGGTGACGAAGGTCGGCGTCTGTTCGCGCTGCGGCAATGTCGATACGTCCGACCCCTGCACGGTCTGCACCGACCCGACGCGCGACCATTCCGTCATCATCGTGGTGGAAGACGTGGCCGATCTCTGGGCGCTGGAGCGGGCCGGGGCGATGAATGCGGCCTATCACGTGCTCGGCGGCACGCTGTCGCCGCTCGACGGCGTCGGGCCGGACGATCTCAACATCCGTGCGCTGGTCGACCGCGTGGCGGAAGGCGGCGTGCGTGAGGTCATCATCGCCGTCAACGCCACCGTCGAGGGCCAGACCACGGCGCATTACATCACGGACCGGCTGGCCGGTCTCGAGGTCAAGATCAGCCGTCTGGCCCATGGCGTGCCGGTGGGCGGCGAGCTGGACTATCTCGACGAGGGCACGCTGACGGCAGCGCTCCGGGCGCGGACGGCGATTTGAGGGGATGAGGCTAGGATGACGATGAACGCGTTCATTTCTCACGCAGCCGCAGTCCTGTTGCGCAGGCGCTTCACGCCAAACGCGGCGTCATCCTCGGGCTTGTCCCGAGGATCTGACCACGTCTCCACATCTTCAGCGAGGACGAATCTTGCTGCGGCCTCAGCAGATCCTCGGGACAGGCCCGAGGATGACGGTCAGAATATGGGGCAGGCGGGTGCGGGCCCTCTTCTCTCCTTGGGGAGAAGTGCCGAGCAAAGCGAGGCGATGAGGGGTTCCCACGTCGCCGAGAGCAGGGGAACCCCTCATCCGGCGCTGCGCGCCACCTTCTCCCCAAGGGGAGAAGAGGGGCGTCGAGCCAGAGGGGGTCTTTTCTCCAGCGCACTCATCGCATTAGGAATCCTTTCCTCCCTCCTCCTCGCCCAGCCCGCGCTCGCCATCGACAAAGCCGCGATCGAATCGCAATTCCGCGCCTGGCTTGAAAAAACCGTCTGGCCGGAGGCTGAGAAGAACAAGGTGCCGCGCGAGACGTTCGAGGCTGCCTTCAAGGGCGTGACGCTCAACTGGTCGCTTCCCGATCTCGTGCCGCCCGGCGAAAAGCCGCCGCCGGAGCAGAAGCAGAGCCAGGCGGAATTTTCGACGCCTGCCCCTTACTTTGACGACAAGAAGATGGCGGCCTTCGCACTGAAAGGCTGGCAGTTGAAGGGGCAGCATATGAGCCTGCTGGCGCGGCTGGAAAAGACCTATGGCGTGCCGGGCGAGATCGTGCTCGCGCTCTGGGGTCGCGAGACCGGCTTCGGCGCGGCCGCCTCGCCCTATCCGGCCATGCAGGTTCTGGCCACCAAGGCCTTCATGTCCACCCGCAAGGATCTGTTTCTCAAGGAGCTGATTGCGGCGCTGCAGATTTCGGCGGTCGACAAGATCGATCCGAAAACGATGAAAAGCTCCTGGGCCGGCGCGATGGGCCAGCCGCAATTCATGCCGTCGAGCTTCCTGCAATATGCGGTGGATTTCGATGGCGACAAGAAGGTCGATATCTGGAATTCCGTTCCCGATGCGCTCGCGTCGATTGCCAATTACATGGCGCAGAAGGGCTGGCAGCGCGGGCGCGGCTGGGGCGTCGAGGTCGTGGTTCCCGACAGCGTGTCCTGCGCCCAGGAAGGGCCGGACATGGCCAAACCGATCGCGAAATGGGTCGCCGACGGGATTAGCCGAGTGGACGGCAAGCCGTTTTCAGCCGCCGAACTCAAGGCCGACGGCCTGATGATGATGCCGGCCGGGCGCTTCGGCCCCGCCTTCATCGTCACGCCGAATTTCTACGTGCTGAAGGAATATAACAATTCCGATCTCTATGCGCTCTATGTCGGCAATCTCGCCGACCGCATCGTCAATCCCCGTGCCGGCGCCTTTGCCGGCAAATGGGGCGATGTGGGCAAGATGCTGCGTTCCGACGTGCAGGCCATGCAGGAAGCGCTGGTCAAAAAGGGCTACGATGTCGGCAAGGTCGATGGCCTGCCCGGCTACAAGACACGGCGCTCCATCGGCGATTTCGAGGCCAAGAACGGGCTGAAGCAGACCTGCTATCCCGATGCGGACCTGAAGTCGAAGATCAGGTAAATTGGGGGTAGGTTAGCTCGTCCGCAGCTCGTCGGCGCGGTCTTCGATCGCCTGCATGTCGTCGTCCGACAGGCCGAAATGGTGGCCGATTTCGTGGATCAGCACATGGGTGATGATGTCGCCCAGCGTCTCCTCGTTCTCGGCCCAATAGTCGAGGATCGGGCGGCGGTAGAGCAGGATCTTGTTCGGCATGTCGCCGCTTTCGACCGAGAAGCGCTCCGTGAGGCCGCGGCCTTCGAAAAGCCCCAAGATGTCGAAGGGCGTTTCCAGCGCCATGTCCTCGAAGACGTCGTCGTCGGGAAACTCTGCCAGCTCGATGATCAGGTTGCCGGTGAGCATACGAAATTCCTCCGGCAGATGGCTGAAGGCCTCCTGCGCGAGTGATTCCATTGCTTCCATGGAGGGCGAGTAGCGATCACGCCAGTCGTCCGACCTGTCGATATTGGCCATGAGATACCTTTCTGACGCATCGGCGCGAAAATCGTCATCGATTTTCGCAAAGCACGATGCGTAGACTCAATACAGAGAGCGTGCTTTGTGCGTCCTTGCGGACGCACGGCGCTCTCGTTTCATATAGAGATTCGGAGCAGGCATTTCGAGGTGTTTCTCGCGTCAGGGTTAAATCAGGAATAAATTCTTATATGTGACCCGTTGACTCTTGCGTGAAGCTCTGGAATCCATAGGAACATAACAGGAACAATTTGGAGTGAACGCCATGGCTAATGCCGCTTTGGCGAAGGCGAACCTGCATGCCTTGCGTCAGGTCGTCGCCGCGATTGAAGAAGGGCGCCAGCATACCGGCAAGCTGGAAGAGACGTCTCCCCGCGACGAGGCGGCGGGGCGGCTGGCGCTCGGGGTCGAGGCCTTCGATTCCCGGCTGGAGGGCGGGTTGCCGGTCTCCGGGCTTTGCGAATTGCGCGCGGCGCTGACGATGGATGCAGGCGCGGCCACAGGCTTTGCGCTGGCGCTCTCCTCGCTCGTGCAGGAGCGGCTGCGGCCTGCGCGACCGATCCTCTGGATTTCGGAGCGGGAGGCGGGGCGCGAGGCAGGGCTTGCCCATGCGGCAGGGCTCGTCAGCTTCGGGATATCGCCGTCGAGCCTCATCACCGCCCATCCGCGTCGGATCGAGGAGGCGCTGTGGGTGGCGGAATCCGCGCTGCAGACGGAAGCCTTTTCGGCGGTCGTGCTGGAAGTGCGCGGCAATCCGGCCAAGTTCGGACTGACCGAAAGCCGGCGGCTGCATCTGAAGGCGCGGGAGGCGCGCCTGCCGCTCCTGCTGCTGCGCCAGGCGGGCGAGGAGGAGGCCAGTTCCGCCCAGCTTCGCTTTCTCGTGGAAGCCGCCCCCGCCGGTCTCCGCCGCATCGGCCGCTATTCGGCTCCCGGCACGATCGGCCATCCCACCTTCCGCATCACCGTCGAAAAGAGCCGCAACCCCGCACCCTTTGCCTTCGTCATGGAGTGGAACGCCGATGACCGTCAATTTTACCCCACCGGACACCGCAGCCTCTCCGATGCTGTTCACGCATCTGGGGCAGCGCATCCTCACCGTTCTCCTGCCGCGCCTGCCGACGGACCGGATCGCGCGGATCAGATGGGGCGCATCCTGGCGTTCAATGGGGCTTTCAGCCGGGCGTCCTGAACACCCGCCCGTCGTCATTTCGGCCCGCATCCGCAACGCCATGCGGATCGCAGCGCTCGACGAACTGGCCGAACGCGTTGGTTTGCGCGTCGGTCAGGGGATCGCCGAGGCGCGGGCCTGCCTGCCGGACATAGATGTCATCGAAGCGGAACCGGCGGCAGATGCGCGGCTGTTGGCGAGCCTGGCCGACTGGTGCGGGCGCTATACGCCGCTGGTGGCGCTGCACGGCGACAACGCGCTCTTCCTCGACGTGACCGGCTGCTGTCATCTCTTCGGCGGCGAGCGCGCCCTGTTCGACGATCTGGCGGCACGGCTTTTCCACATGGGTTTCGAGGCGCGGCTTGCCCTTTCGACGACGCCCGGCCTCTCCTATGCCATGGCGCTCGCCGGCCGCCAGCAGGTTCTCCCCACGGGCGAGGAGGCCGCCAT
>DATMTA010000172.1:0-46091 GCA_035565055.1 Ensifer sp.
GGTTGTAGAACTGCTTCTCGACGGCCATGGCCGCATCGGTGGCGTAGCGCTGCAGGCGGCCGATCTCAACGGGCTTCTCTTCCGCGGTGTTGCGGACGCAGGCCTGTTCGCAGAGCGTCTCGGTGGGACAGACCCGCGCGCACATGCCACCCAGAATATTCTGGTCGAAGATCGTCTTGGCGGCGCCGAGGGTGTTGCCAGTCGATATTTCGCGAATGAACATCGGAATATCGATGGCGGTGGGACAGGCCGTCATGCACGGCGCGTCATAACAGAAATAGCAGCGATCCGAGGCAACCAGCGCTTCGTGGTCCGAAAAGACCGGATGCAGCTCGGAAAAATTCTTCTCGTATTCGGCAGGCGAAAGCCGGCCGGAATGGATCCCAGGTTCCAGTCGTCCCATGTTGTTCCCCTATGTGTAACGGCTAGTGAGAGGAACGCTAACTCAGTTCAAAAATTTTATCAAACGGTAAAAATATGGTCGCGACGATTTTTTTGGCCTGCCCAAAGCTTGGGCATTTTCGACACCTGGCGATGATCAATTTTCTGCGGCAAGCCTTTGCTGCTCGCGGTTTCGGTAGGCTTTCGGGGTAATGCCGGTCTGGCGGGAGAAGAGCCGATTGAAATAGGCGGGATCGGAAAAGCCGAGATCGAAAGCGATCTGCTGCACCGTCATGGAGGTGAAGACCAAATCGCGCCGCGCCTCCTCGATCACGCGTTCGGCGATCAGCTGTCCAACAGATTGCCCGGTCATCTTGCGGCAGACGCGGTTGAGATGCACGGGCGTCAACATGAGCTTTTCGGCATAGAATTCCACCGGCTGCTGCTGCCGGAAATGCAGCGCGATCAGCGTTTTCAGCTTCTCGATCCGCCCAAGGTCGCGCTCCGCCTCCCCCGCCATCCGTCCGCCCGCAGCGCCAATGCGGCCAACGAGGATCATTGCCGCGGAGAGGCAGGCGCGCACGAATTCCCCGTCAATGCCGAAGCCCGCCGACACCTCCGAATTAATGCGCCCGATGAGATCGCGCACCAGCCGCACATCATCGTTCGCCTCATCCAGCCGATGCGCCAGCGGGCTTTCCATCAGCGCCGGCGCCGGCAGGACGGGAAGCCGCGAAAGCACGAAGGTGAGGACGTTTCCGTCAATATCCGGCGAGAAGCGAAAGCCATGCACCCGCTCCGGAGGCACCGTGACCAGCGCACCGGGCGAGAGCGGAATGGCGCGGTCTGGCAGGACCAGTTCCCCCTCCCCGCCCCGAATGTCGAGAAACTGAAAGAAGGCCTCGTGCTTGTGCGGCCGAATTTCCCAATGGTTCACGCTGCTGCGCGAGGGAATGGATTCGGAATGAATCCAGAAATCCCCGACCGCCGCGCGGTCTTCGCCATAGAGCGCATAAGTGGGTATGGCTTGCCGCACTGCAGCATCTCCCGATGTTTGAAAAGTACAATATTTTGACCGGTTTTTCCATTGTTCGCAACCACCCCGGATTTATCATTCGGCAAGATTGAAAAACGGGGCTGGGAGCGGCCTCATTCGGAGGAGAATTCATGCGCACTCAAGTCGTCATCGTCGGCTGCGGCCCGTCCGGCCTTCTGCTCGGCCAGCTTCTGACCAATGCCGGCATCGACAACATCATTCTCGACCGCGTCGACCGCGACTATATCCTCGGCCGCATCCGCGCCGGTGTGCTGGAAGTCGGCATGGTCGGCATGTTGGACAAGGCCAAGGCCGGCGACCGGATGCACAAGGAAGGCCTCGTCCATGACGGCTTCAGCCTCTCCTTCGACGGCGTCCAGCATCGCATCGACCTCAAGGGCCTGACCGGCACCTCCGTCATGGTCTATGGCCAGACGGAACTGACGCGCGACTTGATGGACAAGCGTATCGAGACCGGCGGCATGACGATCTACAATGCCGGCAATGTCACGCCGCATGATTTCGATACTGACCACCCCTACGTGACTTATGAAAAGGATGGCGTCACGCATCGCATCGATGCCGATTTCATCGCCGGCTGCGACGGGTTCCATGGCGCCTGCCGTGCCGCCGTGCAGGACAAGGGCGTCAAGAATTTCGAAAAGATCTATCCCTTCGGCTGGCTCGGCATTCTGGCCGACGTCCCCCCGGTCGATCATGAACTGATCTATGCCCACCATTCACGTGGCTTCGCGCTCTGCTCACAGCGCTCGCTGGTGCGCAGCCGCTACTATGTTCAGGTGCCGCTGACCGATAAGGTTGAAAACTGGTCCGACGACGCCTTCTGGGACGAACTTCGCCGCCGCATTCCGGCCGACAAGGCGGAAGCAATGAAGACCGGTCCGTCGATCGAAAAGTCCATTGCGCCGCTGCGCTCCTTCGTCGCCGAACCGCTGCGCTTCGGTCGCATGTTCCTGGCGGGCGATGCCGGCCACATCGTGCCGCCGACCGGTGCCAAGGGCCTCAACCTCGCCTCCTCCGACATCCACTATCTCTTCACCGGCCTGCAGGAATTCTACGGCGAGAAATCTTTTGCCGGACTCGATGACTATTCGCATCGGGCATTGTCTCGCATCTGGAAGGCCGAGCGCTTCTCCTGGTCCATGACCATGCTGATGCACACATTCGAGTCGGAAGGCGAATTCGGACTGCGGATGCAGCAATCGGAATTTGCCTATCTCACCAGTTCGAAGGCTCCGCAGCTTGCCATGGCGGAGAACTACGTGGGCCTGCCCTACTGAGCTTCAAGACAAGACACGCCTCCCAAGGCCTGGCGGTTCCGAAAGGAGCCGCCTTTTTTGCGTTAAATGATGACTTTTTTCATCCACTTTAATCTTTACCAAAATAATCATGTTTTGTATGGTGCGTCCGACGAACATCCTCTGGAGGGACGCAAGTGGCGAAAAAGACTTCGAAAAATGCGGGAAGACATGATTCCAGGAACGCCGCGGACTGTAGCAGCGCACCCAGCAAGCCGGATCTGAAGAGTTTTCTCTATGTCGGCGGGCGCGATTGCCAGGTGGCGCATCTACGCGAGATCGCCTCAGCGCATGGCGCAGAACTCATCCATCACGACGGGGGCCTGCGCGAAGCAGTCAGCCGCATCGACACGGTGCTCCCCTCCGTCGACTGCGTCTTCTGCCCCATCGACTGCATCAGCCACGACGCCTGCCTGCGTGTGAAGACCGGCTGCAAGAAGCACGGCAAGCGCTTCATCCCTCTGCGAAACGGCTCCAAGTCGAGCCTCGAACGCGCACTTCAGGACATCAAGGACGGACGGCTGAAACATGCGTGACGGTGACCGAAACGGGCTCAGCGAGCTTATGCGCCTGCACGACATTGCCGCCGCCTATGGTGACGGGCTGATACCGGAGCTTTACGATCTTCTGGCACGCCCCGCGCCGCCGGTCGAGATCACAGGCAATGTCGTGGCCTTCCCGCTTCGCCAGGAGAAGCCCTTGAATAACCAAGAAAACCTGCCACATGATGATGTGATAACAGGCTCGAAAAACTGATTTCCGGAGAGACGCATGTATATTGCCATGAACCGCTTCAAGATCGCCGGGGGCTCGGAAAGCCAGTTCGAGGACATCTGGCGCAATCGCGATTCGAAGCTGAAGGAAAATCCCGGCTTCGTGGAATTCCATCTTCTGCGCGGCAAGACGCATGAGGAAGAAGGCTTCACGCAATTCGTCTCGCATTCCACCTGGGAAAGCGAAGAAGCCTTCATCGCCTGGACAAAATCGGAAAATTTTCGGGCCGCGCACAAGAATGCCGGCGACAATCGCAGTATCTATCTCGGTCCGCCCGTCTTCGAGGGCTATACCTCGGTGGTCGACGGCTGATCGACCAATCGAAAATGAAAACGGGCGGCATTTCTGCCGCCCGTTTGTTTTTGTCAGAACGGTGCCTGCGTCGCCTGCCCCGCCACCACGAACCAGGTGACGAAGAGACCGGCGAACAGCGCACCGGGCAGATAGGAATTCGTGCGCCGCCAGGCGAATGTCGAGAAGATCGCGACAAAGGCCAGAACCGGAACGAACGGAATGCCGACGATCAGGAAGAGCGCCAGATCCGGGATCGGCAGGCCGCCGGTAGTCCAGATCGCAATGTAGAAGCCCGCCAGCAGCACGGCGAGGCCGAGCACGAAGGAGAGCGCGTTCCAGGCATATTGCCCGAATGCGCTCTGCTCGCGGATCGACAGCGTCGCATGCATGGAACGCAGCGCGATCAGGAAGAAGACCGTGAACGGGATCAGATAGATCGCGAAGATCTTCATCTGCGTCGCCGACATCAGCTTCAGCGCCACGATCCAGAAGCGGGCATCGACGCCATAGGCCGCGCCGACAAGTGCCAGCGCTCCGTAGACGCCGAGAACGGTCAAAACCGCAATGCCGAGCGAGGCCCAGATGCGATTGTTGAACTCCGCCCCTTTACCCTTCAACACCAGCTGCAGGATGAGCGACACGACCGCCACGCCCAGCGCCCAGGTCACGAACGCGTTGGTCAGCTGCTGCGGCAACCAGGGCTGAGCACCAACGCTGGTATAGCCCACGCCCGTCAGCGGGAAATAGGCGATCGCCGGAACGATGGTAGCGATCAGGAAGGCAACCCACCAGCCGCCGTTGCGCGACGGACGGGCGGGTTGCGGCTCGGCTTTCAGCGAGGCGAAGGCCGGCAGACCGAGTGCGACATCGAAGATGCCGAGCGACAGAACCATCAGGCCCAGGAGGATCGCAAGCGTCGCGAATTCCTTGTTATACCAGATCTGGTCGTCCGCGGGCTTCGGCGTGCCGCCGACCAGCGTCTTGGAGAACCAGTCGATCGCATCGCCGATCGCAGCCCTCGACATGTGGTCGCCCGCGTGCGTCGTTGCCGGCTGATAGAGCATACGGCCCGTGCCGGCAGCGATATCACCGTAGAGCTGACCAACCTTGATATCCGTGCTGCCGAACACCGCCTGAAGCTTCGGCCCGGTCACGATGTCGACGGGACGATGGATGCCCCACATGAACTGCGAGAACTCGTCATACTTGCTGTAGACGAGGCCGAGATTGCGCGGCCAGTCAGGCGTACCTTCCTTGGCAAACGGCGCACCGGTGGATGAGCCTTCCAGCACGATCGCCTTGTAATCATTGGGCATCGCAGCAGCGGCGGCAAGCACCGTCCAGCCACCCATGGAATGGCCCTCGAGGCCAATGTTCGCCTTGTCGACGAAATCGAAGGTGCGAAGATAGGCAAGGCCTGCCGGCCCGCCGAAACCGTCTGCGAAGGCTGGCCCGTCGCTATAGCCATGGCCCCGCTGGTCCATTTCCAGAACGACATAGCCGCGGCGCGCGAATTCGATCGCGAAGCCGTCCTGCGTTTCACGCGAATTGACATAGCCATGAACGGCGAGAATCCCCGGCGCCGGCGTCTTGGCCGTCGCATTCGGCGGAATGTAGAGGAAGGCGCTCATCACGGTTCCAGATGGCGTCGCGAAACGAACGTCCTTCACCTTGATGCCGCCATCCGTGCGCGTCATGTGCGCGACGACTGCCCCTGCCAGGATCAGCACGAAGCCGATCAGCACAAGTGTCCATTTTCTCATTGTGAATCTCTCCCTATGCGGCCGTGTGACAGCGGCGACGCGAGAGCAGAAAAGACCGAATTACGTTTACGCGCAAGTCAGAAATTATCGAAACGAAAACCTTCGAAAGGAAAACGAACGAATAAAGAAAATGCTATTCGTTCAGGCGCTTATTTCACGATGCAACAGGGCGCCCAGCCCCACCACGAGCCATCCGGCCATCATGATCATGCCACCTGACGGGGCAGACATCGGAAAAAGCCCGGTTCCGGTAAAATGCCGCTTCACCAGATCGCCGGCAAAGAGCAGGACGCCGAGAATCAGCATGAAACCGGAAATGCCGGTGAATCGCAGGCGCCCCCTCGCAGCCACCAGCCCGACCAGCGCCGGCGCATGAACCAGGCACATCAGCGCCGCCGAGCCAAGAAGCCGCTGGTCGTCCAGATGCGAGGCGGCAGCGGCCAGGCCGATGCCACACATGCCGAAGAGCCCTGCAAAGACGCCGAAGATACGGATGAGCACGCCGTCACGCATGGGGTTCGCCTTCTTCGCGGTTCTGCATGTGATGGGCGAGTTGCTCGACCGGCTTCCAGATGATCTCGCGAAGCTTCGGATGAGTGATGGTCTCGTCCATCGCCATCCGGAAACACAGCAGCCATTCGTCGCGTTCCGCCACGCCGATCGGCGCGGCAAAATGCCGGGCACGCAGGCGCGGATGGCCGTATTTCTCGATATAGAGCTGCGGCCCACCCATATAGCCGGTCAGATAATCGTAAAGCTTGTCGCGAGAGCCCTGGAGGCTCGGCGGATGTATGGCCCGGCAATTCCTGGCTTCCGGCAGCGTATCCATGAGGTCGTAGAAACGCGCCACCAGCTTGCGGATCGTTTCTTCGCCGCCGATTGCCTCGTAAAGCGTGATGGTTTCTTCTTCGCTCATCGCCAGTCCCCGGTACCCGTCATGACCCTGCTAAAGCACGGGCGGGACGATGTGGCAAGGCGGCGATTTGGCGCGTCAGCGACGACGACCGGCGGCCGAGCGGCGCGGCAAGGCCCCTTCCTGCCGTGTGCGACCGGGATGCGAAGCGCCCTTCGCGAAAAGTTCTCGCACATCGCCTGAAGGCATGGGTCTGCCCAGCAGGAAGCCCTGCAGATCATCACAGTGATTGACGCGCAGGAATTCCATTTGCCCTTGCGTTTCGACGCCTTCCGCCAGCACGCGCAAACCCAGCCTCTGCCCCATGGCAATAATGGCGGAGGCGATCGAAGCGGCGGCCTCGTTGGTCTCGATGTCGCTGATGATCGAACGGTCGATCTTCAAACGATCCACAGGCAGGCGGGCGAGCGCACCGAGATTGGAGAAGCCGGTGCCGAAATCGTCGATCGCGATGGAGATTCCCATGGCCTTCAGCTCGCTCATGATCTCGATCGCGGTTGTTTCATCGTCAAGCAGCATGGACTCGGTCAGTTCGAGTTCCAGCAGGGCCGGATCAAGACCACTTTCGGCAAGTGCTTCGCGCACCTGCTCGCGAATCTCACCGCCGGAAAACTGCTGCGCGGAAACGTTGACCGACACACCGCGACGGATGCCGAAATCCCGGTTCCAGCTTGCGGCCTCGAGACAGGCTCGCGTCAGGACCGCGCCCCCCAGCTCGACGATCAGTCCCTCCTGCTCCGCAAGCGGAATGAACGCGCCCGGACCCAGCCGCCCCTCCTGAGGATGCTGCCAGCGAGCCAGCGCCTCAAAAGCGTAGACGCTGCCGTCATGCAGATTCATCAAGGGTTGGAAATCGAGATCGATCCGACCGGAGGCGATCGATTCACGCAGGCTTTCGATGCGCTGCCGACGCAACTCCTGCAGGCGCGAAAACTCGGGATCATAAACCTCGACACGGTTTCGTCCGCCCTGCTTGGCCCGATGCATGGCCGCCGTGGCATGGCTGAGCAATTCCTGCACATCCGCACCATGACGCGGAAACACCGCCAGCCCCGCGGTCATCGAAACGCCAAGTCGCACGCGCTCCACATCCACAGGCCTGCGGATCGCTGCCAGGAACTCCTGTAGCGCCGTCTTTGCATCGCGACCATCGCCTTCACGCAGCACGACGACAAATTCATCCGCACCAAGCCGGGCGACGACATCGCCGGAGCGGATTGCCCTCACCATGCGCGCGCTTGCCGCACTGAGAAACGCATCGCCGAGGGCATGACCATGCCGGTCATTCACCAGCTTGAAATCATCGATATCAAGGACGGCAACGCCAATCGAACGCCCCTCCGCATTTGCCAGCGCGATTTCCCGGGCGAAAATCTCGGAGAAGGCAGACCTGTTGGGAAGACCGGTCAGACTGTCACGCTCCGCCATGATGCGAAGCTGCGCGGCAAGACGCTCACGCTCGACGGCCAGTTCTGCAAGACGGGCACCCAGCGCAAGGCAGCGCGACTCGAATTCGCTCGGCAACCGCGGTTGGCGCGAGTAGAGCGCGAACGTGCCATGCACGGTCTCGTCAGCATTGAAATACGGCATCGACCAGCATGAGCGCAAACCGTAGGGCTCGGCGAGCCAACTGAATTCCGCCCAGTTCGGGTCCGTCTGGATGTCTTCCGTGTGGATCGGAGTGCCGCGATAACAGGCAGTTCCACAGGTTCCCACGTTGTCCTCGATCATCAAGCCGACGAGTGCCTGACCGTATTCCTTCGCCATCGACGGCGCGATGACGTCCTGTACCCGCGAACTGTCATCCGTGAGCACGATGATCGACCCCCAGAAGCCTTCCAGCAATCCCTCGCAAAGAGCGATAATGCGCGCAAAGACTTCACCGACAGGACGATCGGCAGCGAGCATCTCCAGCACGTCGATCTGCGCTTCAAGAAGCACACGCGACTGCTGTGCTTCTGTCGATTGCCTGATCTGACCGCAGACGGCGACAACATCCCCATCCTCGTTGAACACGGGATATTTGGTCGCCTGGTTCCAGCGCGTCCCGCCCTGCGGCAGTTTCCAGAGAATGGGATCGAAATAGAGTGGCTTGCCGTGAGCGAAGATTTCGGCGTCCTCTGCCAGGAAACGCTTCGCATACTCGTCGCCATAAAGTTCCGGATCGAACTTGCCGTTCATGCCACCCGGAGGCAGCCCGAGCGCAAACTCGGCCTCCCGGTTGGCAAGAATATACTTGCCATCACGGTCCTTGAGAAAGATTTCGTCAGGTAACTGGTTGAGCGCCGCCGACAGGAGTTCGAAACCGGCGGCCTCATCTTTCAGCTTTGCAATCAGTTCAAGGAGTCTTGAACGCTGTCCCTCATCAAGCTCAGCGTGAGCGCTCAAAATGCGCTCGATTTCCAAATAGGACTCCATGCCCTTCAAGTGCACCAACCCTTCGGCCTCTGCGGCCTAACCGGCTATGTCAAGACAGCCCCTTGCAACAACCTGCATCCGACCAACCCAAAACGCCGTTGGAGCCGGAAGTCTCATTCTGTGACACTACAACGTTTTCGTACATCTTGCACAACTACACTGAGTCCATATTAACGTGCAGTAAAAATGTAAACTTGTACCCAGCTGGCACAGCCAGCCATGACTTTAGAAAGCGCTTTAAGAATCAACACTGTGCCAGCTGCTTTCAGGGCCTGATCTGCAGGCCGTTTATGTAGAGTTGCTCGAGAAACCGTGCCGCGTCCTCGAAGCGACCGTCGCCGCTACGGGTCGGGCCCAGAACGGCCCTCACCTGAACGTCGAAGTCTGCATAGTGCTGGGTCGTCGCCCAGATGGAGAAAATCAGGTGGTAGGGGTCGCAACGGCCGATCTTGCCCGCCTTCACCCAGGCGCGGATGACCTCCACCTTTTCATCGACCAGCTTTCGAAGGTCGTCCAGCTCCTCCATGATGGAGGGCGCACCGCGCAGGATTTCATTGGCAAAAAGCCGGCTCTCACGCGGAAAGTCACGGGCCATTTCCAGCTTGCGGCGAATGTAGCTCTTGATTTCAGCCTCGGGATTTCCCTCGGCGTCGAACTCCCGGAGCGGGTCGAGCCATGTGTCGAGCACCCGGTCGATCAGCGCCCTGTGCATCGCCTCCTTGGTGCGGAAATAATACAGGAGATTGGGCTTCGACATGCCGGCGACTTCGGCGATCTGGTCGATCGTTGCGCCCTTGAAGCCATGCACCGAAAAGACGTCGAGCGCAGCCTCGAGAATGATCTCTTCCTTCTCTTCCTGAATGCGCGTCCTGCGCTGCGTCTTTGCCGCTCTCGGTATCGCCATGTCACCCTCATCGCCCGCCATGCGAGCGGAATTGCCTTTTGAAAAGGCACTGCGAACATAATATGCACGTCTTGACGATTTTCTCCTTGAGGACTGCTTTTTTCGTCTTGAGTGCAGCAACGGAAGCTGTAATGTTTACCAACCGGTCAAATTATCCGTCATGCAATTTACAAACGCAACGCGGATTTTGCGAAAAAACAAGAAAAGAAAACCGGACGGAACAATGAGGTGAAGACCGCGCAAAGCGGCGCGCCGTGACAGAAACTGAGGAGAATTTCCATGGCTGCACCGGGCCAGAACATGCGCGTCAATGCCGATCGTCTTTGGGACAGCCTCATGGACATGGCCAAGATCGGCCCCGGCATTGCCGGCGGCAACAATCGCCAGACGCTGACCGATGCGGATGGCGAAGGCCGCAAGCTCTTCCAGTCCTGGTGCGAGGCCGCCGGCCTCACCATGGGCGTCGACAAGATCGGCAACATGTTCATGACGCGCCCCGGCACCGACCCGGATGCGCTGCCCATCTATGTCGGCTCGCATCTCGACACCCAGCCGACCGGTGGCAAATATGACGGCGTGCTCGGCGTTCTGGCAGGCCTCGAAGTCATCCGCTCGATGAACGACCTCAACATCAAGACGAAGCACCCCATCGTCGTCGTCAACTGGACGAACGAGGAAGGCGCGCGCTTCGCTCCCGCCATGCTCGCCTCGGGCGTTTTCGCCGGCATCCACTCGCTCGACTACGCCTATGATCGCAAGGACATGGAAGGCCTGCGCTTCGGTGACGAACTCGCCCGCATCGGCTGGATCGGCGACGAAGAGGTGGGCGCACGCAAGATGCACGCCTATTTCGAATATCACATCGAACAGGGCCCAATCCTCGAGGCCGAAGACAAGCAGATCGGCGTCGTCACCCACTGTCAGGGCCTCTGGTGGCTGGAATTCACGCTGACCGGCAAGGAAGCCCATACCGGTTCTACGCCGATGAACATGCGCGTCAATGCCGGACTTGCCATGGCCCGCATCATGGAAATGGTGCAGACGGTGGCGATGGAAAACCAGCCCGGCTGCGTCGGCGGCGTCGGCCAGGTGAAGTTTTCGCCCAATTCCCGCAACGTGCTACCGGGCACGGTCATCTTCACGGTCGACATCCGCTCGCCCGATCAGGCCAAGCTCGACGGTATGCGCGCCCGCATCGAGAAGGAAGCGGCAGCGATCTCCGACGCACTCGGCGTCGGCTGTTCCGTCGAGGCCGTCGGCCATTTCGACCCCGTCACCTTCGACCCCACCCTCGTCTCCGCCGTCCGCAAGGCCGCAGACGACCTCGGCTACAGCCACATGAACCTCATCTCCGGCGCCGGCCACGACGCCTGCTGGGCCGCCAAGGTCGCCCCCGCCACCATGGTCATGTGCCCCTGCGTCGGCGGCCTCTCGCACAATGAGGCGGAAGAAATCTCCAAGGAATGGGCAGGCGCCGGCTGTGACGTGCTGCTGCGCGCGGTGGTGGAAACGGCGGGGATTGTGGAGTGAGCGCCTTGGCATTATCTTGGAGGGATAGCCGAGCTCCGGAGAGCGAGACATGTCGCCATCTACCGAGAATCTTGTTCTCGAAATGCTGCGCGCCATCCGCGCGACGCAAGAGAAGCATTCGACCGATCTCCTTGAGATCAAGGAGCGGCTGGGCTTTCTTGAGCAACAATACGCCAGCATCTCGACAAGGCTCGACAGGATTGACCTCCGCGTCCTGCGTATCGAAAAACGCCTCGACCTCGTCGAGGCTTGATCACCAACGATTTCGCCGTATGCCTGAAGTGACTCTGTGAGCCAGGTCACACGACAATGAGTATTGGGGAAGTGTCATGGGAAGACCACTGGAAATGACCCCTGAAGAAAGAGCGACCCTCATTCGACAAGGCTACAAGCCGATCGAAATCTGGGTTCCGGATATCGAGAGCGAAGCGTATCGCAAGGAAGCGGCGCGGCAGGCCGAAGCAGCAGTGGAAGCCGACAAGCGGGCTGGAATTGTCGAACTCACCGATCCCTCAGCTTATGACGAATGGGACAAGCCTTGAAGTTGAAGCGCGGCGACATGGTGACGGCAGCTTTTCAGGGCGATCTCGGGAAGCCTCGCCCGGCAGTTATTCTGCATGCGGACGAATATATCGAGTTCCATGAAACGCTGCTGCTCTGCCCACTCACGACATTTCTTGCGGACTCACCGAATTTTCGTCCGACAGTGGAGCCGACCTCAGAAAATGGCCTTCAATCCACCTCCCAGATTATGGTCGACAAGACCACTCATCTTAAGAAGACGTCGATCCGTCAGGTGATCGGAACATTAAGCGCTGACGACATCAGGCATCTCGAAAGCGCCCTGATCAACATTACCGGCCTGCGGCAGCCCATCGTGCCGTGGCCGCAATAAGAGGGAACAGCATCATGAGCAGCACAGTCATCAAGGGCGGCACCATTGTCACCGCCGACCTGACCTACAAGGCGGATGTGAAGATCGAGCATGGGGTGATCACCGAGATCGGCCCCAACCTCTCCGGCGGCGAAATCCTGGACGCGACCGGCTGCTATGTCATGCCGGGCGGCATCGATCCGCATGTGCATCTCGAAATGCCGTTCATGGGCACCTATTCGTCCGATGATTTCGAAAGCGGCACGCGCGCGGGCCTCGCCGGCGGTACGACCATGGTGGTGGATTTCTGCCTGCCCGATCCGGGCCAGTCCCTGATCGATGCGCTGAAGCGCTGGGACAACAAGTCGACCAGAGCGAATGCCGACTATTCCTTCCACATGTCGATCACCTGGTGGGGCGAGCAGGTCTTCAACGAAATGGAGACCATCGTCAAGGAAAAGGGCATCAACACCTTCAAGCACTTCATGGCCTATAAGGGCGCGCTGATGGTGGATGACGACGAGATGTTCTCCTCCTTCCAGCGCTGCGCGAGCCTCGGCGCGCTGCCGCTGGTGCATGCCGAAAACGGCGACATCGTCGCGCAGATGCAAGCCAAGCTGCTCGCCGAAGGCAATAACGGCCCCGAGGCGCATGCCTATTCCCGCCCGGCTTCCGTCGAGGGCGAGGCCACCAACCGCGCCATCATCATCGCCGACATGGCGGGCGTTCCCCTCTATGTCGTGCACACCTCCTGCGAACAGGCGCATGAAGCCATCCGCCGCGCCCGCCAGAACGGAATGCGCGTCTATGGCGAGCCGCTGATCCAGCATCTGACGCTCGACGAGAGCGAATATGCCAATGCCGATTGGGACCATGCCGCGCGCCGCGTCATGTCGCCCCCCTTCCGCGACAAGAAGCATCAGGACTCGCTTTGGGCCGGCCTCGCGTCGGGCTCGCTGCAGGTGGTCGCGACCGACCACTGCGCCTTCACGACCGAGCAGAAGCGCTACGGTGTGGGCGATTTCACCAAGATCCCGAACGGCACCGGCGGCCTTGAAGACCGCCTGCCCATGCTCTGGACCTATGGCGTGGCGACCGGCCGCATCACCATGAACGAGTTCGTCGCCGTCACCTCGACCAATATCGCCAAGATCCTCAACGTCTATCCGAAGAAGGGCGCGATCCTTGTCGGCGCCGATGCCGACATCGTCGTCTGGGACCCTAACCGCGAAAAGACGATCACGGCGGCCAGTCAGCAATCGGCCATCGACTACAACGTCTTCGAAGGCAAGACGGTCAAGGGCCTGCCCCGCTTCACGCTGACCCGCGGTTATGTCGCCGTCGAAGAATCCAGCATCAAGACCCGCGAAGGCCACGGCCAGTTCGTCGCCCGAGACCCCTTCCCGGCCGTGTCTTCGGCCCTGTCGACGTGGAAGGAAATCACCGCCCCGCGCAAGGTGCAGCGCACGGGGATACCGGCGAGCGGGGTGTGAGACGTGGATTGGTCTAACCTCGCCGCCTTCGCTGTCACTGAACTCTTGCTTTGCCTGTCGCCGGGACCGGCAGTACTTCTGGTCGTTGGCCTGTCCATGCGGCAGGGCTTCTGGCGGTCGCAATGCGCGGCGGCGGGCATCTTGACGACGAACGCCATCTATTTCGGCCTGTCGGCGGCAGGCGTCGCCTCAGTGATCCTAGCGAGTGCAACGCTCTTCTATATCTTGAAGATTGTCGGGGCGCTTTATCTCGCCTGGCTGGGCATCAAGATGGTGGCTCCGCTCGTCGGAGCCTGGTGGCGCGGTGAGAAACATGACGCGCCCTTCGCCGACGCATCGAAAATGCCGCGCGCAAAAACCCCGCCGCTGCACCTCTACTGGAAAGGTATCAGCCTTCAGGCGGCCAACCCGAAGAACCTTGCCTTCTTCGTCGCCATCCTGCCGCAATTCATCGATCCCCATGGGCCTGTTGCGTTCCAGATGGTTGTCCTCGGCAGCGTTTCCGTCCTGCTGGAATTGCCGGTCCTCATCATCTACGCCCTCTCCTTCTCGGCACTGGCCAAGGTCATCACGGAACGGGTCGTCCTGTGGATCGAGGCCATCGCTGGCGGCATTCTGATGCTTTTGGCAGGCGCCTTAGCATGGGAGCGGAAGGCGTGACGCTCCTATTGCGCAACCACCCCATCCAGCTCCGGCAGAAGCACCACGCTCTCCTGTTCCCTCGGATCTGTCCGCGCGATAATCGCCGAGCACGGCTCTGTCCCGGTATTGACCGGCAGATGCGGCACGCCGGCGGGGATATAGAACATGTCGCCGGCCTTGGTGACGGTGGCGTGTTCAAGCCTCGCGCCCCAATAGGTCGTCGCCTCGCCGGAGAGAACATAGATCGCTGTCTCATGCGCCTCGTGCAGATGCGCCTTGGCGCGGCCGCCGGGCGGAACTGTCAAGAGCATCATGGCAAGGCCTGTCGAGCCGGTCGTCTCGGCCGAAATGCCCTCGATATAGGAAAAGCCCTGCTTGCCTTCGTAAACATCAGCAGGACGAATGAGCTTGCATTCGGGGTCTTTGCCGGATGACATAGGAGCAACCTCTAAAAAGAAAAAACGAGGACAGACAAGTCCGGGGAACATCATCGGCGCGACGTGCAAAAGAGCGAAAATCGCCAGCGCAGCGCCTCATAAGATACACTGGGTGAACATGGCAGAAAATCAGTCTTCCGTCGTCTCGGCGAAAAATCTGGGCCTGACCTTTCAGACGAATGACGGTCCCGTCAACGCGCTGACCGGGGTCAATCTCGACGTGCGCAAGGGCGACTTCGTGTCCTTCATCGGCCCGTCCGGCTGCGGCAAGACGACATTCCTGCGTGTCATTGCCGATCTCGAACGCGCGACCGAAGGCCAGATCCTCGTCAACGGCACGACGCCGGAAGATGCGCGCAAGAACCGCTCCTACGGCTATGTCTTCCAGGCGGCCGCGCTCTATCCCTGGCGCACGATCGAGAAGAACATCGCCCTTCCGCTTGAAATCATGGGCTATTCCAAGGACGAGCAGAAAAAGCGGATCGACCATACCCTGTCTCTCGTCAACCTCTCCGGCTTCGGCAAGAAATATCCCTGGCAGCTCTCCGGCGGCATGCAGCAGCGCGCCTCGATTGCCCGCGCGCTCGCCTTCGACGCCGATCTCCTCCTGATGGACGAGCCCTTCGGCGCGCTCGACGAAATCGTCCGCGACCACCTGAACCAGCAGCTTCTGGAGCTCTGGGCACGTACCAACAAGACGATCTGTTTCGTCACCCACTCTATTCCCGAGGCCGTCTATCTCTCGACCAGGATCGTGGTCATGAGCCCCCGCCCCGGCCGCGTCACCGACGTCATCGAATCGACGCTGCCCAAGGAACGTCCGCTCGACATCCGCGAAACGCCGGAATTTCTGGCCATTGCCCACCGCGTCCGCGAGGGGCTGAAGGCGGGGCATAGCTATGACGATTGAGTGCGGTAAAAGACCCCCTCTGGCTGCCGCCATCTCCCCCACAAGGGGGGAGACGGATGGAGCGCGCTGGCCACTCCCCATTGAAACGTTGCGGAAGAATTGTAGCGAGCGCTCCGGGCTCCTCTCCCTCCCCCTTGTGGGGAGGGTTGGGGAGGGGTCTTTCTTTTCGGAGCACCGCCCATGATGACCACGCTCCGCACCAAAATCTGGCCCATTCTCGCCGTCCTCGTCGTCATCATCGCCGCATGGTACGCCGCAGCCCTCCTCATGAACCGCACGCTCGCCGTCGAGGAAGCCGCGCGCAAGGGCGAAGTCCTGACCACGGGCGCGATGTGGCTGAAATCCTATTCGATGGACAAGCCGCTGCTGCCGGCACCACACCAGATCGTCACCGAGATATGGAATTCGACGGCCACGATGAGCATCACGTCGAAGCGCTCGCTCGTCTATCATGCCTGGATCACGCTCTCCGCCACCCTCCTCGGCTTCGCGCTCGGCACCGTGCTCGGCATCGCCCTCGCGGTCGGGATTGTTCACAACCGGGCCATGGACAAGTCCATGATGCCCTGGGTCATTGCCAGCCAGACGATCCCGATCATGGCGATTGCGCCAATGCTGATTGTCGTGCTGAACGCCATCGGCATTTCCGGCCTTCTGCCCAAGGCGCTGATATCCACCTACCTCTCCTTCTTCCCCGTCGTCGTCGGCATGGTGAAGGGGCTGCGCTCGCCGGAAATCATCCAGCTCGATCTCATGCACACATACAATGCCAGCCGCACACAGGTGTTCTGGAAGCTGCGCTTCCCCGCCGCCATTCCCTTCCTCTTCGCCTCGCTGAAGGTCGGCATCGCCATTTCGCTCATCGGCGCCATCGTCGGCGAACTGCCGACGGGTGCGGTCGCGGGCCTCGGCGCGCGTCTCCTCTCCGGCTCCTACTACGGCCAGACGATCCAGATCTGGGCCGCCCTCTTCGTCTCCTCCATCGTAGCCGGCCTCCTCGTCTTCATCGTCGGCGGCATCGAGCGCCTCGTCTATCGCATGATGGGTGCCAGACCGGAGGCCACAGCATGAGCGCGCTTGTCGTCATCATTGTTGCGCTTGCCGTCTGGCTCGGAAGCTGGGCCTTGAACGAATATCTCGTCCGGCTGAAACCGGCCGGCCCGGCCGCCGAGCGGCAGATCGGCTTTGCCGTGCCGGCCATTTTCGGCATCTGCCTGCTGGCGCTCTGGGAATTGCTGGCGCGCGGCCTCGCCATCCCGGAAATCCTGCTCCCCGCCCCCAGCATCATCATCCAAGCGGCGCTGAACGCCCTGCCGATCATCGGCGTCGATGTCTGGCAGACGGTGTTCAAGGAAGTGCTGCCGGGCTACGCGATCGGCTGCGGCGCAGGGTTGATTGCCGCCTTCCTCATCGACCGCTCGCCCTTCCTCAAGGCCGGGCTTCTGCCGCTCGGCAATCTCGTCTCGGCGCTCCCCATCGTCGGTCTCGCACCGATCATGATCATGTGGTTCGGCTTCGAATGGCAGTCCAAGGCGGCGATCATCGTCACAATGATCTTCTTCCCGATGCTGATCAACACGATCACCGGCCTTGCCGCCTCGGGCCATATGGAACGGGATCTCATGCGCACCTATGCCGCCTCCTGGCCGCAGACGCTTCTCAAGCTCCGCCTGCCCGCCGCATGGCCCTTCATCTTCAATGCGCTGAAGATCAACTCGACGCTTGCCATGATCGGCGCCATCGTCGCCGAATTCTTCGGCTCGCCCTCGGTCGGCATGGGCTTCAGAATCTCGACCGAGATGGGCCGCATGAACACCGCCATGGTCTGGGCCGAAATTCTGGCCGCGGCCATTGCCGGCTCGCTTTTCTACGGGATCGTCGCGCTGATCGAGCGCAAGGTCACGTTCTGGCATCCCTCTGTCCGTGGGGGGCAGAGGTAACAAGCTCCGTCCGTGGTGGACGGGAGATACAAAAGAGGGATGAACAATGAAAAAGACAATTGCTTCGCTCATGCTCGGCACGGCGCTCGCCCTATCCGGCGTTGCCGCTCACGCTGCCGAAAAGGTCACGCTGCAGCTGAAGTGGGTCACGCAGGCCCAGTTCGCCGGCTATTTCGTCGCCAAGGACAAGGGCTTCTACAAGGAAGAAGGCCTTGACGTCGACATCAAGCCGGGCGGGCCGAACATCGCGCCGGAACAGGTGATTGCCGGCGGCGGCGCCGACGTGATAGTCGACTGGATGGGCGCCGCGCTTGCCGCCCGCGAAAAGGGCGTGCCGCTCGTGAACATCGCGCAGCCCTACAAGAACGCCGGTCTCGAAATCGTCTGCCCCAAGGACGGCCCGATCAAGAAGATCTCCGACTTCAAGGGCCACACGGTCGGCGTCTGGTTCTTCGGCAACGAAGTGCCCTTCTTCGCACTGATGAACAAGGAAGGTATTTCGACGGAAGGCGGCCCGAACGGCGTCAAGGTCCTGCAGCAGAGCTTCGACGTTCAGCCGCTCATCCAGAAGCAGGCCGACTGCATTCACGTCATGACCTATAACGAACTTGGCCAGGCCATCGACGCCGGCTACACGCTCGATAAGCTCACCGTGTTCAACTACACGGACATGGGCGCCAACCTGCTGGAAGACGGCCTCTACGTTCTCGGCGACAAGCTGAAGGATGAGAAGTTCAAGGCCAACATGGTCAAGTTCGTCCGCGCCTCGATGAAGGGCTGGGCTTACGCCAAGGCACATCCGGAAGAAGCCGCCGGCATCGTTCTCGACAACGACTCCACCGGCGCACAGACCAAGGAACACCAGGTCTACATGATGGGCGAAGTGGCGAAGCTTCTCGGCGATTCCACCGGCGTGCTCGACGAGGCTGCATATAACCGCACGGAAGCTGCGGTTCTCGCGCAGAAGATCATTACCAAGAAGCCGGAAGGCGCCTGGACGCATGAAATCACCGACGCCGCTCTGAAGAAGTAAATCCGGTAAACGTTCAGACAACCAGACAGACGATGCGCGGGCCCAACGGTCCGCGCATTTTCGTCTCGCATACCCCTGGTGCGATCCTGCCGATTTCTGTCAGCAGTCCTCACTGGACGCCATTGAGCCCGCCGGAGCCGCCCCGTATGGTCGATTGCATGGCGGTCCGCCGGAACGGACGGCTCGCGAAGCTGCAATCGGCGCTTCGTGAAATGCATCAGCCTTCCATTGACGAATGTCAGGTTGCATCGCGTTCAAATCCGCTTGTTTCCTTGACGCGTACAACGGACAAGCAGCCAGATAGTTTTTTTGCACTGCCGCAAAAGACTGGAATATCGTTAGGGGATGTGTTGTATTAAACGCAGTATTCCGTGGGGAGGCTCTCTTGTCTTTCAGGCAGTTGATCCCCACATGCCGCGAGATCGTTTTCAGCCGTTGGTGCATTTGTGCGAACATGATGGAAACATAGCATAATCTGTTTGGTTATCTCGCTGATTTAATGCTTAAAAACTTAACCCCTATACGTTATTGGACTTGCAGATGAAGCATTGCCTGCCGCGTTGAACTGCCTGCGGACAGGTCTGAGAGGGTCGCCGGAACGCGTGAAAAAAACGCCCGGCAGAGGGATGGACTGAGGCATGAAGATGAAAACCTTGAAAGCGAATTGGCTGATTGCAACGGTTGCGATCGTGATGGCTGCGCCTGCGTTTGCAGAAGATGCGCCTGCGACACCAGCCGCCAAGCCCGCCATCAACGCTCCTTCCATTGTCGTGACCGCCGTCACCGAACGGAGCCTGACAGACCGCGTGCTGACGTCAGGCACGATTCAGCCGGTCGAGGAGGTCTACGTTCAGCCGCTTGTCGAAAGCCTGTCAATCAAGACCCTGCAAGCTGATGTCGGCGACCGGGTGAAGGCGGGCGACGTCCTGGCGACGCTGATGGACGACACGCTGATCCTGCAGAAGAGCCAGCTCGAGGCGAACAAGGCGAAAGTGATTGCCGCCGGCGCCCAGGCCGAGGCGCAGCGTCTTTCGGTAAAGACCACGCTGGATGAGGCCAATCGCCAGCTGGGGCGTGGCGAACAGCTCGCCAAGACCGGCACGATCTCGACAGCCCAGCTCGATCAGCTGCGGGCCAGCGCGACCTCCGCCTCGGCCTCGCTGAATTCCGCCGATCAGGCCATCAAGTCCAATGCAGCGGACATGAAAGTCATCGAGGCGCAGATTGCGGACATCGACCTCAAGCTCTCCCGCACCGAAGTGAAGGCTCCGGTGGACGGCGTGATTTCAGCGCGCACTGCCAAGGTTGGGGCTATCGCCAGCGGCGCTGGCCAGCCGCTCTTCACGCTCATCCGCGACAATGCGCTCGAACTGAAGGCAGATCTGGCCGAAGAAGACGTGCTGAAAGTCGCCAAGGGCCAGAAGGTGACGATTTCGCTGGCAGGGTCAGGCACCAAGATTTCCGGCACCGTGCTCAAGGTCGAGCCGACTGTGAACGCCACCACCCGGCTCGGTACCGTCGAGGTAAAGATCGATAATCCCGACGCGGTTCGCTCCGGAATGTATGCGCAGGCCGATATCATCGTCGCCGAACGCACTGCTCCGGCGCTTCCGGTGACCGCGGTGACAACGGGCAGCGATGCGACGACAGCGCGCCTGGTCAAGGACCAGGTCGTTCATATCGTGCCGGTCGAAACCGGCATCCAGGACGGACAGTATATCGAAATCCGCAGGGGCCTCCAGACAGGCGACAAGGTTGTCGCCAAGGCAGGCGCCTATGTGCGCGAGGGTGACCGCGTAAAGCCGGTCGAATCCCTCGCGGCGGCGACAAACTAAGGGGCGCGAGGGGACGATGAACTTTTCCGCATGGTCTATCCGCAATCCCGTCGCACCGCTGCTGGCATTTTTCCTGCTGGTCGTGCTCGGGATGCACGCGTTCAACACGCTGCCGATCACCCGTTTTCCAAATATCGATGTGCCGGTGATTTCGGTCTCCGTGTCACAGAGCGGTGCCGCGCCGACGGAACTTGAAACGCAGGTCACCAAGATCATCGAGGATGCCGTCGCCGGCATTGCCGGTGTGGACACCATCACCTCGAACGTCACCGACGGCAACTCGCTGACGGCGATCATGTTCAAGATCGAGGTTCCGACAAACCAGGCGCTTCAGGACGTCAAGGATGCGGTCGACCGTGTCCGGGCGAACCTGCCTGCATCCGTCGACGAGCCGGTGATCAAGAAGATCGACGTCGAGGGTCAGGCGATCCAGACCTATGCCGTCTCCTCGCCCAACATGACGCTGGAAGAGCTGTCCTGGTTCGTGGACGACACCGTGAAGCGGGCCCTGCAGAGCGCCGAAGGTGTCGGCCGTATCGACCGTTTCGGAGGCGCAGACCGCGAGGTTCATATCCAGCTCGATCCGCTGAAGATGAAGTCGCTCGGCATTTCAGCCTCCGACGTCAACACGCAGCTGAAACTGACGAATACCGACCTCGGTTCGGGCCGCGGCCAGATTGCCGGCGGCGAGCAGACCATCCGCACGCTGGGCGATGCCGGTTCGGTCGACCACCTGGCAGGCAAGACGATCGCGCTGCCGAGCGGCCGCTTCGTCAAGCTTTCGGATCTCGCCACCATCACCGATACCTACAAGGAACCGGTCTCCTTCTCGCGCTTCGACAGCAACCCTGTCGTCACCTTCGCAATCTTCCGTTCGAAGGGCGCCAGTGAAGTCACGGTGGCAGACGAAGTGCAGAAGGCCCTTGTCGACATTCGTGCGAAGAACCCGAACATCAAGATCGAACTGGTGGATGACGCTGTCTATTTCACCATCGGCAACTACGATTCGGCCATCCACACGCTGATTGAAGGCGCGCTTCTCGCCGTCCTCGTGGTCTTCCTGTTCCTCCGGAACTGGCGCGCGACCCTCATCGCAGCTGTTGCCCTGCCGCTTTCGGCGATCCCGACATTCTGGATCATGGATCTGATGGGCTTCTCGCTGAACCTTGTCAGCTTCCTCGCGCTGACGCTGGCGACGGGCATTCTCGTCGACGACGCGATCGTGGAAATCGAGAACATTGCCCGCCACATCCATATGGGCAAGACCCCCTATCGCGCGGCTATCGAAGCGGCCGACGAAATCGGCCTCGCCGTGATCGCGACCTCGTTCACGATCATCGCGGTGTTCGCGCCTGTGTCCTTCATGCCGGGCATTCCGGGCCAGTATTTCATTCAGTTCGGCCTGACGGTGGCCTTCTCGGTCTTCTTCTCGCTTGCCGTGGCGCGTCTGATCACGCCGATGATGGCAGCCTACCTCATGCGTTCGTCCGATGCGGGCGGCGAGCATGAGGTCAAGGATGGCTGGATCATGCGGTCCTATTCGGGCCTCGTTTCGCTGACGACACGGCGCTGGTATTCACGCTTCGCCACGCTTCTGGCCGCAATCGCATTCCTCGTCGGCTCGATCATGCTGCTCAGCAAGGTCCCCGGCAGCTTCCTGCCGCCGGAAGATTCCGGCCGCGTGACGCTGTCCGTGGAACTGCCGCCCAGCGCATCGCTGGCCGATACCGAGCAGACGACGAACAAGATCTACGGTCTCGTCAAGGACATAGCCGGTGTGCAGGATGTCTTCGTTCTCGGCGGCTCTTCGCCAAAGGGCGACCTTTCCATCACGCGCGCGACCGTCACCCTGCTGCTTCAGCATCATGATACGTCGCTGGTGACCGCGCTGGTCAACGACTTTTTCGGACGCTTGCCGCTCGTCGGCCAGCACCTGCCGAAGGTCAAGGCCGAGGGCCGGACGCGCCCGCAATGGGATATCGAGAAGGAAGTCTTCGCCAAGCTGAGGGACATTCCCGACGTGCGCCTGCAGCGGTTGAACGACCGCGGTGATCGCGACCTCGCCTTCAACGTTCTTTCCAGCAATTCCGAGGATCTGAACAAGTCCGTGGCCATGCTGGAATCGCGCCTGCGTCAGGAGAGTGTTCTGGCCAATGTCAGCTCCGAAGGTTCAGTGCCCCGCACAGAACTGCGCGTGCTGCCGCATTCCGACCAGATCGCACGCCTCGGCATCACCACCCAGCAGATTGCCGAGAGCCTGCGCGTCGCCACGATTGGCGATGCCGATGCTGCCCTGCCGAAGATCTCTCTGGATAGCCGCCAGATTCCGATCCGGGTCATGTATGACATCGACATGCGCAAGGACCTTGCTGCCATCAAGGCTATCCGCCTGAAAACGGCAGGGGGCGCAACAGTGCCACTCGCGAGTGTCGCCGACGTGGTCTTCTCCGAGGGCCCAAGCTCGATCAAGCGCCAGGATCGCAAGCGCGTGGTCACGATCGGCGCCGACCTGCCGCAGGGCGTCGCGCTGAACACGGCCTCCGACCGCTTCAAGGCCGCGGCCAAGGAAGTGAAGCTGCCCGGCGACGTCCTGTTCAAGGAAAGCGGCGACGCGAAGGTGCAGAACGAGATGGTCCAGAACTTCGTCAACGCGATGCTTCTCGGACTGCTGCTCGTGCTGATGGTGCTGATCCTGCTCTTCAAGGACGTCATCCAGCCCTTCACGATCCTGTTCTCGCTGCCGCTGGCGATCGGCGGCGTGGCGGCAGGCCTGATCCTGACCGGCAACGCGCTCTCCATGCCGGTGCTGATCGGCATCCTCATGCTCATGGGCATTGTCACCAAGAACGCCATCCTCCTCGTCGATTTTGCCATCGAGATGCGGCATCAGGGCATGGACCGACTGCTGGCTATCGTGGAGGCAGGCCGCAAGCGCGCCCGCCCGATCGTGATGACGTCTATTGCCATGTCGGCCGGCATGTTGCCGTCTGCACTCGGCGTCGGCGAAGGCGGTGCGTTCCGCGCGCCCATGGCGATTGCGGTCATTGGCGGCATCATCGTCTCGACCGTGCTGTCGCTTGTCGTCGTCCCGTCCTTCTTCATCATCATGGACGACCTCTCCCGCGTGCTCGGCTGGCTCTTCGGCCGCCTCATCGGCAAGAAGGAAGAGGAAGAAACTCCGCCTTCGGCTGAGGAACTTGGGGCAGCTGTTGCGGAAACCGGCCGCGCCGTGCAGTCCCTTGACGAGAGGCTTGCGGCGCTGGAAAGCAAGGCTGACAAGGAGGCTTCGAACCGGGCTGCGAGCAACATCCGCGCTCTGCCGAACCTCGCTGCCGAATAGCTCTGTACACAGATCGAATACAAGGAATGGCCGGGTGAAAATCCGGCCATTCTCATATTTGAGTTGATCGAAATCAAACAGAAGAAACCCCAAACGCGGTATGAAAACCCTATGGCAGCCTTCGGTGGCCGGGTTGAAGAGACGCTTGGCAAGTGCATCAACCCCCGATCGGCTGCTTCCGGGACGCAACGACAGCGTCCCCAGAGGCCGGGGGATTTGAACTGTGATCAAGGTCTTGAAATTGAACGTTCGCGAAAAAGAAATTCTTCTGCGATCCTATTTCCTGAGCGAACTGCCGTCCGCTACGGCCGCGAAGCTTGTCGACCATGTGACGGTGGCGAGCCATGAAGCGCGTGATCCGATCTTCAAGCAGGGCGAGAAGGCGGACTATTTCTATACGGTGCTGACCGGCTTCGTCCGCGTCTTCCGGCTGAGCAAGGACGGCCGCGAGGCGGATATCGGGATCTACGGCCCGGGAGAAACCTTCGCCGAGGGCGTGATGTTCAACGGCGGGACGCATCGTTTCTGTGCCCAGACGGCTGAGGCGGTAACGCTCGCCCGCTATGAAGTGGACAGGCTCAAGCAGTTTGCATCCCAGGACCCCGCGATCGGGATCGCGCTGATGGCATCGCTGTCGCGCAATCTCGACCAGGCTCTGGAATGCGTCGCAGATGACCGGTTGCATACCGCGCCACAACGCGTTGCCAACTTCATCCTGCAGAACTGCCCGGACAATGTCAGTTCCGCGCGCTTCCGGCTACCGTTCCAGAAGAGCCTTCTCGCGGGCAAACTGGGTCTTGCGCCCGAAGCACTGTCGCGCGCTTTCTCGGCGCTGAAATCCGCCGGCGTCAGCGTCCACGGCCGCGTCATCGAAATCGGCGATGTGAACGCGCTGAAGAATTTCTAAGTTTCCACGGGGGTGGACGGGGCGGTTCGTTTCCTTCTCACGAAGGAGCGGACCGCTCCACTATTTTCGGGACTGCCACACCACGCCGTCTCGGCAGGACAATATCAGAGCCCGCCCTGCACCTTGAGGAAATCGACGATCGCGCCAACGCCCTCCCCGCGCTTCATGTTGGAAAACACGAAAGGGCGACCGGCGCGCTGCTTCGTCGCATCCCGCTCCATCACGCCCAGATCGACATCGACATGCGGCGCCAGATCGGCCTTGTTGATGACCAGCAGGTCCGAGCGCGTAATGCCCGGCCCGCCCTTGCGCGGGATCTCCTCGCCCTGGCAGACGGAGATGACGTAGATCGTGATATCGGCGAGATCCGGCGAGAAGGTTGCGGCCAGGTTATCGCCGCCCGATTCGATGAAGACGACATCGAGATCGGGAAAGCGCTGGTTCAACCCCGAGATCGCCTGCAGATTGATGGACGCATCCTCGCGGATCGCCGTGTGCGGACAGCCGCCCGTCTCGACGCCGACAATGCGATCCGACGTCAGGGCCTGCATCCGCACCAGCGCGTCGGCATCCTCACGCGTGTAGATGTCGTTGGTGACCACGGCGACGGAAAAGTCTCCACGCATCGCCTTGCACAGCTCGGCCGTCAGCGCCGTCTTGCCCGAGCCGACGGGTCCGCCAATGCCCACTCTCAACGGGCCGTTCTGCGATTTCATGGGGTCATTCTCCAGTTTCGAGCAATTCCACCATGGGTGCGTCGCAACTTGCGACCGGAATTGCGTACAAGCCAATAGGTCTTACGAGCGGAAAAGCCGCGTCCCCTGCGTCTCGTGTTTCAGCGAGGAAATTTCGGCGATGAAGGTCGCCGAACCGAGATCGTCTTCCGTGCAGTCGACGAGCGCACCGGCCAAAGAGGCGACATGCTCCTCGAAGGAGGCCAGCAGCCCCACACCTTGTTTCTGTCCGATCACACCGCAGCGGATGGCGACCGAGACGAGCTGGCTGAGATTGGCGTGCAGATAGGCCGCCAGTCCTGATTCCAGTCCCGTTTCATGTGCCCCGGCGATGGCGCCGGCAGCAACCGGATAGGCAACCCGACCGTCGGCACGCGCGCGGACCTCCTGGAGCAACGAATGCGGCCAGTCCCGCGCCGCGTCGACAAAAGCCGTCCCGAGCGACACCGTCTCGGCCAGACGTTCGGCCGAGCCTGCGAGCGCGAGGGCGAGATCGTTGATCTCGGAAAGTGACGCCTCCCCGCGGGCGCGGTAGCTGAGCGAGAAAAAGATGGCGTCCGTCTTCAGCGCGCCGTGCCCCAACAGCCCATCCAGCCAGGCGTGTAGGACGTCGCGATTGCGGATTCGTCCGTCAGCAATCGCACGCTCGAGACCACCGGAATAGGCGAACGCCCCGATCGGAAAAGCCGGCGACAACCAGGTCATCAGGCGGATCAGCGCCGTCGTCTGGCGACGCTCAGTGGTGGTGATGGCCATGTGCATGTCCATGCCCTCCGGAATGATAGGCGCCGCGCACCGGCTGAAAGGGCTCGCGGACATGGCGGACGGTGGCGCCCAGTCCGATCAGCATGTCCTCTATGACATGATCGTGAAGGATGAGGATGCGGCCTTCCTCCACCTGAGCGGCGAGATGCCGGTTGCCGAGATGCCAGGCCAGTTCGATCAGGTGCAACGGATTGCGCGCAACGATCTCCACAAGGTCTTCTTCAGCCGCGATGATCCGGAGACACGTGCCGTCATCCAGCGCCAGCAGATCACCATCGGCAAGCATGACCGTTTCCTTGAGATCCAGCATGACCATGCCACCGCCCTCAGGATGAAGCAGCTTGCGCCGAAGATGCCGCCCGTCATGGGGCAGCACCACCGTATCGACCGGCGTGGAATGGGGCTCTCCGGGAGCCAGGACCGAGATCGCGCGTAACATGGAAACCCTTCAGCAAACGCGTGAAATCAAATCCAATTCCTTGCTGAAAGGCAAGACGTCTTGCCGCCGAACAAGACAAAAATGTTGCACTGCACGCACATCGGCAGATTACAAATTGTCCACCTTTGCCGGCTCGATGACTTCGATCTTCCGATCGGCCACCATATCCTTGGTCGCTTCGCGGTAGACGAGCATGTGCGGGGCGGAGAAATGCGACTTCAGATGCTCCCGGCTTTCCCAGCGCTCAACGAACACGACCGTATCAGGCTCGCCCTCGCGGCGGTGAAGATCATAGGAAATATTGCCCTCTTCCTGCCTCGTACCGATGAGGCATGGCGCAGCGGCGGCGGCAAAGGCGTCGACCGTGCCGGGTTTCAGGGTGACGGTGGCGATGACGTAGATCATGACAGCTCCTCGATATCGTCCTCTTGAGCCTCAGTGGCAGGAGATCAGTGGCGCGTCAACGCCATAGAACCACCAGCTGCTATCAGCGCGGCGCCGACAAGACGATTGAGGTTGATGAACACGCGGGACGATTTGATGAAGCGTCCGAGAACCGAACCTGCCGACGCATAGAGCGCCACTGCCAGAACTTCCAGAACGAGAAATGCCCCGCCCATCTGGAGAAGCTGCGACCAGGCCGGCATGGAGGCATCGAGAAACTGCGGGAAGAAGGCGGTGAAGATCGCAATCGCCTTCGGATTGGCAATCGCCATTGTGAAATCCCGCCGCATCAGTGCCTTCAGCGCGACATCGCCGGACTGCATCTCGGCAAATTGTCTGGCCTTCAGGAGGAGCTGGAAACCCGTATAGACCAGATAGACCGCGCCGGCGATTTTTATCACAAGAAACGCTTCCGCAGAGGCGGCCAGCACCGCGCCCAGCCCGAGTACGGTGATCGCGATCAATGCGGCAAAGGCAGGAATGCGCCCGAGCCCGCCTAGGCATGCTGTGAGAAAGCCCAGCCGCGCAGCATTGGAAAAGGCCAGCATGTTGTTCGGCCCCGGCGCGCAGTTCAGCGCGAAACAGGCGGGTATGAAGAGTGCCCAAGCGATCATGAAATTCCCCATGAATGATCGATTACGTCCGCTCTTCGCGGCCATGCCAGATGCGCACAACGAACAACGTTTCCTGCTCTTCGTCCAGCCGGTAACGAAGGATATATGCACTATTGCCGAAGGGGATGAAAAGCTGCCGGTCAATGGGCCGCTCTTCCATGACAATTCCGAGCCTCGGATTTTCCTGGAGCCGAAGAAAACCGCTCTTGATCGCCATCATGGCTTTTTCCGCCGCAAGCGGATTGCGAGAGAGAAGAAAGCCCTGAAGCCGCCGCAGGTCCTGCCGAGCCTCCGGCAGTACCCGGACCCTCAAGCGGCACCCGCCACCTTGCGCCGCGCCTCATCAGCCAGAGTGTCGAGGTCGACAAGAATATCCTCAAGCGAGATTGACTCGCCCGTCTCAAGATACCTAGCCCACCGCCGATCGTCCTCGGCAAATTCCTCGGCCAATCGCTCGGCCTCCTCGGCATGTTGCCGCAGAACGTTTTCCGCCAATTCGGATACGGTTGAACCCTCACGTTCCGCAATGACGGAAAGACGCTCGCTCAATTCACGGTCGATGGCAAAATGTTCTTTTGTGCTCATGACCAGATCATAGCACACAGTTTGCCCGCCCCAAAAGCCCCACAAAACCCGGAAATGCGGCATTGACGGCAGATGAGCACGGAAACGGCAAGGGCCGACACACCCTGAGATGTGCCGGCCCTTGCATGTAGTCAGCTAAATTGCCAGCCCGCGCCGAAGCTCAAGCCGCCTGCTTGCGGCGCAGTGCTTCGAGAATGTTCTGCGGCGAAGAAACGCCATAAGGATCGGTTTCGCAATTGTCGGAGAAGCCTTCTTCCTCGAACCACTGCTCCACCACGCCGTTGTTGATGACGGCGGCATAGCGCCAGGAGCGCAGGCCGAAGCCGAGATTGTCCTTGCGCACCAGCATACCCATTTTGCGGGTGAACTCGCCCGAGCCATCGGGGATGAGCTTGACGTTTTCCAGGCCCTGCGACTTGCCCCAGGCATTCATCACGAACGCGTCGTTGACGGAGATGCAGTAGATCTCGTCGATGCCCTCAGCCTGAAATTCGGAATAGAGCTTTTCGAAATCCGGCAGCTGGTAGGTCGAGCAGGTCGGAGTGAATGCGCCCGGCAGCGAGAAGAGGACGACACGCTTGCCGCCGAAATAGTCTGCGGACGTGACGTCCTGCCAACGGAAGGGATTGGGGCCACCGATCGATTCATCGCGAACGCGCGTGCGGAAAGTAACGTCGGGCACCTTGCGGCTGATAAGCATGGATCGTCTCCTTCAAAATTGAACACACCCCGCCGGACTCCCCGGGCGCAGCGATAATTATTGGAGATAATCATTTTTCCGAGTGCAGTGCAGCATGGAAGGCGGATTTTAACAGGCTCGCATGGGAGCTATTCGCATGACGCATAGCTTTAAGACAAAATGCCCACCGACACCACGAAGGTCCCGGCGGGCCTCATCTTGGAAATCAAAACAGGAAATACCGCTGTGCCATCGGCAGCACGGTCGCCGGCTCACACGTCAGCAGCACCCCGTCCGCCCGCACCTCATAGGTCTCCGGGTCCACCTCGATATGCGGCATGGCCGCGTTGTGGATCATCGAGGCCTTGGTGAGCCCGCCGCGGGTGTTTTTCACGGCGATCATGTTCTTCGCCGTCCCGAGCTTGTTCTTCAGGCCACCATCGAGTGCGGCCTGCGACACGAAGGTGACGGAGGAGTTGGTGAGCGCCTTGCCGTAGGCACCGAACATCGGGCGGTAATGCACCGGCTGTGGCGTCGGGATGGAAGCATTCGGATCACCCATCGGCGCTGCGGCAATCGTGCCGCCGATCAGCACCATGTCGGGCTTCACGCCGAAGAAGGCCGGGTTCCAGATCACGAGGTCGGCGCGCTTGCCGATCTCGATGGAGCCGATTTCATGGGCAAGGCCATGCGCCAGCGCAGGGTTGATCGTGTACTTGGCGATGTAGCGCTTGACGCGGAAATTGTCGTTATCGCCGGTCTCTTCCGGTAGCGCCCCGCGCTGGCGCTTCATCTTGTCGGCCGTCTGCCAGGTGCGGATCGCAACCTCGCCGACGCGGCCCATTGCCTGGCTGTCGGAGGAGATGATCGAGAAGGCGCCGATATCGTGCAGAATGTCTTCCGCCGCGATCGTTTCCTTGCGGATGCGGCTTTCGGCAAAGGCGATGTCTTCGGGAATAGAGGCCGACAGGTGATGGCAGACCATCAGCATGTCGAGATGTTCGGCAATCGTGTTGACGGTGTAGGGCCGTGTCGGGTTCGTCGAGGACGGGATGACGTTCGGCTGGCCGCAGATCTTGATGATGTCCGGCGCGTGCCCCCCGCCCGCACCTTCGGTATGGAATGCATGGATGGTGCGGCCCTTGATCGCCGAAATCGTGTCTTCCACGAAGCCGCTTTCGTTGAGCGTGTCGGTGTGGATCATTACCTGCACGTCGTATTCGTCGGCGACCGAGAGGCAGCAGTCGATCGCGCCCGGCGTCGTGCCCCAGTCCTCGTGCAGCTTCAGCGACGAAGCGCCGGCGAGCACCATTTCTTCGAGCGCGCCGGGCAGCGACGCATTGCCCTTGCCGGCAAAGGCAAGGTTCATCGGGAAGGCGTCCGCCGCCTCGATCATGCGGGCGATGTGCCACGGGCCGGGCGTGCAGGTGGTGGCGAGCGTCCCATGCGCCGGGCCCGTGCCGCCGCCGAGCATGCAGGTGAGCCCGCTCATCAGCGCTTCCTCGATCTGCTGCGGGCAGATGAAGTGAATGTGGCTGTCCATGCCGCCGGCGGTGATGATCTTGCCCTCGCCGGCAATCGCTTCCGTGCCGGGGCCGACAATGATGTTGACACCCGGCTGCGTGTCCGGATTGCCGGCCTTGCCGATCGCGGCGATGCGGCCGTCCTTCAGGCCGATATCCGCCTTGTAGATGCCGGAATGGTCGACAATCAGCGCGTTGGTGATGACGGTATCGACGGCGCCCGCTGCGCGCGTCACCTGGCTTTGCCCCATGCCGTCACGAATGACCTTGCCGCCGCCGAATTTCACTTCCGAGCCGTAGGTGGTGAAGTCCTTCTCCACCTCGATGAAGAGTTCCGTATCAGCGAGCCGCACCTTGTCGCCGGTTGTCGGACCGAACATGCCGGCATAGGCCGCGCGGGACATTTTGTAAGACATGAGCCGTAAACTCCTGATCCGGTTATGCGTGTTTGGTTTCAGTGATCCGCGTGACGAGGCCGCTTGCCTCCAGCGGTTCGAAATATTGTCTTTCGGCATCCCAGGGATGCCCGTCCCAGCCCTGATGCGAGAAGCCGGCGAGCACAATGCGGTCGTCGGGGGCCATGTGGTTGTCCATCAGATCGGCAATCGCCACGAGCCCGGTCGATGGCGTGACATAGGGCGCGGGCGAGAAGGCGGAAAGCGCCGCATCCACGCGCTCATGAACATCGCGCGGGATCACGCGGAAGCTCTTGCCCTCGTTCTCCGCAAAAACCCGGAAGCCGCCCGAATAGTCGTCGCAGAAATCGTCAAGCTCTGGGTGGCTGACAGACAAAGGTCCGCGCATTTCGGCAAACTTCGCCGGGTCGCGCACGCACCAGATCGCCTGCGCCGCCTTGACCGAAGGGTGCTCGCGCCATTGCAGCTCTTCCAACATCTTCTTGCCGGGGCGGCCGGTATTGCAGACAACGACGATATCTGTGCGCCCAGCGTCCTCGCCTGCCGAACGGCAGTCGTTGAAGCGCATCACGGCATGGGCGTCCGAGATCGCGGCCCTCGCCTGCGGTCCGATATCGCCATTGCCAACGACCATGAAGAGACGGCCCATCTTACTGATCGCCCTCTTCCATCAGGGATTTCAAATCCGCAATCCGCTTCTTCGTCAGCTCTTCCTGGCAGCCCGCCACCAGCATCGGCTCCATCGACCCGCCACGCGCGCTGAAGCCGATGCCTTCGCAATGGCCGTCGCGATAGTCGATCCAGGCACGCTGCGCCTTCTTCAACGCAGCCGACGCACCCTTCAGATTCGGCTGATCGGCATAGCTGTCGTCCTGCGACTTGGTATAGGCGACAGCCTTCTTGTAAACCGCGTTCAGCTCCTTGTCCGCCTTCGCAAAATCATCCCAGGCGCAGATGTTCATCTCCGCCTGCGAGCCTTCCGGATTGCACTTCATCTCGTCATCGGCGAAGGCCGAGGACGCCAGAAAGAGGGCTAAAGGGGCAAGGCACAGCGCAAGCGTTTTCATGATCAATTCGACCCTTCCGATTCCGCATCCGCAGCGGCCGCCCGGCCGTCTTCGAGCAGCGAACGAAGCTCCTCTGTCCTCTGCTGTGTCAACTCGGCGCGGCAGGACGCAATCTCCATAGACTGCATGGATCCGCCGTCAGCAGTCGGATCGCCACACTTCCGGTCGCGCTTCCTGATCCACTCTCGCTGCGCCTTCTTCAGGATCGCAACGGCACTTTCGTCGTCCGACTGCGGATCGGTCTTGGCATCCTCCGACTTCGCAAAGGCCATGGCCTCGCGATAGACGGCATTCAATTCGTCATCGGCCTTCTGCAAATCGTCGGACGCGCAGGCGTTCATCTCCATCTGCGTGCCATCGGGATTGCATTCGATCTCGTCATCGGCGAACGCGGACAATGCGCCGCCGGCCCACAGGAGAGCTGCGGCCAGAGCGGTCCGCATCAGGCGCTTGGATGAAAATTGCATTGTGAAAATCACAGAGAGGCCCCGTCAACCGCATGCGAGTTCAGGCTGCGCGGATCCACGCCATCAAGGCAATTCGCGTTGACGGCCACGACGGCGGAACCGTCAGGCTTCGTGCCATAGGCAAAACCTTCAATTCCACAGGTTTTGCAAAACAGATGCTGGATGCGGTGCTTGTTGAACTCGTAACGGCTCAGATTGTCCTCACCGCTATTGAGTTTGAACTGGTCCCGCCCCGTGAAAGCCAGAACTGAGCCTAGCCGCCGGCAGCGCGAGCAATTGCAGGTGATGGTCCTGTCGAGATCGATATCCACATCGAAATCGACGGCGCCGCATTGGCAGCTGCCGTGGTAATGTCCGATCGCCATCAGAGACTCCCCATGACGTCCTGGCGGAAGCCATAAATCTCGCGGTTGCCCTCCATCGGGATCAGGTTGACGCTGCGCGTCTGCCCCGGCTCGAAGCGCACCGCCGTCCCCGCGGGAATATCCAGCCGCAGGCCGCGGGCCTTCTCACGGTCGAATTTCAAGCCCGGATTGGTCTCGAAGAAATGATAATGCGAGCCGACCTGCACCGGCCGGTCGCCGGCATTCGACACGTCGATGGTGATCACCGGAAGACCGGCATTGAGTTCGATTTCGCCTTTGGCGGCAATGATTTCGCCCGGAATCATGAATCGGTCTCCCAGCCTGTTAACGGATCGGTTCATGCACGGTGACGAGCTTCGTCCCGTCCGGGAACGTCGCCTCGATCTGCACGTCGTGGATCATTTCGGCGACGCCTTCCATGACCTGCGCGCGCGAAATCACATGTGCGCCAGCTTCCATGAGTTCGGACACGGGCCGGCCGTCGCGGGCACCTTCAACGACAAAGTCGGTGATGAGCGCGATCGCTTCCGGATGGTTGAGCTTCACGCCCCGCTCCAGCCGGCGGCGCGCGACCATGGCGGCCATGGAAATCAGCAGCTTGTCTTTTTCTCGTGGGGTCAGGTTCATGGGGAATCCGCTGTATTGAAGAAACTCAAGTATTCCAGACTTTCGGCAAGGCCGCGCCGTTGCGCAAGAGCGAAATGACGGGGCTCAGGATTTTTCTGAGACGTTGCCCATCCGCCGCCGCCACGCGAACGATCAGCTTGCCATCCCACTGGCTCGCGCCCGCATCCGCCTCACCGAGAACTGCCCGAATCTTAGGCAGAAGCACCTCGCCCGCAGGCCCGCAATAAAGCAATGTCGCGAAAGCGAGGTTTCCCGCAAGCACAGGCGCGAGACCGGCGATATCGTTGACGGCGCCATCCAGCCGCGCGTCTTCCGCGTGGATCAGGCGCCCGGCGCGACGAATGCGCCAGCGGTCGCGAAAGAGCCCGGTATTGACCAGCTCGCCCATGGCCGTGCGCCCCAGGATCACCGCCTCGACGCCCACGAATTCGGCATCGCCTGCCAGATCCACATCAAGCCGACGGTTCAAGTGACCGTAATCGAAGAGGATCGTTTCCTGCGGTAGCCAGGAGAGCCGCGCGCCCTCGCCGGCCCTCAATATCGCCTCGACTTCGGCTGCACCTTCACTGGCCTTGTAGACCTTTTCGCAGGCCTGCGTGGTGACCGTAACATCGGTATTGGCCTCCGCCTCGACGGCCCAGGAAATACGGTCCCCACCGGTCAGGCCGCCGGATGTGTTGATCAGCACGGCTTCCAGCGTGTCGTCGAACGTATCGGGAAGCCTGATCTTTGCGCAGCCTTCCTGAAACAGCGTCTCGATCCGGCTCTTGCCGCCCGAGCGCTTGACAGAAAGCCTGCCGCTTCCCTTGGCTCTTTGCGGCCGGCCAATCACCGCTTCCTGCACGCTCATTCCCAATACTCTCTGCTGCTCATTTCCGATCGGCCGGAGGATGTCTTCAGGCCTCGCCCACGAAAAAGCAAGAACCGGACCAGACAGCAGAAAGGTATGCACAACTCACTATATTTCGTGAGTGATCACACCGTCAGGTGCCGCCGCGCCTCCTGCGTGTCGAGCGTTTCCGCCAGCCCCTCGTGAACGATCTCGCCGCGATCCATGATATACACATAGTCCGCCAGCTCGCGGCAGAAATCGAGATACTGTTCCACAAGCAGAATGGCCATGCCGGTGGAATCGCGCAGATATTTCAGCGCCCGGCCGATATCCTTGATGATCGATGGCTGGATGCCTTCCGTCGGTTCGTCCAGCACGATGATCTTCGGCCGCGTCACCAGCGCCCGGCCGATCGCCAGCTGCTGCTGCTGCCCGCCGGACAGGTCACCCCCGCGCCGGGAAAGCATCGATTGCAGCACCGGAAACAGGCTGAAAATATCGTCGGGAATCGAGCGGTCCGCGCGCTTGAGCGGCGCATAGCCCGTCTCCAGATTTTCCTTCACGGTGAGCAGCGGAAAGATCTCGCGCCCCTGCGGCACATAGCCGATGCCCGTCTTCGCGCGGGCATAGGGCGGCAACCCATTCAGCACCGTGCCCTGAAAGGCAATCTCGCCTCCGGAGAGCGGATGCTGCCCCGTCACGGCGCGAAGAAGCGAGGACTTGCCCACCCCGTTGCGCCCCAGCACGCAGGTGATCTTGCCCATCTCGGCCTTGAGCGAGACGCCACGCAGGGCCTGGGCTGCGCCATAATGAAGGTTTGCGTTTTCAACGGTCAGCATGTCATCGCCCCAGATAATTCTCGATCACTTTCGGATCGTTCGACACGAAATCGATCGAGCCTTCGGCGAGCACCGATCCTTCAGCCAGACACGTCACCTTCACACCCAGGTCGCGGATGAAGCCCATGTCGTGCTCGACCACCACGACCGAGCGGGTCTTGGCGATTTCGCGTAAGAGAATGGCGGTTTCCGCCGTCTCCGCGTCCGTCATGCCCGCCACCGGCTCGTCGACGAGAAGCAGCTGCGGCTCCTGCGCCAGCAACATGCCGATCTCCAGCCACTGCTTCTGCCCATGCGACAGGTTGGCGCCGAAGTCGTCCTTTCGATGGGTCAGCCGAACCGTCGCAAGGATTTCCTCGATACGATCCCTGTCCTCGCCCGAAAGCTTGTAGAACAGCGTGCCGAAGACGCCGCGCTTGCGGTTGAGCGCCAGTTCCAGATTATCCCATACGGTATGGCTTTCGAACACGGTCGGCTTCTGGAACTTGCGGCCAATGCCGAGCTGCGCGATATCCGCCTCGTCCTTGGTCGTGAGGTCTACAGTCCCGTTGAAGAAGACTTCGCCGCTATCGGGCCGCGTCTTGCCGGTGATGATGTCCATCATCGTCGTCTTGCCGGCCCCGTTCGGGCCGATGATGGCGCGAAGCTCGCCGGGCTCGACCACAAAGGAGAGAGAGTTCAAAGCCTTGAACCCGTCGAAGGATACCGAGACGCCATCGAGATAGAGAAGGCTGTTCGGCTTGTAGGTCTTCATGTCGCTCATTGCGCCGCCTCCGCCTGTTCTGCACCCGCAGTGTCTGCGGGCTTGTCCGCAACTGCGGCCTTTGCCTTGCGCTTGGCCATGAACTCCGCGACCGTGCCGACGATCCCCTTGGGCAGGAAGAGCGTGACGGCGACGAAGAGCGCGCCGAGTGCGAAGAGCCAGAACTCCGGCCAGGCGGCGGTGAAGATGGTCTTGCCGCCATTGACGAGGATGGCGCCAAGGATCGGGCCGATCAGCGTGCCGCGCCCGCCGACGGCCGTCCAGATGACGACTTCGATCGAGTTGCCCGGCGCGAATTCGCCCGGATTGATGATGCCGACCTGTGGCACGTAAAGCGCACCGGCAACACCCGCCATCATCGCCGAGACGACGAAGGTGAAGAGCTTGTAGTTCTCCACGCGATAACCAAGGAAGCGCGTGCGGCTTTCCGCATCGCGGATGCCGACCAGAACCTTGCCGGCCTTGGAGCGCACGATGCCGGACGCGATCAGGAGCGACAGCGCCAAGGCAATTGCCGAGGCGGCGAAGAGCACGGCGCGAGTGGAGTCCGCTTGCACTTCAAAGCCGATGATGTCCTTGAAGTCGGTGAGCCCGTTATTGCCGCCGAAGCCCATGTCGTTGCGGAAGAAGGCGAGCATCAGCGCATAGGTCATGGCCTGCGTGATGATCGACAGGTACACGCCGTTGACGCGAGAGCGGAAGGCGAACCAGCCGAAGATGAAGGCCAGCAGACCCGGCACGAAGAGCACCATGACACAGGCAAACCAGAACATGTCCATGCCATGCCAGAACCACGGCAGCGACTTCCAGTTCAGGAAGACCATGAAGTCGGGCAGGATCGGGTCGCCATAAGACCCGCGCGAGCCGATCTGGCGCATCAGGTACATGCCCATCGCGTAACCGCCGAGCGCGAAGAAGGCGCCGTGGCCGAGTGAGAGAATGCCGCAGAAGCCCCAGACGAGATCCAGCGCCAGCGCCAGCAGCGCATAGTTCAGATACTTGCCAAAGAGCTGCATGACATAGGTCGGGATCTGCAGCGGGCTGGATGCCGGAAGCGCAAGGTTCAGCACCGGCACGAGCACGGCAATCGCCAGCAGGATGAGGATCGCGATCGAAACGCGCTTGTCGAGCGACTTGAGGAGAAACGAGGTGATCATGCTTCCACCGCCCTTCCCTTGAGTGCGAACAGGCCGCGCGGTCTTTTCTGGATGAAGAGAATGATGAGCACGAGAACGATGATCTTTCCGAGCACTGCGCCCGCGTAAGGTTCAAGGAACTTGTTGACGATGCCGAGAGAGAGCGCCCCCACCAGCGTCCCCCAGAGATTGCCGACGCCGCCGAACACCACGACCATGAAACTGTCGATGATGTAGCCCTGACCGAGGTTGGGCGAGACGTTGTCGATCTGCGAGAGCGCGACACCGGCGATGCCGGCAATGCCGGAGCCGAGCGCGAAGGTCATGGCATCGACCCACGGGGTGCGGATGCCCATCGACGAGGCCATGCGCCGGTTCTGCGTCACGGCGCGCATCTGCAGGCCGATCGGCGAACGCTTGAGGAGCGTCAAGAGCGCGAAGAAGACGCCGAGCGTAAAGATGACGATCCACATGCGGTTCCAGGTGATCGTCAGTCCGCCGAGTTCGAACGCGCCGGACATCCAGGACGGATTGCCGACCTCGCGATTGTTCGCGCCGAAAATGGAACGCACCGTCTGCTGCAGTATCAGGGAAATGCCCCAGGTGGCGAGCAGCGTTTCGAGCGGCCGGCCATAGAGATGGCGGATCACGATGCGCTCGATGGCAAGCCCGACGAGTGCCGCAACGATGAAGGCAATCGGCAGCGCAATCGCCAGAGACCAGTCGAACAGACCAGGTGCATTCTGGCGGATCACTTCCTGCACGACATAGGTCGAATAGGCGCCCAGCATCACCATCTCGCCATGCGCCATGTTGATGATGCCCATGACGCCGAAGGTGATGGCAAGACCGATGGCCGCGAGCAGCAGGACAGAGCTCAGCGAAATGCCGTACCAGACATATTGCGCGGCATTCCACAGTTCGAGCGAATTCTGGATCGACTTGATTGCCGAAGCGACCTGCGGCTTGAGACTGTCGTCCACAGTACTGGCAATCGACGACAAGAGCGACAGCGAGTCCTGCCCGCCAACGGCGCGGATTTCAGCGATCGCCTTCGATTTTTCATCCGCCCCGAGACTGGACAGAAGCACGGAGGCGGCGCGCGCCTGCGTCATTGCCTTCTTCACCTCGCCATCGGTTTCCTTGGCGAGCGCCGCATCAAGCGCCGGCAGCGCCTCGGCATTGGGTGACTTGAGAATGGTCTGCGCAGCCGTCAGGCGCACAGCGCGGTCCTTCGACTGCAGCGTCAACCCGCCCAGCGCATCGCGGATAGCGCGGCGCAGGCTGTTATTGACCCTGATCTTGTCGAGGGCGGCCTTCTGTTCCTCGCCGACGGCTTTCTGCGTCAGTGGATCGATCAGCTTGAATTTGGAGCCGGACTTTTCGGTGATGAAGACCTGTTTGTCGGCCTTGCGGAAATAGAGTTCGCCCTCGCCCAGCGCTTCCAGCGCGGGCACGACCGACGCATCGCCGGTTGCAGCAAGAGCATTGACGGCATCTTCGATGGTCTGGAAATTGTCGGTCGCAAGCGCGTTCACCATCGCGCTGGTCGCCTCTGCGGCGCGGGCCGCTGTGTTGGCGCCCGGCATGGCCACGAACAAGGCCAGGATGAGAGCGCCGAGGATTGTCTGGATCGCTTTGAACATGGGCCTCAATCGATTTTCAGGTCGTTTCATCAAAGGGAGAAGGCGGGCGTGAATGCGCCCGCCTCCGTGACGTCTGTTGCGGATCAGGAGCCCTTGCCGCCGCACTTGCCGGTCTTGACGTTGAAGTTGCCGCAGTTGAGCGGCTTGCGCCAATCCGAGATCAGGTCCTTGGAGTCCGGCAGATAATCGGACCATTCGTCGCCGACGACTTCAGGCGTCTGCTGAACGATGTCGAACTGGCCATTGTCCTGGATTTCGCCGATCAGAACCGGCTTGGTGATGTGGTGGTTCGGCATGACGGTCGCATAGCCGCCCGAGAGGTTCGGAACCGTGACGCCGATGATCGTGTCGAGCACCTTGTCGGTGTCCGTCGTGCCGGCAGCTTCGACCGCCTTCACCCAGGCATTGAAGCCGATATAGGCAGCTTCCATCGGGTCGTTGGTCGTGCGCTTGTCGTTCTTGGTGAACGCGTGCCATTCCTTGATGAATTCGGCGTTCGCCGGCGTGTCGACCGATTCGAAGTAGTTCCAGGCAGCGAGATGGCCAACGAGCGGCTTCGTGTCCATGCCAGAGAGTTCTTCTTCGCCGACCGAGAAGGCGACGACCGGGATGTCTTCAGCCTTGATGCCCTGGTTGCCGAGTTCCTTGTAGAAGGGAACGTTGGCATCGCCGTTGATGGTGGAGACGACGGCCGTCTTCTTGCCTTCCGAGCCGAATTTCTTGATCGCGGCCACTTCAGCCTGCCAATCGGAGAAGCCGAACGGCGTGTAGTTGACCTTGATGTCCTCGGCCTTGACGCCCTTGGACATCAGGTAGGCCTTCAGGATCTTGTTGGTCGTCTGCGGATAGACATAGTCGGTGCCTTCGAGAACGAAGCGCTTCACGCCTTCCTTTTCCATCAGGTAGTCGACGGCGGGGATCGCCTGCTGGTTCGGAGCGGCACCCGTGTAGAAGATATTGCGCGACGATTCTTCGCCTTCATACTGGACGGGGTAGAAGAGGATCGAGTTGAGCTCTTCGAACACCGGCAGAACCGACTTGCGCGAAGACGAGGTCCAGCAACCGAAGACGGCCGCAACCTTGTCCTTGGAGATCAGCTCGCGCGCCTTTTCGGCGAACAGCGGCCAGTTGGAAGCCGGGTCGACAACCACCGGCTCGAGCTTCTTGCCGAGAAGGCCGCCCTTTTTGTTCTGCTCGTCGATGAGCATGAGCATGACGTCCTTCAACGTCGTCTCGGAAATCGCCATCGTGCCCGACAGCGAATGCAGGATGCCGACCTTGATCGTGTCTTCGGCGAAGGCGCCGGACATCGCGGTGGTAGACATGGTGGCGGCAAGCGCCAGACCCATGAGCTTGGTTTTGAAATTCATGACTCGCAAACCCCTCTGGAATTTGTGTTGGCGGCGGACTGCCGCAAGGCCCGGGCACTATCGAACGGGATTGTGCAGCGCGACATACGTCAATTGACGTAGGACAAGGGGCAATTCAGGAAATGCGCACATCGCTGGGGACCGTCGCAATTCCGATAGTTTTTGTCGCATCCAACGGCGGAACTGGTTTCTCACGTATGAAATTGCTGCAAGAGAAGTCCAAAGCGCTTTTTGTCGGCCTTGACGAAACGAAAGAAACGTCCGCAGCGAGGCGATTCGAGCCACAGCAGCGATGCTGCAGGGCAAAATATCGAACCGTACCGGAGGGTATCGTCGGGAACGACAAAAACCGGAAGTTTTTGCTTTCCTTTTGGACCGAAAGCGGTATGGAATGGGGACTGTGCCAGAGCCCAAAAATAAGGCACGCAATAAAAAGATGCATGGAACAACAGGCATCTAGGGGAAAAATATGGAGTATTTCATCCAGCAGCTCATCAACGGGCTGACTCTTGGCTCCATCTATGGCCTGATCGCAATCGGCTATACGATGGTTTATGGCATTATCGGCATGATCAATTTCGCCCATGGCGACATCTTCATGCTGGGCGGTTTCGCCGGCCTGATCGTCTATCTCCTTCTCATGACGGTTTTCGGCGGCGCACCGATCGCAGTGGCCCTCTTGTGTATGCTGGTCGTTGCGATGGTCGTCACCAGCCTTTGGAACTGGTCGATCGAGCGGGTGGCCTATCGCCCGTTGCGCGGCTCATTCCGCCTCGCACCGCTGATCACCGCCATCGGCGTGTCGATCGCGCTGTCCAACTTCATCCAGGTGGCACAGGGTCCTCGCAACAAGCCGATCCCGCAGATGGTGAATTCGGTCTACACGATCGAAGGCATCTCGGTCTCGCTGAAGCAGATCGTCATCGTCATCATCACAGCAGTTCTGTTGGCCTCCTTCTGGTACATCGTTGAGAAGACCCCGCTTGGCCGCGCCCAGCGCGCCACGGAACAGGACCGCAAGATGGCTGCCCTGCTCGGCATCGACGTCGACCGCACCATTTCCATCACCTTTGTCATGGGTGCAGCGCTCGCCGCCGTCGCTGGAACGATGTTCCTGATGTATTACGGCGTGATCGTCTTCACCGACGGCTTCGTGCCGGGCGTCAAGGCTTTCACCGCAGCCGTCCTCGGCGGCATCGGTTCGCTGCCGGGCGCCGTCATCGGTGGCCTGCTGATCGGCCTCATCGAATCGCTCTGGTCGGCCTATTTCACGATCGCCTACAAGGACGTCGCAACCTTCGCGATCCTGGCCTTCGTGCTGATTTTCAAGCCCTCCGGCCTTCTGGGCCGACCGGAAGTCGAAAAGGTTTGATCTGATGGCAACCGTGACAAATCCGTCCACCGTTTCGACCGGTTCGTTGACGGCGAAGGCTCTGCGCGAAGCAACCTTCACCGCCATCATGACCTTCCTCATGTTCGCGCTGTTTATCGGGCTCAAGACCGACCAGAACATGCGCAACGAACTGATCCTGGTTCCGCGCTGGGGCCTTCTCGCCATTCTCGTCGTGATCGCCTTTGTCGGTCGCTTCGCCATGGTCGCCTGGCTGCAGCCGTGGCGCGCCGCCAACAAGGCTGCAAAATCCGCGGCTCCAACGGTGGAATCCGAAGCCGGCTTCGTGAAGCGCAACTTCTCGAAGCTCGCGATCCTCGCCCTTGTCCTCTACCCGCCGATCATCCTGTCGATCTTCGGCATTCAGGGCTCGCTGAAATATATCGACAACTTCGGCATCCAGATCCTCATTTACGTGATGCTCGCCTGGGGCCTGAATATCGTCGTCGGCCTCGCCGGCCTGCTCGACCTCGGCTATGTCGCCTTCTATGCAGTGGGCGCCTATTCCTACGCGCTGCTGTCGATCAATTTCGGCTTCTCGTTCTGGATTCTCCTGCCGCTCGCCGGCATTCTCTCGGCCTTCTGGGGCGTAATCCTCGGCTTCCCCGTTCTGCGTCTCAAGGGCGACTACCTCGCCATCGTGACGCTGGCGTTCGGGGAAATCATCCGCCTCGTTCTCATCAACTGGCAGGATGTGACCAAGGGAACGTTCGGCATCTCCGGCATTCCGAAGATCACCCTCTTCGGCATCCCGTTCGACGCCTCCCCCCATGGTTTTGCGAAGATTTTCAATCTTCCCATGTCTTCGGCCTACTACAAGGTCTTCCTCTTCTATCTCATCCTGGCGCTTTGCCTGCTGACGGCCTTCGTCACCATTCGCCTGCGTCGCCTGCCGATCGGTCGTGCCTGGGAAGCCCTGCGCGAGGACGAAATCGCCTGCCGTTCCCTCGGCATCAACACGGTGACGACGAAGCTGACGGCCTTTGCCATCGGCGCGATGTTCGGCGGCTTCGCCGGCTCCTTCTTCGCGGCACGCCAGGGCTTCGTCTCGCCGGAATCCTTCGTCTTCCTCGAATCGGCGGTGATCCTGTCGATCGTGGTTCTCGGCGGCATGGGTTCTCTGATCGGCATCGCGATTGCCGCGATCGCCATGGTCGGCGGCACCGAGCTGCTGCGTGAAATGGACTTCCTGAAGGCTGTCTTCGGCCCCGACTTCACGCCGGAACTCTACCGTATGCTGATCTTCGGCCTCGCCATGATCACCATGATGCTGGTCAGACCGCGCGGTTTCGTCGGCAGCCGTGAACCCACAGCCTTCCTTTTCGAGCGCAAGGCCGTATCCGGCTCCTTCACCAAGGAAGGACACGGCTGATGAGCGCGGTGACAAACACAATGAGCAATGACGCGATCCTGAAGGTCGAGCATCTGTCGATGCGCTTTGGCGGCCTCATGGCCATCAACGACCTCTCCTTCGAAGTCCGCCGCGGCGAAATCACGGCCCTCATCGGCCCGAACGGCGCCGGCAAGACGACCGTGTTCAACTGCATCACCGGCTTCTACAAGCCGACGATGGGCATGATTTCCATGCAGCAGAAGAGCGGCAAATCCTACTACCTCGAACGCATGGCCGACTTTGAGGTAACGCGCGACGCGAAGGTCGCGCGCACCTTCCAGAACATCCGCCTGTTTTCGGGTCTGACGCTTCTGGAGAACCTTCTGGTTGCCCAGCACAATGCGCTGATGAAAGCCTCCGGCTACACGGTTCTCGGCCTGTTGGGCTTCAAGTCCTACAAGGATGCCAGCAAGGAAGCGACCGAGAAGGCCCGCTACTGGCTGGAAAAGGCAAGTCTGATCGAGCGCGCCGACGACCCGGCCGGCGACCTTCCCTACGGCGCACAGCGCCGTCTGGAAATCGCCCGCGCCATGTGCACGGGCCCAGAGCTGCTCTGCCTCGACGAGCCCGCCGCCGGCCTCAACCCGCGCGAATCGCAGGAACTGAACAAGCTTCTGCGCTCGATCCGTGCCGACAACGGAACCTCGCTTCTCCTCATCGAGCACGACATGTCCGTGGTCATGGAAATCTCCGACCATGTCGTGGTTCTCGAATATGGTCAGAAGATCTCCGATGGCGACCCCGCCCATGTGAAGAACGACCCGCGCGTCATCGCCGCCTATCTCGGCGTGGACGATGAAGAAGTCGACACGGTTCGTCATGAAGTTGAAGAGGGCGCGCACTGATGGCCGCTGACACGTTGCTGAAAGTCGAAGGCGTCGAGACCTTCTACGGAAACATCCGGGCGCTGGCCGGCGTCGATGTCGAGGTCAAGAAGGGCGAGATCGTGAGCCTCATCGGCGCCAATGGCGCCGGCAAGTCCACGCTGATGATGACCATCTGCGGCAGCCCGCAGGCCCGCACCGGCAAGGTGACCTTTGACGGACAGGATATTACGCGCCTGCCGACGCATGAGATCGCACGCCTGCGGATCGCCCAGTCGCCGGAAGGTCGCCGCATCTTCCCGCGCATGACGGTCTATGAAAACTTGCAGATGGGCGCGAGCCTGGATAACCAGAAATACTTCCAGGAAGACGTGGAGAAGATGTTCACCCTCTTCCCGCGCCTCAAGGAACGCCAGTTCCAGCGTGGCGGCACGCTCTCGGGCGGCGAACAGCAGATGCTGGCAATTGCCCGCGCTCTGATGGCACGCCCGAAGCTCCTGATGCTGGACGAGCCATCGCTCGGCCTCGCCCCGCTGGTCTCGAAGCAGATCTTCGCGGCGATCAAGCTTCTGAACGTCGAGCAGGGCCTGACCGTCTTCCTCGTCGAGCAGAACGCATTCGCAGCGCTCAAGCTGTCGCATCGCGCCTACGTGCTGGTGAACGGTTCGATCACCATGAGCGGCTCGGGCGCCGAACTTCTCGCCAATCCGGAGGTCCGCGCGGCCTATCTGGAAGGCGGGGCGCATTGAGGTCGGGAAAGGGAGAGTAATCATGCAAGGGTTGTTTTTCGAAACCGACGATACCGTTCACATGGTCATCCGCGTCGTGGTCATGCTGCTTTGCTTCTGGACCGCATGGATGACCGGCAAAGGCGCATCGCAAAGCTGGAAGAATTATCCGGCGGTGGTGATCTACACGGCGCTGCTCGCGGTTGCCGTGCGTTTCATCCATCATGCGCTGTTTAACGGACCGATGTTCTATGGCAACGCGCTCTTGTTTTATGTCATGGACTTCGTTGTACTTTTGGTGTTCTCTACCGCTGGCTACCGCTATGCGCGGACCAATCAGATGGTGAATGCCTACTACTGGCTTTATGAAAAGGCCTCGCCTTTCTCGTGGAAGGACAAGGCCTGACCAGAGGGACGGAGGCAAGGCGTTCAGCCGGGCCTCTTAAATTACCGGCGCAATGTGTGGTGGGTATTGCGACGGGTAATCAACAAAACTGACCCGCTCAAATTTGGGAGTTACAGAATGAAAAAGTCACTTCTGTCCGCCGTTGCGCTGATCGCAATGGTTGCCTACAGCGGCGCTGCACGGGCTGACCTGCTCATCGGCGTTGCTGGCCCCCTGACTGGCCCGAACGCCGCATTCGGCGCGCAGCTTCAGAAGGGTGCCGAACAGGCTGTCGCAGACATCAACGCTGCCGGCGGCATCAATGGCGAGAAGGTCGTCATCGAGCTCGGCGACGACGTTTCCGACCCGAAGCAGGGCATCTCGGTTGCCAACAAGTTCGTTGCTGACGGCGTCAAGTTCGTTGTCGGTCACTTCAACTCCGGCGTTTCGATCCCGGCGTCTGAAGTCTATGCCGAAAACGGCATCATGCAGATCACGCCTGCCTCGACCAACCCGAAGTTCACCGAACGCGGCCTGTGGAACACGTTCCGTACCTGCGGCCGTGACGACCAGCAGGGCGCCGTTGCCGGTGCTTACATCGCAAAGCACTTCCCCAAGGCCAAGGTAGCCGTCGTTCACGACAAGACGCCTTATGGCCAGGGTCTGGCTGACGAAACCAAGAAGGCTCTGAACGCTGCCGGCATCAACGAAGTGATGTACGAAGGCATTCAGCCGGGTGAAAAGGACTATTCCGCCCTCATCGCCAAGATGAAGGAAGCTGGCGTGGACATGGTCTACTTCGGCGGTCTGCACACGGAAGCCGGCCTCATCCTGCGTCAGATGGCTGACCAGGGCGTCAAGGCAACCATGATGTCGGGCGACGGCATCACCTCGAACGAACTGGCCTCGATCGCTGGCGACGCCGTCAACGGCACGCTGATGACCTTCCCGCCGGATCCGCGTAACAACCCGAACGCCAAGGAAGCTGTCGAGAAGTTCCGCAAGGCTGGCTTCGAGCCGGAAGCCTACACGCTCTACTCGTATGCCGCCGTTCAGATCTTCGCACAGGCCGCCAAGGCAGCCGGCAAGAACGATCCGACCGCAGTTGCCGAAGCCGCCAAGGCCAAGGGTCCGTTCAAGACCGTGATCGGCGACATCGGCTTCGACGCCAAGGGTGACATCACCCGTCCGGACTACACGATGTACACCTGGGGCAAGGGCTCCGATGGCAAGTACACCTACAAGGAAACCGGCCTCTAAGCCGATCCTTCCGTCCTGACGGATTGAACCAGGGGCCCGGTGCGCATCTCACCGGGC
>DATMTA010000173.1:0-29737 GCA_035565055.1 Ensifer sp.
ACATAATCGACAAGACTTTCTTATTGATCTGCGCACCCGAGTATGAAGAAATTTGTAGTGGACTCCTTGAGCACATGAGTGACTTTCCCCTTTTGAAGTACAGAATTTACAGTTTGAACAAAAGGTTCAAAACCGGGAAAAAATGCGCCGAGCAGGTGAGACTTCATATGACTAAAGCCGAGCAACAAATTCACCGTATATACCGCTCGCGGAACTCCATCGTGCATAGCGCTCAAAAGAATAATTTGACGGAGAATTTAATAATTAGCGCCCACGAGTACTTCGATCAAGTTTTCTCTACAACTGTCGAATTATGCAGCAAACCTTTTTCATTCGACAATTATCGTGACTCCTTCAATTACACGACCATGGCCTTCAAAACATACATCGAGAACCTTGACGGCTTAGGTGATGCTCCCGTGGATGATGCTACGAAATTTGCTTGGACCGTATCACGATAACTCGAGTCTCATCAGTATTCTTCAATGCTCATTGACAACCGTGTCCTAAATGGGCGCTTGGAACGCGCCCATCATTACCTCCCCGGCTGTCGCCATAGACACGTGTTTGGCTGCGGGTAAAGTGAAACTTACGCAGCGGAACTTAGGTTTTATGGCATTTCTGTATGGCACTGAACCACCCTACCCCACAAGGCACCCCCTCTCCTCCGTCATCCCGGGCTTGATCCGGGATCCAGCCGCGCGATTTCCATCGCGCGAGGGGCTCCGTTACATGAGTCCTTTCAGCCCGCAGACGCGGGCTGGCTGGACGCCGGATCGGGTCCGGCATGACGGAGGGTGGAGGGGCCGCGCGCGCCAAGCATCAAGACTATTCATCGCAGCGATCTGCATTGTGAGATCGATTCATCGCGTTCGCGAATTAGCCTCTCCAAAGTCCGAACATCCGTTTTGAGCAAAACGGCCTTCCCCGCAGGTCTTCCATGGCAGTTCTCGACGCAAATCTGGTTCATCCGATCACCCTGCCTGACGGCACCGTCTATCGCGACACGGTGTATCTAAAGAATGTCATCGATCATCCGCGCATGGAGATTGGCGAGTACAGCTACTTCACGCATTCCGGGCCGGTCGAAGACACGGCGTATATTCTGGCGCCGTTTCTGGGTCATGAGGTTCGCGAACGGCTGGTGATCGGCAAGTTCGTGCAGATTGCGCGCGGGACCTATTTCATCACCAGTTCGGCGAACCATCCGATGAACGGGTTCACGACCTACCCGTTCCTCATCTTCAAGCCCGAGACGTTCGGCTACAAGGACCTGCCGGTGAAGGATACTGTAGTCGGGCATGATGTCTGGATCGGGCAGAACGCGGCGATCATGCCGGGGGTCAAGATCGGCGCGGGCGCAATTGTCGCGGCGGCTGCGGTGGTGACGCGCGATGTGCCGCCTTACGCAGTCGTCGGCGGAAATCCGGCCTCGATCATCCGGATGCGCTATCCGGAGCATGTCATCACCGAACTGCTGGAGATTGCATGGTGGGACTGGCCGCTTGACAAGATCGAGGCGAATCTTGCCGCGTTGAGTAGCGGCGACCTCGCTGCACTCAGGCGGGCGCAGGCCTGAACCGCCCTCTCCTGGCGAAACCCCGCCGCACGGTTGATCGCGCGACGGGGCGTGGCGTTGGGGCAGCTCTTGCATGAAGGGCCGCTCCCGCCTGAAAGCCGGGACTATCCGGGAAGCGGGGTCTGGCCGATGACCATGGCGCCCTTTCGGGCGGCGCCGCGCACGACGTCGAAGCCGTAGCGCATCATGTCCTGCTCGTAGATGGCGATTGCATCGGCGAGCGTCGCTTCGCCGCGCGAGACCGCCAGAAGCTGGTATCCCAGATTGGCGGCATCGCGCAGCGCGACATTGGCGCCGCGCCCGAGGCTTGGCGACATGGCGTGAGCCGCATCGCCCAGCAGCGTGACATTGGGCGAGGCCGCAAGCTCGAAGGGGATGCTGCTATACATCTCTACATAGAAGAACGATCCGCGCTCGCCTGCGGCCAGCACCTCCCTGCCTTCCGCCGGCCAGTCGCTGATGAGGTCGATGGCGAGGCGCTGCAGCGCATCGCTGCCGACCTGCCTGAGCTCGGCATCGGACCTGCCGATAAACTGCGGACGCGCGGCGACGATGCAGGCCACGTAGTCCTCGCGGCTCGGAAGTTCGGCCGCCGGATGCAGGCTGCGGGCGGCCGCCGACGGCTCCATGGGGAAGAGCACGCCGCCCAGGCCCAGCAGCACCTTGCGCTCATCCGAGCAGAAGGTGAACACATCGGCCAGGGCATGGGCCGGCAAGAGACGGCGCGCCTCGCTTGCCGGCAGCCGGCCGTAGATGCAGCGAACGCCGGTATCCATCGAGCGGGCATGCGGCGCGCGCTGCTGGCGCACGGGCGACCTGATGCCATCGGCGCCGACGAGCACGTCGCCGCTCACCCGCCTGCCATCGGCCAGCACCACGGTGACGCCGGCATCGGTGCTTTCATACGATGCGACGGGGCTGCCATAGTGGCAGACGTCTTCGAGCCCCGTCAGCAGGATCTGGCGCAGCACGGCGCGGTCGACATTGACATGGGTGGCCATGCCGGCGGCGATGTGATGTTCGGTGTGGCTGTAGACGTCGATCGGGATGCGCCGGCTGAGCGCAAGATGGGTGTCGATCATCGTCGTGTAGGGAAGCGCCCGCATCGCGGTCGCCTCGAACAGGGCGAGAAGTTCCGGCGGCAGGACGGCACTGACACCGCCGACGCCATCCGCATCGATATGCAGGCGATAGCCCTGGGAGCGTTCCCACGGGCTTGCATCGCGTTCGAAGACCTGCACGTCGATACCGGCATTCTTGAGCATCTGGGCAAGCGCGAGGCCGCCAAGGCCAGCCCCTGCGATCAGGACTTTAAGTTCAGGACGCATGTTTTCTCCAGCGTAAAGCGGGCGTCCGGACATGCAGAAGGGCGGAGAGCCGAAAAGGGCCACCCACGTACAACATCATGCCCGAAACGCATTCGGGTTGATGTCGTGGGTATCGCGCAAGCGATGCGGACCTGAGAACAGGGACCGGGAATACCGACCGGTCTTTTCCTTTTCGACAGATCTTAGCTAATTCGACTGTTGGATTTCGTCAAGTTGGATGTTTCGCGGCAGGCGCCCCGGCCCGACCGGTCTGAAGGCTTTCGCAACGGAGCGCGTATAAACCCGCATCTCTGGTAGCAGACGAGTTTTTTATAAGGAAATCATGAATATAGAATCGGCAATGCATCGTTCAACCGGCAGGTCGAAATTGAACGCCGGCGTGTTGACCCATGTCAACGTCGGCCCAGCCTTGCGGGTCTAGATAGGCCCTGCTTGACTAGTAAGGCGGCCGAACCACCCTTTGCGGCGCGTCTCCGTTACCTCGTCCTGTCAGGCTCCGAAATGAAGCGGGATCGTGCGCGTCCCATGTTTCAGCGCATGTCCCGACCTGGCAACAAAGAGGTCACGACCATGAGCACGCAGAATTTTCCCGGACTGAACGCCCCTGCCACCGCGCCCGAGGGCTTCGAATTCGAGCCGGATGCTGCAGGCAGCTATTGGCACAATACGCCGGAAAACACGCGTCCGCCCTTCGACATGATCGGCATGTACCAGCGCAACAAGCCGCTGCCCACGCCCGGCATCGAAACCCGCAAGGCCCATATCGTCGGCAGCGGCCTTGCCGGGCTGGCCGCCGCCTTCTATCTGATCCGCGACGCGCATATGCCGGCCGAAAACATCACCATTTTCGACAATCTCCCGGTCGAGGGCGGCTCGCTCGATGGAGCGGGCAATGCGGAAGACGGGTTCATCATTCGCGGGGGCCGCGAGATGAACTGGAACTACGACAATTTCTGGGACATTTTCCAGGATGTTCCGGCGCTGGAACTGCCTGAAGGCTATTCGGTGCTCGACGAATACCGCATGGTCAATGACGCCGATCCCAACTGGTCGAAGGCGCGGCTGATGCACCGGCAGGGCCAGATCAAGGACTTCTCGACCTTTGGCTTGAGCAAATCCGAGCAGCTGGAGGTGTTGCGCCTCCTGCTCAAGCGCAAGGAAGAGCTCGATGACGTCACGGTCGAGCAGTATTTCTCGAAAGGCTTCCTTGCCAGCAATTTCTGGATGTTCTGGCGCACCATGTTTGCCTTCCAGAACTGGCACAGCGTGCTCGAAATGAAGCTCTACCTGCATCGCTTCCTCGATGCGGTCGACGGCTTCGCCGACATGTCGACGCTGGTCTTCCCGAAATACGACCAGTTCGACAGTTTCGTCCGTCCCTTGTCGAAGATGCTGCACGAGAAGGGCGTGAAGGTTCGCTATGACATGCAGGTCCGCGATCTCAGGCTGGAGATCGTGGGCGACCGGAAGACGGTGACCGGTCTTGTCTGCCGGACCCATGAGGGCGTCGAGGAGGTGATCGATGTCGACCCGCGCGATCTCGTCTTTGCGATCACCGGCTCGCTGACGGAGGGCACTGCCTATGGCGATCTCGAAACCGCGCCGAACCTGCAGCGCGGCAAGACCGAGCCCGGCGAAGACAGCGACTGGACGCTCTGGAAGAACCTCGCGAAGACCTCTCCGGTGTTCGGCAAGCCTGAGAAATTCTATTGCGATACCGACCGCTCGATGTGGGAATCGGCGACGCTGACCTGCAGGCCCTCGCCCTTCGTGGAAAAACTGAAGGAACTTTCGGTCAATGATCCCTATTCGGGTCGCACGGTGACGGGCGGGATCATCACCTTCACCGACAGCGCCTGGCTCTTGAGCATGACCTGCAACCGCCAGCCGCATTTCCCGAACCAGCCCGCCGACACGCTGGTCCTGTGGGTCTATGCCCTCTTCATGGACAAGAACGGCGACTATGTGAAGAAGCCGATGCCGCAATGCACGGGCCGGGAGGTTCTGGCCGAGCTTTGCTATCATCTCGGCATCATCGACCAGCTGGACGAGATTGCCGCCCACACCAAGGTTCGTCTCGCGCTGATGCCCTACATCACCGCCGAGTTCATGCCGCGCGCCGCCGGCGACCGGCCGAATGTCGTGCCGCATGGCTGCACCAATCTCGGCCTGCTCGGGCAGTTCGTCGAGACCCGCAACGACATCGTCTTCACCATGGAAAGTTCGGTGCGGACGGCGCGGGTGGCGGTCTACACGCTGCTCAACATCCCGAAGCAGGTGCCGGACCTCAACCCGACGCAGTATGACATCCGCAACATGCTCAAGGGCGCACGTGCGCTCAACAACAACCAGCCCTTCCTTGGCGAGCGGTTGCTGCACCGCCTGCTCGACAACACCTACTTCGCCCACATCCTGCCGCCGCTGCCCGAGGCGGAGGCGAAGAAGGATGGTCATCTCGAGGAAGAGCTCGGCAAGCTCATGAAGATGGGCGACGGCTTCCTGAAGAGCGTCGGCGCCAAGGTGGCCGATATCGCCGACTATCTGCGCAAGAAGGCCTCGTAAGTCGCTCTGATAGTCGAACAGGCGCCGCGCATCCGATGAACCGGATGCGCGGCGCTTTGCTTATGTTGGCGATGCAACCACCCGCAGGGCTTCGCCCCTTGCCATCCCCACCCCACCCCACTAAATCCCTCCGCAACACCCAACCGGAGACCCCACCCATGCCAGTCATCGCCATCGACGGACCTGCGGCCGCCGGCAAGGGGACGCTTTCGCGGAGAATTGCGGAGGCCTATGGCTTCCATCATCTCGATACGGGGCTGACCTATCGGGCCTGCGCCAAGGCGCTGCTGGATGCCGGGTTGCCGCTCGACGATGAGGCCCAGGCTGCGGAGATGGCGTTGAAGGTCGATCTTTCGGGGCTCGATCGTTCGGTGCTTTCGGCCCATGCGATCGGCGAGGCGGCGTCGAAGATTGCGGTGATGCCTTCCGTCAGGCGCGCGCTGGTCGAGGCACAGCGGGCGTTTTCTCGCCGTTCGCCCGGCACGGTGCTGGATGGGCGCGATATCGGGACGGTGGTCTGCCCGGATGCGTCCGTGAAGCTCTATGTGACGGCTTCCGCCGAGGTTCGGGCGAAGCGCCGGTTTGACGAGATCGTTGCGGGCGGTGGGTCGGCGGTTTATGAGGAGGTTCTGGCCGATGTGATCAAGCGCGACGCGCGCGACATGAACCGCGCCGACAGCCCTTTGAAACCGGCGGACGATGCGCACTTGATCGATACGACCGAAATGGGTATAGAGGCCGCATTCCAGGCGGCGAAACGTCTCATCGACGCTGCCTTGTAATATCATTCGGCAAAAGCGCTTTGCGGTTTTGCTGTCATAACATGAAATGAGCTGCAGACCGTCCCCGCGCCGGATTGCCCTTTTGAGAGGGCGGACGTCTTCCTGTGGTTGTCAACAACGCTAACCCCCGGCGCTCGTGCCTCGTTTGGCACATTTTGGAGTTTCAATGTCTGCTACATCCAAGATGGAGGACTTCGCGTCCCTCCTCGAAGAATCCTTTGCAAAGAACGACCTCGCTGAAGGTTATGTTGCCAAGGGCATCATCACGGCCATCGAAAAGGACGTCGCCATCATCGACGTCGGTCTGAAGGTCGAAGGCCGCGTTCCGCTCAAGGAATTCGGCGCCAAGGCTCGTGACGGCTCGCTGAAGGTCGGCGACGAAGTCGAAGTCTTCATCGAACGCATCGAAAACGCGCTCGGCGAAGCTGTTCTGTCGCGCGAGAAGGCTCGCCGCGAAGAGAGCTGGGGCCGCCTGGAACAGAAGTTTGAAGCCGGCGAACGCGTCGAAGGCGTCATCTTCAACCAGGTCAAGGGTGGTTTCACCGTCGATCTCGACGGCGCTGTTGCCTTCCTGCCGCGCTCGCAGGTCGACATCCGTCCGATCCGCGACGTCACGCCGCTCATGCACAACCCGCAGCCCTTCGAAATCCTCAAGATGGACAAGCGCCGCGGCAACATCGTTGTCTCGCGCCGCACGGTTCTCGAAGAGTCGCGTGCCGAACAGCGTTCGGAAATCGTCCAGAACCTCGAAGAGGGTCAGGTTGTTGAAGGCGTCGTCAAGAACATCACCGATTACGGTGCGTTCGTTGACCTCGGCGGCATCGACGGCCTGCTGCACGTCACCGACATGGCATGGCGCCGCGTCAACCATCCGTCGGAAATCCTGAACATCGGCCAGTCGGTCAAGGTTCAGATCATCCGCATCAACCAGGAAACCCACCGCATCTCGCTCGGCATGAAGCAGCTCGAGTCCGATCCGTGGGATGGCATCTCGGCCAAGTATCCGGATGGCAAGAAGATCAAGGGCACCGTCACGAACATCACCGACTACGGTGCGTTCGTCGAGCTGGAGCCGGGCATCGAAGGCCTCATCCACATCTCCGAAATGTCCTGGACCAAGAAGAACGTGCATCCCGGCAAGATCCTGTCCACGAGCCAGGAAGTCGACGTTGTCGTTCTCGAAGTCGATCCGTCCAAGCGCCGCATCTCGCTCGGCCTCAAGCAGACGCTTGAGAACCCGTGGCAGGCATTCGCTCACAGCCACCCGGCTGGCACGGAAGTCGAAGGCGAAGTCAAGAACAAGACCGAATTCGGCCTGTTCATCGGCCTCGACGGCGATGTCGACGGCATGGTGCACCTCTCCGATCTCGACTGGAACCGTCCGGGCGAGCAGGTCATCGAGGAATACAACAAGGGCGACGTCGTCAAGGCTGTCGTTCTCGATGTGGACGTCGACAAGGAGCGCATCTCGCTCGGCATCAAGCAGCTCGGCAAGGACGCTGTCGGCGACGCCGCAACGTCTGGCGACCTGCGCAAGAACTCGGTCGTTTCGTGCGAAGTCACGGCTGTCAACGACGGTGGCATCGAAGTCAAGCTCGTCAACCATGAAGAGCTGACCTCGTTCATCCGCCGCGCTGACCTGTCGCGTGACCGTGACGAACAGCGCCCCGAGCGTTTCCAGGTTGGTCAGATTGTTGACGCCCGCGTCATCAACTTCTCCAAGAAGGACCGCAAGGTCGGCCTGTCGATCAAGGCTCTCGAGATCGCAGAAGAGAAGGAAGCCGTCGCACAGTTCGGTTCGTCCGACTCTGGCGCTTCGCTCGGCGACATCCTGGGCGCTGCCCTCAAGAACCGCGACAACAACTAAGGTTCTCGCGTTTCACAAGAATTGAAGAGCCCGCGTGGAGCGATCCACGCGGGCTTTTTCTTGTTTGTTTGCGCCACCTCTCCCCCTTGTGGGAGAGGAAGCGATTTCAACATCTTAGCTTCAGCCAAGTGTTAGAAATCGCAGGTGAGGTGGCAGTTTTCCGGGAAATGGGTCATGCCTGGTACAGGGAGCATCTCCCTCACCAAGATCGCCAAACCAATCGCCTGCGGCTCTTGGGGCGATCTATCCTCTCCCACAAGGGGAGAGGACGGGCGCTTTAGAACCCGCCGAAGCGCTGATACATGTGCAGCGCGCGCTCGGCATCGGTCGGGTTGCGCTTCAGCGGCTCGTCGGCATCGAAGGGGCGCTCCTCGATCTCGGGCTCCTCGCGGCGTTCCGCCTGTTCGCCGTCGCCATGCCAGAGAGATTGACCGTTTTCACCCGTCATCTCCTCGCCGTCCTCGTCGCCCCCGGCCGGTTCGCCGAAGCCGCGGCGGCGGCGTTTTTCTTCCTCTTCCCGGACGAAGGGATAGGGCACCTGCGCAAAGGGGACGGGCTCCGGCAGACGCGCCTGCGCCGCGAGCATCAGCTCGGGCAGGCGCGCGGGATCGGTCTTGCCCGTCTGCTGGGCTGCCTGCTGAGCGATGCGGATGAGGTGGTCGATATCGACCGTCTCGGCATCATCGGCCGTGGCAGGCCGCGAGAAGAGCGGGATCACCCTGCCCTCCATGGCACGGGCCGCCTCGTGCGCCTTGCCGGCAATAACCGGAGCGGGCTCGATGGGGAGCTCGGGGCCCTGGGACTGCGCGGATAGGAGAGGCTTGCGGGTGGCGTCCGCAGCCGTTTCGGCAGCCGGCGCGAAAACCTGGGTCGCCTCGGCCTCGAGGGCGAGCGCCGCCACCGTTTTCAGCACATCGGCGGCGCGGTTCGCGACATTGGCAACGACGACGTTGAAGCCGCGCAGCACCTGCATCGTGGGCTGGCCTTCTTCACGCGCGACGGACGCACCTTCGGAGAGATTAGCCGAGGCCGCAGCCTTTGTTCGAACCGCAGCATCGGCAGAGCTTGGAGCCACCGTCTCTGAATGCAGCGCATCCGTCATGGCCAATGTTGCCTGACGCGCCGAAGCCGATGCGACGGGCGTGGCGGCCTTGGCGGGTTCGCGAGGCATATCGCCAGCCTTGGGATCGGCTTCAGCCGGCGTGCCGCTGCCCGTCTCGGCGGGCGCTTCGTTTGATTTCGCCAGCGGGCCCGTCGTGGCGGCGGCCGCCTTCTGCGCCGCAATCGCATTGGGCGATGGCGTGTTCGAAGCCGGAGCGCCGTTCTGCTCGTAGCTGTCGATGGCAGCTTTCAGAACCTGTTGCAGGCCATGAGCGCCCGGATCCTCGGCCATCGCGACGATGCGCGCGGCGGCCGGCGAGGCCGGATCGGCAAGCGCCGCGGCAAAGGCTTGCGGCTGGATGTTGAGCGTGCCGAGATTCGATGCCTTCTGCGCCGCGAGCAGCGTTGCAGCGGGCAGCTGGCGGATCAGGGCGGCCAGCCGGTTGGAGAAGTCGCGCGGCGTCTCCTCGGGCAGCGGTGCCTCCCCGAGTGCAGCGGCAAAATCGATCGCCAGCCGCGTGAGGATATCTTCGGCATCGACCTGCCTGGAGGCGAGAAGGTCGGCAAGCTGGCGCAGAGATGCCAGCGTTTCGCTGGCCTGCCCCTGTTGTATCGGGACGGTTGTTGTCTGTGGCGTGGTGGCCTGGGCCTGCCCGACGGCGGCCGGGCCGTCAGGTCGCGCTTCCCTCTGCCCAATGGCGGGGGCGGTGATCGGCTGCGCCGCTATCGAGGCATTGACGGGAGGAAGCATGGGCGCCCTCGTCCTCGCTTGAATGAAGGAAACGCATAAGTCACACGCCTGAGCGCTGAGCGAACGTCGCCCGCATGGCCCCGCCCTCCGTCATGATCGCGTCACGACATTCAGAAAAGCGAAACCTGATTCGGAAGGCTATGCCCCAAAAGTTAACAAAAGGTTAACGCCACCGTGCGGCGTTAACTTCTCCGTCATGTTTGGCCGATTAGACGGCGGTCTGTCAGCTATGCGCGAAGATGTCGGTTTCTTCCCACCCGAGCAGGTCGAGCTTGGAGCGGGTCGGCAGGAATTCGAAGCAGGCCTTGGCCATTTCGGCGCGGCCATCGCGGACGAGGCGCTCCGTCAGCTTGTCCCGAAGCGCATGGAGATGCAGCACATCGGATGCGGCATATTCGAGCTGCGCCTGGCTCAGCGTCTCAGCCGCCCAGTCGGACTGCTGCTGCTGCTTGGACACGTCGACATCCAAGAGTTCCTTGAGATTGTCCTTCAGGCCGTGACGGTCGGTGTAGGTGCGGGTCAGGCGCGAGGCGATCTTGGTGCAGAAGACCGGCGCCGTCGTGACGCCGAATGTGTGGAACAGGACGGCGATGTCGAAGCGGCCGAAATGGAAGATCTTCTCGCGCGCCGGATCGGCCAGCATGGCCACGAGATTCGGCGCCTGCTTCTGGCCAGGCGCGATGCGGATCACGTCAGCCGTGCCATCACCGGGCGACAGCTGAACCACGCAGAGCCGGTCGCGACGGGGAATGAGGCCCAGGGTTTCCGTGTCTATGGCGATCGCGCCCGTATAGCGGGCGGCATCAGCTGCGGAAATGTCGCCTTCGTGATAGCGGATGGGGCTCGTCATTTTGCGTCTCCGATTACCAGTTTGACCCCGCTATAAAGCGAAATGCGGTTCGCGTCCAATCGGCTGGAGCCCGCCAGGTCAGAATCGAACATGGCAGACTCCAGCTACTTTGTTTTCGCTTGTCTTTTCGGAAAACTCGGCCTCCACTTTTCCCTGACAAACTCTGGACAAGTGCGAGTACAATCACCATATCGCATATCGCATCGGTGTGGGCGGGCAGCGATGACAGGAAACGAAGATGTCGAAACAAGTCATGCGCGCCCTCATCGCCCTTATTCTGCTCCTTGCCGGCGCATCCGTATGCACGGCGGCGGACAAGAACATATTCAAGGATCTGCCGGGTGTGGCACCGCCCAAGGGCTTTTCCACCCAGTCGCAAGAGCGGCAGGACTGCACGTGTCAGCTCGTGTCCCCCTATTACCACGGCCATCGCGAACTGCCGGTGCGGATGTATTCCTGCAAGAACGGACTTGTGACCTACGAAAGCACGATCCTGCCCGCGCCGCCCGGCGGCGACCCTTATGTGCATGGCGAGAACCTGCAGGGTTTCCCCGGAACGGGAAACTGACCAGAAGACAACAAAAAAGCCCGGAAAACCGGGCTTTTTGGGCTGTTTCATCAAGCGTGAAACGGGAATTGGTGCCCAGAAGAGGACTCGAACCTCCACACCCTTGCGAGTACCAGCACCTGAAGCTGGCGCGTCTACCAATTCCGCCATCTGGGCGACGGAGTGCGATGTAGTTGGGCCGGCTTTGTCTGTCAACAAGGTTTTTGAAGAAAGTGCGACAAAGTGCAATTTCATCCTCAGGCGTCGCCCGCGCCGGGCGCGTGGCGGTCGGTGTGGCCGAGATCGCGGTCGGGGTCGATGACATCGCGGATGCGCTGTTTCAGCTCCTTTGGCCCCGGAAACCCGCCATCGCGCTTGCGCTCCCAGACCAGATCGTCATTCACACGGATTTCGAAATTGCCGCCAGTCCCCGGAATGAGGGCCACCTCGCCCAGATCCTGACCGAAGGTGGAGAGCAGTTCCTGCGCCATCCAGCCGGCGCGCAGCAGCCAGTTGCATTGGGTGCAGTAGAGAATCGTCACGCGCGGCTTCTCGGTCATGGATGCGGCCTTTCGAATCGGGTTGTATTTCGCCGATCAGGTTGACGGGAGACTTCCCAAGCGGCGAAAAATGCTTATGACAAATCCGGGTTTCATTTCAACAAAGGCGTCCCATGACCACGTTTGACGTGCTGACGGTCGGCAATGCGATTGTCGATATCATCTCCTCCTGCCCGGAAAGCTTCATCACGGAAAACGGGATCGTGAAAGGGGCGATGAACCTTGTAGACGCCGAGCGCGCGCAGCTTCTCTACAGCAAGATGGGCCCAGCGCTTGAAGCCTCGGGCGGCAGCGCCGGCAATACGGCGGCAGGCGTCGCCAATCTCGGTGGCAAGGCCGCCTATTTCGGCAAGGTGGCGCATGATCAGCTCGGCGACATCTTTGCCCACGACATCCGCGCGCAAGGCGTGCATTTCCAGACGAAACCCCTGGAGGGCGCGCAGCCGACGGCCCGCTCGATGATTTTCGTGACGCCCGACGGGGAGCGCTCGATGAACACCTATCTCGGCGCCTGCGTCGAGCTGGGTCCGGAAGATGTCGCCGCCGAGGTGGTGGCCCAGGCGAAGGTGACCTATTTCGAAGGTTATCTTTGGGATCCGCCGCGCGCCAAGGACGCCATACGCGAATGTGCACGCATTGCACATGAAAACGGTCGTGAAGTGTCGATGACGCTGTCCGACAGTTTCTGCGTTGGTCGCTATCGTGACGAGTTTCTTGACCTCATGCGGTCCGGCACTGTCGACATCGTCTTTGCCAACCGCGCCGAAGCACTCGCGCTCTACGAGACGGAGGATTTCGAGGCCGCGCTTGATGCGATTTCCCGCGACTGCAAGCTCGCTGCGGTGACCATGAGCGAAGAAGGCTCGGTCATCGTCAGGGGCGACGAGCGCGTCTACGTGCCGGCCATCCCCGTCGATCAGGTTATCGACACGACCGGCGCCGGCGATCTTTATGCGTCCGGCTTCCTCTTCGGCTACACGACCGGTCGCGATCTGGCCACCTGCGGCGCACTTGGCAGCCTCGCGGCCGGCATCGTCATCCAGCAGATCGGGCCGCGTCCGCGCATTTCGCTCAAGGATGAGGCGAGAAAGATCGGCCTTATTTGAAGGCCTCGCCCGGATAGGCGCCCCAGACCTCGCCCTGATGGAGCCAGCCTTCGGTTCCATCGACCTCGGCCTCGCACCAGTCGCCGGTGCACTCCTTGAGCTTGACGAGGACGCCGGGCTGCAGCTTGGCCACGACGTTCGCATCTTTCACGGCGGAGCGGCGGAGATTCACATAGATATTGTCGCCCTTCTCGCGCATCCACGGGGCGGCCACCGCCGTGCGCTGGCCGGACAGCATGGAGTGATAGACCCAGCCTTCCGTGCCCTCGGCGTCGCGGATGCGGCGCCAGTTTTCGAATTCCGCAATGATTTCCACCGGCAGGCCGGGGCGCGTATAGAGCCAGGAGGCCGCGTATTCGGTCCCTGGGCCCACGCGCATGTTGACCCGGCTGGCTTTCAGGCTGGCAAAGCGCGGTAGAGGCAGGCCGGTTGCCGTCTTGGAAGCCGGCTGAACGTCGGCGGCCTGAACGACGCTCCATCCGGTGGCAAGAACCACGATCGTTGCGAAGATCTGCCGGGATACGCGATTGAAAGCCATTGCGCTGAATTGCCTGTGTTCTGACATTTGACAAGGGTGTGACCGAAAGACCTGTGCGAAGACGCCCATCTCGACCTTCAGGTGCGAGAAAGGTTTGTCTTCGCTGACGGGTCTGATAAAAATCGCGACGACACCAACGGTCCGGACTGCGGCACAGCCGCGCTCCGCTCTCAAGGTTGCGATAACTTGGTTAAAGACCTCTGAACAAGGCGATGAAAGCCGATGACAACAAGAAAAAAGCCCAAGGTCTACATCACGCGCAAGCTGCCCGAGGCGATCGAGACACGAATGCGCGAGCTTTTTGACGCCGAGCTCAATCTGGACGATCGTCCGCGCACGCAGCCGGAATTGGTCGCCGCCGTAAAAGGCGCCGACGTTCTGGTGCCGACGGTGACGGACCGGATCGACGCCGCGCTGATCGAGCAGGCGGGGCCGCAACTCAAGCTGATCGCGAGCTTTTCCAACGGCGTCGACAATATCGATGTCGAGGCCGCCGCCCGCAGGGGCATCACGGTGACGAACACGCCGAATGCGCTGACGGAAGATACAGCCGACATGACCATGGCGCTCATCCTTGCCGTGCCGCGCCGGCTGACGGAGGGCGCCCGCGTCCTCACCGACAACCATGGCGAATGGGCAGGCTGGTCGCCAACCTGGATGCTCGGCCGACGCATCTTCGGCAAGCGCATCGGCATTATCGGCATGGGCCGCATTGGCACCGCTGTGGCGCGGCGCGCCAAGGCCTTCGGGCTTTCGATCCATTACCACAACCGCAAACGCGTCAGCCCGCAGACGGAAGAGGAATTGAACGCGACCTATTGGGACAGCCTCGACCAGATGCTGGCGCGGGTCGACATCGTGTCGGTCAATTGCCCCTCGACGCCCGCGACCTTCCATCTCCTGTCGGCGCGGCGGCTCGAACTGATGCAGCCGACGAGCTTCATCGTCAACACGGCGCGCGGCGACGTGATTGACGAGGACGCGCTGATCAAGAGCATTCGGGCGGGCAAGATCGCAGGCGCCGGGCTCGACGTGTTCGAGAAGGAGCCGAGCGTCAATCCGAAGCTCCTGAAGCTGGCGGAACAGGGCAAGGTTGTGCTTCTTCCACATATGGGCTCGGCGACGCTGGAAGGTCGCATCGACATGGGCGACAAGGTGATCATCAACATCCGCACCTTCTGCGACGGTCACCGTCCGCCGGACCGGGTCCTGCCGGCGCGCGTCTGAATTCGCGCGCCCTGCTGGCCGGAGCAGGAAGGTTACTCGAAATTAATTGACGTTTACGTCAAGGTTATGTAACTGGGAGAAGGCTTGAAAGGACGCTGCAAGCATCTATTTTAGCTTGTAGGCGGGAGGAAACGCCACGCCGAGGAGGCGAGGCAAGTCATATGGGAGTTGACATGTCGCAGGCTGCTACCAATGCTGAAGGTACGGAACTCGCCCGGCCCTGGCTGAAGTCCTATCCACCGGGCATGCCCGAAACGATCGCCCCCTCGCCCTACCGCTCGCTCGCCGACATGATCGAGCAGAATTGCCGCCGATATGCGAGCCGCGTCGCCTATGACGGCATGGGAAAGACGCTGACCTTTGCTGAACTGGAGAAGCTTTCCGGCAAGGTTGCCGGCTGGCTGCAGGCTCAAGGCCTCAAGAAGGGCGACCGCGTCGCCATCATGATGCCGAACATCCTGCAATACCCGGTCGTCGTCAGCGGCATACTTCGCGCCGGCATGGTCGTGGTCAACGTCAACCCGCTCTATACCCCGCGCGAGCTGGAACACCAGCTCAACGATTCCGGCGCCAGTGCCATTTTCGTCCTGGAAAACTTCGCTACCACCGTTTCGGCTGTCGTCGCGCGCACCAGCGTCAAGAAGGTTGTGGTCGCCTCGATGGGCGATCTGATGGGCCTGAAGGGACATATCGTCAATTTCGTCGTCCGCCGGGTCAAGAAGCTGGTGCCCGACTGGTCGATCCCCGGCCATATTCCGTTCAAGTCGGTGATTTCGGCAGACAAAACGCTCACTCCCGTGGAGATTTCCGCAAGCGACATCGCCTTCCTGCAGTATACCGGCGGCACGACGGGGGTTTCGAAGGGCGCGACGCTGCTGCATTCCAACCTGCTGGCCAACATCACCCAGAACGTCATGTGGATGAAGCCTGCCGAGACCCGCAAGGCGTTTCCCGAGCAGCTGATCTATGTGTGCGCGTTGCCGCTCTACCACATCTTCGCGCTGACGGTGAACATGTTCATGGCGCTGGAACAGGGCGGGCTCAACATCCTGATTGCCAATCCGCGCGATATTCCGGGCTTCGTCAAGGAAATCAGCCGCTACAGGTTCAACGTCCTGCCCGGCCTGAATACGCTGTTCAACGCGCTCGCCAATAACGAGGACTTCAAGAAGCTCGACTTTTCGAGTCTCATCCTGACGCTCGGCGGCGGCATGGCGGTACAGCGGCCGGTGGCCGATCTCTGGCTGAAGGTGACGGGCTGCTTCATCGCCGAGGGCTACGGCCTGTCGGAAACATCACCGGTTGCCACGACGAACCGCGCCGATGGCACCGAATATACCGGAACGATCGGCCTGCCCGTTCCCTCGACCGATATCGATATCCGCGATGACGACGGCAACAGCGTTGCCATGGGCGAAGCGGGCGAGATCTGCATCCGCGGCCCGCAGGTCATGGCCGGCTACTGGAACCGTCCGGAAGAGACCGCCAAGGTGATGACACCCGACGGCTTCTTCCGCTCGGGCGATATCGGCGTGATGCAGCCGGATGGCTATGTGAAGATCGTCGACCGCAAGAAGGATATGATCCTCGTCTCCGGCTTCAACGTCTATCCGAACGAGATCGAGGAATTCGTCGTCACGCTTCCCGGCGTCCTGGAATGCGCCGCCATCGGCGTGCCCGACCCGCACTCGGGCGAAACGGTCAAGCTCTTCATCGTGAAGAAGGACCCGAACCTCACCGAAGCCGACGTGAAGGCGCATTGCGCGCAAGGGCTGACCAACTACAAGCGCCCCCGCTACATCGAATTCCGCGACAGCCTGCCGAAGTCGAATGTCGGCAAGATTTTGCGGAAGGAATTGCGGGGCTGAAGAAAGTTGGGGGCGACGATAAGACCGTCGCCCCCAACGTCCTTGCACGTCACAGCAGTTCAGTCGCTGCTGGAGCCTTGCCAGGCCTCCTCCGACCTGACCGCCGTGCGGGTTGTCACCTCTATGAAATAGCCGCCCTTTGCCCGCAGATAGAATGCCCATGCCCCATGCGTATTCCGCGGCGCTTGCGGGTCCCACCCGTCTGCGACAAGACGCGCATGGAGGGCATCGACGGCTTCGCGGGTTTCCTGAATGAACCCGACATGCAGGATGTCGAAACTTTCAGGGTAGGCGAAGCCCGCGAGCTTGCTGCTGAACTGGCTGATAATCAGCACCAGGCCGCCGTCGTCCTGCATGATCGCCATCTTTGAACCACGCATGACGAGGGTGCGTAGGCCAAAATAGTGCTCGAACATGACCCGGTCGGCTTCCGTGTCATGGCTGTAAAGATTGATGTGATTGAGCTTCATGGTCGTTCCTTTCCGTTGCGTGAACGGACATGGATCGGCCAGGCCTTCAGAGACCAAGACCGACCATCGTCATGGAGCAAATCCATGACGTGTCCGGCCAAGGCCAAGAGCGGTCTCACCGCTCAAGCATGACTGTCTCTGGAACGAGACCGCAGGTTGTCACCATACCTGCATCGCTGTCTTTTTAGGCACCCCTATCTACGGCGCCCTGAGGGCGACCGTCAAGCCGTGCCTCATGATCGGCGCTTTCGGCCGAAGCCGAATATGCGCACTCACTCCCACTCGATTGTTCTAAACCCAGTTAGGTCATTGATCTAGCTTGGTTTTTTATTGCTTGCCGCGCCAGAAGCCGACCCATGGGCCGTCAAAATCTTACGGTGTTGATTTTAAAGGAAAAACCGCAAAAAAAATATTTTGCGCGGTTTCGGTATCTATCGAGGTCGATCGCCTCTCAAAACCGATTTCTGGCTGCTTGGCGTCGCTCTGCGGCCCGCCGAAAAGTACCGTCAACTCTCTATATCAGACTTCACACGCCCGATCGAGAGCCTCCCGTTGGGTCTTGGTCACCTCAGGCGTTGCTAGCGCGCTTCGACAAAGTGTCTTGCGGGGGTGGACTCGGGCGAGCTCGACCGCCCCCACGCTTCGCCGCTAGCTTTTCTGGCTGAACGGGCAAGCTCCACCTGTCGGCAAACGCCATAATCGACTCCAGTCAGGGCTAGAAAAATTGTAATCTTCGTGCTACATATATGGCCGATCTGTAGTGCGAAGGTGGCAAATGCCTACTCCACATACCCCTCCAGCGGCTGTGCGCCGCGCCCTGCGGAAGCTCGGCGCGGATATCCACGACGCCCGCCGCCGTCGCAAGCTGCCTATGGCGGTCGTGGCGGAGCGTGCTTTCACATCCCGCTCGACCCTGCAAAAGGTCGAAGCCGGCGACACCAATGTCAGCATCGGCATTTATGCCGGCGTCCTTCAGGCCCTGGGCCTGCTCGAAGGTCTGGGCCAAATCGCCGACATCAGCAACGACAGCGTCGGACAGGCGCTGGCCAGTGCCGACCTGCCCAAGCGCGTTCATCTCAAGCGGCCAACCGGATCGTCCCGCGATGGCTGACTTCGAGGTGCACATTGATCTGCACGGTCGCACCCGCCCAATCGGATTGGCGAGGAGCAATCGCGTCCGCGGCGCGGAAACAATTCTCTTCGAGTACGACGATGCATGGCTTGAGGATCACGATCGTTTCTCGCTGGAACCAGCGCTTGCGCTGACGCGTGGTGCTTTCGCCCCTCCTGCTGGCCTCGCGACCTTCGGCTCGATCGGCGACTCGGCACCAGATACCTGGGGCCGACGCCTCATGCAGCGCGCCGAGCGTCGCTTTGCCGATCGCGAGGGCCGCGCCGTTCGCACGCTTGCGGAGAGCGACTACCTGCTAGGGGTCGCAGATGAGACGCGGCTCGGCGCGCTAAGGTTTCGCTGGGTCGGCGAAGAGACCTTCCAGGCGCCGATCAGGGCCGGAGTGCCGGCCCTGATCGCGCTTGGCCGTCTGCTTCAGATCACCGAACGGATTCTCCGGGACGAGGAAACGGACGAAGACCTTCAACTCATCTTTGCGCCCGGCTCTTCTCTCGGAGGTGCGCGGCCGAAAGCGTCGGTCATCGACCAACATGGCCATCTCTCCATCGCCAAGTTTCCCAAGGAGACCGACGACTACAGCATGGAAACCTGGGAGGAGATCGCGCTGCGGCTGGCTGGCCAAGCCGGGATCGCCACCCCGCAACACGAACTTGTCGAAGTGGCCGGCAAGTCGGTGATGCTATCGCGACGCTTCGATCGCGATGGCGTGGTCCGAATCCCGTTCCTGTCCGCAATGGCGATGATGGGCGCCAGGGACGGCGAGCGTGGCAGCTATCCGGAGATCGTCGACGCCCTGGCCCAGCATGGCGCGCAGGGAAAGACAGATGCCCATGCGCTCTATCGGCGCGTCGTCTTCAACGTGCTGATCTCCAATGTCGACGATCACCTGCGCAATCACGGTTTCCTCTGGCTCGGCAAGGCCGGATGGTCACTCTCGCCCGCCTATGACCTCAATCCGGTGCCCACCGACCTCAAGGCGCGCGTGCTGACGACGAATATCGACCTCGACGAAGGCACCTGCTCGCTCGACCTGCTCGAACAGGCATCGGAGTATTTCGCGCTCACGCTGACGCAGGCCCGCGTGATCATCAAAGAGGTCGCGACCGTGACCGCGACTTGGCGCGAGACCGCGAAGGCTGTCGGCGCTCGGTCGGCCGAGATCACCCGCATGGCCAGCGCCTTCGAGCACGACGATCTCACGCGGGCGCTGGCGTTATGACGAGGACCTTCTTTCACAGCTTCGATCCGCCAGCCGCAAGCCCGGTCTCCGGGCCGACCGTCGATCTGGAGGTCTCCGAGATCGAGGATGCCGGTATTCGGGAGGTGCTGCAAACGCCGGGCGCGGCCTATGGCGCCTGGTCCATTCTCGATGCGCTGCTGACGCCGACCGGCGCGGGCACGCCGTTTGTGTTCAGGGAGCCGCTCGGCCAGGCACGGGAAGTCAAGGTAGCACTCTCCGGACTGTTCGGGCGGTTCGTAGCCCGAGCCTACCTCGAGCGCTATTTCAACCTCTCAATATTCGCCCATCTAGGCAGCCGCACGATCGACCTCGATCGCCGCCGTCAGGTCAAAATCACGCGCCTGTCCCGCGGTGATCTGCCCGACTGGATCGCCTGCGCATCTGACCTTTCTTCGCTGACCGTCGCCGAAGCCAAAGGTTGCCACGATGTCGGCGGTCCCGCCAAAGCGCTGGACCGGGCATGGGCGCAGGCCCGGCGGATCGACGTCACCGCCCGAGGCCGCAAGGTCACGGTGAAGCGTATCGCGATCGCGACGCGCTGGGGGATGGCAACGGCTGGCCCAGCCGATGCCCGTCTTTCGGTTCGAGACCCCGTCGAGGAAGGCGAGCCGCATACCCAGGAGGAAAAGGACGCGCTCTTCATCGGCATGCTACGGCTCCATATCGCCAATCTCATAAAGCCTCTCGGGCATACCGAACTGGCGGACGCGCTTCGCAGCCTCACGCTGCAATCATTTCCACGAAGACTCCAAGGGGAGACCCAGCGGGCGCGCTCGCTGCTCGACGCATCACCGGTCCGTGATGTGGAGAAGGCGAGCGCCGCTATGGACGGCCTGATCGGCGGTATCGTCACCCGCGCCGGACCGCTCACCGACATCGGCGTTGAGCCTGCCGATCAGGAGGCGCTCTCCCGCCTCAATCTCCGGCCCGTCTTTGTCGGGGTCGAACACGAGCTCATTCGCGCCGCTATCGACGCTGAGCCGCAAGCCATTCGCAGTCGTCTCGCCGACAAGGAGAGCCCGGACGAGTTTGCACGGCCGGACCGTGCGGGCGGCTGGATCATCCCGCTAGGCCAAGAGCGGCGCATCATAGGCGGCACCTGAAACAGCGACCGCAGAAGACAAGCATCATGGAAAACGGCCCGCCAAACCATGCGGGTAGGATCGGGGCAGAAGACATGGACGCGCAGGAGAATGACCTCTCGAACGAAGCCGCAGCACTGGCCGATATCCTCAAATGGTCGGTGGATTTGCCCGTCTGGCAGCGCGATGCGCTAAGGCGGCTTTGTGGTCAGTCCAAGCTGGAGACCGCCGATATCACGGCGCTCGTCGCGGTCTGCAAGGGCACCGACAAAGGCAGTCCATTCGATGCGACTCACGTTCGGGACCCGGCCGCCAGCCACGCCGTCGTCAGCCTCGGCGCTCTCCATGGCCTATCGCACGTCAATGCCCTTGCGCCTGGAGAACGGCTAACTTTCGGCAAATCCGGCCTCACCGTCATTTACGGCGATAATGGCGCCGGCAAGTCCGGCTACGCTCGGGTCCTCAAGCAGCTCTGCCGCGCGCGGTCGCCGAAGGGCGACGCGATCCTCCCCAACATCTATGCGGCCGGCTCGGGCACTCCTGCGGCCAGCATCGACTTCTTTATCGGCGCTCAAAAGCGAAGCGCGTCATGGACCCAAGGTAGCCCGCCGGACGCCATGCTCTCCGCCGTGAGCGTGTTCGACTCGCGAACCGCCAACGTCCATGTCGAGAACACCAACGACCTCGCTTACACACCGCTGCCGCTCCGCATCCTCGCTGGTCTGGCGCAGGCCTGTCAGGACGTCAAAGCCAAACTGGCCGCCGAGGTGAAGGCGCTCCAGGAGCAGACCCCAGCCGTTCTTTCGAAACCCGAATGCAAGCCGGAAACTGCAGTCGGCAAGCTGATCTCCGGCCTGTCGGGTAAGACCAAGTCAGAAACCGTCGACAAGCTCGCCGGTCTGTCGACCGAGGAAGAAACTCGCCTTCAAACCCTCAACACCGACCTGGCCAGCGACCCGGCGCGCACCGTTCGCCAGCTCCAGGGCCAGGAAGCCCGGATCAAGTCAGCGATCGAGCGGCTCGATCGGCTGATCGCTGTCGCCACCGACGAAAGCCGGACGGCGCTACGCGACGCCCACACGCAACTTGCAACGGCGCGCTCCGCCGCCGCGGCCGCCTCAGCCAATCTGTTCGCCGACGAACCTCTGCCCGACATCGGCTCGGACGTCTGGAAGGCCCTGTGGGAGGCTGCTCGGAATTATTCGCGCGCCTCCGCCTTTCCCGATCGCCCGTTCCCTGTAACCGAGATTGGCGCCCATTGCGTCCTTTGTCAGCAGCCGCTCGGCGAGGAAGCCTCGAAGCGCCTCAGCAGTTTCGAGGCTTTCGTGCAGGACGAGAGCAAGCGCCGCGAACAGGAAGCCGCAAACGCATATGACGAAAAGCTCGACGAGATTTCGGCGCAAGCCATCTCTATGAAGGATCTCATGGCGATCGTTGCGACGATCCGCGATGATGTCGGCCAGGAGGAAGTCGCGAACGCCCTTCGCCGCCAGACTCTCCAATTAGCGTGGCGGCTGCGTGCCGTCCTGAGAACCCACGGCCTTGCGGTCCTGTCGGATCTTCCGCCGCCAGGCACTATCTCGCTCGATCCACTGCGCATGGCACTAAGCGGCATCGCCACGCGCATCGAAGGCCTGCAGTCGGAAGCCAGCTCCCCGCAGCGCGCAGCGCTTATTGCCGAGCGCGATGGCCTTGCCGACAGCAAATGGCTCGGTGTGGTGAAAGCCGATGTGCTCGCCCAGATTGACCGCCTCAAGGCCATGGAAGCGATCGAGAAAGCCAGCAAGGACACGGCAACAAACAAGATTACCACCCAGAGCGCCCGCATCGCCCAGGCCCTGGTCACCAACCGCCTGCGCGGGAGGTTCGCGATCGAGGTAGACAAGCTCGGCGTCGCCGGCCTCGCTATCGAACTTCAGCAGGCCAAGACCACGGCCGGCGTCCCCTTTTTCCAAGTCCGACTGATCAACAAACCGAGCGAACCGGTCGGCAAGGTCCTGAGCGAAGGTGAGCACCGCTGCGTCGCGCTAGCCGCTTTTCTCGCCGAGTTGTCGACCATCGATGCGCAATCCGCGATCGTGTTCGATGATCCCGTCTCCTCGCTCGACCATTTGCATCGCGACAGGGTGGCGGCCCGGTTGGCCGAGGCCGGCCAGACACGCCAGGTCATCGTCTTCACCCACGACATGGCGTTCCTGCTTCTCCTCGATGAGGCCTGCCGAGCGACCAAAGAGCGCGAGGCAACGCCCGTGGCATATCGCCTGATCAGCCGCGGGACGGAGAACGCGGGCTATTGTCATCAGGACCCGCCAGCCAACGTCATGCCGCTCGACAAGGTGATCGACGGAATGAAGACGCATCTGGGCAACGTGAAAATCCATCACGAACGCGGCGACCAGGCGAAATGGCTGCGCGAAGTTACGTCCTTTCAGGACCAACTTCGCACGACTTGGGAGCGCGCCGTCGAGGAGGTTGTAGGGCCTGTGATCCGCCGCCTATCGCGCAAGGTGGACACGACGGGCCTCATCAAGCTTACCGTCCTCACCGATGCCGATTGCACCGCCATGCGGGAAGCGTTTGGCCGTTGCTCTGCGCTACTCCACAGTCAGCCCGGTGAGATCAATCCCCGCCTGCCCGCGCCATCGGTGATCGAGGCCGAAATCGACGCGCTGGAAAAGTGGATGGCCGATATCCGGTCACGGCAGGAGAAGGCCGCATGATGATGAACTCTCAGGCCGCCCGGCCTCGCGCCGGAGGCGCCCCGTCATGGTGAAATGGTCCGAGCTGAAACGGGCGTCCGACGTTATCCTGGCAGTCTGGCCCCACTACCGTCCCCTGTTCGAGCGTTGGTTTATGCAAGAGCTTATCGACAAGGGAGAACTCGCGCCGATTTGGCGCGAGCGCATGGTGCCGGGAGATAACGACACGGTCTTCGCCGACCACTATCCCGATCGCGAAGCTGCCGTCGCGGCCGCCAATGCACTCAATCCGTCCTTGCGGCAGACGCTCTCTGCGCGCGCCATGGAGCCCATCGTCAAGCGCTCGCTCGAACTCAAGATCGACAAGGCGCTGCAGGCCAAGCAGCGCCTGCAAGATGAAGAAGGGCTGATGTTGGCGGAAGCCCTGCGCCGTCATGCCGACGATGAGCGGCCGGACGCGGCCGACCTGAAGCTTGCGCCGCACTCCGAACGCTATCGTCAGGATCTCGCCGAGCAACTGGCCGCAATGCCGTATCTGAGAGTGGCCAAGGTCGGTCGCTCAAACAACCGCTGGACCCACGCCCTTCTCTACCTGGGGCCGGACGGCGTTTGGACGAAACCATACCACGCCGGCGAGAAGGCCGCGTTGACGGCCGAACGCGCCAAGATCGCCAATGGATTCGGGCTGAGCGCCAGCGCCCATTGGGGGAAGACGAAGGCAGCAATCCGACAAATCCTTCTGCCCCGTGCCAATCAACTGCTCCATCTCGCGAGCGTACAACGAATGCTGGCCGAAGCTCTCGCACGTGGTGAACGAGTGTTGGTCTCAAATGGGATCGTCTTCTGGTACGAGCCGGATGGCGATATCGGCTGGCAAGTCAAGGAGACGTCGTCGACGCGCGAGTCCGAAGGCGCGACGATCTGGAAGGAAGGGACCATCCTCTCCACAAACCACGGCCGCTTGGTCGTGCTGCCCTACATCAAGGAAAGTGGTGAGCAGGTTCGTGGGCACACCAAGAACGGCCCGAACGACGGGCGCGCCTTGCCGCGCCATCGTGACCACTATGTGGAGATTCCATTCTCGCTTTATGACGGAGATCTGATGATCGGGCTGTTTGGCGAACTTCCTTACGAATGAAAAAGGGGCGCTCCCTCTTTCATTCGCTGCGCTTGCGGTCCTGGATATCGAAGCCGGGCACCGATAGGCTGACGATCATATCAATGAAGCGCTTTGCCTCAGAGATGATTTCCTCAGCCTCGCCTTGATTGCTGAAACGGCCCTGATGCACAACCTCGTTACGAACTTTATTGATCTTCTCCGCCGAAGCAATCAACGCTTTGGCGGTTTTGCTTTTCTTCGGATGCGCAAAGTAGATCGGCACGAAGAGCCTATCGATCTTGCCGCGCAGGCCGTTTGCCCAGAGAAGAAATTGGTCAACAATGGCCGCATCGAACTCTGTTTGCCGCGCCCATTCGTGCCTTATGGCGTAGTTGGCGGCGATCTCCGCAGCCGTAGAGCATCTCACGATTGCCGCCGACGGTTCTTCGCGCAGGTGAAGCCCGGACAACTTGTTCCACTGCGACTGCAGTTTTTCGAGGTCGGATCGTTCGTTGTACGGTTTCTTCCTTTTCGCGCGGTGCGCCTCGTTTGAATCAGCCATGTAGGAAGGCCTCAGCCATGTGCAATCTTCCCTACGCTGCGCGCGAGCCAAGTCGGAAGCTGAGGCGCCGCGGCCACTAGCTCGCTAAAAGCGGCGGGTGGCAGTGTCCGTTTCAGGGTCTTGAGAGCTGCCTCGGCTTTCTCCGGCCCCAGCCAAGCAAGTGCTCGCACAGCCTTACCCGCCGGCCGCTGTGGCATGCCAAGCTGCCAGCGAGGCGCGTGGCGAAGCTCGACGGTCTGCTTGCCAAGGTTCATTTTCCTAGTTCGCCCCGACGTCAGATAGACCGACCGGACCGGCACCTGTGTCGTGAGCCCGAGACTGTTGGCAGCCGCCGCACCGCTGGAGACGATGACCTCGCCGCGGTGGATGGCGAGCGCCTCGACGGCTTGTTCTACGGACGGCGCTCTGTTGCCGAACCGGCTCGTGACCGGCACCAGATAAACACCACGTCCGGCCCGGATCAGTTGTCCCCTCTCGGCCAGGCGCGATAAAGCCTGGTCCAGCGCAGCGCGATTGCCAAGGTGAAGCAAGCTCTTAGCCGCGACGGCCGTGCCCTCCGGCAACAGCTTCGCATGCTCAAGAATCTGTTCGGTCAAACGTCGCATGGCGATTCTCCTGTCAGAAATATACGTAGTTTTCTGACAGATTCCAATCTGAGGCCTGACGTCGGCTAAACGAGGGCGGCGCTCGTTTATCGAGAACGCCATCCAAGAAAAGGCACATTAAACCTCGAACTCCAGCGACTGTAGGTCGGAGCGTCAGCGTTCGAAGCGCACTAAACGCGCGGTTTTCGGATCATAAATATGACCCGTGATCGTGCCGTCCTTGATGCGCGCGACGGCCTCATCAATGGCAAATAAGGGAACTAAGAACCATTCCTTCGGCACGATGGGCTGGTCGAAACGATCCTTGATCTCAACATCCAGCCGTGCCGCACCAAAGACCTTGTGGATCAAGCTTTCGAGCTTGGCTCGGTTGACGTTGTAGAGCTCATAAGTCGCGACAATCTCCACGTCGGCCATGAGGTAAGTGGGATCAAAGCGCGCGTTGGCGATGCGGCGTTCGACACTGCCACCTGTCACGCCGATCTTGTGTAGGATTTCACGGTTCTCGGCGACCAGTGGGTGGTTGGCCTTGCTCCGCAACACGTAGATCGTGCCGCTCGCCTGGTCGCCCTCGCCAGTTTGGTCGTCAAACAATGGTCCGGCGCTGGGCTCCGTGATCCGGCGCCCCGCCTCGTCCTTGTAGAGGGCACGTTGGAGCGATCGCAACAGCAGATCACTCTCGGTGCCATTGGAATAGATCACCCGGAGGCGCGCGTCCGTTTCGCCGTTCGGCGCCTTTATCGGTTCTCCGACCTCAGCGACATAGGCTGTCTGGCCGCCAAGGATGAAAAACTGACCGGCCTGGATGTCCGACTTTAGGAAGCCGGCATCCTTGACGAACCGCCTCGTCGTGCGCGCTCCGCTTTCAAGATCGCTTTGCACCTGCTGGAACAGGGGTTTGAAGTTTTCGAAATCGAGACACTTCTCGCGGCTTGCGATTTCTTCGGCTTCGCGCTTCTCGGCGCTGGCGCGTACATGCCGCAGCTTGATGATGTCAGATGAACCTGCCGCACCTTCCAGTTCGGCGAGCAACTCGTCCTCATCCATCGAGTCAGCGGGCGGGCCGGACGCCATGGGCGCACCTGTCAGCAGTCCTTGGTGATCAAACGGTGTGAGAAGGGACCGGCATTCTTCCAGCGCGCGTAGTCGGTCGAGCCGCACGGCGTAGAGCCGTTCGAATATATCGCCATCCTCGCCGTGGCGCGGAGCGTGGCCGCTTTTCTCGACGAAGCGCTGAATCTCCTCGAAGCCCGCGATAATGCGTTCCTCGCGGGGCGAACGGCCGCCCTTCTTTTCCGGTTGCGCGAAATCGTCAAGCTCCGCACGCAGTTCGTCAAGGTCGAGATCACTCATAGCGGCCCTCATCCTTGAAGCGGACGAACGCTGCGGCGCCTTCAGCCAGGTGCTTTTCCCATGCGTCGGCCGAGCTGATCGACGGCAGACGTCCGCGCTCCCGCTTGAACTCGACGGCGCGCTTGGCGATCACCTTCGCCTCCTCTGGCGTCAGGCTGGTGCGCTTGGCGGCGATCGCCGCGGCGACCTGCTTTAAGCTTTCCTCGCTCATCGTCTTGGCGAGGATCGCATAGGCCTCTCCGAAGGGATTGATCCGGTCGATCAGGTCGATGTCCAACTCGCGCACGTCCATCGCGAACTTGCGCACGCCATCGACAAAGGCGGTATTTGCGCTCTCCTCGCCGAGAGAGCTGCCCGCCGCGACTTCCTTTGCCTTCTGGGTCAGATTCAACGCCGCCACAGCATGCTGGCGCACGGCCTCTTGATCCTCCGCGTCGAGATGCGGGAACTTGTCCTTGATGATTTTGCCCATTCGCACCTGGGTCAGTTCCTCGGGGACGAGCTCCTCGTCAAAGAGGCCGCGCTCGATTGTCGTCTTGTCCTGCACGAAGGCTGCGATCACCTCGTTCAAGTCTTCCTGGCAGATACGCGTCGCTTCCTCACTCTTGGGCGTGGCAAGGCCTTTGATCTCGATCTGGAACTTGCCGGATTCCTCATTGAAGCCCACGTTACACTTGTTCGGATCGTAGCCACCCTCGCCGTAGTCAAAGCCCGGTGTCGGCTCGTTTTGCGGATTCTTCGGCTTGAACTCGAAGCGGGGCGCCAGCACCTGCTCCATGAGCAGGCTGGCAGCTATCGCTTTCAACGTATCGTTGACCGCTTCAGTAACGATGTCGTCAGCAGCCGCAGGTTCAGCGATGAGGTTCGAGAAGCGGGCGCGGGTCTTGCCAGGCGCATCACGGGTCGCACGGCCGATAATCTGCACAATCTCGGTCAGACTAGACCGATAGCCGACCGTCAGCGCGTGTTCGCACCAGATCCAGTCGAAGCCTTCCTTCGCCATGCCGAGCGCGATGATGATATCGACGTGATCGCGGTTGTTTTTCTGCGCTGAATCTTTCAGCGCGGCGGACACCCGGTCGCGCTTGGCGGGATCGTCATCGACCAGATCGGCGATGCGCAGAATCTTGCCATCGGCCGTCTTGACCAACTGGAAGCCGGTGGCGGGATCGGTTCCCTGCCAGGTGCCCAGCTCCTCGATAATGTGCTCGACTTCCTTGATCTTGTCCTTCGTGCTCTCGCGCGAATTGACGTTCGGGATGTGGATGATCGTCTTCTCGGCCGGGTTCAGCACCTTCAGGATGTCATCGGTGTAGGAGTCCGAATAGAAGAAATAGCCGATGTCGAGCTGCTTCAGATACTGATAGCCGTTGAGCTGCTCATAATAAGTGTAGGTGACGCTCTCGAACTTGCCCTCGTCCTGCGGCGCCAGCACCGCCTCGGCGTCGCCCCGGAAATAGGAGCCGGTCATCGCGACGACATGCACGCGGTCGCGCGCGATGAACTCGCCCAGATGTAGGCCGAGCTTGTTGTCGGGATTGGCCGAGACATGGTGGAATTCATCCACCGCGATCAGCCGGTCGTCGAAGGCTTCAATGCCAAACTTGTCAACGGCGAAGCGGAACGTCGCATGGGTGCAGACCAGTACCTTGTCGGCGCTTTCGAGGAAGACGCCGAGCGCATTGACCTTGCCGCCATTGTCGTTGCCCGGCGCGTCGCAAAGATTCCACTTCGGCTCGACATGCCAATCGGCCCAGAAGCCGTGCTTGCTCAACGGCTCGTCATGGAAGCTGGAGCCAATCGATCTTTCCGGCACGACGATGATGGCCTGCTTCACGCCCTGATTGGCGAGCTTGTCGAGCGCGATGAACATCAGCGCGCGGCTCTTGCCCGAAGCCGGCGGCGACTTGATTAGCAGATATTGTTCGCCACGCTTTTCAAAGGCGCGCTCCTGCATCGACCGCATGCCGAACTCGTTGGCCTTGGTCGAGCTGCCGTTGGTGGCATAGCGAACCGAAACGGAGGGGACGGATTTGGCTTCTGGATTCATTTTCTTTCCCCCGCCACACTCGCAAGCGCCGCCTTGAGCACCTGAAAGCAGACTTTGGCTGTATGCTGATCCGGCGTAAAACCGGACACCATTTGTTCGTATGGATGGATGTAATTGCGGAAGTCGCGCAGTCCGTGACTGAATTTCTTCACGTCCGGTTTCAGCAGCCCAGCCTCGCAAGCGACATCAATGAACTGGGCGAGGCTCCATTCGTGGAAACGCTTCACGCTGCCGTCGGCCGCTTTAGGACAGGCCGAAGCCCGGTTGAAGCGCGCTGGCTCTTTCTGCGCAGCCCCGAGCAGGACGGCTTCCAACACGCTGCCGCACAGGAAGATGGTGGACAGATATGCGCCGGCGCCCATTGCCGCGCGCGCTTCGCTCAACCGGCTTTCGATGATCGGCACGGCCATCGCCTCGATCGGCAATTTCTGGATGTTGGGGATCAAGAACTCGCTGTGCAGAAAATCGTCGACAGTTTGCGTCGGCTTTGCTGGCGCGGGTTTGCCTGAGAGGCGCACGACGATGCCGCGAGATTTTTCGAGGACGGTCGCATCGGCATCGCGGTTGTTCAGGCTGCAATCGGCCTCATAGGCTTCCAGCAACTCTTCCAGCACCTTGCCAACCAAGGCATCGGGCTCTTGCTCCCAGAATGCCCGCATCTTCTTGGCCTTGGAGGTGCCGTAGGTCTGATACTTCTGTCCATGAATATTGACCTTGTGGCGGTTGAAAAACTCGCCAAAGGTTGCATCAGAATAATCAAGCACGTAGCCGCTCTGCAT
>DATMTA010000174.1:0-77293 GCA_035565055.1 Ensifer sp.
GATGTGGGCGGCGCGGCCGTCGGGGGTGCAGTCGGCGCGGTCGCAGGCGCCCTGATCGGCTCCGCCAATGAACCGGGTCGCTGTTACTACCGTGACCGCTACGGCCGCCGCGTGGTTGACGATTGCCCGTCCGAGTATCGCTGGCACCACCGCCGGTATTGACGCGCTGAAGCAGCGCGTCAAAAACCAGGAGGGGGCTCGGGCCTCCCTCCTGCTCGTACAACAAGAAACCACCAAAGGAGAAACCCAATGGCTTATGGTAACGATGCACGCTACGATCGAGGCATGATGCACGAGGGAAACCGGAGCGGTCGGCGCCCCAATCGCGACGACTGGACGACGGACGATCTCGGCTATGGTGAAGGCGGCTATGGCTCCCGCTACAGCCGCGGGGGCGCGCCCTATGGTGAGTACCCCGTTGGCCTCTATTCCGGCTACGTGCCGTTCGGCCCGGAAGACCGCTATCGCTCAACCGACGATTATGCCCGTTCTTCTCGCGGCTATGACCGGGGCTACGATCGACGCGGTGATCGCGACATGTGGGATCGTGCCGGCGATGAAATCGCCTCCTGGTTCGGAGATGAAGACGCGGAACGCCGTCGCGAGATGGACGCCCGCAACGAGGAAAGCCATCGCGGTCGAGGCCCGAAGGGTTACCTGCGCTCGGACGGCCGCATCAACGAGGACGTGCACGATCGCCTCACAGATCATCCCCGCCTGGACGCGAGCGACATCAGCGTCACCGTCGAGGATGGCGAAGTCACGCTCAGCGGTTTCGTTCGCCGCCGGGGCGACAAGCGCATTGCCGAAGATTGTGCGGAGTCGGTGATGGGCGTGAAGAACGTCCAGAATAACCTTCGGGTCAAGGAACAGGAAACGATGTGAGCTCGGACTCGCATCAAGCCCCGGCATCCGCCGGGGCTTTCTTTTAGGCGCCAAAACTACTCAGGAGATTTGTCATGCCTGCCAAATCCAAGGCGCAGCAAAAGGCTGCAGGAGCAGCCCTTTCGGCCAAGCGCGGAGACATGAAGAAAAGCGAGCTCCAGGGCGCATCCCGCGGCATGGAAAAATCCATGTCCGAACAGGAGTTGGAGGAGATGGCCTCTACCAGCCGCAAGGACAAGCCAGAGCACAAGTCGAAATAATCAGGAGCGCGAGAATGGTTCACAAGCCCAGACGAAACCACGATACACTGGCCGAAGTCGAAGTCCTGCATCCCGTGGAGGCCGGCCTCGAAACCCTGGTTGCCAATCTTCTGGCCACAAGCGGCTCAGTCGACGCATCCGGTGTGAAAGTGACCTCGGAGGGACGGCGGATCCACCTCTCCGGCTATGTTCACAGCCATGAAGAAATTGAACGCTGCACGGAAATCGCCCTGTCGCTGGATGGCGTTGAAGCGGTCGAGAACCTCATCGGGCTTCAGGGATCTCAAGGCGCACCTGATCAGGCCTGACCCGGCGCGCCTGTCCCTCAGGGTTGCTGCTGCGACGTCGCCGCCGGTCTGTTCTGGTTGTCCAGCGGGTGCTCCGGATATGAGCCACTGAAGACAAACAGATAAAGCAGGGTCAGAATGCCGAAAGCCAGGCAAAAAGAGACCACGAGAATGATCAGCGTTCGCGGCGACGTTCCGCCCTGTCGCGCCTCTTCCGGGAGAATTTCCTTCACCATATGGACCTCGCTTCCAATTTTTGCAGTTTCGCGATGACGACGTGGGCCAAAACAAGGACCGCAGGCAGGACCGCCCATCTAAAGTTCGCGATGTGCTTCAAAACCGCCCGATCCGGTGCTTGTTCCCGTCAATACGGGACGAAAATCCACCCGAGAACGATGACCTGATCAGGATGAGAAGTGCCGCAAATCATCCGCGGCGTCTGAACCGGCGACACCTCGAATGCTCCGGCAGAGGATGCGGTCTCAGCTTGCCGTCTTCCGGCGCTTCGGCAGAATTCATGGCGTTGGCATGAGCGTGCACTATCGGTTCGTTGGAGATCGTCGAGCAATGCCGCTCTCAACCAGCAGCGCGCGGGCAAACTCAGACGTCTGAATCCGAGGGAATGTGGCTGTCTACCCCGATGAGAACGAGCTCGTTCCTGCAGCCGCGGATGCCTGGGATCGAAAGAGTAAGCGTGGTCGCCAAAGCGCGCGCAGCGGCTGTTTCCACTTCGCCCGACAGCGTCGCCACACCGTCATGCACCGTCACGGTGATCAACTCGGCATCAAAGTCTTCGCGCTCGGACAGGAAGTCTGTAACCCGCTCTTCGAGCACGTCATCCTCTATCACATCGCCTTCGCTGAACGGCGAAAGAGAGGGGCCGCCATGGCTGCTGATTTCCGGGCGTGAGGCAATCTCGACTCCGACGCGGCCGGATTCATCCAGGTTGGAACCGCTTGTGCCATACGGGGCGTTCGGTTCGGCCGGCAATCCATCCTCATCGGCATAGGGCCAGCCGTCGCCGATATTGCGCTTGTCGTAATCGCGATAGTCTTCTTCGCGAGCCGTTTCTGGAGATGTGCTCTTGCGGTCAGACATGATGACTCCTGTGATTTTGCGACTCGTAGGCTCAGGGCCTGCCTTGGGAAAGATCGCGCCCGTTGACGGATGCCGGCACCCGCATTTCGGCGCGCCGGGACTTTGGCAGCGGAGGAAGATTGAAGGGCGGAGACGCCTCTTCAATGGCTGCGCCGACCGGCGCCTGGTCGTTTGCGTTGCCGGGCTTAAGATTGCGGTCATTGGTGACGGTTTTCTGGGTCATGAAAAGAAAACCATTGTCGTCGCCGTTGGTTCCCGCCCTACCTAAGTTTTGTTGGTGCGGGCTGTATGACGGGCGCGAGCTGCCTCGAAGATTGCGCGCACTTCGGCGGCATATTCCGCCTGCTCCGCATAGCCGTCCGTCGGGATGACCCCGGGGTCCTCCTCCTGATCATAGATGGCGAGATCCTCGCCCGGCCCACCCTGGGCACCGGCCGGCACGCGGCCGCGCTCTGCCATCAGAAGCGAGGCCAGCTCGATCAGAAGTTCACGGTGGGCGTTCACACGTCCCCGCAGCTTGGTAATGTCCCCTTCATTCATGGCTCGCTCCTCAGGCCTGCATCAGCATTTGAACGGCGGGAGCCCTGAAAAGTTCCGCAGCAATGCGAATGCGGAACCTTTGCACGGCGGCCGGTTTGGCGGCCACACCCAAGGAGAGAGACATGAATGGAAACCGTATCGTCTGGGGAATCATCCTCGTCATTCTCGTCGTCGCTGCCCTCGCCTATTTCGGCACGGCCGGAAACCTCAACCGTGCGGTCCAACCGCAGGGAGAAACCCAGAAAACCGAACAGGAGACCCACTGACGTGAAGGCACGACCATGGAAGCCACCGCCGACAATGACAACGCGCGGTCGTCCCGGCGCGACAGCGAAAGCTGGCTGAGAGGCACTCACGGCGCCGGCCTGAAAATGATCAGGAGCAGTGCGAAGATGTTGGCAGCCCCCAGGGCTATTGTGAAGACCCAGTTGGCAAAGATCAGCGTCAGCTTCCAGCCCTTGTGGTGGATATAGTCCTCGATGATCACCTGCATCCCGAGACGCATATGCAGCAGGCTGACAATGATGAACACCAGGACAGCAGGACCGACCCATATCCGCGACAGGGTCTCGATCACGCTTTCCCGCGACCTGCCGAAGAGGTAGACGCCAAGCCCGATCATGTAGGGCGTGAGAAGGGCCAGGACGACGGCCCGGATACGATCGGAGAAGAACTCCTCCGTCCCTGATCTCGCCGAGCCCAGCCCCAGCACGCGCGCAAGCGGGGTCCTCATCGGCTTGCCCCTGCCCAAAAGAGCCTTGGCCGGCTAAAACGGCTTCTGATAGATTGACGCATGATCAGACCTCGATTTTGGGGTCTAACTGCGTCCCTCCTCCGGTGTTCCCGGCCCTGGCGAACTCAGTCTCATCGACGTTTCAAGCGGACACTGTTTGCGAAGCTCCGACGCGGTGATAGCCGCGCTTGAAATAGATCAGCGCCTCCGCCTCTTCGCCGCTGGAAACGGAAAGCACCGAGCAGAAAAGGACGCGATGGGTCCCCACATCCACGCTCTCGGTCACCAGGCAATCGAAAGAGACAACCGCGTCGTCGAGGACCGGGGCGCCCGATGCGCCGCGATGCCAGCTTGCCGCTGCGAAACGTTCTTCGACCGGGGTCTTCCCACCGAAGAGGTTGGACAGTCCATCATGCGCGCTGGAGAGAACGTTGACGCAGAGCGTGCGGTTTTCCATCACCGCGTTGAAGACGGAGGCCGAACGGTTCAGGCAGACGAGCAGTGTCGGCGGCGTGTCCGTCACGCTGCAGACTGCGGTCGCCGCAAAGCCCACCTTGCCGGCGGGACCGTCGGAGGTGACAATGTTGACGGCCGCACCCATTTTGGCCATGGCGTCACGAAAGGTCTGCTGGGAAACGGCATCCGCAACGACCTCGGTATGGGAGAATGACGGCTTCAGGGTCATTAGAGACTTCCTTCCGGTTTGCTCTCATGCCAATCGCGCAAGCAGCGCATCCCGCGGCATGAAGGGTTTCAGGGAAAGTTCGCGTTCAAGACGTCGGGCGACGGAGGCAATCTGCTGCTCCCGCCAGGGCCTGCCGATGATCTGTATGCCGATGGGCAACCCCTCCAGCGAAATTGCGACCGGCAGCGTCACCACCGGCAGGCCCAGGTAGGAAAAGGGCCGGGTGAACGCCGTCATGGCGCTGACCACCCGGTTCATCTGCGGGCTCGCGCCGATATCGACATCGGCAGAGCGCGGCGGCACAAAGGGCATGACCGGCGAGACCAGCACATCCGCCGCGGCAAAGGCGGTTTCCAGAAATTCCGCCAGCATCAGGCTGCGCGTCTGCAGCGCCCTGATATAGATGGGCGCAGGCATCGCCAGCGATTGTGACAGGCGCATTCGGATCTGCGGGCCGTAGTCTTCAGGCCGTTCGCGCATCCAGTCAAAATGCACCGCTCCTGCCTCCGCCATGGCAACGACATTGGCAAGTTCGGCGACGGCTGACAGATCCGAATGCCGCGCCCCACCGATCGATGCGACATGCGGCTCAAGCGCCTCCAAGGCAGACGCAAGGCCATCCGCGACGACGGTTTCCACATCGGTCTCGAACAGGCCACCGAGGCGCCCGATCCTGATCGCGGTCAGGTCATCGACAAGGTCACCGGGCGGAGACAGGCGCTCACAGGTCGGGTCATGAGGGTCTGCACCGCTCACGACCTGCAAGAGCCGGTAGGCATCTTCGACATGGGCTCCAAGCGGTCCGACGCAATCCTGTGAAAAGGACAGCGGCATGACCCCGTGCCGGCTGACGCGCCCCTGGGTCGGCTTTATGCCGGCGACACCACAGCAGGCCGCCGGCAGGCGGATGGAACCACCCGTGTCCGAGCCGAGGGCGGCGAGCACGACACCAGCCCCGACAGCCGCACCGGAACCACTGGAAGACCCGCCGGTGATGCGTTCAGGATCGACCGGATTTCGGGCGCGGCCATGATGTGCATTGTGCCCGGTCGGCCCCATCGCGAATTCGCTCATGTTGAGACGCCCGATGGAAACCGCGCCAGCCGCCTCGAGACGCTGCATGACAGTGGAGGTAGCCGTCGCGACGTGGGCGGCGCGGATTTTTGAACCGCAGGCCGTGACCATGCCCTTCCGGTCATACATGTCCTTGTGCGCCAAGGGCACGCCGTGAAGGGGCCCAAGCGGCCTGCCCTGCGCCTGCCAACGATCCGCCGCCTCCGCAGCGGCCATCGCAGCATCCTCTTCGATGGCGATGAATGCATTCAGGCGCGGCTGCGCAGCCTTGGCGCGTTCGATCGCGGCCTGTGTCAGGGCGACGGAACTGACCTGGCCGTTGCGGATGAGCGATGCGGCCTGTTGCAGGCTTGTCGGGCGAAGTTCGCTCATGTCTCCGCCTCCTTCGACAGGAGTGCGAAGAAGGTCGACGGCTCGAGCGCGAAGAAGACATTCCCCTCGCCCTCGCGCGGCGGCGCGATGGCTGTGCTGTCGCGTTCCATCTCTCCGGCCATGGCGACCATCTCGGCCTCGTTGGCTGGACGCGCCCAGTAGAGGCGCGCCAGCGTATCGGCGATCTCCTTCAGCTCGGCCATCAACTGAAATCCTGAGGCTGGCGATTGCGCACGAGCTGGCTGAGCGAGACGGCGATGACGAGAGCACCGCCGTAGAACAGGTTCTGCACATAGGCATGTGCGCCCATCATGGTAAGGCCGGTAATGCCGGTCACAAGGAAGTAGACGCTGATCACCGCACCGAAGGCGTTGAAGCGGCCGGGCGCGATGGTCGTGGCGCCAAGGAAGGCGGCCGCGAAGGCCGGCAGCAGCAGGTTGAGGCCGGAAAGCGGGTCGGCCGAGCCGGTCATGCCGGAATAGAGGATGCCTGCAAAGGCGGAGATGAGGCCGGAGAGAATGAAGGAGGTGGCCCGCACCCGCTCGACCGGAATGCCGTTCAACCGCGACACTTCACGACCGCGTCCGACGAAGAGCAGCTTGCGGCCGGGAATGGTAAATTCGAAGGCATACCAGATGACCGCCGCCAGAATAAGCGCATAGTAGAAGGCCAGCGGAATGCCCCAGAGGCGGCCCATGATGACCCAGGAGACGAGCTCCATGGAGACGCCGGAGATGGTCTGCGATCCGCTCATCCAGAGAATGACGCCGTTGACGAAGGTTCCGACGCCGAGCGTCACGATCAGCGAATGGATGCGGAAATAGAGGACGAAGAAGGCGTTGATCGCGCCGATGAGCGCGCCCACCGCCAGCGACATGATCAGGACCGGCAGGATCGGCCAGCCCATCTGAGCGTTGAAGACGCCGATCACCATCGAACTCATCGTCAGGATCGAAGCGCCGGAGAGATCGAAATCGCCAGACGTCAGCGGAATGATGATGCCGAGTGTCAGCACCACCAGCACGGCCTGAGAGCCGAACATGGTGGAGAAGTTGCGCCAGCTCAGGAAACTGTCCGGCATGAGAATGCCGAAGAGGATGATGAGGAAGAGCCAGGCGGCGACCAGCGCAAACCGCTCCGCCTCGGTTTTCAGCGTGAAGCGCGATAGCGCGGAAACGGGCTTCTGGATGGGCATGTCGATCGTCGTCATTCTGCGGCCTCCGCATCGGTGCTGTAGAAGCAGGCTTCGGTAATTGCCTTGCGGTTGATTTCCTGTCCCTTGAGTTCAACCACAGGCCGCCCGCGCGAAAAGACGAGGATGCGGTCGCAGATCTGCTCAAGCTGTTCGTTGTCGGTGGAGGCGCAGATAATCGACGTGCCGGCCCGCGCTGCATCGTCCAGCGCCTTGAAAATCTGCTGGCGCGCGCCGAAATCGACGCCCTGCGTCGGCTCATCGAGAAGCAGCAGCTTCGGCTGGATGCGTAGCCATTTGGCCAGCAGCACCTTCTGCTGGTTGCCGCCCGAAAGTGACCCCAGCGCCAGCGCCGGATTGTGCGGGCGCACATCGTGGAGGGTCGAGAGCCGCCCCGCCTCCTTGACCATCGCGCCACGGTCGAGGCCAGCGAGATGCGATAGCTCGTCGAGGATCGGCAGCGTAATATTGTCGGTGACGGCAAGGGAGCCGATGCCCGCCGCGCCCAGCCGGTCGCCAGGCAGGAGTGCGACTCCCATGCGCTGAGCCATCAGCGGGGTTATGCTCGACAGATCAATCTTCCGGTCACTCACCGTCAGCGTCCCCGCACCGCGGCGCGCGCCGTAGAGCGTGTAAGGCACGCTGGCAAAGCCGGACCCGATCAAGCCCGTGACGCCGAGGATTTCACCTTCCTGCAGAGACAGGCTGAAAGGCGGCGTATTGCCGTCGGTCAGGTTGTCAACGCGAATGGTGACAGGTGCAGCCCCCGCAGCCATGCGCTGCTTGGCGAAGGCATCGATGCGCGACCCGACGATGGTGTCGAGGATCGCCTGCCGGCTGGAGGCCTTCGTATCGAGCACCTCGACCAGTTGCCCGTCGCGCAGGACGGCGACGCGATCGGTGATATCGCGCACCTCGTCGATATCGTGGGTCACGATGATGACGGACGCGCCGGTCTTTACGATCGAGCGGACGAGATCGAAAAGTCGCTTCACGTCTTCGCCCGGCAGGAAGGGCGTCGGTTCATCGAGCACCAAAATGCCCTCCCCGCCGTAACCGGCATCGGAGGCACGCAGGTCCTCGAAGGCGCGGATGATGGCGACGAAAGCACGCTCGACCGGCGGCAGGCTTGCGACCGTCGCCAGCGGGTCGACATCGAGATTGAATTCGGCAAAAAGCGCCGAGAGCCGCTCTGCCTCCTTGCGCCAGGAGACGAACCAGGGGTTCTTCTGGCCGAGCGAGGTCACGCGCATGTTCTCGGCCACGGTGAGCGAAGGCACAAGGCCGAGATGCTGGTGGACGAAGGCGACGCCGCGCTTCTTGATCAGCATCGGGTCGAGCGGCAGGGCCATCTTCTCGCCCCAGAGCACGACCTCGCTGCCCTCTTCCGGCTGGTGGAAGCCAGCCAGAACCTTGATGAGGGTGGACTTGCCCGAGCCGTTCTGCCCGAGCAGACCGAAGACCTCGCCACGCCGCACCGCAACGCTGACACCCTTGAGCGCATAATTGCTGCCGAACTTCATCTTGATGTCGTTCATCACAAGGACGGCATTATCGGTCGTTGCAGTGTTGGACATGGCGCGGCTCCGTTTATAGTCGGCGTGGCTCAGATCACTTCAGCTTCCAGAGCTTGCGGAAACCATCGAGATGCGCATCGCCATAGCCGTCGTTGAAGTTGGCCGGCACGCCCGCGGTCTTGATATTGTCCTTGTCGAAGATGAGCAGCGGCACGTTGAGCTTGGCGACTTCCGGCTTGCCGCAGATCATCCGCATGATGTTGTCGATGGCCGCATAACCGGCCCAGCCGAGGCTTTCGCCGATATCCATATTGACCTGGCCCTCGCGCAGCATATCCAGAACAAAAGGCGTGCCGTTGAAGCCTGCCACGCCGACCGAGCCGAGAGCACCCGTGATGCGCAGCGCCGGCACGACGAATTGCGACATCGAGTCATAGATCGGGATGATGTAGTTGATGCCAGGATCGGCGAGCAGCGCCGACTGGGTGCCGGGCTGGATCTTCGTCGCCCAGTCGGACACCGGCACGTCGAGATGCTTCTGCTTGCATTCCGGGCAGAGCGCCGTCAGTTCTTCCTGGATCGCCTTGACGAAGGGAATGGACGGCAGAACGTCGGACGAGCCGATGATCAGCACATTCGGCTTGCCGCCGGTCTGAACATAGGCGTAAGCGGCCAGCACCTTGCCGGCGCCTGTGAAGTCGACGCGCGAAGAGTAGTCAACCGTCGGAGCCGATTTCTGCGTCACGTCATAAAGATGCGTCGTCGTGACCTTCAGGCCGGCATTGCGCGCTTCGGTGAGCTGGGGACCGAGCCACTCCGGGTTGAGACCGCCGGCAATGTCCAGCACGTCGTATTTCTGGCTGATCGCCTGCGACACCCCCTGGATCCACTGGTCGGTCTTCAGCTGGTTATCCCAGGTCGTATAGGTGAACCCGACTTCCTTGGCGGCCGTGGACATCGCCTTCTGCAGCTCGACATTGAACGGGATCGTCATCGAAATCGGGATCGACAGTACCTTCTTGCCTGCCATGCAGGACTTCGCATCGAAGGGCTCGCCCGGCGGGTCGAAGACAGGCATCTTCTTATGCTGTTCAAGGATCGCCTTGGCGTCGGCCATGGCGTCCGCATGCGCACCGGACGGCACTGCAGCAATGGCGGACACGGCAACGAAAGCGCTGAGTAGAAGCACACGCATATCTGACATTCCCCTGTTGGATGCCCCGCTTTGCCGGGGTCGTGATCGCATCTCCGTCGTAACGGGACGACTTAATGTACGTACATATTCAAGCGCTCGTCAACGGTTCTGCAAGAATTTTTTGCAGTGCAAAATATTGAGGCAATTGACGGAAGAGCCATCGAAAATTGCGCCATTCTTATTCATTTTCGGGGAAATCGTAGTGCTTGACGTAACAGTACACGAAATGAAAACGGGGCTGCAGTCGCTCTGCAGCCCCGGAAGACGATACAATATGTCAGTACTTTTTGAGTCAGGCGCTGCGTGAACGATGCGACCGCCAGGCAGCAACCATTCCGAAGAATCCCAGCAGCGAGAAGACAAGAAAGCTCGCGCCATAATGTCCAGTCACCATGTAGAGACTTGCAAAGCTGGACGGTCCGACGATGACGCCGATGAAGGTGTAGACAAGCACGCCTCCGGTGATCGCCCCGATGCGGCCCTCCGGTGCGTTATGCGCCACCTCCGCCAGCAGCACCCCGTTCCAGCCGATCGTGGTCATGCCGAGCACGATCAGCACGCCCACTTGCAGCCAGGCCGGCATGTCCACGACGAAAAAGAGCGACGCAAAGCCAAGCCCGATCAAAAGGCCAAGCAGCGCCAGCGTCTTGAAGCCACCACCCACCTTGTCAGCGACGACACCCCAGAAGATACGTCCGAAGGCGCCGAAAAACTGCATGACCGCCGCGACGGACCCCGCAGCCAGGAGCGACCACCCGCCATCATGAACCAGCGTGACGACGGCAAAGGCGGACAGCGAGAGCTGCGTCGCCGAATAGGCGAAGCCGAGAAAGCTGAGTGTCCGCAACTTCGGGTTCTTCCAGATGATGCCTTGCTCGTCGCGAAAGCCCTTCATCATCGAACCCATCGGCACGCTGCGGTCGATGGGTTCAGTCACATGCGTTGCCGCCAAAAGGACCATGGTCGCCAGCGGTGCGGCAGCGCCGATCAGCAGCGCGTATTGCCAGTCCATCTGCCGCGACAGGAAGGGAAAGGCGAAACTTGCGAGAATACCACCCAGCGGCACGCCCGACTGCTTGATGGAAAAAACGATGTTGCGCTTGCCGTGCGGCGTGATCCGCCCCAGCATCTCCGAGGAGGCCGGATTATTGAGGCCATAGCCGATACCGATAAGGAGGGATGCGACGATGATCGGCAGGACATGCGCCATGGCGATGCCCAAGAAGCCGAGCAGGAAGCAGACAAGCGCCAACTGCTCGACTCGCACCGGACCGAAGCGCTTGACGAGCGTGCCCGCGACAGCAGAGGAAAACATGCCGGAGGCATAGATCAGACTGATCTGGTAGCCGATGAGATAGGCACCGATACCAAGATCAGCCGCCACGGTGGGCGCAATCGCGGTGAGAGCCAGCACGCTGGCCGTTGCCACGATCTGGATCAGCGTGGCCGCACCGAGAGTCGTCATCAAAGAGTGGGATTTCCGTGCGCCCGGACCCGAGGCGTCTTCGACCGAGATGTCTGACATGAAAGGCAATCGTCCTGCGAGTATCGTATATGTACGTACTAATTGATTTCGAATTCCAGTGCAAGGACGGGGCGCGAAAATGCGCCGACACCGAAATATGTTTGCTTTTATGAGAAAAAACATATTGATGGGCCGGGAGGCCGAAACACATGAGCAATGCGATTTCCGAGGAAATGACCGGCAGCACGCGAGAAATCAAGAACGGCTGGAAGCCCGAGATCGCGACCGCACCGCTCTATATGCAGGTGGCTCACCACCTGGAAGCGCGCATTTCCAACGGCGATTTCGCCGTCGGCTCCCTCCTCCCCACGGAGAATGAACTGGCCGAAGCCCTCGGCGTCAGTCGCCAGACGGTCCGGCAGGCGATCGGCCTTCTGCGCAACAAGGGGCGACTGTCTGCGCGCAAGGGTGTCGGCACACGCGTGGAGGCCATTGAGGCCACCAGCGGCAGCACGCGCTTCATTGCGCACTCGCGATCCGAACTTTTCGAGATCGCAGCCGAGACTGAATTCGTCATCGGCTTCCGCGAAATGGTCTCCGCGCAGGGCAAGCTCGCCGTGGACCTCGGCTGCCGGCCGGGCCGCAAGTTCCTGCACATCACCGGCGTTCGCTATCCCGCCAATCGCGGCAGGGCCTTCTCCTGGAACGAGGTCTACATCGATTCCCGCGTAGCCGCGGCCGTCAAGGACGTGACCGTCGCCCGGCGCGCCATCTTTCATTACATCGAAGAGTTCACCGGCGAAAAGATCCATGAAATCCAGCAGGATGTGCGCCCGATCGCCATGGACGAAGACATCGCGGAAAAGGTCGGCTGCAAGGCCGGTGACCTCGCACTGATCGTCAACCGCCGCTACTACGGCTCCGGCCGCCGCCTGCTGGAATACGCCTTCCAGATTCTCCCCGCAGATCGTTTCACCTACACGACGACGCTGCGCGCAGAGACCTGAAACCTCTCCAAGACTACCGCCGGACGCAATTCCGCACTGCACAATCCTGTCGCAGAGCGCGCCTTGCCGCGCCCAATTCCACGTCATTTCAGCCTCAATCCGCATAGAAGTGCACCTATTTTATGCACGCCTATTTGTGCGGCATTTTTATCTGGACAGCCTCAGAAATTTTTGCATTAGTTCGTACATATTGCACCTCTTCCCAAGCATCCCGACCACAGGAGCACATCATGGACATTGGCGTTTTCATTCCGATCGGCAACAATGGATGGCTGATTTCCGAGGCCGCACCGCAGTACATGCCGAGCTTCGAACTCAACAAGCAGATCGTCCAGAAGGCCGAAAAATACGGTCTCGAATTCGCGCTTTCGATGATCAAGCTTCGCGGTTTCGGCGGCAAGACGGAGTTCTGGGACTACAATCTGGAATCCTTCACGCTGATGGCGAGCCTTGCTGCCGTCACCGAGCGCATCAAGCTTTTCGCCTCGACGGCCGTTCTGACGCTCCCGCCGGCCATCGTTGCACGCATGGCAACGACGATCGACAACGTTGCGCCGGGCCGTTTCGGCGTCAACATCGTCTCCGGCTGGCAGATGGCCGAATACGACCAGATGGGCATCTGGCCGGGCAACGATTACTTCGGCTATCGCTACGACTATTCCTCGGAATATGTGCACGTCATGAAGGAGCTCTGGACAAAGGGCGAATGCACCTTCGAAGGCAAGCATTTCCAGATGAATGATTGCAAGATGAAGCCGATGCCGGCCAACAAGATCGAGATCGTGGCCGCCGGCCAGAGCCCGCGCGGCATGGAATTCGCCGCCGAATATGCCGACTACAATTTCGTCATGGGCGCCGGCATCAACACGCCGACCGCACACAAGGAAGGCAATGTCCGCTTGGTCGAAGCTTCCGCCAAGACCGGCCGCGACGTCGGCGCCTACGTTCTCTTCATGGTCATTGCGGATGAGACGGACGAACTGGCCAAGGCCAAGTGGGAAAAGTATCGCGCCGGCGCCGATGTCGATGCACTCGCCTGGATGGCCGATCAGGGCAGCAAGGACGCCTCGGCAGACAGTTCCTCGACCGCCAAGCACATCAACCTGCCGGAAGGCGCGGTCAACTTCAACATGGGCACGATCGTCGGCTCCTATGCCTCCGTCGCGCGAATGCTGGATGAAGCGGCAAGCGTGCCGGGCACGAAGGGCATCATGCTCACCTTCGACGACTTCCTGATCGGCCTCGACCAGTTCGGCCAGCGCATCCAGCCGCTCATGGCCTCGCGAAGCGCCACCAGCATTGCGGCGGAGTGAAGAATGAACCTGCTCCAGCCCCTCGCCCACGCGGACGTGCTGGAGCCAACCAGCTTCATCGACCCGAAAGACGCCGACCTGCGTCTGGCACCGTGCCCTTCGCCACCTTCGGCGGTTGGCGCGGAGCTTCCTCAGCTCTCTGACGCGGAGGACGCAAAGCTTCACATCGGCGAGGCCAGTATTGGACAACTTCTGCAGGGCTTTTCCACGCGGCGTCTTGACCCTGTCGTCGTGATGGAGGCTCTGCAGAGTTCGGCTGGTGCGACGCCTGCCGCTCGCGAAGCAGTTCTGCGCCTTGTGCCGGGCGCACGAGACGCCGCGAAGGAGAGTGCGCAACGATGGGCAGCGGGAAATCCGCGTCCGCTGGAGGGCATACCGTTCGGGGTCAAGGACATTATCGATGTAGCCGGAGCGGTCATCACCAGTGGTTCTCATTTCACCGGCCACCGGGTGGCGGCAACCGATGCCGATGTCGTAGCCCGGCTCCGGTCAGCGGGCGCAATTCCCTTCGCGGTCACTGCGACCAGCGAATTCGCCTGCGGTGGCCCGCATAACCCCCGCTACGGTGCGGTTGGCAACCCGTGGGATAGAAGCCGCTGGACTGGCGGTTCATCGACCGGATCGGGCGCGGCACTCGCTGCACGGCTCATGCCACTGGCGCTCGGCACGGATACCGGGGGCTCCATCCGCGTGCCATCGTGCTGGTGCGGCACGACCGGTCTCAAGCCCACGCGAGAAAAGGTCTCGCGCAAAGGTGTTGCCGCACTCTCCTGGACGCTGGACCATATCGGGCCAATGACACGCTCGGCACAGGATATTGCCCGTGTCCTGCCGTTCATGATGCCATCGCCGGATTTTCAACTGACACGCCCCTTCGCCGATATTCTTCAGAACCTTCACGTTTCAGGCCTGCGCATCGGCATCGCCGGTGGATGGTTCACCAGCCATGTGGACCGGGCCGTCCTGAACAATTGGAATGAAGCGGCCAAGACACTGGAGAGCCTGGGCTGCCGGCTGGTCGATCTGCCGGAGATCGACGTGGCCCGCTTCCATGAGGCTGGCTGGATCGTTCTGCAGAGCGAACTTGCGGCCCTCCATGCGGATCGCGCGGACCAGGCCGAGCTCATGGACCCCGGTATGCTGGGACGGCTTCGGAGGGGCATGGGGTTCAGCGCCCTGGAATACGCGCGCGCGCTGCAGCAGCGGGTGACCGCGCAGAACGCCTTCCTGGATGCCATGGCGGAGGTAGATGTCATCATCACGCCAGGCATTGGCGGCGAAGCGGGCTCGCTTGAAACGCTGACAGTGGATGTCGATGGCCAGGCGTCCGGCTTTCAGGACGTCATATCCCGCAACACGATGATTTTCGACTTCACCGGATTTCCCGCTCTGATGCTCCCGACAGGTCTGGGCCGCGCCGGCCTTCCGACGGGAATGCAGATTGTCGGCCGCCCGCACGCCGACGCGCTTTGCCTGCTCGTCGGTGCTGCCTTTCAGGCCGCCACAGGTCACCATCACCTGTCGCCACCCGGCCTCGCTTTCGCCTGAACTAACGCGATGAGGCGCGCCATGACCCTACCCCAAAGATCGATCTCCCCGTCTGAGCCAAAGGTCGACCCCGCCCGTCTGACTGCGACGCAGGCTCTGCAAGCGCTTCGCGACGGGCAACTGACCTCCTTCGAGCTTGTGAAGGATTGCCTCAGGCGGATCGAAGAACGGGACGCCGAGCTTCGCGCCTGGCTTTGCCTGAACCCGAACGCGCTGTCCGAGGCAGCTGCGCTGGACGGGCTGCCAAAGGAGCAACGCGGCAAGCTCCATGGCCTGCCGGTCGGTATCAAGGACGTCTTCGAAACGAAGGATATGCCGACCACATTCAATTCCCCGAACTTCCAGGGCCACCGGCCAGGCCAGGACGCCGCCGTGGTCGACCTGCTGCGTGCCGAGGGCGCCATCATTCTGGGCAAGACGGATACGACAGAGTTCGCCGCAGCGGGACAGAACGCGGCCACCGGCAATCCGCATGATCCACGATACTCGTCCGGTGGCTCGTCTGCCGGTTCTGCGGCATCTGTCGCCGACTTTCACGTGCCGCTCTCCATCGGCACGCAGACCGGCGGATCGACAATACGGCCTGCCTCCTTCTGCGGTGTTTACGCTTTCAAGCCAACCTTCGGCCTGGTCAGCCGCGAGGGCTTCAAGATCTATGCCAACAGCCTCGACACAGTCGGCTGGTATGGCCGATGCGTTGCCGATCTGGCTCTGCTTGCCGGTGTCTTCGGGCTTGTGGAGTCCATCCGTCCGGCCCCCGAGCGGAAAGCGCTGCGGATCGGATGGAGCCTCGGCGCCTATCGCGACAAGCTGCAGCCTGAAACGCTGCAAGCCGTGGATCTGTCGATACAACGCCTTCGCAGCGGTGGACATGAGCTGATGGAACTCGACCTGCCCGCCGAATTCGACAAGCTCGACTATCACCACCGCACCATCCTGCATCGTGAAGGCGCCGCCGCCTTTCGAAACCTTGTACGCCGGTTCGGGCGTGATCTGCATGACGACTTTCATCATCGCGTCGAAAATCGCGACGGACGAAGCCTGGCGGACCTGCGCGACGCCTATGATGCCGCGGCATGGGCGCGGGTTCGTTTCGATGATCTGGCAAGCGCCTTCGACGCCATCGTGGTCCCCAGCGCCCCGGGCTTTGCGCCCGCCGGACGCCATCCCGGCGATCCCGTTTTCAATGCCATGTGGACGCTTCTCGGCGTGCCCTGCGTCAACGTGCCCGTCTTCATGGCTGAGGCAACGCTCCCGGTCGGCGTCACGCTGACCGGACCCCGGTTCAGCGACCCGGCTCTGCTTGCCGCAGCCGAGATCGTTGCACCCCTCATCGACTGCAAGCCCTGACCTGACGAGGATCCCATGACCGACGCGGACCTGAAGAGCAACTATGCCGCCGCCTACAACAACCGCATCGGGTTTGGCAAAAAGCCGGCGCTCATTCTGATCGATTTTGTCCAGGCCTATTTCGAGCCGTCCAGCCCGCTTTATGCAGGCGTGGACGCCGCCCTTGCCTCGGCCCTCAAAATTCGCTCCGCTGCGCGCGCAAAGGGAATGCCGGTGATCCTGACCGGCGTCGTCCTGCATCCGAGCGGGCTCGACGGCGGGCGCTTCTTCCAGAAGGCAAAGCCGCTCGCCAGCTTCACCGCAGGCAACCCCTTAGGCGCATGGCCGAAGGGACTTGAGCCGCACCCGGACGAATTCGTGGTCACGAAGCAATATCCGAGCGCGTTTTTCGGCACATCGCTCGCTTCGCTTCTCGTCAGCATGGGTGTCGACAACGTCATTCTTACGGGGCTGACCACAAGTGGCTGTGTTCGGGCGAGCTGTGTGGATGCCATGTCGCACGGGTTCATCACGACCGTCGTCAGCGACGCCTGCGGCGATCGTCACCCGGCGCCACACGAGGCCAACCTGTTCGATATGAATGCCAAATATGCGGACGTGGTCACCGAAGCCGAGATCCTCGACTTTATCGCGAGCCTGTGAGGGAGCGGACGGCGCAAAAGCCCCGCCTCCCACAAGTCAAGCGTCAGCGGTGCTTGAAATCCGGCGGGCGCTTTTCGGTAAAGGCTGCCATGCCTTCCTTCTGGTCTTCCGTTGCAAACAGCGGATAGAAGACGCGCTGCTCGTAATGCAGGCCTTCTGACAGCGTGGTCTCGAAGGCCCGGTTGACCGCTTCCTTCGCGGTCACGACTGTCGGACGAGAATAGGAGGCGATCGCTTCTGCCGCCGCCAGCGCAGTTTCCAGAAGCTTCTCTGTCGGTACGACGCGGGCGACCAGCCCGGACCTTTCGGCTTCCTGGGCATCCATCATGCGACCCGTCAGCACGAGATCCATGGCTTTCGCCTTGCCGACGGCGCGGGTCAGCCGCTGCGTACCGCCCATGCCGGGAATGACGCCGAGCTTGATTTCCGGTTGACCGAACTTCGCGGTTTCAGACGCTATGATGAAATCGCAGATCATTGCGAGCTCGCAGCCGCCGCCCAGAGCGAAACCGGAGACAGCGGCAATCATCGGCAACTTGCAGGCGGTGAGCGCACTGAAACGTCGACCGAAGAAATCGGCATTCTTCATCTCGATATAGGTCTTGTCCGACATCTCCTTGATGTCGGCGCCAGCCGCAAAGGCCTTTTCCGAACCGGTGATGACAACGCAGCCGACGCTTTCATCTTCGCTCAAAGCGTCGAGATGCGCGCAGAGCGTCGCCAGCAGCTCCGAATTCAGTGCATTCAGCGCCTGCGGACGGTTCAGCGTCAGAAGGGCCACCCGGCCCTTGCGCTCCAGGAGAACGGTGTCACTCATCGTCAATTCCTCCAACTCGGTTCATCTTTGAACAGAGTGCTAGCACGCTCGTGCGACACCGGAAAGTCATCCGAAAGTCAGATGCAGCGCCCGCCATCCACTTCCATCGCCACGCCGGTAATCATCGACGCTTCATCCGAGCAGAGGAAGCAGGCAGCATTGCCCATATCCTCAGGCGTCGAGAAACGACCGATCGGGATCGAGGAGAGGAACTTGGCACGGATGTCCGGCGTATCCTCACCCATGAAGCTCTTAAGCAAGGGCGTCTCGCCGGCCACGGGATTGATGGCATTGACGCGGACACCGGCCGGCGCAAGCTCGATAGCCATGCCGCGCGTCGCCGTGATCATCCAGCCCTTCGAGGCGTTGTACCACGAGAGGCGCGGTCGCGGGCTGACGCCGCCAGTGGATGCAACATTCAGGATCGCCCCCTTGCCGCGCGCCTTCATGTGCGGGACAAGATGCTTTGCCGTCAGATAAACGGATTTTACGTTTACCGAAATAACCCGGTCGAAATCGGCTTCCGAGACATCCTCCATTGCTGACGGAAGATGCGTGACGCCGGCATTGTTGACCAGAATATCGACCTGCCCGAAGGCTTCAAGCGCTGCCTTCGCCATGGCTGCCACGCTTTCATCCTTCGAAACGTCGACCTGATGGCCAATGGCGGAGGCACCCAACTCGCGCGCGAACGCAATGGCGGCATCGCCATTGATGTCGGCAACCATCACCTTGGCACCCTCGGCAATGAATTTGCGCACGATGCCCGCGCCAAATCCCGATGCACCGCCTGTTACGATCGCGGCCTTGCCTTCCAAACGCATGATTGTCTCCTTACCCATGCAGCGCGGCTACGGTCTTCAGGACCGAGATGCCATAAAGCGCCTCAAAACCTTTTTCACGCCCGTGTCCGGACTTGCCAGTGCCGCCGAATGGAAGTTCGACACCTCCGCCGGCACCATAATTGTTGATGAAGACCTGGCCGGCGCGCAGCGCCTTGGCGAGCCGCATCTGTCGAGCGCCTTCGCGCGTCCAGATGCCTGCCACCAGGCCGTAATCGGTGCCATTGGCAATGCGGACCGCGTCTTCTTCTGTATCGAAGGGAATGACGGCCTGAACGGGACCGAATATCTCGTCCTGCGCCAAACGGTGCGACGGGTCGAGCCCGGCGATCAGTCTCGGCGCGACATAATTCCCGCCCTTGGGCGCATCGGAAACGATCACGCCGCTGGCTGCCACGCTCGCCTCTTCGGCCAGCGCGACGAAGCCTTCAACGATCTCCTTCTGCCGCGCCGAAATCAGAGGTCCGACATCGAGATCTGCAATCGCGGGACCGACCTTGAGCGCGCGATAGCGCTCGGACATGCGGGCGACGACTTCAGCGTAAACATCCTTCTGCACCAGGATGCGTGAAGCGGCCGAGCAGGTCTGGCCCGCATTCTGGATCCCGGCATTCACGAGAAAAGGCAGCGCTGCATCGAGATCGGCATCCGCGAACACGACTTGCGGCGACTTGCCACCCAGTTCGAGTGTCACGGGCACAACATTGCGCGACGCGGCGGCCTGGATCTTGATACCGACACCAACCGAACCCGTAAACGAGATGTGGTTGACGCCGGGATGACCGGAAAGCGCTGCACCCGCCTCTTCGCCCAGCCCAGGAACGACATTGAGCGCACCTTTCGGCAAGCCGGCCTCATGGCAGATATCGGCAAAGGCCAGCGCCGTCAGGCAGGCTTCCTCGGCTGGCTTCAGCACAGCCGCATTGCCCATGGCCAGCGCTGCGCCAACAGAGCGCCCCAGGATCTGCATCGGATAGTTCCAGGGAATGATATGCCCGGTGACACCATGCGGCTCCCGCAGCGTGTAGACCGTGTAACCATCCAGATATGGTATTGTTTCACCATGGAACTTATCGCAGGCACCCGCATAGAATTCCAGATATCGTGCCAAGGCCACGGCATCAGCGCGCGCCTGCCTCAGCGGCTTGCCGACATCAAAAGCTTCGAGCCTGGCAAGGTCGTCGACCTTTTCGAGGACAGCGCGACCAATCTTGGCGAGAAGCCTGCCACGCTCGAATGCCGGCATCCGGCCCCATGGACCTGCGAGAGATCCGCGAGCGGCCTCAACGGCCAAATCGATATCGGCAGCACCGCCGCGCGCAATCGCGCCGATCACAGTGCCGTCCGATGGATTCTCGAGCGGAAGCGTATCCCCGCCCTCCGGCGAAACCCAGGCGCCGCCAATGAAGCACTTGTCCGTCGGGAACCACGGCGAAATCATGAAAACTCTCCTTGATGTATCAGGCTGTCACGATCTCGCGGCGCTTCAGTGCTGCCTCGAGATCCGGTGTCGCGGCTAACAGCTGCCGCGTGTATTCGTGTTGAGGATTGGAGAATACCGCCTCGGTCTCCCCCGTCTCGACGATCTGCCCCGCCTTCATCACCATCACCCTGTCCGTAATGGCGCGCACCACGGACAAATCATGGGAGATGAAGAGATAGGACAGATCAAGCCGATCTGACAGATCGGCGAGGAGGTCGAGTATCTGGGCGCGGATTGACACGTCGAGTGCCGAGACCGCCTCGTCCAGAACGATGAGCGAAGGGTGTGTGATCAGGGCCCGGGCGATGGCGACGCGCTGGCGCTGCCCGCCGGAGAATTCATGAATGTATTTGTCCGCATCGCGCGGCGAAAGCCCGACGTTTTCGAGTGCCTCGGCAATCCTGGCATCGAGCGCTGAACCGGCGGGCGCATCCCGTCCCATGAGATGGAATGGCTCTGTTACCAGCCGGCGAACCTTGTGCCGGGGATTGAAAGATCCATACGGATCCTGGAAGACGACCTGCATCTTGCGGCGCGCCGCAAGGCTCGCGCCCGCCTTCGTCGTCACGGGTTCGCCGCCAACGCGGATTTCGCCGCCCTGCGTCGCTTCGAGCGCGAGAATGGCACGGGTTAAGGTGGATTTGCCGCACCCACTTTCGCCGACAAGTCCGACGTTCTCGCCCTTGTGAATCTTGAAGCTGACATCGTTGACGGCCCGAAACGCCCCCGGTCTCGTGAAAAGCGACCGTCGCGGCAGCGCATATTCACGAACCACGGATTTGACCTCCAGCACGGGAACCGTGTCGGGCGCCATTCGATGCGCCTTGCGCACCGGGTGGTGGCTCGTCGCCGCCATCAGCGCCTTTGAATAGGGATGCTGCATGGCGCGGAAAATCTGAACGGCGGGTCCCGCTTCGACCACCTCTCCTGACTTCATGATGACGATGCGGTCGGCAATGTCGGCAACGACGGCGAGATCATGCGTGATCAGGATGAGGCCCATCCCGTCCTCATCCACCAGTTTCTTCATAAGTGAGAGGATCTGCGCCTGGGTTGTCACATCGAGCGCGGTGGTCGGCTCGTCGGCGATCAAAAGTTTCGGCCTCAGCGCGATCGCCATGGCGATGACGACGCGCTGCCGCTGTCCGCCAGATAGCTCGTGCGGATAGCGCGAGAGCGGAAACCGCTCCTCGGGTAACCCGACACGGTTGAGCGTATCCCTGGCAATTGACAGGGCTTCCGCACGGTTCGCACCGCGATGGACCATCACGGTTTCGGCGACCTGATCACCAATGGTCTTGACAGGGTTGAGCGCCGTCATCGGCTCCTGAAACACCATGCCGACATCGGCGCCCCGGATGGAACACATCTGCTTTTCGGTCTTGGTCAGCAGCTCCTCGCCGTCGAGGCGGATGGAGCCGGTGACCGATGTCCCGTGCGGCAAGAGCTGCATGATCGACAGCGCCGTCATCGACTTGCCGGAGCCGCTTTCCCCGATCACGCCGACGACTTCGCCGCGGTCCACCTCGAACCTGACATCTGACAGGATTTTCAACCCAAGAATATCAAGGGTCAACTTGTCGATCTGGAGCAGCGTCATGTGCGGCTCCGTTGCAGCTTAGGATCGAAAATATCGCGCAGGCCATCGCCCATGAGATTCAAGCCCAGTACCGTCAGAACGATGGCGGCCCCCGGAAACAGCGCCATATGCGGGGCAAGGCTGATCATGGTTTGCGCGTCCGAAAGCATCCGCCCCCAACTGGGTGTCGGCGGCTGTGCGCCGAGCCCGACATAGGACAGCGCTGCATCGGCAAGAATGCCGAGCGAGAACTGGATCGTTCCCTGCACGATGAGAAGATTCAGAATATTGGGCAGGATATGCTCAGCGGAAATCCGCAACGCACCCTTGCCGGCGACACGGGCCGCGAAGATATATTCGCGCGTCCAGAGCGTCAGCGCCGCGCCGCGAGCCAGGCGCGCGAAAACTGGAATATTGAATATTCCGATTGCAATGATCGCATTGATGGCGCTGGGACCAAAGACAGCCGTGATGAGGATGGCGATTAGCAGAGCGGGAAATGCGAAGACGAGATCGTTGGCGCGCATGATGACTTCGTCGACCAGCGAGCCCTGCTTGGCTGCGGCCCACAGGCCGAGCGGCACGCCGGCGGCCATGCCGATCCCGACAGCGACAAAGGCAACCGCGATCGAGGTGCGTGCTCCGACCATGATCATGGAGAAGATGTCGCGCCCGAAGTGATCCGTGCCAAACCAGTGCACGGTCGACGGACCTTTCAGCTTTTCGGCCACGGAAAGCGCCGTGGCATCATACGGTGTCCAAACAAATGACAGAAGCGCCGCGAGAATGAAGATCGCGGTCACTGCAAAGCCCAGCGCAAAGCTCTTGGATTGAAACGCCGCCGCCCAAAGACCGCGCTTTCGCTCGGGCAGGAAGCCAACACTCATCAGGCACGGCTCCTCAGACGGGGGTCAACCAGCGCATAGGCAAGATCGACCAGAAACGTGATCACGATCACCGCGAAGACCAGCAGCATGACGACCGATTGCACGACGATGAGATCGCGCTGGGTGATGCCCTGGAAAACCAGCCGGCCCAGCCCCGGAAGATAGAAGACATTTTCAATGATGATCGCGCCGGCGAGCAGGAAGGAAAATTGAAGTCCGATGATGGTCAGCACCGGGATCATCGCATTGCGAACCGCGTGGCGCACCAGCGTTTGCCCCCGCGTCAGGCCTTTGGCGCGCGCCGTTCGGATATAGTCTTCAGACAGCGTGTCGAGCAGGGACGAGCGCATGACGCGGGCCAGGATCGAAGCCTGCGGCAGCGCCAGTGCGATCGCGGGCAGAGTCAGCGCCTTGAGCGCAACAAAGAAGCCCGCATTCCATCCCGGAAACCCACCGGCGGAGAACCAGCGCAAGGTGATGGAAAAGAAGAGAACCAGAAGCATGGCAAACCAGAAATTGGGAACCGCAATGCCAAGTTGGGTTGCGCCCATGATGCCATAATCTGAAGCCGAGTTGCGTTTTGCAGCTGATATAATGCCAACTGGCAGTGCAATTAGGGTGGATAAAAGCAGAGCGTAAATGGCGAGCGGAAGGGAAACCCAAAGCCGCTGTGCGATCAGTTCGCCGATCGGAACCTTGTAGGTATAGCTGATGCCAAAGTTCCCGTGCGCAAGCCCCGCGATCCAGGTGAGGTAGCGCCACACAAGCGGCTCGTTCAGCCCCATTTGCTGCCGCAGCGCTTCCACCGTCTCCGGCTGCGCGTTCATACCGAGCATGTAGGACGCGGGATCTCCAGGCACGACCTGAAGCACCAGGAAGATCACGACGCTTGCCGCCAGAAGGCTCAAGAGAAGGGAGATCAGACGTTTCAGGAGATAGGGAACCATGGCGCAAAGCGATCAGACGTGCCGAGGGCGTTGCCGCCCCCGGCACGGCAGGGATCAATCCTTCCAGTAGACTTCAGACATGTCGTTCGACGGAGTCGGCTGGTTCTTCCACAAGCCGACGATCTTGGCGTTGGCGACACCCACCTTCGGCAGCTCGAACAGGAACGCGTTGACATAATCGTCAGCGATGCGCTTCTGTGCGGCCTTGTAGAGTTCGCTGCGCTTGGCCGGGTCTGTCGTGGCCGAAAGGTCCGCCATGATCTTCTTGAAGGCGTCGCTCTTGTAGTTGAAATAATAGTTGTCGCGACCGTAGATATCGATGTCCATCGGCTCCGTATGCGAGACGATGGTCAGGTCATAGTCCTTGCCCTTGAAGACCTGCTCAAGCCATTGGGCCCACTCGACATTGGTGATCTGCGCCTTGATGCCGACCTTGGCGAGCTGAGCTGCGATGATTTCGCCGCCACGACGCGCATAGGGCGGTGGGGGAAGCTTCAACGAAACCGTGAAGCCGTCCGGATAGCCTGCCTCCTTCAGCAGCGCCTTCGACTTCTCCGGGTCGTAGTTCGACTGGGCCGTCAGATCGACATAATCCGGGTTGTGCGGCGCGAAATGCGTGCCGATCGGCGTGCCATAGCCAAACATGGCGCCATCAATGATCTCCTTGCGGTTGATGGCGTGCGCCACCGCTTCGCGAACCTTGATGTTGTCGAACGGCTTCTTGCCGTTGTTCATAGCCAGAAGCGTCTCGCCTTCCGTGTTGCCCGCGATCACCGCGAAGCGGGGATCTGCCTTGAACTGCTCAAGCGTTTCAACGGCCGGGAAAAGCGGGAAAGCGTCAACATCGCCTGCCATCATCGCGGCAAAGGCGGCAGACGGATCGGAGATGAACTTGAAGGTCACCTTGTCGAGCTTCGCCGGCGTACCCCAGTACCCGTCAAACTTCGCGAGTTCGACGCGGTCGCCCTTGACCCAGTTCACGAACTTGAACGGGCCTGTACCGACAGGGTTCGTCGCTTCCGTCGCAATGCTTTTCGGCGAGAGAATAACCGCGTCACCCCAGGCCATGTTGAACAGGAAGCTGCCATTCGGCTTTTTCAGCGTCACCTTGACCGTCGCAGGATCGACGACGTCCACGGACGCGATATCGGCAAAGAGGCCCTTTTGGGCGTTTGTGGAGTCCGGAGCGCGGGCGCGATCCAGCGAAAACTTCACATCGTCGGCGCTGAATGGCGATCCGTCATGGAACTTGACGCCGGTGGCAAGATGGAACGTGTAGGTGAGACCGTCCGGTGAAATATCCCAGCTCTTGGCGAGATCGGGAACGATCGCGCCGTTGGCGTCGAAACGCGTCAGGCCCTGAAAGATGTTCGCATAGGTCACTTCGCGGATCGCCGCGGCAGCGCCAGAGGTCGGGTCGAGATTCGGCGGCTCCAGAACCATGCCGACCGTGATGGCGGTATTCGCCGCAAAGGCGGGTGCCAGCGCGCCGGCAGCCAGCAACACGGCCGCCGTTGTCATCAGCTTCATCAATCTGTTCATTGTCTTGTCTTCCTTCCCCTCGATAGCGTGATCGTCCCGCGTCTCCGCCGACCCGGTTACCCCTAGCCGGCAAATCGTCATTGCTCAAGCGCGATTGCCTTAGGCTCGATTGCCTCAAGCGGCGTCGTGCGGCCCGAGCAACTGCAGCAAGGACAGCGCCATGACCTTGGCGCTGTCAACCATATCATCGATCCCGACATATTCATCGGGCTGGTGGGCAAGATCCAGAATGCCCGGCCCATAGGCGATGCAATTATACATCTTGCCGATACGGGCGATGTGCTTCTGGTCGTAGGTGCCTGGCGAAGCGACATATTCCGGCTCGCGATCGAATACGGCCTGGATGGCGCTGGCCACCGTCCGCACCACGGGAGCGTCACGCTCGGTCATGGTGGGCGTCACGCCCCAGAGTTCTTTCAGCTCGTAGTCGAAGCTGGGACGCTCGCCCTTCACGCGCTCCAGCAAGGCGACAATTTCGCCCTTCACTCCTTCGGGGCTTTCTTCGATCAGATAGCGCCGGTCGAGAACCATGCGCGCACTGTCGGGAACCAGCGGCGACGGAAACCCTGAAAAGCCATCCTTAGGTTCATCAAGACCACCATGGAAGGAGTTTATGTTCAGCGTGGAGCGACGAGCCAGTGGGGGAACGACGGGCATGTTCGTCTGGCGTGCAGCAAGCGCGGGGAAAAGGCTCCTCTCCATTTCCGCGACGACGGCTCCCATGTGCCTGACGGCGCAGTCGCCCAGAAATGGCATGGAACCATGCGCGATATGGCCAAAGGTTTCGATCTCTCCCCACCACACCCCGCGGTGACCGAGACAGATGCGATCCTTGTTCAACGGCTCCGGAATGATGACGTGCTGGACGCGCGAGGGCGAGAAATATCCTTTTTCTGCGAGATAGGCGACGCCCCCGAAACCGCCCGTCTCCTCATCCGCCGTTCCCGATATTTCGACCGCCCCGCAAAAATCGGGAAAGAGCGCCACAAAGGCTTCGGCCGCCACGATCGAAGCGGCCAGACCACCTTTCATGTCGCAGGCGCCGCGACCATAGACCTTGCCGTCCTTCACCTCGCCGCTGAAGGGATCAAACGTCCATCCCCTGCCCGGCTCGACGACATCGGTGTGCGAGTTGAAGTGGACGCATTCGCCGGGATAGCGCCCCTCGCGTCGCGCGACGATGTTCCAGCGCGGATAACGATCGCTGTCGCCCGGCGCATTCACCGCACGGATCATCTCGATCGCAAATCCCTGCGGTTCGAGACGACGCTTCAGATATTCGCAGATTTCGAGATAGGCTTCACCGGGCGGGTTGAGCGTCGGAATGCGGATAAGCTCGCAGGTCAGCGCAACCAGATCGTCGCGCCGCGCTTCGATTTCCCGCAACAGGGTCGCCGAAGCGGCATCGTGCGGAAATTCCCTTGATTTACCAATAGTTTCGCTATCTACTTGCATGAAGCCAGCTTCACGAAAGAACGGAGCTGACACAATTCTGTAAAAATACGGGTCTGTAGAACTACGGGAACATGCATGAACATGGCGGGGGCCTTGGACGACACCGACGATCTCGAAAAGCTGGCCTTTGAATTCGCGCCAATCGGCATCGTGCTGACAGAAGACCGGGTCATCCGGCAATGTAATCGTCAATTTGCACAGATGTTCGGCTATCAGCGGGATGAACTGATCGGCCATTCCTTCCGAATGCTCTATGCCTCGAACCGCGAGTTCGAAGCGATCCGCGACGTCGGATTCAAGGCTTTGAAGGAAGCCGGGCGCTATATGGACGAGCGGCTGATGCCGCGTCGGGACGGTTCGATCTTCTGGTGCCGGGTGCGCGTCTTCACCTTCGATGCCGAAGCGCCGCTGGCCCGCGCCATCCTCAGCTTCGCGGACATTTCCGATACAAGGCCCGCTATATCGCTGACCAACCGCGAGAGGCAGGTAGTCAAATGCCTGGCGAAAGGCATGACCAGCAAGGAAACTGCACGCGAACTCGCCCTTTCGCCGCGAACGGTCGAGGACTATCGGGCGCGGCTCATCAAGAAGTTCGAGGTTCGTAACTTCTCCGGGCTGATGGCGAGGCTGGCGGGATTTTCAATCTGAATCAAATATTTGGAGCAATTTAGTCAGATTGACCTGACTAAGGCCGCCAACCCATTAAAGCTTAAGAGCTTCCTTCAGCGTCAGGCTCTCGCCGGACCGCAGATCGAGATCCGCCTCGATGTGGCCGATGTGATGCAGCATCATCTCGGTCGCGCGATCGACATCGCCAGATTGCAGTGCTTCAAGGATCAGCGCATGGTCATCATGACCGCAGCTTGAGACACCCGAACGTCCATAGAGCGCGATGACAAGCGAGGAACGCGCGACGAGTTCATCCATGAACTTCTCGAGAACGGTGTTTCCTGCGACGCGCGCCAGCATGATATGGAAGTCGCCCGACGCCTTGATTTCGGCGCGCCGCGCTTCAGGCCCCCGGCTCGTCTTGTGTCGATCCTCTTCCTCCAAATGACGACGAAAAGCCGCTATGTCGGCCTTTGTCAGCCGCCGGGCCGCCTCGGCAACGATGCCGGCCTCGATCAGGCGACGCGATGCGAAGACTTGACGAGCATCTTCGGGCGTCGGATTGGATACAAAAGCACCACGATTTCGTTCACTATGAACAAGGCCTTCGAACGCCAGCATCTGCAGCGCATAGCGAACAACGGTGCGGCTGACGTCAAAAAGCGCGCCCACCTCTGCCTCCGACAACTTCGTTCCCGGCGCAAGACGCCGGTCCACGATGGCGTCGCGCAGCGCATCCCGAATGGCCTGTGCGCGGTCTTCCTGGTTGGCGTCCATGGACAAACTGGATTTTGCGGAGAGTTTCATCATGAGGCTTCCTGTTGCCTTATGTTGTAGCTTTTGGCGTCACGAAAGAAAATAGCCACGTGTCTGCCAGCGCGCTGAAATTTCGCGCACAAAATTACAGCCACATTGCATACACTAGCTCATTTTTTAAGCAGGATTGAAAATTCATCAGAAGCCTTTATGTGCGCTGCAAAATAAACGCCAGTGAATCCAGTTCCTTAGGCCGACTGGACGCCATCTGGCACGGACCATGCATTGAAAGAGGCATCCACGAACGAGGATGGTGCATGTCCAAAGCCGCAGAAATTGAACTCGCTTCCGTATCCAAGATCTATGGATCGACGAGAGCCGTGCACGCGATCAGCCTCAAGATCCCCGCTGGGAGCTACTGCTGCTTTCTCGGGCCCTCGGGTTGCGGAAAGACGTCGACGCTGCGGATGATCGCCGGACACGAAACGGTGTCAGAAGGCGACATCCTTCTTGGAAACACGATCGTCAACGATCTGCCGCCTGCAAGACGCGGCACGGCCATGATGTTCCAGTCATATGCTCTGTTTCCCCATCTGGATCTGGTGGATAATGTCGCGTTCAGCCTGAAGATGCAGGGCGTCGACAAGGTGGAACGCCGCAACGCCGCCCTTGAAATGCTCAAGCGAATGCAACTCGAGCCTTATGCGACAAGGCGTCCGGCGCAGCTTTCAGGTGGCCAGCAGCAACGCGTCGCTCTTGCGCGTGCCCTGATCACGCGGCCACAGGCGCTCTTGCTCGATGAGCCACTCTCCGCGCTCGACCCGTTCCTGAAAATCCGGATGCGGGCCGAACTGAAGAACCTGCAGACATCTCTCGGCATGACATTTGTTCACGTCACACACAGCCAGGACGAGGCCATGGCGCTCGCTGACCTGATTGTCGTCATGAACGATGGACGGATCGAGCAGGCCGCAAACCCGCGCACCATTTTCGAACGCCCCGCGACCGCCTTCGTGGCGCAGTTCATGGGCAACCACAATGTCATTTCCGGCCGCGTCGTGGAGCAGTCCGGCGATTTGACAACCATCGAAGTGAATGGCGGCGGGCGTTTCACCGCGATGGGGACACCCTCGCATGACGAACCGCACGCCGATTTCGCCTTGCGCACCGATCACATCAGGCTCGCCGCGACGGAAGAACCCGGCTTCGGCTTCACCGCCGTTGTGCAGAATGTCGAAGATCTGGGGGCGACGGTCAAGCTGAGCGTCGCGGGCGCCGGCGTTGAGGATTTCACCGTGGTCCTGCGCGATGCCGACTACTACCGCAACCCGGTCAAGGCGGGTGACGCCGTGCCGCTGTCATGGACAAGGGACGATGCCATCATTCTCGGCCGTGTCTCAAAGTAACAACAAGAAAAATGAACAAAATCATACGCAAACAAACCTCTGAAGGAGAACTGAGCATGACCACGAAGTCTCAAGGTATCACGCGCCGCACGCTGCTGAAGGCGGGTGCCGCCGCTGCCGGTGCCGCCGCCGGCACGGGCGTCATCACCGGCTTCCCGACGATCTGGGCAAAGAACCCGATCACGCTGCGCCAGATCGGCACCGGCGTTTCGAACATCAATGCCATTGCCGAAAAGTGCAAGGCGGACCTCGGCATCACGCTGGAAATGACGGCGCTCGACTCCGACGCGGCAGCACAGCGCACGGTCACACAGCCGAACTCCTATGACATCGCCGACATCGAATACTGGATCCTGAAGAAGGTCTTCCCCGCCGGCGTGATCCAGCCGATGAACACCAAGAAGCTGAAATATTTCGACAAGATCGTGCCGCTCTTCATCACCGGCAAACTCAAGCCGGATAGCGTCATTGCTCAGGGAACCGCGCCCCACACCGTGGGCTTTGTCGAAAAGCCCGGCGACAAGAAGTTCGCCAAGGCCCCGACGGAATGGTTCACGATGGTTCCGACCATCTACAATGCCGACACGCTCGGCATCCGTCCCGATCTCGTCGGCCGCGAAATCTCCTCCTGGGCCGACATTCTCGATCCGGCCTTCAAGGGCAAGACCTCGATCCTCAACATCCCATCAATCGGCATCATGGACGCAGCCATGATCATGGAAGCCGCCGGCAAGATCAAATATGCCGACAAGGGCAACATGACGAAGGCCGAAATCGACAAGACGATCGACTTCCTCATCGAGACCAAGAAGGCTGGCCAGTTCCGCGCCTTCTGGAAGTCCTTCGACGAGTCCGTCAACCTGATGGCTTCCGGCGAAGTCGTCATCCAGTCCATGTGGTCGCCGGCCGTCGCCGCCGTCCGCTCCAAGGGCATCGCCTGCAAATACCAGCCGCTCAAGGAAGGCTACCGTTCATGGGGTGGCGGTCTCGGCCTTGCTGCCCATCTCAAGGGCGCCGAACTCGATGCAGCCTATGAATATATCAACTGGTACACGTCCGGCTGGGTTGGCGGCTATCTCAACCGCCAGGGCTACTACTCGGCCTGCATGGAAACCGCCAAGCAGTTCATGTCGGAAGACGAATGGGGCTACTGGATCGAAGGCAAGCCGGCCAAGGGCGACATCATGTCCCCGGAAGGCAAGGTCATGGAGAAGGCAGGCGCGGTCCGCGATGGCGGCTCCTTCGACGACCGCATGGGCAAGGTCGCCTGCTGGAACTCGGTCATGGACGAAGACCGCTACATGGTGAAGCGCTGGAACGAATTCATCGCCGCCTGACGCCATCCGCGCCGCCCTTCACGCGGAGGGCGGCGCTTCCATCTATTTCAGACGAAAGCGGAGTCGGACCATGGTGACTGTGAGGCTTCTGGGCGCAGGCGATGGCAAGCCCAAGCGAGAAATGCGCCTGCCCGGCTGGCTGCCGCCCTATCTGCAAGCAAGCCCGCTGGCGTTGATTCTCGGCGGGTTTCTGCTTCTGCCAATCCTGATGATCATCGTCGTGAGCTTCTGGGACTACGATTTCGCCCAGATGTATCCCGATTTCGTTTCCATGAACTATGTGGATACGCTTGGCTCCTGGGTGACCTGGAAGACCTATCTCAACACGCTGAAATTCGCGGCCATCGTCTGGGTTCTGACGCTCGTCATTGGCTTCTGGGTGGCCTATTTCCTCGCTTTCCACGTCCGCACGGCAGCCATGCAGATGGTATTGTTCCTCGTTTGCACCGTGCCGTTCATGACGTCCAACATCATCCGGATGATATCCTGGATCCCCGTGCTGGGGCGCAACGGCCTCGTCAACACGGCGCTCGTCAAGCTCGGTATCGTGCCTGAGCCGATCGAATGGCTGCTCTATTCGGATTTCGCGGTCGTGCTCGCGATGGTGCACCTTTATACGCTCTTCATGGTGACCCCTATCTTCAATACATTGATGCGTATCGACAAATCGCTGATTGAAGCGGCCCGCGACGGCGGGGCGTCTGCCTGGCAGACGCTGACAAATGTCATCATTCCGCTCGCAAAGCCCGGAATGGCAATCGGCACCATCTTTGTCGTCACGCTGGTCATGGCGGATTTTTCCACCGTTCAGGTCATGTCCGGCGGGCAGAGCGCCTCGGTGGCGCTAATGATGAAAAACCAGATGTCGCTGCTGCAATATCCCGCTGCAGCTGCCAATGCCGTGGTGCTACTAGTGGTCGTGCTTCTGATGGTCGCCGCCATTCTGCGCGTCGTCGACATTCGCAAGGAGCTCTGAGCCATGCATACGGAAAAGCGCCCGCGCGAATTCTACATCCTCGCCGCTTTCTTCAAACTCTTCGTGCTCTTTCTCTACGGCCCGATGTCGGCGATCTTCATCCTGTCGTTCCAGGGGCCGAATGGCGGGCTGACCTTCCCGATGAACGGCGCCTCGCTGCACTGGTTCGCGAACCTTTTCGAAACCCAGGCAGTGGGCGATTTTGGCGGGGCGTTCCAGCGCTCCTTCACGCTGAGCTTCATGGTCATGATCGTGACCGTCGTGGTGTCTCTGCTTGCCGGGCTTGCGTTCCGGCGAAAATTCTACGGCGCGACGGCGCTTTTCTACCTCGCCGTTGCCAGCCTCGTCGTGCCCTCGATCATCATCAGCCTCGGGATCGGCGTGCTCTTTCAGCAACTGGGCTTCTCGCCGGCCTGGTATTCCTCCGGCTTCGGCGCGCATCTGACCTGGACGTTGCCGTTCGGCGTGTTGATCATGTTCGCGATCTTCAACCGCTTCTCTCCCTCCTATGAGGAAGCGGCGCGCGACCTTGGTGCAAGCTCATGGCAGACTTTCCGCTTCGTGGTCCTGCCGATGATCCTGCCAAGCCTGATCGGCGTCGGCCTGTTCGGCTTCACCCTCTCCTATGACGAATTCGCTCGCACGCTGATGACGGCAGGCACGTACAACACGCTGCCTCTCGAAATCTACGGCATGACGACCAATGTAACGACACCGGTTCTCTATGCGCTCGGCACACTGACGACGCTCTTTTCCTTCATCATCATCGCAGGCGCGCTCGGTATCATCGTGACCATGAACCGTCGCCGCGGCAAAGCATGACAGGCCCACGCATGAAGCTTCTCGTCGTCAACCCGAATACCACAGCCTCGATGACCGAGAAGATCGCCGACGCTGCCAACCGTGTCCGTAACCCGGGCACGGACATTCTGGCCGTGACCTCCAGCATGGGGCCGGTCTCCATCGAAGGCTATTATGACGAAGCGCTTGCCTTGCCTGGACTGTTGCTCGAAATCGCCAAGGGCGAGAGAGCAGGCGCAAGAGCTGCCGTCATTGCCTGTTTCGATGATACCGGCCTAGACGCGGCCCGGGCGCTCGCCAACATTCCGGTCCTCGGCATCTGCGAGGCTGCCGTTTCAGCAACCGCCTTCATCGCCCAGCGTTTCACGATCGTGACGACCATGGAGCGCTCCCGCCTGCCTTTGGAGGGATTGGTTCACCGCTACGGCATGGCAGGCCGCTGCAACGTGCGCGCCGCCGACATTCCCGTCCTGTCACTCGAAGATCCACAATCCAATGCAAGGGACCGGCTTCGCAACGAGATCGCCGCCGCCCTGAGAGAGGACAAGTCTGAGGCTATCGTCCTGGGCTGTGCCGGCATGGCCGACCTGACCATGGATCTGCGCCGCGAGTTCGGCATACCAATTATCGATGGTGTGGCCGCAGCTGTGAAGCAGGCCGAAGGGCTTGTCGCACTCGGCCTGAGCACCGCAAAGCGCGGCGCCTACGCATCGCCGGTTCACAAGCCCTACACTGGCGACCTCTCCGCATTCGCGCCGCAACGCCTATCCGCAAAATGAGCCAGCCAGTTGAAATTCGCACTTTGACATTGCCTGAAGTCAGGCAGCTGGTGCAATGGGCGGCGCTGGAGGGATGGAACCCCTCGCCGGCCGATGCAGACGCATTCTTTTGCGCCGATCCAGACGGCTTTCTGGGCTGTTTCTTGGCCGGTCACCTTGTTGCAGGAATATCTGCTGTTTCCTACGGCAAAACGTTCGGCTTCATCGGTCTTTACATTGCACGGCAGGACTTCCGCGGCAAAGGCTACGGGGTCCAGGTCTGGCAGGCCGCCATGGCGCGGCTCGGCGGACGAACGATTGGGCTCGATGGTGTCCCCGCACAGCAAGCCAATTATGAAAAGATGGGATTTCGGCGGGCCTATGGGAGCGCCCGCTGGAGCGGCAGGCTTTTCAACTTGCCCCCGTCTTCCGAAGTCATTTCGGCAACAAGGCAGGATTTTCATGACATCCTGCCATTTGACCGCCGTTTCTTTCCCGCTGACAGGGATCTCTTTCTCAAGAACTGGCTTTCCGAACCGCGCGACTGCTACGTCGCACGGGATGCAAACGGCCTCACCGGCTATGTCGTCGTTCGGAAGTGTCTCGAAGGCTACAAGATCGGCCCTCTCTTTGCAGTGGACGATCAAACCGCAATCGCTTTGCTCGCTGCATGCGGCGATACCGTCGGCGGAGAGGTAGTTTTTCTCGATGTGCCTGAAACCCGGGAGTCTTTCGCGCGGTCCCTGATAGATCTAGGGTTTCAAGCCGGATTCCAGACCGCGCGCATGTATTTGGGCCCCCCGCCGTCAATCGGCCTATCAGGCGTCTATGCCGCAACGACCCTGGAGCTGGGCTGATCAGCTTTTGTCTATCGGCTTGCTGCGCATCCGCATGACCGTCTCCCGTTCCGCACGGCGACACGCCACAGGCGGCAGGCCGCGGCCGATCAGGTCCACATCCTCCAGAACCCGCTTGCCGATTTCCTGCAAGGCGGAAACCAGAGCACCTGCGCGATGAGGCGAGAAGAGCGTACTCGGAAGCTTGCGGATGGCATCATCCTGCGCGACGGGCTCCTCCGGAAAGACGTCCGTGGCGAACCTGATTCTGCCCCCAGATACGATTTCTGCCAGCGCCTCGAAATCAAGAACGGCCGCGCGGCTCATCAAGATCAGGGAGGCACCCTGTTGCATCAGCTTCAGTTGCTCGCGTCCCAGCAAATGTCGGTTTTCCGTCGTGATCGACGCCACAACAAAGACGAAGCGGCTCAAGGTTAAAACCTCTTCCAGCGAGCCAGACTGGACACCGAGGCGCCTCAAATGGCCATCTGGCAGCCAAGGATCGAACACCCTGATGGCGGAAGGCCGGAAACCCGGAAGGAGCGCGTGCAGTGCGCGCCCAAGATCTCCAAAGCCGATGAAGCCAAAATGCGAGCCGGTCAAAAGTTCGGCATCGCCGTTGCCTTCCAACCCGTAGCGCTCGCTGCCGTTCAGGAAACGCGCGTGCTCGCTGTGGATGCCTCTGGCGAGACTGATCGCCATCCCAAGCCCCATCTCGGCAACCGCCAGGGCGAAGACGCCGCTGGGCGCCAGAACATGGATGCCGCGCTGGAAACAGACTTCATAATCAATGTTCGGCAGAAAATTGGTCTCGACATTGAAGATCGCCCTGAGATTTGGCGCCCTCGCCAGACGCGCCGCATCCATGGGCTGCTGGCTCATCAGGATTTCGCAGTCGGGGAGATGTCGAGCATAGAAGGCTTCGCGATCGCCGCTCTCGTAGACGACGACCTCATGCTCGTGAATGAAGGCTTCGTAATCCTCCCGGCTGAACATTTCCGCAGCCGTTCGCGGCGCAGGGTCGTAAATGATCTTCAAGGGCTTCCTCCTATAACCGACGAGCGCGTTTCGCCACCGGAACAGTGCTGCCAACTGGCATGTTCAAGCATCGAAGTTTCAAGGGCGCGCGATGGATACCGCCTCTTCCGGCGCAAGTTCGTCCTGGTCGGGGAGAGACATGTCGTAAGTCGCCAGCGCCTTCAAGACCGCTCCCTGCCGCATCAGCTTCGGCGCGTCGGGATACACGTCCACGATGTCGGGCTCGACGCGCCGTCCGAAGCTTTCATTGGCGAAGGCCGTGCGGATTTCTTCCATCATGAATTCAAGGGCTATCGTCGACGCCCCCGCCATGATCAGTGGGACGCTGTCGAAGAGTGTGAACAGGTTGACCAGCCCGTTGCCCAACGCCCGGCCCGCCTCCTTCAGGGCTTGCCTTTCCGGCCCATCCGCCCGACGCGCCTTTTCGACGATGTCCACGAGTGTATCGTTTTCCGGAACGTCTTCGATCACGACGTTCGGGTCCTCGCCCGCGACGGCACGCCTGATGGCATAAATGCCCGCATAGGCCTCAATGCAGCCGCGGCGGCCGCAGCGGCAAAGCGCGCCGCCGGGCTGATATATCATGTGGCCGAATTCCATTCCCGAGGATTTCGGCCCGGACAGCATCTTGCCATTGATCGCGAGCCCGAGACCGACCCCGTTCGCCATCAGTAGCGCAGCAAAGTTCTCGCCGGAGGCTTCGGGGGCAGTCCAGGTCAACCCTTCCGCCACAGCGTTGCAGTCGTTCATCACTTCCGCGCTCGCACCGAATTCTGCCTCCAGCAGCGAGGCGATATCCATCTCATGGACATCTGCGAAGGGCGTACTCAGCAACAGCCGACCGGCGCTGTCGACAATGCCTTCGACGGCGACGGCAATACGCACGATGGTCGCCCGACCGCGGCCCGTTTCCTCCGCAAGCCCGTCGACCAGTTCCACCATGAGCCGCACGATGCTTTCCGGTGCCAGCGAAAGCGTTCTGCGGCGCAGTTCACGGCGCCCGAGCTCAAGGCCCGCATAGTCGAAGAGCGCCACTTCCACGACGCCGCGGGCCAGGCGGATCGTGGCGATCGTCGCGTGCCGGCCGTTCGGGGCGATGAGAACCTGAGGGCGACCGCGCTTGTTGACGGTGGAGGTTTCCGGAAGACGATCCGTCAGCACCCCACGTTCGATCAGACTGTTCGTGATCACGGTGACTGTGGAGGGGGAAAGGCCAGTCAACGAACTTAGCGCCGTTCGAGAGAGCGGTCCATGACGTCTCAGCGCACGCAGGATTCCAAACTGATTCAGTCGCCGGACGTCATCCTGGCGCACGATTCTCGACATGCTTTCCTCCGGCAGCCGCCTTTCGAAAGACGGCTCCTGCCCCCGCACCTGAAATATCGCAACGCAAAAAACCGTTTGCATTGCAGCAACTTAGCCAATTATGTTTTTATCTTGACATACGAAAATAAGCGTGTCACTTATTTTTTTGAGGCTAAAAAAAAGTCTCTGCGAAGGCCTGGGTCGGGAGTCCCTGCGCCAATCTTGCTTTTGATGCCCGAGGGGCATTTGGGAGGACGTCATGAAGAAGTTTGCTGCTGCGCTTGCAGGCGCAGTGTTTGTCATGTCTGCGGCAAGCCCGGTTTTCGCCGCTGGCAAGACCATTGCCGTATCCTGGAAGATCTTCCAGGAAGAACGCTGGAAGCGCGACGAAGCCGTTATCAAGAAGATCGTCGAAGCCGCTGGCGACAAGTACATTTCCGCTGATGCGCAGGGCTCTGCCGCCAAGCAGCTGACGGACGTCGAGTCCCTCATTTCGCAGGGTGCTAACGTTCTACTGATCGTTCCGTGGGACTCGGAAGCCATCATGCCGGCCGTCCAGAAGGCCAAGGACGAAGGCATTCCGACGATCGCCTATGACGTTCAGATCGAAGATCCGAGCGTTCTCTACATGACCTTCAACAATGTCGGCGTCGGCAAGATGATGGCCGAGGAAGTCATGAAGGTGAAGGACAAGGGCAACTTCGCCATCATCAAGGGCGACCAGGGCGACCCGAACTCGGCATTCCTGCTCAAGGGCATGATGGAAGTCATCAAGCCGAAGGTTGACTCCGGCGCGATCAAGATTGTCGGCGAAGCATCTTCGGATGGCTGGAAGCCGGAAAATGCCCAGAAGAACATGGAGCAGATCCTCACCGCCAACAACAACAAGGTTGATGCCGTTCTCTCGCAGAACGACGGCATGGCCGGTGGTGTTGTCGCCGCCCTTTCCGCTCAGGGCCTCGCCGGCTCCGTTCCGGTCACCGGCCAGGACGGTGATGCCGCCGCCATCAACCGCGTGGCGCTCGGCACCCAGACTGTTTCGATCTGGAAGGACTCGCGCGAACTCGGCAAGGCAGCCGCAGAAGCCGCCCTCATGCTCGCTGACGGCAAGGACGCCTCGTCCGTTCCGAACGTCCAGAAGTTCAAGGACGGCGCACGCAAGGTCGAGATGAACGCTGTTCTTCTCAAGCCATTCGCCGTCACCAAGGACACGCTCGGCGACGTCATCAAGGCCGGCTGGATCGACAAGGCAACCGCTTGCGCAGGCGTGAAGGCCGGCTCAGTCAAGGCTTGCGATTGATCCATCGGACCAATCTCCAAATCTGGAAACCGCGTCGCTCGTGCGGCGCGGTTTTTTGAAGGCGCGGCCGTTTGCTGGCGGCTGGCCCGAGATGGATGCCAGATCGGGCGTTTCGCACCCGGATGCGACAGCGACATCATCACAAAAACAAAAAGCTTGAGAGGCAGGGGCAGTGACACAGACTCAGACCGCCGTAACGCACCCGACACAAGAGCGGGAGGGACCGATCACGGCCTTTCTGCGGGCCACCGAAATCGACGCGCGCATGCTCGGCATGTTTGGCGCACTCATCCTGATCTGGGTCGGATTTCATGTCTATGGCATGATCTTCAACGGCAATGGCGCCTTTCTGACCTACCGAAACCTCTGGAACCTCTCGGTTCAGACGGCGTCGATCGCGGTCATGGCGACCGGGATGGTGCTGATCATCGTCACCCGGCATATCGACCTCTCGGTCGGCTCCGTTCTCGGTGTCACAGCGATGATCACAGGCGCCGCGCAGGTGTGGATCTTCCCGAAGGTTCTCGGGCTTGGCCTCGGCCATCCGCTGATCTGGATTCTCGCCGTTATCGTCGCGTTGGTCGTGGCCACTGCGATCGGGGCTTTCCAGGGGATGCTCGTTGCCTATCTCGAAATCCCCTCCTTCATCGTGACGCTCGGCGGAATGCTGGTGTGGCGCGGCGCGGCCTGGTGGGTCACACGCGGCGAAACGATTTCGCCTGTGGACCCCAATTTCGCGCTCATCGGCGGTGGCCCCTATGGCTCCATCGGCGCGACTGCCAGCTGGATCGTCGCGGTCGTCGTCTGCGTACTTGTCGTGCTTTCGCTGTCCTCCAGCCGCAAGCAACGCAAGCGCTTCGGCTTCCCGCTACGCCCGGTCTGGGCGGAAGTCTTCATCGGCGTCGTCGCCTCCGGACTGGTCCTGGGCGCTGCCTATGTCGCCAACAACTACCCCTGGCCGCTGGGCATCGTGAAGCAATATGCCGCCGCCCACAACTTGACCATCCCGGAAGGCGGGCTGTTCATCGGACATGGATTTGCCATCCCGGTTCTGATTGCCGGCGCGGTGCTGATCGTCATGACCTTCATCGCCAACCGGACGCGGTTCGGCCGCTACGTCTTCGCCATTGGCGGAAACCCGGAAGCGGCGGAACTCGCCGGCATCAACACCAAGCGCATGACCGTGATGGTCTTCGCACTCATGGGAACGCTGGTCGGGATTTCCGCCGTCATCGCTTCGGCGCGTCTCAATTCGGCCACAGCCGATCTCGGCAAGATCGATGAACTCTACGTCATCGCCGCAGCCGTCATCGGCGGCACATCGCTCGCCGGCGGTTCCGGCACGATCTGGGGCGCCGTGCTCGGCGCGCTCGTCATGCAGTCACTGCAGTCCGGCATGGTTCTGATCGGCTTCGAAGCTTCCATGCAGCAAATGGTGGTCGGCGGCGTGCTTGTCATCGCTGTCTGGCTCGACACCGTCTATCGCCGCCGCATCAAGTAAGGAGGATCAACATGAACGCCAACATCGGAAATCCTCACAATGGCGCAACGCCTCTCGTTGAGATGCGCGACATCTCGATCGCCTTCGGCGGCATCAAGGCCGTGGATCATGCAAGCGTCGATCTCTTCCCCGGCGAGGTCGTTGGCCTCCTGGGCCACAATGGCGCTGGCAAGTCGACCCTGATCAAGATCCTCTCCGGCGCCTACCCCCGCGACGCAGGCCAGATCCTGATCAATGGCGAAGAGGCTCAAATCGGCAACCCGCGCGATGCGAAAGCCTATGGGATCGAGACCATCTATCAGACGCTTGCACTTGCAGACAACGTGGATGCCGCGGCCAACCTGTTCCTGGGGCGTGAACTGCTCACCGGTTGGGGGACCCTGGACGACGCAGCCATGGAAGCAGAGGCACGCAAGGTCATGGGCCGGCTGAACCCGAACTTCCGTCGCTTCAAGGAGCCGGTGAAGGCATTGTCAGGCGGACAGCGCCAGTCGGTCGCGATTGCCCGCGCCATCCTGTTCAATGCACGCATCCTGATCATGGACGAGCCCACTGCAGCGCTCGGCCCCCACGAGACCGCACAGGTTGGGGAACTGATCAAGGAATTGAAGAAGGACGGCATCGGCATCTTCCTGATCAGCCATGACATCCATGACGTCTTCGACCTCGCCGACCGCGTGGCCGTGATGAAGAATGGTCAGGTTGTTGGCTACGCGAAGACAACGGAGGTGACCAAGGACGAAGTGCTCGGCATGATCATCCTCGGCAAATGCCCGCCGAACGCCATTCGCGGGCCGGGCGCGATCGACTGATGCAGAAGTCGCCATGATTAGATAATAATAATTTTATTATCTAATCATTTCCTGCCTTATGCCGCTGGAGAAGCCAGATCTTCAGCCTTGTAGGCGTCATACCGCCCACGGAAATGTTCGAACAAATTGATGGTCCTGCGGGCGATCCCGGTCCAGCCGAAGGCGCGGCGCGCAAAGCGTGCGCCTTCTACTGAAAGCGTTTCCCGCATCCAGGGATATTGCAGCGGCAGATTCAAAACTGCTGCAAATTCCTCCGGCCGCTTCGGATCCGCGACAAGCGCATGACGGCCGAATTCGATCTGTTCGTAGAGCCCGCCATGGATCGTCATGACCGTTGGGGTGCCGCACGCCATCGCCTCGACCGCAGTCATCCCGAAAGGTTCATACCGCGACGGAAGCGCAAAGACCCCCGGCGCGCGGTAACAATCGGCGAGGTCCTTGTCCTCGACATAGCCGCGCCAGTCGATGCGGTCCTCTACGCCGATCTCGGCGGCGATTGCCTTGTACTGATCCAGAAGCGCAACATCGCTGTCCGAATTGGCGCCCGCCGCAAGGACCAGACGCGCTTCCGGTTGCAGGGTCTTGAGATGCGCCATGGCGTGGATGGCGAGATCATAACCCTTATTCTCGGCAGCGCGGCCGACAATGTAAATGTCCTTCTCCGTCATCCCCAGCCGGTCACGCGCACGACGCACCATGTCGGGCGTTGCCGGCGTGAACCGGCCCTCATCGATACCGGGCGGGATCATGGTAATGTGGTCGCGGGGGAGCTCGTATTGCTCGGCGATCAGGTCCACCTGCTGCTCGCTCGTGGCAATGACGTGATCGCAGCTGCGATAGAGCACGAATTCCCGACGAATCCGCTCCTCGAAGCGATAGCCGGCAATCTCCTCCGGATCTGCTCCGGCCATATCGTGCTGTTTCCACCATCCGAGGGAATGCGGCGTGTGGACATGCGGAATCTGCAGCTCCTCGGCAATCTTCTGACCGCTCACGCCCGCGTCCCAATAATGGGAGTTGATGACATCGTAATGCAGCTTGCGTTTGCGGATATAGGCGAGCGCATTTGTAATGAAATCGCCATACCAGTCGTGCATGTCTTCCTTGCGGATGAAATCACGTCCGCCAAATGGGATTCGAATGATCTTCAGATTGTCGTTGATTTCGTCTTCTGCAGGCTGATCTTCGAAGCGTCGGGTCATCACATCGACACGGTAGCCCAGCCGCGAGAAACGCTTGGCAAGCTCAAGGACGAAAACCACCTGACCGCCCGTGTCCGGCTTTCCCAATTCCGGCGACCCCGCAACATATCCGTGTAGCGAAATCATCAGGAGCGAACCGACATGTTGTCCGGCCATGGTCTTTTTTCCTCTTGTTCAACAGCGATGACTTTAATCCTCAACGTCTGTCAGCTGACATGGTTCCCGGATTAAAGCTCCCCAGAGAGCACGCCCAATGCCTGCAGCCCCTCCAGCACACCCGCCGCATGAGGTGCGCGCGCGAAATAGGTCTTGTACCTCGGCGCTGTATGGACGAGTTCGCGGCGCGCATTGCCAACGGCAATTGCGTGATCGGCGGCCTCGAACATCGCGAGGTCGTTACCGGAATCGCCGGCGGCAATGAGCCTCCCTGTCGCGACGTTCAAATGGCGCGCGAGAAACAGCATGGCCTGATCCTTGCCCGCTCCGGGTGCGATCAAGTCGAGGTCACTGTCACCGGAATAGATGGCCTGAGCAGGAAGACCCCGCGCGGAAAGCGCCTCGAGCAGGATGTCGACCGCATGCCGGTCGGGAACGGAAAAGCTGGCCTTACCGGGGGTCTGGAATTCGTCGGGATGCGGGCTGTGTCCGAAACGCAGGACCAGATCCACAATCTCGTGGCGCGGCCAGCTACCAAAGCGGTCCGACCATTCGGGCAGCAGGTGACCACCGATCCGCACCTCCGTTCCAAGCCCGGTAATGATGGCCGCCGCCGAAAAGTCTTTTGGAAAATAGTCGCGGATGGTTCTGTCGACACTTTCTGCCGGCCTGCTGGAATTTAAAGCGATGCGAACCGCGCTACCCCGGGCTTGAAGCGCCGTCCACAGCCCTAAGAGCGCATCCCTGTCACCTGTCAGGGTGTCGTCTATGTCGCTGACGATCAGCCACAGATCCATGTCCGGCTCGACCATCACCGTGCCGCTTCCCGGTCAGAGCTGTCCGGTCGCGTCGCTGTGTAAACCATCTCTGAGGCATGTTCGCTGACAGGCCGAGCCAGGGTCTCGATCTGCAGATCGCCAATGCCCAGTGATGCGGATTCAGTGTAGAAGCCGACCGCCCCCTCGGAATAGGTCTCGTCCACGAGGCTGAGGACAACATATCCGCCGATCGAAACTTCCAGATACATGCCGTGAGCCACGACTTCCACGGCCCAGCTTTCCCGCTGCTCTTCCTGGAAATGCGCGTCCTGCAGGGGGTCGTAGCGGAAGGAATGTTCGAAAACCGGCGTCGGGTTGGCGCCCCAGGCGCGGATTTGGGCGACGCCCTTGACCAGATCAAGGGCGAGATAATAGCCGTCTCCATCGTCATTGGTGCGCAGGACCAGGCCGCACTTCCCGGAGCCCTGCAAAGTCAGCACACAACGCAGCCGGAAATCCGCGTGGCGACCGGGCAACAGAACAGCCTCGTAGCCACTGCGGCAGGCAAAGTTCAGTCCTGCTTCACCGTCGGTCAGCGTGGCGTGGGAATTGCCATAGAGAAAACGGCACTGGGACACGGCCGTGATTTTCTCCGAGCCTATAACCAGATCGTTGAAAGCTTGGGTGGATTTCAGCCTCAGGCGACCGCTGCGGCCCTGGACGAGTTCCTTGGGCGGCGGAAGAACCTTCTTCGTCACCTCGCGACCGTTGATCATTTCAGTGCGCGCAAAGAAGCAGAAGAGCAGCGGTCGACCACCGTTCTGGCAGACGCGGCCAGCATAGTTGCCGAATGGCAGCAGAACATTCTCAAAGAAGTTCTCGTAAGGCCCTTCCAGACGTTCGGAATACCAGTAATGGATCTTGATGTCTTCCCGGATCGATCCGATGAGATAATACCGGTCGCCCAGCCAGAACAGGTTCGGAACCTCGACATCGTCATAGAGCCCCGGTTTGTGAAGCGGCGCCAGAAACTCGAACCTGTCGGGCGAAATCTCACGCGCCATTGCCACGCAACCACGGCGGATGATCGGCCCGTTCTTGACGCGCCCTGACGCCAGCAACAGCCGCGCGCCGGTCGATTCGTCGACAAAGAAGAAGGGGTCGCGGAAGCTGACCCATTGTCGGCCCTCGTCCACGCTGGACTCATAATAGGGACCGCGGATCTCCAGCGGATAATTGCCATCGGTGCAGCGTTCCCAATGATAGAGATCCTTAGAGCGGGCAAGGCCCACACGCTGCACACGTCCGTATTCGGAACGCGACAGCCCCGTGTAGAACATGCGCCACTCCCCTTCCCTGTCAGGGTCCGGGGTCACATGCATGGTCCAGAGCATGTCGTCGTCCCAATTGCCGGGGTCGCCGACAAAGAGCGCGTTCTTCACGCGCCGCCATGACATGCCGTCAGAGCTGACGGCATGGGCAATGAAATCGTGGTTGGGGAGGACAAGGTGAAAGAGGTGAAAGAGCCCGTCGTGATAAATCACGTCGACGTCACCAATGTCCGATCTCAGGAATCCGTGCGATGCGTACATGCCTGAAATTTTGCCCTCGGAAGGCAGATCAGGCAAGTACTATATTTTTCGGAAATGACGGAACCTAGGTCAGCTTGAGGAGTTTAACCGCGTTGTCCTTCAGGATGAGCGGTCGCACTTCGTCCTTGATATCGATCTTCTCGAAGTCAGCCAGCCAGCGTTCGGGCGAGATCATCGGCCAGTCGGAGCCGAACAACATCTTGTCCTTCAGCAATGTATTGGCGTAACGCAGGAGAAGCGGCGGGAAATACTTGGGCGACCAGCCGGACATGTCGATATAGACATTCGGCTTGTGGGTTGCGACTGCCAATGCCTCCTCCTGCCAGGGGAAGGACGGATGCGCCATGACGATCGGCATGTCAGGGAAATCGACGGCCACGTCGTCGAGATGGATGGGGTTGGAAAACTTCAACCGCATCCCATTCCCGCCGCGCATACCCGAGCCGACGCCTGTCTGCCCCGTATGGAACAACGCGATGACGCCATACTCCGCAAGAACTTCATAGAGCGGATAGGCCATCCGGTCGTTCGGATAGAAGCCCTGGTAGGTCGGGTGGAATTTGAAGCCCTTGACGCCGTAATGCTCGATCATGCGGCGCGCCTCGCGCACGCCCATCTTGCCCTTATGGGGATCAATGGAAGCAAACGGGATGAGAACGTCGTTATACTCGGCGGCAAGTTCAGCAACTTCCTCGTTGCTATAGCGGCGATAGCCAGTCTCGTGCTCCGCATCGACGGGAAAGATCACTGCAGCAACATTCTGCTTGCGGTAATGCTCGGCCGTTTCCGGAACTGTCGGCGGATGTTCCCAGGCGGCGCGGAAATAGCGCGCCATCGTCGTCTGCAGCTCGTCATACCCGTCGTCAGCATGGCAGCCACATGCCTCTTCAGCGTGGGTGTGAAAATCAATGGCGCGGATTTTGGCGAGATCGATCATGGCATCCTCCCGAGTTCGACGCTTCGGTTTTAGGAGCCAGAATAGTTATAGTCAATAACTATAATGCTTTCGCGCGCAAGCGCCTGCGCGCGAGCGGGGTAATAGGGCCTTTTAGAGTGCGCCGAAATCCGGCGCAGCAAGGCCCGACTGCTGATAGGCAGCCGTTACAGTGTTGGCCATCAGCATGGCGATCGTCATCAGGCCAACGCCACCTGGCACGGGCGTAATCGCGCCGGCCACTTCCGAGGCTTCCGGATAATTGACGTCGCCCACGAGGCGGGTTTTCCCCTCGCCGCGTTCCGGCGCGTCGATGCGATTGATGCCAACATCGATCACGGTGGCGCCCGACTTCACCCATTCACCGCGCACCATCTGCGGCCGTCCGACAGCAACCACAAGAATATCGGCCATTCGGCAAATAGAAGCGAGATCCTTGGTGCGGGAATGCGCCATCGTAACGGTGGCGTTCGCGTTCAGCAGCAACTGCCCCATCGGCTTGCCGAACAGGTTCGAACGGCCGACGACCACCGCGTGAAGGCCGGAAAGATCTTGCCCGTGGACCATACGGACCATGATCATGGCGCCAGCGGGCGTGCATGAGATGAGGCCCGTCTTCAGATCACCCGTCGCCAGCTTGCCCGCGTTGACGACATGAAGTCCATCGACATCCTTTTCCGGCTTGATCGCCTGGATGATCGGGTCGGAATCGAGGCCCTTCGGCAACGGCAACTGCACGAGCACGCCGTGGATTGCCGGATCTGCATTCAGCTGATCAACCAGAGCCGCCAGAGCTTCCTGCGACGTCCCCTCAGGCAGCGAATGCTGGACGGAATGAAACCCGCATTCCTTCGCCGTGCGGGACTTCGAGGCGACATATGTTTGGCTCGCGGGATCCTCGCCGACAATCACGACAGCAAGACCCGGCTTGACACCGTGCTCGCGCTCGAGCCGCGCGGCCTCCGTCTTGACCCTGTCGATGACGGCAGCGGCCGTTGATTTTCCCTCGATCCGTCGAACCATGTGCGCTCAGCCCATTCTCTCGGAGGCGTAAGACCCGGGGCTTGCCGGGAAAACAACCGTCCGGTTGCCATTGATGAAGGTGCGGTGATGGATATGGGCATGAATGGCCCGCGCCAGCACCTGGCTTTCCACATCGCGGCCCAGCGACACGTAATCGTCTGCGCTCTGGGCGTGCGTGATGCGGACAATGTCCTGTTCGATAATCGGGCCTTCGTCAAGATCGGCGGTCACGTAATGCGCCGTGGCACCAATCAGCTTCACCCCACGCTCATAGGCCTGCTTGTAAGGGTTCGCCCCCTTGAAGGACGGCAGGAAGGAATGGTGAATGTTGATGATCTTGCCCGACATTTTCTTGCAGAGATCGTCGGAAAGGACCTGCATGTAGCGCGCCAGCACGATGAGTTCCGTGCCGGACTGCTCGACGACCTGCATCAGCTGGGCTTCGGCCTGCGGCTTGTTCTCCTTCGTCACCTTGATGTGGTGGAAGGGAATGTCGTGGTTCACGACAACCTTCTGATAGTCAAAATGGTTAGAAACGACGCCAGCGATGTCAATTGGCAGCGCGCCGATCTTCCAGCGATAAAGCAAATCGTTCAGGCAGTGGCCAAAACGCGAGACCATCAGCAACACTTTCACGCGCTGTTCGGGGCTGTGGATCTCCCAATCCATGGCGAACTTGTCGGCAACAGGCTTGAAGCCCTTGCGCAATTCGTCGCCGCTGATTCCGCCTTCGGAAACGAAGGAGACGCGCATGAAGAACTTGCCCGTATCCAGCGCATCGAACTGGGAGCTATCGACGATGTTGCATTCCTTCTCGGCGAGAAATCCCGAGATCGCGGCGACGATGCCTCTGGTCGATTTGCACGAAACGGTGAGAACGTAGTTGTTCATGTCCGAAAGCCCCTCTTCTTCTCCGCCGATCCTTCTCTAGCCGGAACGACGCAGACTGCAAGGTCTTTCGTGTTCCGCTCGGCATGACAATTGGTATCTCCACACGCACTGAACTGGCTCTTCCGCATCCGACACGGTTTGGCGCATTCGGAATGTCGCAAAAGAGACAATAGACCCCCGAAACGACAGAGGCGGGACGTTTTCGCCCCGCCTCTGCAAACGCTTATCGCTTCGGTCAGATTAACGCAGATCTTCCGGCAGAAGCTCCGTCGGCATGTTCTGGTAGGAGACCGGGCGCAGGAAGCGCCGGATCGACAGCGTGCCGACCGAGGTCGCGCCGAAGTTGGTCGTCGCCGGGTAAGGCCCGCCATGGACCATGGCATCGCACACTTCGACGCCGGTCGGGTAACCGTTGACGAGAATGCGGCCCGCCTTGCGCTCCAGGATCGGCATCAGCTTCTGGGCGTCGGCGGTATCGGCGGCGTCCATGTGGATCGTTGCCGTGAGCTGACCCGCGAAGCTCAGCGCGAGCTGACGCATTTCATCAAGATCGTTGACGACAACGACCATGCCGAGCGGCCCAAAGACTTCTTCGCTGAGCACGTGATTGCCGAGCCAGTCCTGACCCGTCGTCACATAGAGATAAGGCGTTGCGTTACGCAGGTCGCAAACCGAGGTGAGCACTTCGCGAACGCCGGCCGTCGCACGGACGCGGTCGCGGCCGCGACGGAACGCTTCGGCAATGCCGTCGGAGAGCATGGTCTGCGCGCCAACGGGCTCAAGACCCTTCACGGCGGCGTCGATATAGGTGTCGGCAGCCTCGCCCTTCACCACGATCGAAATGCCCGGATTGGTGCAGAACTGCCCTGCCCCCATGGTGAGCGAACCCGCCCAGCCCTTGCCGATGGCTTCGGCGCGCGCCTGAGCGGCGTTGGGCATGACGAACATCGGGTTGACCGAGCCAAGTTCTCCGAAGAACGGGATCGGCTCCGGACGGGCCATGCAGAGGTCGAACAGAGCCTTGCCGCCACCGAGCGAGCCGGTGAAGCCGACAGCCTTGATCAGCGGATGCTGGACAACAGCAGCGCCGAGTTCGCGTGTTACGCCCTGAACGAGCGAGAAGACGCCGGGATGAATGCCGCAAGCCTTGATGGCCGCATCGATCGCCTGCGCAATGATTTCGCCCGTGCCAGGATGCGCCTGGTGGCCCTTGACGACGACCGGGCAACCCGCAGCGAGCGCTGCAGCGGTATCACCGCCGGCGGTCGAAAACGCGAGCGGGAAGTTTGAGGCACCGAAGACGGCGACGGGGCCGACGGGACGCTCGATCAGACGGATATCCGGGCGCGGCAGCGGCTGGCGATCCGGCAGGGCCGGATCGTAGCGGCGGTCGAGATAATCGCCCTTTTCGATATGGCTGGCGAACAGGCGCAGCTGGCCGGTCGTGCGGCCGCGCTCACCCTGCAAGCGGGCTTCCGGCAGACCGGTTTCGGAAGAGCCGATTTCGGTGATCTGGTCAGCGCGCGCTTCAATCTCGTCGGCGATCTTGTTGAGGAAGGCAGCGCGCTCGGCGCGGGTCGAATAGCCATAGGACCAGAAGGCCTCTTCGGCTGCCTGCACCGCGCGGTCGACTTCCTTGGCGCCGCCATCGGAATAGGCGCGGGATTCGCCCTTGGCCGGTGCGGAATTGAAGGTCTTTTCAGAACTGACCCATTCGCCAGCGATCAGGTGTTTGCCAGTCAGCATTGTCTTGCTCCTTGCGGTCAAATGGAAAGGTGGTGAAATGGAAAGTGGCGAGCGGGCCGCTCGCCACTGAAGGTAAGAACTGTCAGCCGGAGTTCAACCGGCTCACTTGCCCCATTTCAGAGCAAGCACATCAAGGTCACGCGCCAGTGACAGGAGGCGCTGCTTGGTGCGGTCCGACATCGGCTTCAGCGGATGACGAACATAATCGCTCTTGATCACGCCGCCTTCCATCATCACCGTCTTGGCGGCGCGGAGCCCACACTGGCGGTTCTCATGGTTGACGAGCGGCAGGCAGCGCTGCCACTGGGCGAGCGCCGCATCGACCCGGCCCGCGCGATAGTCGATGACGATCGGACGGATCTTTTCCGGGAACATGGCAGAGGTCATCGTGCCCGTTGCGCCGGCGTCGAGGTCCGCCAGCAGGGTCACTGCTTCCTCGCCGTCGAACGGGCCCACGATTTCCGGACCGCCTGCCTCGATGAGCGCTGCCAGCTTGTCGGCTGCAAACGGCACTTCGATCTTGAAGTAGGAAACGTTCTCGATTTCCTTCGCCATCTTGACCAGCATGTCGACGGGGAGCGATGCGCCGGAAATCGGAGCGTCCTGGATCATGATCGGGATCGAAATCGCGTCCGACACGGCCTTGAAATGCTCGTAGATGCCGAGCGGAGCGGGCACGAGGCCAACGCCGTGGTAGGGCGGCATCATCATGACCATGGAGGCACCGAGGCTCTGGGCATACTTGGCGCGTTCCACGACGATATTCGTCGCGAAGTGGCTGATCGTCACGATCACCGGAACGCGGCCGGCGACGTGCTCGATGGATAGCTTGGTCAGCAGCGCGCGTTCCTCATCCGACAGAACGAACTGTTCGGAATAGTTGGCCAGAATGCAGATCGCATCGACGCCCTGGTCGATCATGCAATCGAGCACGCGGCGCATACCGTCTTCGTCGACTCGGCCGTCGGCCGTGAATGGCGTCGGGGCAACGGGCAAAATGCCAGTCAAAACATGTTTCATAATCGAAGCACCTTATTCGTAAAACGGTTCAACGGTGACGCGCTTGCCGAGCAGGAAGGCATCGGCAACATGCGCCATCGGCGAGATGTCCATGTGAATGGCGCGGGCTTTCACCAGCGCCGCCATCTTGGCGTAAAGGCGCGGATATTCCCCTGACAGGGTGAGACCACCCTCAAGCGCCGCTTGCCGTTCGCCGTTGATGAAAAGGTTCGCGCCGCCATCTGTCAGGCTGAGCTTGCCTTCTTCAGTTTCGACGTCAATCGACCAGGTCTGCTCGCCTTCCTGACGGAAATCGAACACGGCCGAGACCTCCGCACCCTGTGGGTGGAAGAAATCGAGCGAGGCCGCAATCGGCGTCTCACAATTGGACGGGAAGGACAACTCGGCCGATTTCAGATGAATCTGAACAGGCAGGATCTCGGTCACGATGGAGAGAGCATTGATGCCGGGGTCGAAGACGCCCAACCCTCCGGCCTGCCAGATCCAGGCCTGGCCCGGATGCCAGCGGCGAACGTCTTCCTTCCACGTCACCTTCAGCGATTTCAACGCCTTGTCCTTCAGCCACGCCTTGGCAGCGGCGACGCCTTCTGCCTCGCGCGAGTGCCAGGTCGCGTAGATCGAAACGCCGGCCTTGCGGGCGAGTGCTTCGAGCGCAAGGCACTCGGACACGGTGGCGCCCGGCGGCTTTTCGAGCATGACATGACGCCCGGCTTCGATGGCGGCCTTGGCATAGTCAAAGCGCGGCACCGGCGGCAGGCAAAGCGATACGGTCTCGATGTCCGGACGGGTAGCGAGCATCTTGTGGAAGTCGTCGAAAGCCTCGACGCCATCCACCGTTCCATGGCGCGACACGGTGGCTACCAGTTCCCAATCTGAAGACGCCTTCAGCGCCGGAACGTGCTGGTCGACCGCAATCTTGCCGATGCCGACAAGGGCAAGCTTCATGGCCATCAGTGCGAGTCCTTTCCGACCGGGGCGCCACGGCAGCCCTTGAGGAAGTCAAGGTCGGCGCCGGTATCGGCACCCATGACGTGGTTCTGGTGCAGCCAGGCGTAGCCCGACTCCGGCTGATCCGGCAGCGGCTTCCATTCGGCGAGACGCGCCTGCAGTTCGGCATCTGAGATGTCGAGATGGATGCGGCGGGCTTCGACGTCGAGCTCGATCATGTCGCCTGTGCGGACAACGGCAAGCGGGCCGCCGGCAGCGGCTTCCGGCGAGGTATGCAGAACCACGGTGCCATAGGCGGTGCCAGACATGCGGGCATCCGAGATGCGGACCATGTCGGTGATGCCCTTGCGGAGCACCTTGGGCGGCAGGCCCATGTTGCCGACTTCGGCCATGCCCGGATAGCCCTTCGGCCCACAGTTCTTCATGACCATGACGCAGTTCTCGTCAATATCGAGGTTCTCGTCGTTGATCTTGGCCTTGTAGTCGTCGATGTCTTCGAAGACGACGGCACGGCCGCGATGCTTCATCAGATGCGGCGAAGCAGCGGACGGCTTGAGAACCGCACCCTTGGGTGCAAGGTTGCCCTTGAGAACCGCGATACCGCCATGCGCAGTCAGCGGCCTGTCAGCTGGCAGGATCACGTCTTCATTGTAATTGACGACGTCCTTTACTTCGTCCCAGATCGGGCCGCCCGACACGGTCAGCGCATCCTTGTTCAGGAGTCCAGCCTCGCCGAGGCGCTTGATGACGACCGGCAGGCCGCCGGCATAGAAGAACTCTTCCATCAGATACTTGCCCGACGGCATGAGGTTGACGATCGTCGAGACCTCGCGGCCGCAACGATCCCAATCATCGAGCGTCAGGTCGATGCCGACGCGGCCGGCAATCGCCAGAAGATGGATTACGGCATTGGTCGAACCGCCGATGGCACCATTGGTGCGGATGGCGTTTTCGAAGTTTTCCTTCTTCAGGATGTCGGAAGGCTTCAGATCGTCCTTGACCATCTGCACGATCCGCATCCCGGTCATGTGCGCCATGACACGGCGACGGCTGTCGACGGCGGGGATCGCGGCATTGCCGGAGAGCGTCATGCCGAGCGATTCCATCATCGAGGCCATGGTCGAGGCCGTGCCCATCGTGTTGCACGAGCCCGGCGAACGCGACATCGAGGCTTCAGCCTGGGCGAACTCGGCCTGCGTCATCTCGCCGGCCTTCACGGCTTCGGAGAACTTCCACAGATGCGTGCCGGAACCGACGCGCTCGCCGCGGAAATAGCCGTTCAGCATCGGACCGCCCGAAACCATGATGGTCGGCAGGTCGCAGGATGCGGCACCCATGAGCAGCGACGGCGTGGTCTTGTCGCAGCCGACGAGCAGCACACAGCCGTCCATCGGTTGGCCACGGATCGCTTCTTCAACCGCGAGAGCGGCAAGGTTGCGAAACATCATGGCCGTCGGGCGGAAGGCGCTTTCGGAGGCCGAGAACACCGGAACTTCGACCGGGAAGCCGCCGGCTTCATAAACGCCGTACTTCACCTTTTCAGCGAGGTCGCGAAGGTGAGCGTTGCAGGGCGTCAGTTCCGACCATGTGTTGAGGATGCCGATGACCGGGCGTCCGTCGAACATGTGGTGCGGGAGACCCTGGTTCTTCATCCAGCCACGGTGATAGATCTGGTCTCGCCCGTTACCGCCGAACCATTCTTGAGAACGCAGTTTTCTAGGCCATTGAGCAGGCTTGAAAGTCATGGGGCACCTTTGAAAGGTTATGTTTCGTAAGGGTTGGCCGGAGTGTTTCGGCGTATCTGAACGCCGAAACACTGGGGCACTTTTTCATTCACAGAAAACGCAACGCGCTTTCGACTGGAGCTTCCTCCAGGTGCGAGCCTGAAATCAGCCCGCCTTCTGCTTATAGTAAACGTCCAGGAACACCGCGAGCATCAGAACGACGCCCTTGATGACCTGTTGCAGGTCAATACCGATACCCATGATCGACATGCCGTTGTTCATGACACCCATCAGGAAGGCGCCGATAACTGCGCCGACGACCTTGCCGACGCCGCCAGTGGTCGCCGCGCCGCCGATGAAGCAGGCCGCGATCACGTCGAGTTCGAAGCCGAGACCGGCCTTCGGGGTCGCCACGTTGAGACGGGCCGCGAAGATCAGGCCGGCAAGACCAGCGAGCGCACCCATGATGGTGAAGGTGAGCAGGATCAGGCGCTCGGTGTTGATACCGGAGAGCTTGGCCGCCTTTTCATTACCGCCGAGCGCATAGATTCGGCGACCGAAGGTCGTGCGGGTCGTGATGAAGGTGAAGAGCACGATGAGTGCGAACATCACGATCAGAACGTTCGGCAGACCACGATAGCGCGCCATCAGGTAGGTGAAGCCCAGGAACCCGATCGCAATCAGAATGTTGCGGCCAAGGAAGATCATGCCCGGTTCTTCAGCCATGGAATGCTGAAGCTGGTTGCTGCGTTCCTTGACGTTAGCGCGGATGATGAGCGCCGTCACGATGACGCCGATCAGCATGGCCAGAACGTTGAAGGGCTGACCGAAGAGCTGGAAGGTCGTGAAGTCAGGGACATAGCCCGATGACAGGAGCTGGAATTCCTTCGGGAACGGACCAACAGAGGCGCCGCCGAGAACGGTAAGTGCCAAACCCTTGAACACGAGCATACCCGCGAGCGTCACGATGAAGGCCGGGATGCGGTAGAAGGCCACAAAGTATCCCTGCAGAGCGCCGATGAGTGCGCCTAGCGCAAGGCAGATCACCACCGAGATGGCGGGGTCCATCTTCCACTGCACCATGAACACGGCCGCCACCGCGCCGATGAAGCCCGAGACCGAACCGACCGACAGGTCGATGTGGCCCGCGACGATGATCAGCAACATGCCCAGCGACATGATGACGATGTAGCTGTTCTGCAGGATGATGTTCGTCATATTGACCGGCATGAACAACGTGCCATTGGTCGAATACTGGAAATAGGCCATGATGATGAGAAGGGAGATCAACAGCGCGTAGTCGCGGATGTTCGCCTTCACGAAGTGCAGAATATCGATCTTATCCCGCGATGTTTCCGTCGCCTGGGCCATGTTTCTCTCCTATGATCTCATTATCGCGCGCATGATGGCCTCCTGCGAGGCCTCCGCGACGGGCATTTCAGCAACAAAGCGGCCTTCGTTCATGACGTAGATCCGGTCCGACATGCCCAGCAACTCGGGCATTTCGGAAGAGATCACGATCACGGCCTTGCCGGCCTCGGCAAGCTTGTTGATGATGCCATAGATTTCGTATTTCGCGCCGACATCGATGCCGCGCGTCGGTTCATCCAGAATGAGCACGTCCGGACCGGAAAACAGCCACTTGGACAGGACAACCTTCTGCTGGTTGCCGCCCGAGAGGTTGCCGGTCTTCTGGAACACGCTCGAAGAACGAATCCCCAGATCGCGGCGATAGCCGTTGGCGACCTGCAATTCGCGGATATCGTCGATCACGCCCTTCTTCGAGACATCCTCGAGATTGGCAAGCGTGATGTTGTGCTTGATGTGGTCGATGAGGACCAGACCATAGGTCTTGCGGTCTTCGGTCACATAGGCCAGGCCTGCGTCGACCGCGCGCGGGATGGTCGAAACATCGACTTCCTTGCCGTGCAGCTTGACGGAGCCGGTGATCTTCTGGCCCCACGAGCGGCCGAAGAGCGACATCGCAAATTCCGTGCGCCCTGCCCCCATCAGGCCGGCAATGCCGACAACTTCGCCGGCGTTGACGGTCAGGTTGACGCCCTTGATTGTATGGCGCTCGGCGTGATGCGGGTGATAGACCGACCAGTCCTTGACTTCCAGAACCGGCTGCCCGATCGTCGCATGACGCGGCGGATAACGGTCCGACAGTTCGCGGCCGACCATGGCGCGGATGATGCGGTCTTCATCGACCGTACCGTCGGAACAGTCCATCGTGTCGATGGTGGAGCCGTCGCGGATAACAGTGATGCGGTCTGCGACCTTGGTCACTTCGTTCAGCTTATGGGTGATGAGGATCGAAGAGATGCCCTGCGAGCGGAAACCCATGAGCAGCTCCAGGAGCGCGTCAGAGTCCTTCTCGTTCAGGCTCGACGTCGGTTCGTCGAGGATCAGAAGCTTCACCTTCTTGTTCAGCGCCTTGGCAATTTCAACGAGCTGCTGCTTGCCGGTGCCGATATTGGTGATCAGCGTGTCGGGACTTTCGTTGAGTCCGACCTTGGCCAGCAGCTCTTTGGTACGGGCATAGGCCTCGTACCAGTTGATCACGCCCATCTTCGCGGTTTCATGTCCGAGAAAGAGGTTTTCCGCGATCGAGAGCAGCGGCACGAGCGCCAGCTCCTGGTGAATGATGATGATGCCGATGTCTTCGCTGTCGCTGATGGTCGAGAACTTCTGTTCCTGACCCTCGAACATGATCTTGCCGGTAAAAGTGCCATCCGGATAGACGCCGGACAGGACCTTCATGAGCGTCGACTTTCCGGCGCCGTTTTCGCCAACAATGGCGTGAATTTCTGCAGGCATCACGGACAGGTTCACGTTCGTCAGCGCTTTCACGCCCGGGAACGTCTTGGTGATGTCTCGCATTTCGAGAATTGGCTGCATTTCTCTCCCCCGGCGTATCGTAGCACATTCGCGACCAATGTCGCAGGCATGATGCGGGCGTTGTTATTATTATAGGTGCCGGTCACCTCTTGGGGACCGCCGGACGCCTCCCGCCCCGATTAGCTGGGTCAGGTCACCATCTCACTGAGAGCGTCAGGTAGTCAGGGTGAGGAAGCCCGGCTCGCGCCGGACTCCCCGTGTTCGTTCAACCAAGCTTACTTGGCTATCTGGTCCTTGGTGTAGTAACCCGAACCAACGAGAACCTTCTCGATGTCGTCCTTGTAGACAACATGGGGCGAGAGAAGCATCGACGGAACAACCTTGACGCCATTGTTATAGGTCTTGGTGTCGTTGACTTCCGGTTCCTTGCCCTGCATCACGGCATCAACCATCTTGGCGGTCGTTGCTGCGAGGTCGCGGGTGTCCTTGAAGATCGTCGAGTACTGTTCGCCAGCGATCATGCCCTTGACGGAAGCAAGTTCTGCGTCCTGACCGGTCACGATCGGGAATTCCTTGCCAGCCGGATCATAGCCAACGCCCTTGAGCGAGGAGATGATGCCGCGCGACAGGCCGTCATAGGGAGACAGAACGCCGTTGACCTTCTTCGAGGTGTAGTTGGCCGAAAGCAGGTTGTCCATGCGAGCCTGCGCAACAGCGCCGTCCCAACGGAGCGTACCGACCTTGTCCATGCCCATCTGACCGGAAACAACGGCGATTTCGCCCTTGTCGATCATCGGCTTCAGGACGCTCATGGCGCCATCATAGAAGAAGAAGGCGTTGTTGTCGTCCGGCGAGCCGCCGAAGAGTTCGACGTTCCACGGCTTCACGTTCGGGAAGCGCTCCTTGAGGCCCTTCACGAGGGATTCAGCCTGGAGCACGCCAACCTTGAAGTTGTCGAAGGTCGCATAGTAGTCGACATTCGGCGTTTCGCGGATCAGGCGGTCATAAGCGAAGACCTTGACGCCGGCCTGGTGAGCCTTGGCGAGGATGTCCGACAGCGTGGTGCCGTCGATGGCGCCGATGACGAGAACCTTGGCACCCTTGGTGACCATGTTTTCGATCTGGGCGAGCTGGTTCGGGATATCGTCTTCAGCGAACTGCAGGTCAGCCGTGTAGCCGAGCTCCTTGAAGCTCTTGACCATGCTCTCGCCGTCGGAGATCCAGCGCGTGGACGACTTCGTCGGCATCGAGATGCCAACCATGCCCTTGTCGGCAGAGAAGGCAGGAGCGGTCATCAGACCAGCGCCGATGACAACCGACGCCAGAGCGGAAATTAGTTTTCTCATTTAATCCTCCCGGATTGATACGACAGCGCCACGATCGCTTTCAAAACAATACGATGGCGAGTCCCTTGAGACCCCATTTGATCCCGCCCCAATTAGAAAAGTCGGAACTTGACTTTCAATTGCATATGCTGACAATCTGCATAACAAATTTGGTAAGTGCCCGTGCAAGTTCTCCAGAACAGACTCCAGCTTAAAGATTTCCGGCTCATTCGGGCGATTTACGAAACCGGCCAATTGGCGCTTGCGGCCGAGCGCATGTCGCTGACGCAGCCGGCGGCATCGCGGATGCTCGCCAGCATCGAACGCCTGGTGGGCCTCACATTGTTTGTGCGCCATCCGAAGGGCATGACGGCAACGCCGGCGGGCGAGATCCTCGCGCGCAATGCCGCAGGACTTCTCAACGGACTGGAACAGACGCTGCAGGAGGTCACCGCTGTAACCTCCGGCAAGTCCGGCAGTGTTCGCGTAGGCTCGGTGACGGGTGGCGCGGTCGCCTTCGTTGTCCCCGCCATTCAGAAGCTGAAAGCCGGCGCCGGCTCGGCCGACATCTATGTGGATGTTGCCCCGAGCGACGTCCTCATTCAGGGGCTGATCGATGGCGAATATGACTTCGTGCTTTCCCGCCTGCCGCCCGGGACCGATTCCAGACAGTTCAACATCCTGACGGGACGCGTTGAAATCATTCGCTTTCTTGTTCGCGAAGGCCATCCGCTTGCAAGTGAAAGGAAGCTCAGGCTGGGAGACCTGTCTGACTATGAGTGGGTCATGCAGGCGCCACGAACGCCGTTACGACACGCCATCGAGGAAGCGTTCCTGAGCCAGGGCCTTCCCTCCCCGAAGGAGACTGTCAACACGACATCACTTCTTGTGATGATTTCCTATCTGACCACTTCGGACGCGATCGCCCCGATCACGCAGGAGGTGGTCGAACTGCTCGGCCCAAAGGTTTTCGGCGGTCGCGTCGCGGCCCTTGATGTCGCCGATTCCGTGGTGGTGACGCCCTATCATCTCATCTCGCGCAAGCATCAGCTCATGAGCCCGCTGGCAACCCGGCTGCGCGAACTGGTCTTTGCAGGCCTGGCAAACGGACGGGACGGCATCGCGACCAGGCGCGCATAGTGTTCAACCGCGTCAGTCGGCGCCGGACCATGAGAAAAACTGCTGCGGAGGCCGGCGCAGTATCCGTGTATCTCAGACCAGTTGAGCAAAGAAACCGCACCGTTGCAAAACGGTGTAGTTGCGAATATGGTTAACCAGCAATAAAAACATGCGCATCAAGAAGAGTGACGGAGCGGGGTCCTTGGCTATTCAACCGGAAAAACCTGAAAAAGGATCGAAGATTGACGACGTGGACGCGTCGATCAATGCACGGCTGACGCGTCATCTGATGGACAATGCGGCCAAGAGCACCGATGCCGCGCAGGCCCAGGCGGCTTCAATGGGCTTCACGGAGCGTTTGCTGGTGGTGGGCGGAACAGCGTTTCTGATGTCCATCCTCGGTCTCTTCTCGCTTCTGGACATTCGCAAACGCTTCCTGTGAGTGCTTGAGACGGCTTCCGTTTAAAACATCGCCCTGTGCGGGCGACACAACAATAGACCGGACTGACAACGCGTTGCAGAGAATCTGGCGCTGCGAATTTTGGTGGCACGTAATGGCCGCCTAGAGCATCGACCTTGAAGTTTGGGCGTTGCGACCTGATTTCGGACGTTTGATTGTAGACGGGCAACCCGACTGTGTAGCGAAATCTGCCTCTTCACTCAAATCACACAAGAGCCTTCAAGGTTTCCGCAACGTTTGTTCTATAAGATGCGTGAAATATTAGCGATCAATGCTCGGGGCAGGTGAAGGCAGGTTTGGTGGACGGAAGCAGCAGCGCACATGGATCTGAGGTCAAGAGAGCTCAACTGCTGGGCGTGCTTGCCAATATTCCTGTTACGCTTCTTGCCAATTGCTTCATTGCGAGCTCCGCCGCTTTGCTGATCTATTACGAGCGCGGAGGATCCCTGATTTTTGGCTGGCTGGCCGGGATCATCGGCCTGAACCTGCTCCGCTTCGTCTACGGCCTACGGGTCCTTCGCGCAGCCCCCACAAACCCCCGACCCGGCGTAGCACTGAGGAACCTGACGATCCTTGCATTCGTCGCAGGAGTGTCGTGGATTCCGTTACCAATCTACTTTCTCAACCTGATCGAAAGCCGGACAAGCGCCTATATCGTCTTCATCATGGCCGGCATCACGACAGGGGCCATTATCCAGAGTCTGGCCTATTGGCGCATTTCAGTTGCCTTCGGTGGCCCAATTCTTCTCGCCACCTTGATCAGGTTGCTAATGCAGGGAAACCTTGTGGATCTGGTCGTCGCCGTCAATGTGTTCCTGCTGATGGGTATGCTGATACGCAGCGCGATCATCAGCGAGGCCAATTTCCGTCGCAACCACTCCACGGCGCTGCAGGCGACCGAACTCGCCCACTCTCTGCAACTGGCGCATAACGAGGTGCAGACGGCAAACGAAACCTTGAAGCGCCTCGCCACGACGGATCCACTGACCGGCCTTCCAAACCGCTCGGTCTTCAACCAGACGCTGGCGCGCCTGATCCATGATCGCGAACCGGTTTCGCTGGCGCTGGTTGACATCGACCGGTTCAAGGCGGTCAACGACACGTTGGGTCATGCCGCCGGCGATCAGATCCTGTGCACGCTGGCGCTTCTCATGCTCGACAGGGCGAGCGGCGACATGATCCCCATTCGGCTCGGCGGCGACGAATTTGCCGTCATCGCTTCCGGACCGGATTCCGCCCGTCGCCTGATGCATTATGTGGCAACGCTGCAGGAGGGCCTGAAAAATCAGCCGGGCGACGTCAACAACGTCACGCTTTCCGTCGGCATTTGTGCACATTACGACGGACATCGTACGGCCGCAGACCTGTTTGCAGCCGCCGATCGTGCCCTCTATGCAGCAAAAGCCGCAGGCAGAGACTGCGTTCGGTCGGCGTGAACTCGGACGGAACCCGCCGATCCGGTCAATGATCGGCTCAACTTTTCCCCGCGCCAAAAACTCACCGAGCTTCGAGGCCGCGAAGGCGGCCAAAGGGTCTTTCCACGAAGATCAGAGCTTCGATCTGATTTCCTGATCATGCTCGCCGTGTTTTGGAGCACGCCTTGATGTCGAGAGCTTCGCTTCGGAAAAAACCATCGGGGAGCGAACGCCGGGGATGCCTTGCGGATCGATCCGCATTTCTCGATGCTGAAACTGTGGGTCCTCAAAGACATCCGCGACCGTGTTGATCGGTCCGGCCGGGACCAATTTTCCTTCTAGCAGTGCCAGAAGCGCGTCGCGGGTGATGGTGCGCGTTTTCGCCTCGATCATCGCGGCAACTTCGGCGCGATGTTCCACGCGGGCGCGGTTTGTAGCGTAGCGTTCGTCGCTGGCGACGCCGTCCAGCCCCAGAATATCGCAGATCGCTGCAAACTGCCTGTCATTCCCACAGGCGATGATGATATGGCCGTCGCTCACGGCAAAGGTCTGATAGGGCACGATGTTCGGATGCGCGTTGCCCAGCCGCCTCGGCGCAACGCCTGACGCCAGAAAGTTCATCGCCTGATTGGCCAGCACACCGCTCATTGTGTCGAAGAGCGCCATGTCGATATGCTGCCCCCTGCCCGTCACCTGCCGCTGCGCCAGCGCCGCCTGGATGGCGATCGTGCCGTAGAGACCGGTGATGATGTCGGCGAGCGCCACGCCGATCTTTTCAGGCGGGCCATCCGGCTCGCCGGTCAGATCCATGAAGCCGCTCATGCCCTGGATCATGAAGTCATAGCCGGCGCGCGCCGCATAGGGCCCGGTCTGGCCAAAGCCGGTGACCGAGCAGTAGACAAGCCGTGGATTGAGCGCCTTGAGGCTCTCGTAGTCGAGGCCGAATTTCTTCAAGCCCCCGACCTTGAAATTCTCGATGACGACATCGGCATCCTTGATCAGCGCCAGCAGGAAATCGCGATCCTCCGACTTGCCGAAATCGGCAATGACCGAGCGCTTGCCGCGATTGCAGGCGTGGAAATAGGCCGCCGATTTCTCACCGTCGATCTCAATGAAGGGCGGGCCCCAGCCGCGCGTGTCGTCGCCCTCAGGGCTCTCCACCTTGACGACATCGGCGCCCAGATCGGCCAGCGTCTGGCCGATCCAGGGGCCGGCCAGAATGCGGGCCAGCTCTATGACCTTGAGGCCGGCAAGCGGCGCGGACGGGGCGGCATTCATCAGAAGAACGCCTGGATGCCGGTCTGCGCACGGCCGAGGATCAGCGCATGAACGTCATGCGTGCCCTCATAGGTGTTGACCGTCTCGAGGTTCTGCGCGTGACGCATGATGTGATATTCGATCTGGATGCCGTTGCCGCCATGCATGTCGCGCGCCTGCCGGGCAATATCGAGTGCCTTGCCGCAGTTGTTGCGCTTGATGATGGAGATCATTTCCGGCGCGAACTTGTGATCGTCCATCAGGCGGCCGACGCGCAAGCTGGCCTGAAGGCCGAGCGCGATTTCGGTCTGCATGTCGGCGAGTTTCTTCTGGAAGAGCTGCGTGCCGGCAAGCGGCTTGCCGAACTGGTGACGGTCAAGCCCGTATTGGCGGGCGCGGAACCAGCAGTCTTCGGCAGCGCCCATTGCCCCCCAGGAAATGCCGTAGCGCGCACGGTTGAGGCAGCCGAACGGACCCTTGAGCCCCGAAACATTCGGCAGAAGCGCATCTTCGCCAACTTCGACGCCGTCGAGAACGATTTCGCCGGTGGTCGAGGCGCGCAGCGACAGCTTGCCCTTGATCGCCGGGGCCGAAAGGCCCTTCATCCCCTTTTCGAGAATGAAGCCGCGGATCTGGCCGTCATGCGCTTCCGACTTCGCCCAGACGACGAAGACATCGGCGAAGGGCGAATTCGAAATCCACATCTTTGCGCCCTTGAGACGATAACCGCCGGAGATCTTTTCCGCGCGCGTTTTCATGCCCGCCGGATCGGAACCCGCATCCGGCTCGGTGAGGCCGAAGCAGCCGATCAACTCGCCCGAGACGAGACCGGGCAGATACTTGTCCTTCTGCTCTTCCGAACCGTAGGCGTTGATCGGATGGATCACGAGCGAGGACTGCACGCTCATCATGGAGCGGTAGCCGCTGTCGATGCGTTCGACCTCCCGGGCGACGAGACCATAGGACACGTAGTTTGCATCCGCCGCACCATACTTCTCGGGCAGCGTCACACCGAGAAGTCCGGCCTTGCCCATCAGCGGGAAGAGCTCCGGAGCCGGGGTCTCATGCAGATAGGCTTCGTTGACGCGCGGCAGTAGCTCGGCTTCGGCAAAGGCGGCCGCGCTGTCGCGGATCATGCGCTCTTCGTCGGACAGCTGGTCGTCCAGAAGGAAGGGGTCGTTCCAGGAAAAAGTCGATGACATCGTAATGAGGCTCCTCGATAGTTGACGGGAGTTTCCTCGCATTCTCGCTCCTTCGCAAATCATATTTACTTCCGCCGCTTTGAGTTTTAATCAAAGCAGATGGAACCCACACAACGTCGCCTTCTGCCGTCCACGGCTTCTCTATCCGCCTTCGACGCCGTCGCACGGCTTGGCAGCATGAGCGCTGCGGCCGCCGCCCTCAACCTGACGCCTGGGGCAATCAGCCGGCATGTCGCGCTGCTGGAACAGCAGCTTGGCGTCGCCCTGATCAACCGGACCAATCGCGGCGTCGAACTGACCGACAAGGGCCGCCGCTTCGCCGAGGGTGCGGATGCGCTGCTGCGAAACCTGCGTCTGCTTTCGCTGGAAGCCATGTCCGACAACGCCTCAGCCGGTTTCGGTCTGGCGATCCTGCCAACCTTCGGCACGCGATGGCTGATGCCCCGGATGCCTGCCTTCCTGAAACAGAACCCTGGTCTCACGGTGAATTTCGCGACCCGCATCGGCCGCGTGGATTTCGAGCAGGAAAGGCTGGATGCCGCCATCCATGTCGGCAAGCCGGACTGGCCGGACGGTCATTTCCGGTTTCTGATGCGTGAATATGTCGTGCCGGTCTGCAGCCCGCAATTCCTGAAGGAAAATCCCGTGAAATCGCCGGAAGCGCTGATTTCCATGCCCCTTCTGGAAATGGCCTCGCGACCGGAAGCCTGGCAGCATTGGTTTTCAACGCTTGGCGTCAAGCGGTCGCACCGCGAAGGGATGCGGTTCGAGCAATTCATGCATGTATCGCAAGCCTGCATCGCCGGCCTGGGCGTCGCCCTGATGCCGCTCTTCCTGATCCAGGCCGAGCTTCAGGAAGGCTCACTGGTCAAGGCAATTGACCGCGCCATCGAAAGCCGAAGCAGCTATTATTTCGTGACGCCCGCCAACAGGCAGCCACATCCGGCGGCGAAACGACTGTCCGACTGGCTCGTCCAGGAAATTGAGCGCGCAGGTTTAGCCTAGCGACAAACGCCTGCCGCGGCCCCCGCCCCCCCCATCTCTGTTGCCTCAAGCTGTGTCAAATAGATGCAATCTTTGGATTAGACGGACGTGGCAGCGCGTGGTGTATCTCCCGCCATCGATAGGGGAGATAGACATGCGCAACCTGATTCTGGCTTTGGCATTTTCGACCATTCCTTTCGCGGCGGTCGCCGACGATCATTTTTATCTGGGGGCTTTCGGCGGCTATGGCTCGCTTCGCGCGAGCGTCAGCGGCCAAGTAGGTACCGACCTGAATGGCGGCCGCATCGGGGGCTTCGCGGGCGCGGACGTTCTGGTCGCACCGGGATGGCTGGTCGGCCTGGAAGGAGACCTGTCCTATGACTGGAATGCTCTGACGTCCACATCGGACGGTTTTACCGGCAAAGTCGGAACCGACTTCGGGGCGAGCGTTCGCGGCAAGGTGGGCTATGATCTCGGCCCCGCCAACGTCTTTTTCGCAGGCGGCTGGACGGGCACGAACCTGTATGCCAGCGTTGCAGGGCTTGGCAGCGCCAAACAGTGGATCAATGGTTACACGCTGGGTGCAGGCGTAGACTTTAAGATCACCGAGCAGATGTTCGCGCGCGGCGAATACCGTTTCAATCAGTTCGAGACCCTCAGCGGCGGAGGCTCTTCTATCGGCTTCCGCCAGCACGTCCTCAACGTGGGGCTTGGGTACCGGTTCTAGACCGGCCCCAGGTCCACCAGCTCCGAGGATGACGCCTTATCCGGCACTCATCCCGCCATCAACTGCGAGCCACTGTCCGGACACATGTCCAGACGCCCTGGAGCAGAACATCAGTGCCGGCGCCTTGAGATCTTCGGGGCCCCCGAAGCGGCCATTGGGCACCGATGGCAACAGTGCCTCGCCCATCTGGTCCATCAGACCCTTCGCCATCTTTGTCGGGAAGAAACCCGGGCAAAGCGCATTGACGGTGATGCCGTGGCGTCCCCATTCGACGGCCAGGGTCTTGGTGAAATTGATCACCGCCCCCTTGGACGTGTTGTAGGCGATCGTCTTCATGTTGAGGTCAGCGCGATTGCCGCCGAGGCCGGCGACGGAGGCGATGTTGAGAATGCGCCCGTAGTTCGCCGGGATCATCGCCAGCTTGCCGATCTCGCGGCTCAGCATGAAGATCGACGTCACATTGAGGTTCATGACCTTGTGCCAGGCCTCGAGCGGATAGTCCTCAGCAGGCGCGCCCCAGGTTGCTCCGGCATTGTTGACGAGAATTTGAATGCCCGACCCGCTGGCATCGAGAGCCTTCCTGGCAAATTCCGGAATTTCCTCGATCTTTGACAAGTCGCCTGCCAGTCCGACAGCCTTGCCGCCACGGGCCGCAATATGCGCCACCGCCTCATCGAGCTCTGCCTGCTTGCGCGCCGTCAGGATCACGTGTGCACCGTAATCGGAAAGCACTTCGGCAATCTGCAGGCCAAGGCCGCGCGAGCCACCGGTGATCAGGGCCGTCTGGCCCGACAGGTCGAACAGGTTATTCATGGTCGTCTCTCTCCCAGGCCGGATCCTCGCTCCGGCAGTGCTTCGCGGGAACCGCGAAATCAGTTCAATGATGAACAGACTTTATCAAGCGACGGCAAAACTGCAATGGCCGCGAATGACATTCGCGTGGACGACGGGTCGAATTGTCACCGCGTTGCAGGCGCATCCTTGCAGAGTTGCCGGCCCTGTGCGAGACGACAGATGCTGTGCCGGAGGAGGAACGCAAGGATGGACCGGAAGACATTTCTTTCCGTAGGCGAATGCATGATCGAAATGGCGTCTCTGGGCGGTCCCGATTTCCGCCTGGGCTTTGCCGGCGACACGATGAACACCGCCTGGTACAGCCGCGCCTGCCTGCCGCAAGACAGCTGGAACGTCGCCTATTTCACCCGCCTCGGCGAAGATGTCTATTCCGCGAAGATGCTGTCGTTCTTCGAAGAGAACGGGATCGACACAAGGCTGATCACGCGGCATCCAAGCCGGCGCCCCGGCCTTTACATGATCGAGATCACGGATGGGGAACGCAGTTTTACCTATTGGCGCGATCAATCCGCTGCGAAGACCCTGGCAGATGACAGGAGCGCCCTTTCCAAAGCCTTCAATGAGGCAAGCGTGGTCTATTTCTCCGGAATTACCATGGCGATCCTCGACGAGGCCGGGCGCACCAACTTCCTGGGGGCGATGACTACGGCGCGCTCCACCGGCAAGACGGTCGTCTTCGATCCAAACCTGCGTCCCCGGTTATGGTCTTCGGTCGATGAGATGCGAAGCGTGACGATGCAGGCGGCAGCCGTTTCTGACATTCTTCTGCCGAGTTTCGACGATGAAGCCGCGACTTTCGGCGATGCCGACCTGGACGCCTGCGCCGATCGTTACCTCGCGGCCGGCGCCAAGCGGGTTCTGGTCAAGAATGGTGGGGGACCGATGCTTTATGCCGAAGCACGGGATCGCCACCGGACGGAGGCAATAGAGCGGATCAAGCCGGTGGATACGACCGGCGCGGGCGACAGCTTCAACGGCGGCTTCCTCTCGGCACTGCTGACCGGCGCAACGCCGGACGAGGCCATCGCAAAGGGTCATGCCGTCTCCCTGCAGGTCATCATGCATCGGGGCGCACTGCTTCCGATGTCTGACTTGAAGCTTTAGGAACGGTTGCACCTGCCGGTTTCAGAATGCAATAAAGACGGCTTGCGACGCCAGGGAGATCGATGATGAAAATCAGCCGCCTCGAACAACGCAGCTCAAATCCCGGTCCTTCGGACTGGTTCACGGGCCAAGTGCGGGTCGAGCCGCTCATTCAGACGGAGGCCCCTGCCCGCGTCGCATCAGCCTCGGTGACGTTCCAGCCAGGTGCGCGCACGGCCTGGCATACGCATCCGCTTGGGCAGACGCTGATTGTTACGGCCGGAATGGGTCTCGTCCAGCGCGATGGCGGCCCCATCGAGGATATCCGCGCCGGCGATGTCGTCTGGTTCGAACCGGGAGAACGGCATTGGCATGGCGCCTCGCCGCATCTCGCTATGACGCATATTGCAGTCCAGGAAGCTCTGGACGGCAAGACCGTCGATTGGCTTGAACATGTGTCTGATGAGGAATACGAGAGCCGCTGAGGTCTATAGCCAAACATCTGGAGGCGCTTGACGACGGACCCGGCCCGGGTACTGTCGCCGGGAACAGGCGGTGCTTTCATTCGTTTGTTGCCAATACCGTCAGACGAGGATCACATAAGCCGCATGATGACCGCCGAAACGACCGGGAGCCTCAGGAACAGGCTTGAGGCCATGACCGATTGGCTGGAGACCGCCGCCTTGCCGCTCTGGAGCACGACAGGCGTGGAAGAGACCAGCGGCGGCTTTCACGAGCGCATCGGCCAGGACGCTCGCGCCATGGCAGGCGACAACCGTCGCGCCCGCGTTCAGCCGCGACAGCTCTATTGCTTCAGCGCCGCGCACATGCGCGGGCTCGATGGCGACTGGGACACGATCGTCCGGAACGGTCTGACCTATTTCGAAAAGACGTTCCGCAAGCATGACGGCCTCTATGGCGCGCTGGCAAGCCCGCAAGGGGCGCTGATCAACCTTGACTACGACCTCTACAATCAGGCTTTCGCGCTCTTCTCGTTCTCTCAGATCGCAGAGGCTTTTCCCGACGCGACGATGCGCATGGAAGAGAAGGCGACCGAATTACTCCGGCTCCTTGTTGCTCATCACCGGCATCCGATTGCAGGCTTCGAACATTCCGACCCGCCCAGCCTGCCGCTCTGTTCCAATCCCCACATGCACCTCTTCGAGGCGGCACTGGCCTGGGAGGCGCTGGCAGAGCGCCCGGAAGCCTGGACTTCACTCGCTGATGAAATCGCCCACCTCGCCCTGACGAAGTTCATTGATGCCCGTTCCGGCGGTCTCAGAGAGTTTTTCGACCATGACTGGACCCCGCATCCATCCGACAAGGGCCGGATCATGGAGCCGGGCCACCAGTTCGAATGGGCCTGGTTGCTGGCGCGCTGGGGCGCTTTGCGTCGGAACCCCGAAGCCATCGCGAAGGCCGAGCGGCTTTTCGAAATCGGCATGGCCCACGGCATGTCTGAGGACGGAAAGGTCGCGATCATGAGCCTCTACGACGATTTTACCGTCCATGATCCCGTTGCGCGCATGTGGCCGCAGACCGAGTGGTTGAAGGCGGCGACAAAGCTTGCGGTGGTTGCCGGCCCGGAAAAACGTCAGTACTACATCCACTCAGCATCCCGGGCGCTTGAGGCGTTTTCGGAGTTCTTGAAAACGCCCGTTCGCGGCCTCTGGTATGACAAGAGGCTCCCCGACGGCAGCCTTGTCGATGAACCGGCCCCCGCGAGCACCTTCTATCATATCCTGTGCGCCATCTACGAAGCGCGCGACAATGTCGACGCGCTCGCGACCCACGGATGAGCCCTGTCAGGTGGCAGTCATGCCGCCGTCTACATGAATGGTCTGCCCCGTGTAGAACGAATTGGCGGGAGATGCCGCGAAGATCAGGGCCTCGATGATTTCCGACACTTCGCCCAGACGTTTCGCGGGGATACCGCGAGTCAGATGCGCCTCGGCCTCCTCGCGCGTTGCCTGACCGCTCGCAACCTGCTCATCCAGCATCTTCGTCACCATCGGCGTGCGGGCAAAGGACGGGCAGAGCGCGTTGATGCGTACGCCGCGCCGAACATATTCAAGCGCCGCAGACTTCGTTAGCCCGACAACGCCGTGCTTGGCGGCGGCGTAGACGCTCGCAGTCGGTGCTCCGGCAACGCCCGCAACAGAGGCGACGTTGACGATGGCCGATTTCCGCCCTCGCTCGCGGTATTGCTTCTCCATCACGGGAAGCTGATGCTTGAGCGCGTAAAAGACGCCCATGAGATCGACGTCGATGACGCGGCGCGCCAGTTCGCTGTCGATCTGCGGCAGCTTCAGAAGCGGATGCGCAATGCCCGCATTGTTGACGGCCACGTCCAGCGATCCGAAGCTGTCCAGCGCCAGTTGCACGAGGTCTTCCGAGAGCTTTTCGTTCGCCACTGACCCGGCAAGTGTTACAACCCGCGCGGAATCGAAGCGGCTGGCGATCCGGTCGATCCCCTCATCCGTGATATCCGATAGAACGAGATTGGCACCCTCCTGATAGAAGCGCGCGGCTGCCGCCTCGCCAAATCCGCCTGTTGCGCCGGTAATCAGAACCGTCAGCCCCTCAAACTGCTTCATCGTCATTCTCCCTTGTTCACGAGATCGCGCGCCATGCGCGCCACGAGCGGCACGGCTGCAGCCATTTGGCGGGCCTTTTCCGGATTGGAGGCATTGCCATCCAGCGCACGCTTCACGACGCCCTGAATGATCGCGCCGATGCGGAAGAAGGAAAAGGCGAGCGCAAAGACCCAGTTCTGCGGAACCGCGATGCCACGCCGCGCGCAATAGGCCGCGACATAGTCCGCTTCCAGCGGTAACCCCAGGGCTTCGCGATCAAGCCCGCCAATGCCGCGGAAATTGCCCTTGTTGGGCAGGCGCCATTGCATGCATTGATAGGCGAGATCGGCGAGCGGATGGCCGAGCGTCGAAAGCTCCCAGTCAAGCAAGGCGAGCACCTCTGCACCACCATGCGAAAAGATCATGTTGTCGATGCGATAGTCACCATGAACGAGCGCAACCTGCCCATCGTCGCCGGCGTCGTGCTTCTCCAGCCAGTCGATCAGCCAGTCCATGTCTTCCAGCTTGTCGGTTTCACTCGCGCGGTATTGCTTGGCCCATCGGCTGATCTGCCGTTCGAAATAGCTGCCGGGCCTGCCGAAATCGGAGAGACCGACAGCGTTGACGTCGACGCTATGCAGCGCGGCCAGAACACGGTTCATCGCATCGTAGATTGCGCGCCGGCCTTCCACCGTCTCATCGGGCAGCGCCGGATCCCAAAGGATGCGGCCGTCGACATGGCTCATGACATAGAACATCCGGCCAATGGAGGACTGCTCGGGCGACAGATAAAGCGCATCCGGCACCGGAACGGCGCTTCCGTGCAACGCCTTCAACACACGAAACTCGCGGTCGACCTGATGGGCGGAGGCCAGCAATTGCCCCGGCGGCTTGGCGCGCAGCACGTAGCGATTGCCGCCAGCCGTCAGCAGATAGGTCGGATTGGACTGCCCATCGGAAAACTTCGTCGCCGTGTCCAGCACGCCGAAACCGGGAATGGCCTGCCCGAGCTCCTCCCCCAGCGCCGCTAGATCAAGCGCGCCACCTTTGGCCGCAGGCGTCTCCTGTTGCTGTTCTGTCATGCGATTTCCTCCCACATGAATTATCAATGCCGCATTCGCAGACGATTGACAACATACTCGGTAGTATGTTCACCTGAGCCAGCATTACAACCAGAATTTATCGTCCGATGGAGGCGGGGCTGAAAGCTCCGGTCGGGCGCAAGGAGGAAGCCATGTCCGATATCGTCGCCGGGGCCGACAACATGCCGCTCGGCATGACAGAGCGCTTGAAACCGATACACGCCGCCGTGCGCGACATGATCCGCAACGAGATCATGCCGCTTGACGAAGAATACCTCGCCGAAGTCGGCAAGGCGGAAGGCGGCAATCGTTTCGCTTTCACGCCGCGGCAGACCGAAATCCTCGAAAGCCTGAAAAAGAAGGCGAAGGAACGCGGTCTCTGGAATTTCTGGCTGACGAATTCCAAGAACGGCTATGGCCTCAATACGGTGGAATACGCCTATCTCGCCGAGGAGATGGGCAAGTCGTTTCTCGCGGCTGAAGTCTTCAACTGCTCGGCTCCCGATACCGGCAACATGGAAGTCCTGGAACGCTACGGCGCGCCTGAGCACAAGGAAAAGTGGCTGAAGCCGCTTCTCAACGGTGAAATCCGCTCAGCCTTCCTGATGACGGAACCCGATGTCGCCTCTTCCGACGCCACCAACATTTCCATGCGCTGCGAGCGCGATGGTGATCATTATGTGCTGAACGGCGAGAAGTGGTGGTCGTCGGGTGCCGGCGATCCGCGCTGCAAGATCTATATCGTCATGGTGCATAGCCCGAGTGCCGAGCGCCGCAGGCATGAGCAGCATTCGATGATCCTCGTGCCTGCCGACACGCCCGGCATCACCAAGCTCCGTCCCATGGAAGTCTTCGGTGACGATGACGCACCGCACGGCCACTTTCATCTGAAGCTGGAAAATGTCCGAGTCCCGGCTTCCAACCTCTTGCTCAGCGAAGGCAAGGGCTTCGAAATCGCGCAAGGGCGGCTCGGCGGCGGGCGTATCCACCACACAATGCGCGCCATCGGCCACGCCGAAATGGCGCTTGAGCGCCTGTGCCAGCGGGCGCTGCGCCGCGAGGCCTTCGGCAAGAAGCTGGCGGAACTCGGGGCAAACTTCGACATCATTGCCGAAGCGCGGATCGAGATCGAAATGACCCGCCTCCTCTGCCTCAAGGCAGCCTGGATGATCGATCGCGGCAATCCGAAGGAAGCCGCCGTCTGGATCAGCCAGATCAAGGTCGCGGCTCCCCGCATGGCGCTGAAAATCATCGACGAATCCATGCAGATGCATGGCGGCATGGGCATCAGCCAGGACACGCCGCTCGCGCGCTCCTGGACGAATGTCCGCACGCTCCGCTTTGCCGATGGTCCAGACGCCGTTCACCGCCGCCAGATCGCGCGCGAGGAACTGAAGCGCTACACGCAGGAGAAAGTCTGATGAAGGCGATCCTCTGCAACGCCTACGGCCCGATTGACGGGCTGAGCCTTGCCGACCTGCCTGAGCCGGAGGCGACAGGCGCAAAGGTCGTGATCAAGGCGAAGGCAATCGGCGTGAACTATCCCGACGGACTGCTGGTTCAGGGCCTCTATCAGGCGAAGCCCGATCTGCCCTTCATTCCGGGCATGGAAATGGCGGGCCTCGTGGACAGCGTCGGCCCGGACGTGAAACATCTGAAGCCGGGGGACCGTGTTGTCGCGACTGCCGGCACGGGCGCCTTCGCGCAGAAGGGTGTCTTTGCGGAAACGCAGTGCATCCCGCTTCCCCAAGGCGTCGATGACGCCGATGCCTGCGCGCTGATGTGCGGCTTCGGCACGTCGCATCATGCGCTGAAGCAGCGCGGTCACCTCAAAGCCGGCGAAACGCTGGTTGTCGCAGGCGCTGCTGGTGCTACAGGGCTGGCCGCAGTCCAGATTGGCAAGGCCATGGGTGCGAAGGTCATCGCCATCGCGTCCACGGACGAGAAGCGCAAGGCGGCCAGCGATGCCGGTGCGGATCACGTCATCGGCTACGACAACCTCAAGGATACGATGCGGGAGCTCGCCGGCAGACAAGGCGTCGATGTGATTTTCGATCCGGTTGGTGGCGACACATTCGATACGCTGGTGCGTACGATGGGTCGCAACGGCCGCTACCTTGTCGTCGGCTTTGCAGCCGGTCGCATTCCGCAACTCCCCGTCAATTTGGCGCTCGTCAAGGAATTCTCCCTCGTCGGCGTTTTCTGGGGTGCGTTCACCCAACATGAACCGGCAGTCTATGCGGACAATGTTCGCGAACTCTTCGGCTGGTACAAGGATGGCAGGATCAAGCCACTGATCAGCGCACGGTATCCCCTGGCCGATGCTCCAAAAGTTCTGACGCAGTTGATGGAACGCGGTGTTTCAGGCAAAATAATACTTGAACCCTGAATCCAGCATTTAGTCCGACTGGTGAACTCTGGGGACGACGGCTTGCGGCGAATGTCCGTCGATCGTATATGCCATGCGTCGGCAACGCCTTGCCGACGCGAGAAGAATGATGACAACGAACGACCCCATGCTTGAGATTTTCACGGCTGCCGCCATTGAGGCGGGCGCGGTGATCATGACCGTGTTTCGTGCAGGACCCGAAGTACGGCTCAAATGCGATCAGTCCCCCGTGACGATTGCCGATGAGAAGGCCGAGGCGATCATCGCCGGAATTCTCACAAAAGCCTATCCGGACATCCCGCTGGTTGCCGAGGAGGCCTGCGCGGCCGGTCACATGCCGGCAACCGGTTCCGGACGGTTCTTTCTGGTGGACCCGCTCGATGGCACCAAGGAATTCATCAACAAGAGCGAGGACTTCACGGTCAATATTGCACTGATCGTTGAAGGACGCCCTGTCGCCGGCGTTGTCTATGCACCGGCAAAGGGCGTGCTCTATCGCGGAGATGCCACGGGCGCCGAAAAGCTCATCATCGGTGAAGGCGGCAGGCTCGTCTCCCGCCATTCGATCGGCGTGCGCGCCTGCCCGGACAAGCCCGTTGCGGTCGCCAGCCGTTCGCATAACAGCCCGGAGACCCTGGCTTTTCTGGAAAAGGAAGGCGTCCACGACTACAAGTCTGTGGGGTCGTCGCTGAAATTCTGTCTGATCGCCGAGGGCGAGGCCGATATCTATCCCCGCTTTGGTCGAACGATGGAATGGGATACCGCGGCCGGCGACGCCGTGGTGCGCGCGGCTGGCGGATCCACGGTCGGTCCCGACGGCAACCCTCTTTCCTACGGGAAGCGAAACCAGCCGACCGACAGTGACTTCGCCAACGCAGACTTCATTTGCTGGGGACGCCGTCAGGCTTGACGCTCTCCCGATAGGCAAGTCCCTCTGAATCGCCTAGCATCAGGCGATGTCATACGACTTGAAGCGCATCGACCTGCCTGAGTTGTTCGGTCCCGTGTGTCGGGCCACCGACGCCTTGGCGCGCCTCGATGAGTGTATTGCTCGATCAAGCATCCGCGAGGGATTTCTGGAGCGGCAGGATTTTGCGGACGCAGTCGCCTCCATGTGGGTGGATGGCGAACTGGTCCATGTGGAAGATCTGGTCCTCCATGACGCCCGCCGCGATGCCCGCACCCCAACCCATGAACTGACCATTGCCCATTCAGTCCTGCGCAGCCGCCGCCATATTGGGAGCCACCCACCGGAATGGGCCCTGAGCGGTGCTGGGCTGGCACGCCTGCGTGGCGAAGCGCGGCACGCTGATGTCGCGGACCGACCGTCGGCCCACCCTCCCGCTCAGGTTCCGGATGAGGTGGAGGAGGATCCGGCTCTGGAAGAGGCGGGCGACGAATTCGCCGAAATTGATGCCCTTCTGAGCCGCAGTGCCGCGCTGATCGACGATACGCTGAACAATCGCTCAACGCCGAAGACCGCAACGGATCGCGACCCTCTCCTTTATGACGCCGACTGGGACGAGGATGCCCGGCTCGATGAATGGCAGCAGGTCCTTCGTGATGCCGAAGCGTTTCCGCCCATCCTCAAGGCCGCCATCGCGCTCGACGCCTGGAACCAGCTTCAGGTGCTCCAGCACCGGGCGGAACTCGGGCGACAGTTGGCGGCTGCGCTGTTGCGCCAGCAGGGTGCGGCTCGCGTCCATCTGCCACCACTCAATGTCGGCCTGAAAACCATCAAGATCGATCGCCGGCGCTCGCCGAGCCGCAAGACGAGGTTGCTCGCCATCGTTGAAAGCATCGAGGAAACCGCAACCATCGGCCTGAAGGAGCACGACCGGCTGCTGGCTGCCCGCGCGCAGCTTGAGCGCCGCACTGCCAATCGGCGCGGTCATTCACGCCTTCCCCAACTGGTCGATCTGGTCATTGCAAGGCCGGTCGTCTCGGCAAGCCTTATCGCGCAGGAACTCGACATCACCCCGCAGGGTGCACTGGTCCTCACCAAGGAATTGAATCTGCGCGAAATGACCGGCCGCGGCCGTTATCGCGCCTGGGGGGTGCTTTAGAGCGTTTCAGCATTTAATGGAAATACTGAAGCGCTCTATCTATTTGTTTTTACGCATTTCCGGACGCGAAACCGGTTCCCACTTTCGGCTCGGAATCGCTTTAGTTCACCGGCCTTAGCCACGTCCGACAAAAGGCATTTTGGTGGCCATGACCGTCATGGTGAGCACGTTGGCGTCCAGCGGCAGACCGGCCATGTAAACCACGGCATCGGCCACCAGTTTCGGATCGATCGTGGGTTCAACCATGGTCTCGCCATTGGCCTGGATGATGCCTGCGCGCATACGTCCGGTCATGTCGGTTGCCGCATTGCCGATATCAATCTGCCCGCACGCGATGTCAAAGGCGCGGCCGTCCAGGGCGCAGGACTTCGTGAGCCCGGTGATGGCGTGCTTCGTGGCCGTGTAGGGAGCCGAATTCGGCCTCGGCGTCGTGGCTGAAATGGAACCATTGTTGATGATGCGTCCGCCACGCGGCGATTGCGCCTTCATGATGCGAAAGGCCTGCTGGCTACACAGGAAGGCGCCGGTGAGATTTGCTGCAACGACACGGTTCCAATCTTCTACATCCAACTCGTCCAGAGGAACCGCCGGAGCGGAGAGACCCGCGTTGTTGACGAGAAGATCGAGCCGTCCATAAGCCTTCTCGATGCTCTCGAACAGCGTTCGAACGGAACCGACATCGCCCACATCAGACGGCATACAGGCAATCTCACTGCCGCCCTGCGCGCGCATCTCGACCGCCGCCTCTTCAAGCACCTCACGCCGGCGCCCCGATATGACCACGGTCCAGTGATTCTGGCTCAAGGCCAGCGCGATCGCCTTTCCCACCCCGGTGCCGCCACCCGTCACCAGCGCGATACGGCGAGTTCCATTCCTGTCATCCATGTGCCTCATCTCCTCCTGACCGGCGCGTAGTCGATTTCATCGCGTCGCAGACACCATCACGACCAGATTGCATTCCGGGGCGCAAGCCATGCGCTGCCGTATCCGGCAGTTTCGCCACCAGATCTTTCAATGACGGGAGCGAGATGCAAATCGAATACTTTTGCATTGCAATACGATTTAGCGTAGGCGGATGCGGCTCAACAACTTGGTATCAAGCGCGGATGAACAGGGAACGTCACAGAGCTATCCTCCCCTTCCTGCTCGCATGTGCGTTCGCGATCCTGCTGGCGGTCAAGTACCTGCAGCCACAGATCCTGGTCGTGATCGCGGGCCTAGACCTGTTCCGGGGTTATCTCGAGGCACTGGCACTTCTGCCGGTTCTCCTTGCAGCCCTCTTCTGGGCGCGGATGCGCTGGCCGCTTTTCATGGTCGGGTTGGTGCTATGTGTTGACCTGGTCGTACCGGTCGCAAGCGACTACGACGCCAACCTGACGCCGACAAAAGGCCCAACACTCCGCGTCATTACCTATAACTGGCTTTGGGACAATCAGGAGCGGGACAGCATTTATCCTTGGCTCGCCCGGCAATCGGCGGATATTGTCGCCATACAGGAATTCTCGGAAGAGGATCGCGACGCAGCTGAGAAGCTCTATGCGCTCTTTCCGTATCACACCCGTCCCGCGCCCGACCTGGTGATCCTCTCACGACATCGCATCGTCCAGGAAGAAACCAGGCTCGTCGAAGACCATGCAATCGTAAGGGCGGTTCTGGATGTGGAAGGGCGGCGGCTCGCCGTCTGGGGCGTTCATCCTTCAACGCTGCGAAGCGTATCGGAACTTGCTGCGCGCAATTACTACCTGACAACCCTTGCCTCAATGGTGTCCCGGGCCCGCGAGCCCAGTGTCATGTTGGGGGATTTCAATGCGACACAATGGGATCCATATTTCGCCCGCGTCAAACGCCGGGGGCAGTTGCACGAGGAGCCTCATTTGCTCCCGCCTCCAACGCGCATCGGTGTCAGGTCGGGGCTCGCATTTGTGGGTGCGCCGATCGACCATGTCCTGACAAGCCGGTTGAATGTCCTTTCGAACTGCCAGACAGGGCCGGCGCTTGGCTCGGATCATCTACCTCTGATTTGCGACCTGACACTGCGGGATTAAATCTGATAAAACCATGAAAATGCAGATATATTTCATAATTATACTCGTTTCACTGATCATATGGAGTTCATTATATTTTTTCGCAAAAATATTCTTGTAAAATAGATAGCATATTGTGTGCTTTACTATTCCCACAACGGGCATCAGTCGCTTCCGAAAAGATCACGCGTATAGACCTTCTCCGCAACATCGTCCAAATCCTTGACCATGCGATTGGAAAGGATGACGTCAGATGCCGCCTTGAAGGCGTCCAGGTCCCGGTAGACCTTCGACCCAAAGAAACTTTCCTCCTTGAGCGCCGGCTCGTAAACAATCACAGGAACGCCCTTGGCCTTGATGCGCTTCATGATCCCCTGAATGCTCGAGGAGCGGAAATTGTCGGAGCCGGCCTTCATGATCAGTCGGTAAACGCCGACAATGGAAGGTTGACGGCGCAGGATGTCCTCCGCGACGAAATCCTTGCGTGTCGTATTCGACGTGACGATCGCGTTGATGAGGTTTTGCGGTACATCCTGATAGTTCGCCAGCAACTGCTTGGTATCCTTGGGAAGGCAATATCCACCATAGCCGAAGGAGGGGTTGTTGTAATGCGTGCCGATGCGTGGATCGAGCCCGACGCCGTCGATGATCTGCTTCGTGTTCAGATCATGTGTTGCCGCGAATGTGTCGAGTTCGTTGAAATAGGCGACACGCATGGCCAGATAGGTGTTGGCAAAAAGCTTGATCGCCTCGGCTTCCGTGGAGTCAGTGAGGAGAACGGGCACGTCCTTCCGCTCGGCACAGCCGGCGAGAATGTCCGCAAAGGCGCGACCGCGTTCGGACCGCTCACCCACCACGATGCGCGACGGATGAAGATTATCGTAAAGGGCGCGACCTTCGCGCAGGAACTCGGGCGAGAAAACCACGTTCTCGCAGGCCAGCTCCTTTCGGATCTTTGCCGTGTAGCCGACCGGAATCGTCGACTTGATGATCATCACGGCATCAGGGTTGATCGCAATGACGTCACGGATGACCGACTCGATCGACGTCGTATCGAAATGGTTGGTCTTGGGGTCGTAATTCGTCGGGGTCGCGATGATGACGAAATCCGCGCCGCTGTAGGCCTCCTCCTTGGAAAGGGTTGCCTTCAGCCTCAAGGGTTTTGTCGCAAGGAACGCTTCGAGTTCGGTATCAGAAAAAGGACTGCGCTTGCTGTTGATGAGATCGACGCGCTCGGGCACGATGTCGAAAGCGACAACATCGTACTTCTGCGCGATCAGCACAGCGTTCGAGAGACCGACATAACCTGTTCCAGCAACCGCAATTTTCATTGTTTTCCCGTCAACTCGTTTCAAAATCCGAGACATTTTTGATGTCTAAGTCGTCAATTGGGCATAGATTATATGACGTTGATAACGGATAAATTATATATTGCAACGCGAAGAGGGCGTTAGAGTTACCATCGTCGGCAAAATGCAAAGAAAGATGTCAATCCCTGCCATGAGGCAGAACCACCTCGTTGAGATTCGAGTTTCCATTATAAAATCATACTTTTGGCGGCTGCACTAACCTTTGAGTATTGGGAAAACATGTTATCCTCTGACGGCCAACCTTCTCTTTTCGCGCGCGTAACCGCCGAGGTTAAATTTGTGCAGCGCCAAAAGATCCCTGATTGACCCGAGACTTCGCCTTGATCTGCTCCCGGCCGGACACATTCGGTGACCGAGGAACTCCACAAATGCCA
>DATMTA010000175.1:0-3481 GCA_035565055.1 Ensifer sp.
ACCAGCCTTGCCGGGCGTGCCGGCGCACGGGGCTGAGACGGGACATTTGCAGCGCGTGAAGGCGTGTTGACGGTTCGGGCCGAGGCAGCGTTGCCATAGGCGCTCCGGTGGCTGCCCAGCTGGAAGCGGCCGACCAGTTCGCGCAGCTTGTCTGCTTCGTTGGCCAGCGAGCTGCTTGCGGCGGTGGCCTCTTCGACCATGGCGGCGTTCTGCTGGGTGGTCTGGTCCATCTGGTTGACCGCCGTGTTGACTTCCCCGAGCCCGAGCGACTGCTCGCGGGCGGATGTGGCGATGGCGTCGAGCTGGCTGTTGATGGCGACGACGTGCTGTTCGATGACCTTCAGCGCGTCGCCGGTTGCCGTCACCAGCTTTACGCCGCTTTCAACTTCACCGGCAGAGGTGCGGATGAGATCCTTGATTTCCTTTGCCGCCTGGGCAGAGCGTTGCGCCAGCTCGCGCACTTCCTGTGCGACGACTGCAAAGCCCTTGCCGGCTTCACCAGCGCGCGCCGCTTCCACGCCGGCGTTCAAGGCGAGAAGATTGGTCTGGAACGCGATTTCGTCGATCACGCCGATGATGTTCGAAATCTGGCTGGACGACGCTTCGATGCGTTGCATGGCATTGATGGCGCTGGCAACAACGTCGCCGGAAGAATGAGCCGACTTGTTGGCTTCAATGGCCATGCTGCGGGCCTCCTCCGTCCGCTTGGACGAGGTCGTGACATTGGCCGTGATCTCATCAAGGGCGGCGGCTGTCTGCTCCAGCGAGGCTGCCTGTTGTTCAGTGCGCTTGGAGAGATCGTTTGCGCTGGAGGAGAGCTCGCGGGCGCCCCCATCAATGGCCGAGGTCGCATCGGCCACAGCTGAAAGGGTGTCGCGCAGCTGGACGACGGCCATGTTGAAGTCGTTTCGCAGGCCTTCGAAATCGGCTGCGAAGGCATCTGTCAGTTCAATGCCCAGATTGCCGCCTGCCAGCTGTTTCAGGCCTTCGGCAAGACCTGCGGTGGCCTGCGCCATCTCGGCGGCCCGCTTGCGGTCGATTTCTGCAGCGCGTGCCCGTTCGGTATCGCTCAGCGAGCGGCTTTCCGCCGCGGCTCGTTCGCTTTCGATCTTGGCGATGGCCGTCTGGCGGAAGGTTTCGACTGCGCCTGCCATGTCGCCAAGCTCGTCCTTGCGGGTGCGACCGGGAACGTCGATATCGTTGCGACCTTTCGCCATCTGCATCATGCAGTCATTGAGGCTGCGCAGCGGCTTGACAACGGATCTGTTCAGGATGAACAACCCCGCAACCGTCAGGAGCAACATGGCGATGCCGCCAACCTCGGCGACTGTCCGTGCCATGTCGGCGGCAGCCTGCGCATCGGCTTTGCGCTTGCCTAGCAGCGACGTCTCTGCGTCTTCCAGTTCCTTCACTTTGGCGCGGATCCCATCCATCGACGCCTTGCCTGCACCAGAGATTTCGATCTGCCGCGCCTTGTCCCGGTTGGCGGGATCCTTCATCAGCTCCATCTCGGCTTTGACAACATTCGTCGTCCAGGTCTCCGCAAGCCTTGCAACCTCATCCAGACGCGCCTGCTGTGCGGGGTTGTCCGACGTCAGGCTCTTTGCGGCGGCCCAATTTTCCTGAAAGGCCTTGGCCCCGGCAATCTGCGGTTCGAGGAATTTCGGGTCGCCCGACAACAGATAGGCGCGCATACCGGTCTCCTGATCGACCATGGCCGCCATCATGCCGATGACCTTGTCCAAGACCTCGTAGGTATGATCGGTCCATTCCGCGTTTTGCGATTGCCTGGAGCTCGATGTGTAGCCGGTCACACCAACGATCTGGCTCACAACGATCAGACAAAGCATCACGGCCGATAGCTTGCCGATAATTTTCATATTCTGGAAATAACGCATTCTGGCCCCCGTCCGGGTAGGCGCTGCGCCACCCATGTTGCCAGAAATCGTAGGGAAGCAAGGTTAATGTTTCATATATGATAACGCCGATGTCTCAGGGGGGGCTGGACGCCGCGGCCGCCCTCGATCCGCCTTCCTGTCCCCCATGTGGAACCATCATGCACTCTTCCTGTTAGACGGAAGAGTGGCGACGGAGGCCAAACCCACAGACAGGGAAATGAGATGACCAGCAAAGACGAAGTCGGTCCCGTTAGCGGCAGCGATGATGCCCGTGCGGGCGGCGAGGGAGCCGAAGCCCAGAGAGCAGGCGCGGCTGAAGACGCCGAACGCAATCTCCTGCAAGACAGATCCCGCCAACACGAGTTGGAAACGCGCAGCCACGAACTCGCCATGGCTTATCTTCGGCTAGGCGGCCACCGCCGCGCCGTCATGGACGACAACAAGACCGACACCCGTAAATGGGAACCGGACGAACCGGCCGCAGAAGAGTTCTGGCAGACGCATATCGCGCCGCTCTCTGAAGCCGAGCGCAAACAGGTTGAGCAGCACTTACCGAGCGTCAACATTGACTGATCGGCGACAACCAAAAATGGAGCAAGGACCATGAAGATGATGGACGCGAAAATGCGCGACTGCGTGGAGGCCTGTCTGCACTGCTACAGCACCTGTCTGCACATGGCGATGAGCCATTGTCTGGAAGCCGGCGGCAAGCATACAGAGCCGGCGCATTTCCGGCTGATGATGGCATGTGCCGAGATGTGCCGAACCTCTGCCCATTTCATGCTGATCGGCACGGAACACCATCGCCACACCTGCCGGGAATGCGCGGAGATATGCGACCAGTGCGCCAAGGATTGCGAGCGCATTGGCGACATGCAGGATTGCGTGGAGGCTTGTCGGCGCTGTGCCGAAAGCTGCCGAGCGATGGCGGCCTGATTCTATAAGCGAGGCACCCGGGCTGTGGCCCCCCGGGTTTGACGCCGGGAGGCAATGTGTGTAGCCGCGGTTAGATCAAGGCGCTTGCGTGCCCCGCAGTCTCCATGACCGTGTGTGGCGGGTCCTGAACAGCGCTCCATCTCAGATCGCGCTCGTATTTCCAGGCGACCTGACCATCCTCGCCGAGGGCGAACAGGTGCAGCCAGTCATTGTCAAAGAGCGCCCGCACTGAAGAATGTCGCCTCAGAACATCGGTAATCGCCTCTTTGGGCGCCTCGACGGCGACCGTCAGCCGCAGCGGTTCGTGGACGAAACCGACGCCATCGTGGACAGACTGCCAGGGCAGTCCAGCACGCAGATTTCCGCCATTTCCCTCAACCACCCCGAAGCCGCCCACCACATTGTGCAGAAGCTTGTTGCCCGCGCCGAAAAGCGATGGAGCAACGGACGAGCCGAAATATTGCAGGCTGATCCAGCTGGCGACCACCACGGGGGCCGTTAGGATAAGCTCCAGGATCTTGAAGTCCTGGTCGCGATCCCAGACATAGTCGTGCAGGAAGACCTGGCCATCGAGGGGTTTGCCGGCCGTGCGGCTGCGGGGGGCCGCGATGAAGGCACGGCAACCTGCGAGCCCGAGTTCAGGCCGC
>DATMTA010000176.1:0-17365 GCA_035565055.1 Ensifer sp.
CTCTCCCCCCTTGAGGGGGAGATGTCGGCGCAGCCGACAGAGGGGGGTGACCCACGCCAGAGCGAGAGGATACCCCCCTCTGTCCCTGACGGGACATCTCCCCCTCAAGGGGGGAGAGTGACCTCCACGCTGCCACCCCAAAAACACCCTGACCCGGCCACCATATCCCCGCTTTCAGAAGCGGCGTTGCCGGCGCAGGCTTTTCGGCGGAGGCGAGCATCGCCGCACAATAATCCAGGAACCCACGCGCATTCGCGTCTCCGCCCTCAACGAGATAGGAATGCAGCGCCGCATAATCGGCGCGAGGCACATTGGAATAATCAGCCAGCGCCGGATCGGGCCGCTCGTCGCCCGGCAATGCGGCAATCAGCGCGCCGGAGCGCGAGGCCGCCGCATGAAACGCCTCCAGCAGATATTGAAAATACCCAGCTCCACCGAGCGCCCGGACGACGACGAGCTTCGCGTGTTTCAGCGTCCGCTCGACATAGGTGTCGACCGACATCGGATGACGAAGGCTCATCAGGCTCGCCAGCCTTAGCGACGGCCCGGCCCACCCTTCTGCCGCTGCCGCGATAGCCGCAAGCTCGGTATCCGCTGCCGACAGAAACAGGATATCCCCCGGCGACTGCCCGAGATCGACAGCCTCGCCGCCATCGGCGATGGAACCCTTTTGTGCAAGAAGAAGATGCATTCTGCCCTTGTCATTGTCCGGCAAGCGGGCCGTCTTCCGTCTCCCCCCTTGTGGGGGAGATGGCGGCAGCCAGAGGGGGTAGCCACCATTCATTCGCTTTCGTCAAGAATGCTGCTCCTCAACCCTCCCCATGAAGCGGCGAGGCAGAAGCCCCATCAAATCCCCTTGATCGCCTCGATAATTGCCGCGTCGTCCATCTCGTCATGAAGACCGATCACGACCAGCTTCGTCGCCCGCGCCTCGCCCGGCTTCCACGGCCGGTCGAAATAGGTTTCGATGCGGTTGCCGACGGCCTGGATGACGAGGCGCATGGGCTTGCCGGGGACGTCGGCGAAGCCCTTGAGCCGCAGGATGTCATGCGTTTCGACAATCCCCTTCAGCGCATCGGCAAAGGCGACCGGATCGGCGACCGGACCGTAGTCGACGACGAAGCTTTCAAACTCGTCGTGATCATGCGCGTGCCCCTCGCCTTCGTGCTCAATCTCGTGATGCGACTTGCGGTTCTCGATATCGTCTTCGGTGCCAACACCCAGGCCGAGAAGAACGGAAGCTGGCACATCACCGCCACGGCTGACGACCATCTTCGGCTTGCGAGCAGTGGCGTTCGAAACGGTGTCGCGAACAGCAGCGAGGCCTGCGTCGTCCAGCAGATCGGCCTTGTTGAGGATCACGAGATCGGCAGCCGTCAGCTGGTCTTCGAACAGCTCTTCCAGCGGGCTTTCATGATCCAGCCCCTCGTCTTCCGCCCGCTGCGCGTCGATCGCGTCATGATCGTCGGCAAAGCGGCCGGCGGCAACGGCGGCGCTATCGACCACCGTCACGACGCCATCGACCGTCACCCGCGTCTTGATCCCCGGCCAGTTGAAGGCAGCGACGAGCGGCTGCGGGAGCGCGAGACCCGAAGTCTCGATGACGATATGGTCCGGAAGGACATCGCGCCCGAGCAGCTTTTCCATGGTCGGAATGAAATCGTCGGCCACGGTGCAGCAGATGCAGCCATTGTTCAGTTCGATGATGTCGTCCTCGGTGCAGTTCTCCGCGCCGCAGCCCTTCAGCACCTCGCCGTCGACGCCGAGATCACCGAATTCGTTGATGATCAGCGCGATCTTCTTGCCGCCCGCATTCGAGAGCAAGTTGCGGATCATCGTCGTCTTGCCCGCGCCCAGAAAGCCCGTGATCACGGTGGCCGGTATCTTCTGCATTCTCGTCAACCCTTCATCTTGAGCGGCAGGCCTGCCGCCACGAAATAAACCTCGTCGGCCACAGCCGCGATTTTCTGGTGCAGCCGGCCGGCATGGTCTCGAAACGCGCGCGCCATGGCATTATCCGGCACGATGCCGAGACCGACTTCATTGGAAACGATGAAAATCCGCGCCTTTGCGCCAGCTATGGCAGACGCGAGCCGTTCGAAGGCTTCGTCCATATCGCGCTCGGCCATCATCAGGTTGGTGACCCACAGCGTCAGGCAGTCGATGAGAATGGCATTCTCCTCGAAATCCAGCGGCGTCAGCGCGCAGGTGAGCTCGATCGGCGCCTCGATGGTCGTCCATTCGGGCCCACGCCGGCTCTGGTGCTGGCCTATGCGCTCGCGCATCTCCGCGTCCCAGGCCTGACCAGTCGCAATGTAATGAAGCAGCAGGCCGCTCTCACGCGCCAGCTTTTCGGCAAGCGCCGATTTGCCCGAGCGGGCGCCGCCGAGAATGAAGGTGCTGCGCGTCATCGCGCCGCTCCGGACGGAGCGTTCAAAACCTGCGCCAAGACAACCTCCGTGCTGCGAGCGCTTCATAAAAACGGAGAATGGCAGGTCTCCTGGCTCACGGCTCCCGGTCAAGACGCTTGCGCGTGACCATCGGCGGCCCTCGCCTTCCCGGCATTGTCGCGCATCTTGAGAGGAGGACGATTCGTAGAGAAAGAGGCGTCCGGCCCCGGTTGTTCAAGACATGCATACCAGTGGCTTTTCGCGCCCTCCCGAAATCCGCACCATTGCGAGCTTCCGGATTTGCGCGACGGGCCGACCTCACCGTTCTACAGTCGCGGGGTCGGCTGCGATTGGAACTCCGCGTGAAGCGGCCTTCGTCGCATTCCCTCTTCGTCTCCGGTCGCCCGGAGAAACCATTCAAGTAACGGCAAAAGGGTTAGGCGCGATGGACGCCCATGTCAATCGAGGAGGCTCGCCAGCCAGCGCTTGTCCAGCACCGCCTCGAGTTCCTCTGCGACCTTATCGAGCGCCTGATCAACCGTCTGGCGATAGGACTGCTCCCCCGCCTCAACGCCGAAGCTCGCGAGTAGCGCGCGACGATATGCATCCGAACCGAAAAGCCCATGTAGATAGGTCCCCATGACCCGCCTATCCGCCGAGATCGCCCCATCGGCGCGATTGTCGATGGCAACTGAAGGCCGAGCGCAGTCCGCGCCCCGCGTCACGCCCAGATGAATTTCATAGCCCGTCAGCGGAGCATCATATTCCAGCGACCGGGCTGAGGAATTCCGCACCGTCTTTTCAGGCGCCATCTCGGTCTCGACATCGAGAAGCCCGAGCCCCGCAATCTCGCGCTCTTCTCCCTCCAGGCCGAGCGGATCGGTGATACGGGTTCCCAGCATCTGGTAGCCGCCGCATATGCCGATGACGCGGCCGCCCCGGCGACGATGGGCCTCAAGATCGCGGTCCCAGCCATTGGCTCGCAAAGCCCTGAGGTCGCCAATGGTCGATTTGGAACCGGGCAACACAACGAGTCCGGCATCCGGGGGAAGCGCCTCGCCCGGCTTGACGAAGACAAGCTCCACCTGCTCCTCCGCCGCCAGCGGATCGAGATCGTCGAAATTGGCAATGCGCGGCAGCATCGGCACGGCGACCTTCAAGGCGCCAGCACCCTTCGACACCAACCGCTCCAGCACGACGGAATCCTCGGCCGGCAGACGCCCCGCCGATTTCAGCCAGGGCACGACGCCGAAACACGGCCAGCCGGTGAAACCCTCGATCTGTTTGATCCCGTCGTCGAAGAGGCTGACATCGCCACGAAACTTGTTGATCAGATAGCCGGTGATCATCGCGCGATCCTCTGCCGGCAGGATCGCGTGTGTTCCGACCAGTGAGGCGATCACCCCGCCACGGTCGATATCCCCGACAAGCACGACGGGAACATTCGCCGCCGTAGCGAACCCCATATTGGCGATATCGCCGGCACGAAGGTTGATTTCCGCCGGCGAGCCCGCGCCCTCGACGATGATGAGGTCAGCCCCCACCTTCACCGTCTCGAAGCTGTCGAGCACGGCCCCCAGCAATTGCGGCTTCAGGCGCTGGTAGTCGCGACCTTTCGCCTGCCCGAAAACCTTGCCCTGCACGATGATCTGGCTGCCGTTTTCCGATTGCGGCTTCAGGAGGACCGGGTTCATGTGCACAGAGGAAGGTACGCGCGACGCCATAGCCTGCAGCCATTGCGCCCGCCCGATCTCGCCGCCATCGTCGGAGACTGCCGCATTGTTCGACATGTTCTGCGGCTTGAAGGGGCGAACCTTGAGCCCGCGATTGGCCGCAATCCGGCAGAGCCCGGCGACAAGCACGGTCTTGCCGACATCCGAGCCGGTTCCCTGAAGCATGATGGTTTTGGTCATGAGGCGTGGTCGTAGCATCGCGAAGGATGCTTTAAAAGCGCGAAAACCGCGCAGTCGCAAAGCGATGCACGGTTTGCCGATACTCACTGGCCATCCCGCACATACACTGCAGGATACGCTCACCTCCGGTACGCAAGACCTGATCCGGAAGTGTGTCAGCGGTGTCCCCCGCTGCACGAAAACAATTAGCGGGACATTCTTACCGGAGAGTTATTGAGAGCTTAAATATCTATGAATTGACGATTTATTTTAGCAACGTACGGCGTTGCTGGCGGAGGACAAGTCGCGCGCAAGACAACAATGAATTGAAACCGAACGATAAATGGGCAATCTGGGACGTGGCGGAAGATAGCGATTGAAATCACATAAGGATATCTTTATATCATCCCCATCAAATTAAGGATCCGACGATGACGACTGCAAATCCGTTAAAGGCGCTGCTGGCCGAAAAGGGCGTGCTGATGGCCGATGGGGCCACCGGCACCAATCTTTTCGCCATGGGACTCGAGGCTGGCGAAGCGCCGGAATTGTGGAACGAGTCCAAGCCCGAGAATATCACGAAGCTGCATCAGGACTTCGTCGATGCAGGCGCGGATATCATCCTCACCAACTCCTTCGGCGGCACGCGTCATCGATTGAAGCTGCACCACGCGCAGGATCGCGTCTTCGACCTCAATAAAAAAGCCGCCGAGATCGCCCGCGCCGTCGCCGACAAGGCGGGCCGCAAGGTTATCGTCGCCGGCTCGGTTGGCCCGACGGGCGAGCTTCTGGTTCCGCTCGGCGCCATGACCTATGACGACGCTGTCTCCGCCTTCAAGGAACAGATGGAAGGCCTCAAGGCCGGCGGCATCGACATCGCCTGGATCGAGACCATGTCCTCACCGGACGAAATTCGCGCCGCCGCGGAAGCGGCCATAGCGCTCGACCTGCCTTACGTCTACACCGGCTCCTTCGACACAGCCGGCAAGACCATGATGGGCCTGAATCCGAAGGACATGCCGCAGGTCGCCGATGGCCTTACCGACAAGCCGGTCGCCTTCGGCGCCAATTGCGGCGTAGGAGCTGCCGACATCCTTTCCTCGCTCCTCGACATGACGGCAGCGGACCCGAATGCTGTCGTCGTCGTCAAGGGCAATTGCGGCATTCCGGAATATCGCGGCGCGGAAATCTATTATTCCGGTACGCCGGAACTGATGGCCGAATATGCCCATCTGGCGATCGACGCCGGCGCGCGCATCATCGGCGGTTGCTGCGGGACGTCCTGCGACCACCTGCGCTCGATCCGCGGCGCCATCGACAGCCACACGAAGGGCCCGCGCCCGACGATCGATGATGTGGTCACCCGCATCGGTCCGCTGCGCAACAAGATGGCCTCCGAAAGCGGTGGCAGCGGCGAACGCCGTCGCCGTCGCGGCTGACGCGCAATCCGCTCTCAGACAGAGGCAGCTTTGAGGAAGGCGATATATTTCGCCTTCAGGCCCGGCTGGAAACAGTCGAGAACAGCTGCGCAATGAAGGAACTTCAGCGTCGGATTGCGCTCCTGCAGCGCCTTTCGCGCCTGTTCCGACAGCGCCGGGTTTTCCTCACCGGCCTTCTCCGCGGCGATCCTGAGGCCGAGATCGAGAAGGTCCGAAAGCTCCGCCGCCTGAAACTCCGCGAGCGCCTCCCGCGTCGGAACCACGCCCTTGCGACACGAAAAAACGAAGAGATCCATCCATCTCAGCAACGAATTGTAGTCCCGGAAATTCTCCGGGAGACCCACCTTCGTGTAGAGGTTCTTCGCACTCGACTCGACGGTTTCGGGCGTTGCCCAGGCCGCGACGTTGTAGCGAAACAGGATTGAACGGTCGAGGAGCAGCTTGCCTTCTATGACGAGCGCCATCACCATCTGCCAGTCGGCATAGCGCCCGCGGGTCGGATGCGAGGTCAGAAAGAACTCTCCAAGCGACAGATACGGCTTGGTCCGGAAGATGCTGTAATAGGTGGAGTTATCACCTTCGTTCCGGTCGATATACTGCCGTAGCCGCTGACCGGGTGTATCCGCGTCCAGATCGTAGATCCGCGGCACCGAGAGACTGGTACCGGCAAGAAAGAGCTCGATGGCGGGCCTGACGCCAATCACATCCGGGGGGAGATCGGCAAGATCGATCGCTAAATGACCCTCTTGCGCGTGGAGTTCATCGTCATCTCCCATCGGCATCACAAACGGCGTCTGGACAGGTAGAAACGAGTTGCGCCAGTTGGCGAAAGCATCGACGGGTGCATCGGCAAGATAAACGAGATTCGGCGATCGTCCCAGCCAATAGGCGGCCTTTTCAGCATCGCGGGAATTGTCGGACACGATCAGAAACGCATCCCGGGCCTCGCAGAAGGCCACTGCCGTCTCGATGGATCTGAATGACTTTTCGAAGCCGCGATTGCTCGGCATACAGACCGAAAGCTGTTTCATGCCGCCCCTTTTCAGCGATTCGTGACGAAGCCATCGGAAGTTCTGCACCTGACAAAGTCAAGCCGTGAACAAGGGTGCGAAGCGACCAGCCGTCGCCTATGATCCCAAAAGAAAAACCGATTCGAACCGAGAGACTGCCCCGATGAATGCCAAGGCGAATTTCCCTGACAGCGAGACGGTGGCATCGAAGCTGTCGGGCCTGGAAGAGCAGGACAAGGCCTGGCTGAAACTCGTTCTGGAGAACCCGGCACAGGACGATGCCCTGCTCGACGGCATCAGCCGTTTCGTCAATGTCGCTGCCGAGGCCCGCTTCCTCAATTCCCTGAAACTCTCTCGCGCCGGCGAATGGCTGGGGACGCACGCACCCGCCCGCCTGCAGATCCGTCTCATGGAAATCGGCCGCTCCAGCCAGCATCCGGCCTATGCCGCCTTCCGCGAGGGCCTGTCGAAATCCGGCGGGCTGGACAAGGCCTGGCCAAAAGCCTGAAGCATCAGCCGAAAAGCGCATTCATGTGAAAGCGCAACTGCTCGGCCGGATAGCGGTGGGCTGCACCCACAGGACAGGCGTTGCGCGCCTGGCATCCCACCTCCATGCATTCCCTCTGCCCCTCGATGGTGACGAGGTGCGCGCGGCATGGATTGACGGCGAATCCGGACCTCGAAATCGCGCCTGCTGGACACGCTGAAAGGCACGGCTTTTCCATGCAGCCGTCACAGGGTGAAGGAGAACGCTCGACAGGCGTGGGGCTGATCGCTTCGCTGAACGCCAATGCACCGCGATAGCCATGCCAAAGCCCATAGTCCGGATGGATCAGGATGCCAAGCGGCGAGCTCTCAAGCCCCTCCGCCTGGATGGCCCAGCGCTGAAACGGCATGTACGGAGGATCGGACGGATAGAAGGGCGTCGCGCCGAACGCCTCCGCGACCGGCTCGATCATGGCCTTCGACCACGCATCGAGCGGATTGTCTCCGCCATGGCTCCGCCGCCACTCTGAAAAAGCGGGCCAGATCGACCCACCGACATTGCCAAGCAGAACGATACTCAGCGCCCTCCTCCCATCGGCAAGCACCGGCCCTTCGCTATCCTGAAATTGGACAACTCCGCGCAGGCGTATTCCCGAGGGGTGCAAGGCCCTTCCAAGAGCCGTAAGAACGCCAAAGGCGGGCATCACTGCCCGCCCTCCGTTTTGCGCGAGGCCTGATCGCGCATCTCCTGATAATGCGGCCGCCAGACGGCGCGCTGGATCATCTCCGTCACATGGGCCGCCGCGCCTTGCTCCCTGGCTGCGGGCTCGTTTCAGGTGAAGGCGTCGGGAACCGAGTCCTTCTTCTGCTGGATGAAGGCGAGCAGCGCCTCGTCGATCGCCGGATCGAGTGGCGGCGCTTCGTAACTGTCCAACCACGAACGGCAAAGCGCATTGGCGCGCTCCTCGATGCGCTTGGAACCCTCGATTTCCCACTGCTCGAACGAATTGTTGTCGGCGAGCGGCGAGCGGTAGAAAGCAGTCTGGAAGTTGGACTGCGTGTGTGCGCAGCCGAGATAGTGGCTGCCCGGCCCAACTTCGCGAATGGCGTCGAGCGCCTGCGCATTTTCGGACAGGTCCACGCCCTCGGCCATCTTCTGCATCATGCCGAGCTGGTCCTGGTCGATCATGAACTTCTCGTAGGACGAGACCAGACCGCCTTCGAGCCAACCAGCGGCGTGCAGCACGAAATTCGTGCCGGCGAGCAGCGTCATGTTGAGCGTATTGGCGCTTTCATGCGCGGCCTGCGCATCCGGAACCTTGGAAGCACAGAGCGAGCCGCCGGTGCGGAACGGCAGGCCAAGACGGCGGGCAAGCTGGGCTGCACCGTAAGACACGAGCGACGGTTCCGGCGTGCCGAAGGTCGGCGCGCCCGACTGCATGGAGATGGAGGCCGCAAACGTGCCGAACAGAACCGGCGAACCCTTGCGGATCAGCTGGGTGAAGGACGCGCCGGCCAGAACCTCAGCCAGGATCTGCGTCAGCGTGCCGGCAACCGTCACCGGGCTCATCGCGCCGGAGAGAATGAAGGGCGAGATCACCGAAGCCTGGTTGTGCCGGGCATAGACCTTCAGCGCCCCGACCATGGTCTCGTCAAAAACCATCGGCGAGTTGGCGTTGATCAGGTTGAGCGTCACGCAATTGTTTTCGACGAAATCGTCGCCGAAGACGAGCTTGGCCATCGCGATCGTGTCTTCCGCGCGTTCCGGCGCAGTCACCGAGCCCATGAACGGCTTGTCGCTATACTTGATATGGCTGTAGACCATGTCGAGATGGCGCTTGTTGACCGGGATGTCGACAGGCTCGCAGACCGTGCCGCCCGATGAATGCATGGACGGTGCCATGTAGGCGAGCTTCACGAAATTGCGGAAATCCTCGATCGTCGCATAGCGGCGATTGCCTTCGAGGTCGCGCACGAAGGGCGGGCCGTAGACGGGCGCGAAGATCGTCGCCTTGCCGCCGACATGGACGCTGCGCTCCGGGTTGCGCGCGTGCCAGGTAAATTCCCTCGGCGCAGTCTTGAGGAGCTCGCGGCAGAGACCCTTGGGGAAATGTACGCGCTCGCCGCGCACGTCTGCGCCGGCTTCCTTCCAGAGCTTGAGCGCTTCGGCATCTTCACGGAACTCGATGCCGATTTCCTCCAGAACGCGGTCTGCGTTGTTCTCGATCAGGCTCAGGCCTTCCTCGTCCAGAACCTCGTATTCGCGGATCTTGCGCGTGATGTAGGGAAGCGACGGACCCGGGCCGCCGCCCGTGCGGGCTGCACGGCGTGCTGCAGCACCCCGACCTGCGCCACGGCTACGCCGACCGCCATCTCCCTCGGCGGCTGCCCCTGCAAGTTCGATTTCCTGATCCATGGTTCCCTCACCCGATATGATGGTCTTTCCGACCGATGACAAACGATCTTAGATGATAGCCCTAGCCGGACATTCCTAAATGCGCCACTGACAACGCTGTTCGCGAAGCAAAATTTTGCCGGCGCCGCTGGCATTTTGCATCCCGGCATCCTTGCATGGACCCGGTCGCTGCTCTAGAGCCGGGCAGACAAGCCCCTCCCTCGGTCAAGATCCCTCTCATGTCCAAAAGCGACAGTATCAATAGTATTGGAAACTGGTGCCAGCTCATCGTCCTGACATCCGTCGTGACGGGCGTGCTCTACGCCCTGGATCTTCCGGCCGTTTTCCTGTTGGGGCCGATGCTGTCGGGGCTGATCCTCGCATCGCGCGGCAGCAGGTTCTCCCTGCCATCGCCGCTGGTCGCCTTCTGCCAGGGCATTATCGGCGTCATGATCGCCGGAGGTATGCCGCTCACGGTCTTTGCGGAAATCGCCAAGGACGGCCTGTTCTTCGTTGGGCTGGTCCTCGCGGTGATCGCCCTCAGCTACGGCTTCGGCTGGCTGCTGGCCAAATATCAGGTCCTGCCCGGCACGACGGCCATCTGGGGTTCCTCGCCGGGAGCGGCCAGCGCCATGGTGCTGATGGCCGAGGCAGCGGGTGCCGATTTCCGTCTGGTCGCCTTCATGCAATATCTGCGCGTGCTGATGGTGGCGGCGACCGCCTCGCTGATTGCCCGCCTTGTTATCGGGCAGACAGGCCAGTTGCCGCCTCCTGAACCATGGTTCCCCTCGATCGATCCGCTGAACCTCGCCCTCACGATGGCGATCGCCGCCTGCGGACCGATCCTGTCGAGGCTCCTCAGACGCCCGTCAATCAACATGCTGGCCCCGATCGTCATCGGCATCGCCTGCCACGCAACTGGTCTGGTAACAATCACGCTGCCACTCTGGCTGCTGGCATCCGCCTACGTTCTCTTCGGCTGGAATGTCGGCTTCCGTTTCACGCGCGAAATCGTCATGCACGCGCTGAAGGCTCTGCCTGTCCTGTTCATCTCGATCATGTTGCTGATTGGTCTGTGCGGGTTGCTTGCCGTGGCCGTCGCCCATTTCGGCCACATGGACCTCCTGACCGCCTACCTGGCAACCAGCCCCGGCGGAGCCGATTCCGTCGCCATCATCGCAGCCTCGACACCGGTGGACAAACCTTTCGTCCTGGCCATGCAGATGACGCGGTTTATCTCCGTGCTTTTCCTCGGACCCGTTTTCGCGCGATTTTTCGCGGCGCGTTTCGATCGGCGTGTGAATCGCTGATTTCACCACCGTCGCAGATCAACGCGCGCCATGTCGCTTTCGATTGCGCGTTACCTGAACTTTAATCTAACACTCTATAAGGTCTTGGCGATTTGATGCCGATGGGCTTTATTTGGAGCGGGAGCGACCATGTCAGACGATGAAATCATTCTTTCCGAGCTTTCCGACGAAGAACTTGTGCAGCAGATGCACGACGACCTTTACGACGGTCTGAAGGAGGAAATCGAAGAAGCCACCCGCATCCTGCTGGACCGCGGCTGGGCGCCCTACGATGTTCTGACCCAGGCACTCGTCGAAGGGATGCGCATCGTCGGCATCGACTTCCGCGACGGGATTCTCTTCGTGCCGGAAGTTCTGCTCTCGGCCAATGCCATGAAAGCCGGCATGAACATCCTTCGCCCGCTGCTCGCCGCCACCGACGCGCCCAAGCAGGGCAAGATGGTCATCGGCACCGTCAAGGGCGACATCCACGATATCGGCAAGAACCTTGTCGGCATGATGATGGAAGGCGCCGGCTTTGATGTGGTCGATCTCGGCATCAATAATGCGGTCGAAGCCTATCTGGAAGCGATCGAGAAGGAACAGCCAGATATCCTCGGCATGTCGGCCCTTCTCACGACGACGATGCCCTACATGAAGGTCGTCATCGACACGCTGAAGGAAAAAGGCATTCGCGACGATCTCGTGGTCCTCGTTGGCGGCGCGCCGCTGAACGAAGAATTCGGGAAGGCGATCGGCGCCGACGCCTATTGTCGCGATGCCGCCGTTGCGGTGGAGACCGCCAAGGACTTCATCAAGCGCAAGCATAACAGCCTCAACGCCTGATACGACTAAAGCGGCCGTCTGTTGGACGGCCGCTCTGATATTGGGCAAAGCCGCGCAGTGAAGCTTACTGGGCAGCCTTTGCAACGCTATGCGCAGCGCTCTTGGTCGCGCCGACGGCACTTGCCGTGTCGCGGCCGACGCCACGGATGGTGTTGCCACAGGATGCCAGCGCGACGAGCGAGGCGAGAAGAACTGCAGTGGTGATTTTGGAACGATTCGAAATCATGATAAGTTCCTGAATGATAGGACTGCCCGTGCTCCGGCTTGGAGCTAACCCGGCGTAAACGCGTGACTCGCCGCCAAGTTCCCTGACAGGTTACACATGAGTCCGATTTCCCAAAAGATCAAAGTGATCGCCTGCGGTGCCCTTGCTCGAGAAATCATAGCCGTGTGCGAGATGAACAGGCTGGATCATGTGGATCTGACCTGCCTGCCCGCCATCTGGCATGTCTACCCCGAGAAAATCGCCCCCGCCCTTCGCGACAAGATCGCGGAGGCGCGTGCCGAGGGCATAGGGCGCATCTTTCTCGGCTATGCCGAATGTGGCACGCGCGGCGAGATCGACCGCATCTGCGCGGAGGAAGGCATTGAAAGGATCGCCGGCCCGCATTGCTACGCCTTCTATACCGGGGTCGACAAGTTCCTCGCAGAATGCGCAGACGAGATCACCGCCTTCTATCTGACCGACCTCATCGCCCGGCAATTCGAGGCCTTCGTGATCGAGCCGCTCAAGCTCGACAAGCACCCGGAACTCATTCAGATGGTCTTCGGCAATTACGAGAAGATCGTCTATCTCGCGCAGACCGACGACGAGACCCTGCAGGCAAAGGCGAAATGGGCGGCAGACTTCCTTGGGCTTGCCTATGAATATCGCTTCACAGGCTATGGCGACCTGACGCCAGCCATTGCGGATGCAGCCCGCGCTGCATCCTGACGACAGACCTTAGCGCGCAGCTCTCAGCGCCTTCTCGGAACGGTCGAGCGACGCCTTCTCGGCGTAATAGGCGCGCTTTTCCTCGAACATCAATGCATCCGCGCGACGCACCACCGATTCAACGGTCTCGCCCGGCTCGCTGGTCGCAAACCCCAAGGACATGGAAATGGGCGCATCGCTATAGAACTGGTTGTTAATCTTGAGGAGCTCGCGCACGGTTTCGGCCATCGCGCCCACGGCGCGGGCGTCTCCGCCCGGCATGAGGATGGCGAATTCATCGCCGCCGATGCGAGAGGCTGTGACGGGCGCCGATGCAACGCCATTCAGGACCTCACCGAAACGACGCAGCAAGGCGTCGCCCGCCTCGTGGCCGAGCTGATCGTTGGCCTCCTTGAGACCGTTCAGATCGATGATCACGGCCGAGACCGGACGCAGCGACTTGCGCTCCAGCCGGTTGAGCTCGTCGGTATAGAAGGCACGATTGTGCAGGCGCGTGAGAACATCATGCTTGCCGAGATACTCGAGATAAGCCTCTGCCTTCTTGCGCGCGGTGATGTCCGTGAGAGCGACCTGAACCAGCGACCAGTCTGTCTCATGCCCGGGCAAGACCGAAAAATTCATCAGGAGATGCCGCTCGTTGCCGTCGAGCGCATAATTGACCACCTCACGGTGCTGGTGAAGCCTGCCTTCCCAGAGATCGATGAGCTGCTCCTTGAAGGGCTTTTCCATCGCATCGCGGAAGATATGCGGCAGTCGCTTGAACAGGGTTGTCCGATCGCCAGCGCCAAACAGTTCCAGGGTCGATTGATTCACGTCGAGAACGCGGATTTCCGACATGCATTGCTGGATGAATTCGGGATGGACGTCGAGGAACACGCGGAAATCGACAATACCGCTCTCGCGCACGCGCGCCAGCAGGCTGTAAATGGCGCTGAAATCTTCCATCCAGAGCGACACGGGCGAATGTTCGAAAATGCCCTCGGCGTGCATCCGGTTGCGTTCCTCGGCGCGGCGCGCTTCCTCGCGGGCGGTCACATCCTCGGTCGTGATGAGGAGCCGATCGAGCGTCTTCTCGTGGCCGGGAAGAACGGCGCCGCGGAGCTGGATATCCAGCCGGCGGCCGGACAGCGTGTAATTCACGGCGCTGCTCGAAAAGGCGGTGTTGCCTTCCCAGAGCTGGACGAGCTCGTTCACATGAGTTTCGAGCATGTCGCCCCAGAAGACCTTGTCAAGATTGGCCTTCAGATGATCGAGATCGTCTGCTTCGAAGAGTTCGAGCGTCTTCGCATTGACCTGCAGGATATCGATACGGCTGGAACAAGCCGATACGCGGGACAGATCCTCGCAGAGAAACGCCCGCAGATCTTCGACACCCTCAGCCCGCCAGGCTTCGAATTGCGCACGAACTTCGCTGAAATCCTCGATCCACATCGCCACCGGAGCGAGTTCGAAAATATCCGCATCACGAGAATTCGGCATGAAGACAACCTATTGAGAGAATCATTGGAAAATACAATCGATCATTGCCGATGTCTCGATATTTTTCATCGATTGATAAAGTACAAGACCCGGCAGCAATGCTTGCGTCAACCCTAAGCACAAATCGTAAAGCCGGTGTTTAAATCCGGCCTCAAGATGTTGCTCCGCAACCGACTTTACAAACGGGCTCTGTCGCTTTTGAGCGATCCCGACGTCGCGGCAAGTGGCGTCCACCTGTGAACGCGCGTGCATTCTCCTTGCATTCGCGGGCCTTGCAGGCGAGGCTCCGGCGATCTGGGGAGAGGCAGGACAATCCATCATGGCAGACCTTATCGTCGTCTACTGGCGCGACATTCCGGCGCAGGTGATCGTGAAGAAGGGCCGCACCTCGGCCAAGCGCGAATTGTCGCTGCGCTTCACCGAAGCGATCGACATGTGCGCCATGCGCTCCGGTGCCGCCGAGACGGACGATTACCTCGCCGAATGGCGCAAGGCCGATCCGGTGCCGGTCTCCGATGATCTCGAAGCGGAGGCCGACAAGGCCGCCGCCGATCTCGAAGCCGCCTACCCCAAGGATCGCCTCGTTGCGCTGGTCCATGCCGGAGGCCGCGACAATGGCTGAAGCCGCCAAGAAACCCACCGGCACCGCCTACCAGCCTTCGGGCGTCTCGCCCTCACGCCGCGCCGGGCGCAGCTACACGATCCGGCTCTGGTCGGTACGCCACTCCCGCTTTCTCGAGGTTCTCTACAATCTCTTCGCCGACCTTTTCCTCAAGCTTCACCCCTTCTGGAAAGCCGTGGGCTATAGCCGCGCCGAAAAGCCGGTGAAGTTCATCGAGCGCAACGTGAAGGGCCTACTCTTCGACTGTCGCATGTGCGGCCAGTGCGCGCTCTCCTCCACGGGTATGAGCTGCCCGATGAACTGTCCGAAGCAGCTCCGCAACGGCCCCTGCGGCGGCGTGCGCGCCAACGGCAATTGCGAGGTCGAGCCGGACATGCCTTGCGTCTGGGTTCAGGCCTGGAAGGGCTCGCGCAACATGGAAAAGGGTGACGCGATCCTGAACGTCCAGAAGCCGGTGGACCAGTCGCTGCGCGAGACCTCCGCATGGCTGCGCGTCACTGCACTGGCAGCGAAGGCTCGGGAAGAAGGGGCGGCAAAATGATGAACGACACACATCCGCACGATCCCGGCCTGCCGCTGGAGCCCCTGCCCGGCCATTCCTCGCGCGGACGCCTGGAACGCATCCTTCGTCGCGGCGAATTCGCCGTCACCGCCGAACTCAACCCGCCGGACAGCGCCAATCCGGAAGACGTCTACGAACGCGCCGCGATCTTCGAAGGCTGGGTGGATGGCATCAACGCCGTCGATGCCTCCGGCGCCAACTGCCACATGTCCTCCGTCGGCATCTGCGCGCTGCTCACCCGCATGGGCTATGCGCCGATCATGCAGATCTCCGCCCGCGACCGCAACCGCATCGCCATTCAGGGCGATGTGCTCGGCGCCTCCGCCATGGGTGTGCAGAACATTCTCTGCCTCACCGGCGACGGCGTGCAGGCCGGCGACCAGCCCGGCGCCAAACCCGTGTTCGATCTCGACTGCATGTCGATGCTCGAAACGATCCGCACCATGCGCGACGAGGGCAAGTTTCTCTCCGGCCGCAAGCTCACGACACCGCCCGGCGTCTTCCTCGGCGCTGCCATCAACCCCTTCGCCCCGCCTTACGATTTCCGCCCCTATCGCCTTGGCAAGAAAATCGCGGCGGGCGCGCAATTCGTACAAAGCCAGTATGTCTTCGATATTCCGATGTTCAAGGAATACATGAAGAAGGTGGTTGACCTCGGTTACGCCGAGAAATGCTTCATCCTCGCCGGCGTGGGCCCGATGGCCTCGGCCAAGACCGCCAAGTGGATCAGGACCAACGTTCCCGGCATCCATATCCCGGACAATATCATCAAGCGGCTTGAGGGCGCGGAAAACCAGAAGCAGGAAGGCAAGCAGATCTGCATCGACATGATCAACGAGGTCAAGGAGATCGAAGGCGTTTCCGGCATCCACGTCATGGCCTACCGGCAGGAGGAATACGTCGCCGAGATCGTCCATGAGTCCGGCGTCCTGAAGGGCCGCCAGCCGTGGAAACGCGAAGTGTCGCGCAGCGAAGCGATTGCCGCCGCCCATGCTACAGAAGTTCATGAAGGCCAGTTGCAGAACCAGCAGGACATGGTCAAAGCTGCCGCCACGCATCAATCCTAAGGCGACGACGCCTCGGACATTTCTTTAGTTTAACTCCGTTCCGCCTGAAGGACCGAACACAATGACCCGCACTATCGTCGCCTCCGCCACCCGCGAAATCGTCATCGGCTTCGACCAGCCCTTCTGCGTGATCGGCGAACGCATCAACCCGACCGGCCGCAAGAAACTCGCCGCCGAAATGCAGGCGGGCAATTTCGAAACCGTCATCAAGGACGCGCTGGAACAGGTCGCCGCCGGCGCCACCATGCTCGACGTCAACGCAGGCGTCACCTCCGTCAACCCGAACGAAACCGAGCCGGGCCTGCTCGTCCAGACACTCGAAATTGTTCAAGGGCTCGTCGACGTGCCCCTCTCCATCGACAGCTCCGTGACGGCCGCCATCGAAGCAGCGCTGAAGGTCGCCAAGGGCCGCCCGCTGGTCAATTCCGTCACCGGCGAGGAAGAAAAGCTCGAAGCCATCCTGCCGCTCTGCAAGAAGTATGACGTGCCGGTCGTAGCCATTTCCAACGACGAGACCGGCATTTCCATGGACCCGGACGTGCGCTTCGCCGTTGCCAAGAAGATCGTCGAGCGCGCCGCCGACTACGGCATCAAGCCGGAAGACATCGTCGTCGATCCGCTCGTCATGCCGATCGGCGCGCTGGGCGATGCCGGCCGTCAGGTCTTCCAGCTGCTCTATCGCCTGCGCAACGAACTCAAGGTCAACACGACCTGCGGCCTTTCCAACATCTCCTTCGGCCTGCCGCATCGCCACGGCATCAATGCCGGCTTCATCCCCATGGTCATCGGCGCCGGCATGACGTCGGCCATCATGAACCCCTGCCGCCCGCAGGAAATGGAAGCCGTGCGCGCCGCCAACGTCCTCAACGGCACCGATCCGAACTGCACCAACTGGATCATGATCTACCGCGACCACAAGCCCGCCGAAGCCGGCGCGACGGCCTCCGCCGCCGC
>DATMTA010000177.1:0-41865 GCA_035565055.1 Ensifer sp.
GCCGACGCCCGCCAGCCAGCCCGATGCCGCAGGAGCCCAGCAGGCAGCGCCCGTGAAGATGTTCCTTTACGAGGAGCGCCTCGGTCAGGCCTCGCCCACCGCTCTTGAAGGAACCGTCACCTGGTCCGTCAAGGCCGACGATCAGGACGGCCACAAGGGCAAGATGATCCAGGGCGACATTTCCGTCCCCGGCCGCAAGATGTCGGCGATCTTCACGCTGCGCAAGAACAACGACCCGACACTGCCGGCCAGCCACATCATCGAACTGACCTTCTCGCTGCCGAAGGAATTCGAAGGCCGCGGCATCGAGAGCGTGTTGCGCATTTCGATGAAGGACAAGGAGCAGGAACAGGGCGACCCGCTGGTCGCCGTGCCGGCAAAGATCACGGATTACTTCCACATGATCGCGCTCAATGCTTTCGCGGATGCCGTGAAGACGAACCTGAACCTTTTGAAGACGCGTGACTGGATGGACATCCCTGTAACCTATTCCAACGGTCGTCGCGCACTTCTGACACTTCAGAAGGGACCGGAAGGTCAGAAGGTCTTCGACGAAGTCATTTCAAGCTGGGAGGCCAGCGGCGACACGGCAGCACCGGCAACGCCGCCCGCTCAATAAGCGGCGAAAAGCATAGAAACAAAAAGACCGGCGGAAGCATCTTCCGCCGGTCTTTTCATATCTGGTGATGTGGGTTCGTCTCGCCGATCACGCTTCGACGACCCGCAGCGCGGAGGCCTGCTCCTGCGCAATCTTGCGAACGGCTTCCTGCACCTTTTCAAAGGCGCGGACCTCGATCTGGCGCACGCGCTCGCGCGAAACGTCGAACTCGGCGGACAGTTCTTCCAGCGTAACCGGATCTTCGGTCAGCCGGCGGGCTTCGAAAATGCGGCGTTCACGTTCGTTCAGAACCTTCAGAGCCCGCGAGAGCATCGACTTGCGCGCATCGAGTTCGTCCTGCTCGATAAGCACGGCTTCCTGGCTGTCGTGATCGTCAGCGAGCCAATCCTGCCACTGGCCGGAATCTCCGTCAGCGGACTTGATCGGCGCATTGAGCGAGGCGTCACCCGAGAGGCGACGGTTCATCGAGACGACGTCTTCTTCCGGCACGCCGAGCTTGGTGGCGATTTCCGTCACCTGCTCCGGCTTCAGGTCGCCCTCTTCGATCGCCTGCAGGCGACCCTTGAGGCGGCGCAGGTTGAAGAAGAGACGCTTCTGGTTGGCGGTCGTGCCCATCTTCACCAGCGACCACGAGCGCAGGATGTACTCCTGGATCGAGGCCTTGATCCACCACATGGCGTAGGTGGCGAGACGGAAGCCCTTTTCGGGGTCGAATTTCTTGACGGCCTGCATGAGGCCGACGTTACCCTCGGAAATGACTTCACCGATCGGCAGGCCATAGCCACGATAGCCCATGGCGATCTTAGCCACGAGGCGCAGATGGCTCGTCACGAGCTGATGAGCGGCCTTGCGGTCGTCATGTTCCTGGTAACGCTTGGCGAGCATGTATTCCTGCTGCGGCTCAAGCATGGGAAACTTGCGAACTTCGTCGAGATAACGATTGAGACCGCCTTCCCCGGCGGCAATGGACGGCAATGATGTACGGGCCATAAAGCACCCCTCTCTTTTAAGGTTCGGCTTCCCTCAGGCAAGCCGTATCTGAAAGCAGTCCTTCTCCCGAGGCCCCACTTCCGGATGTGAGTTCAAATAAGTCTGGAATGAGACAGTTTCAAGGATCAGCAAATTACAGTTTCGTAACGGATACGGCGCTTTCAAGTTCCCAGATTACTCAGCTGATTGCAGCGCGTCGATGACGAATTGCATGTCATCGGGGATCGGTGCTTCGAAATGCATTGTCTCTCCTGTCGCCGGATGCTCGAACTGCAGAAGATAGGCGTGCAGGGCCTGGCGGTGGAAGCCGTTGACGGCCGCACGCGCGGCTTCCGGCAGCCGGTTCGCCTTGGTCTTGAACGCGGCCCCATATTCCGGGTCGCCGATCAGCGGATGACCGAGATGGGCCATGTGGACGCGGATCTGATGCGTGCGCCCTGTCTCCAGCCGGCATTCGACCAGGCAGGCCTGCGCGGTCGCATCGGGTTTCTCGAGGAACCGCTCGACCACCTCGTAATGCGTGATCGCCTCGCGCGCATCGTCGCTATCCTCGCGCTTGACCGCCCGCTTCGTGCGGTCCCCGGCACGGCCGAGCGGCGCATCAATCGTCCCTTTGAGATTGCGAGGGCGGCCCCAGACCAGCGCGAGATAGGCGCGCTCGAGCGGGCCCGTGCGGCCATGGTCGGCGAATTGCGCGGAGAGATGCCGGTGCGCGTTGTCGTTCTTGGCCGCCACCATGACACCGCTCGTCTCCTTGTCAAGGCGGTGGACGATGCCCGGCCGCTTCACGCCGCCGATGCCGGAGAGGCTCGCGCCGCAATGATGGATCAGTGCATTGACCAGCGTTCCCGTCCAGTTGCCGGCCCCCGGATGCACGACAAGGCCGGCGGGCTTTGAGATCACGATCAGGTCGTCATCTTCATAAAGCACCTCGAGCGGAATATCCTCGCCCTGCGGCTCCGGGTCTTCCGGATCGGGCATGTCGATGACCACTTTGTCGCCCGGACGGATCTTCTTCTTTGCCTCGGTCACCACCGCGCCGTTGATCGAAACCGCACCGCCCTCGATCAGCGCCTTGGCGCGACTGCGCGAAATTTCCCCGTCGAGGGCACCACCAAGCCAGGTATCAAGGCGACCGGATGCAGCCTCTTCGACTTCAAGGACTTTCCTATTCGCCGAAGCTTGTTTAAGGACGGTCATGACATTCCCGTGAAAAAGGGCCTGAAGCTGACATGAGCAATAACGATCACGACCAACAGGACGAAAAGCCGCTTGACCCGGTGCTCGAAAAAGTGCGCCGCAAGATGATCCGCCTGCAGCTCGTCTCGGCCGGGGTCATGGTTGTCGCCCTTATGGCTGTCCTGATCGCCATTGTCTATAAGGCGAACCACGCAAACGAAGCCGCCCGCGGGCCTGCCATCGCCGAGGACGTGCCGAACGAAGGTTCGACCCTCGTCAAGGCCGCCCTTCCCGACGGATTCAAGGTCAACGCGACCCAGCTTTCCGGTGATCGCATTCTCTTCGACGGCACGGACAAGGACGGCAAACGCAAGATGCTTGTCTTCAACCTCCGCCGTGGCCGCATCGACGCCGAGATTTCGGTCAGCGCCCCTTGAGCGACCAGCGCCCGCTGCCGATCCGTATCGAAGACGCGGACGATCCGGCTGTCGCCGAGTTCCGCGACATTCGCGAACGCGATCTCGTCGGCCGCACCGAGCGCTTCATCGCCGAGGGCACGGTCGTGCTCAACATGCTCGCCGCCGCGCACCGCCAGGAGAAAGGGTTCCGCGCCGAGAAGATCCTCGTCCTGGAAAACCGACTGGCAGGCATTACCGACACTCTGCACCGCTTTCCGGCGGACGTTCCCGTGTACTCCGCATCTGCCGCCGTCATCGACGCCATTGCGGGCTTCCACCTGCATCGCGGCGTGCTGGCGCTCGGGCGCAAGCCGGCCCCCCTCCCCCTCGACGAAGCACTGGCGCGATTGCCCAACAAAGTGCTGGTTACGGTTCTCTCCGGCATCTCCAATCACGACAACGCAGGGGCGATCTTCCGCAACAGCGCCGCCTTCGGCGCAAGTCTCGTGATATTGGACGACACCAGCTGCGACCCGCTCTATCGCAAGGCGATCCGCGTTTCCGTCGGCTCGGTTCTCACAGTCCCGTTCCACAGGGGCGGCAGCATCGACGAAATCCTCACGAAGCTGGATCGGGCCGGATTTGCCGTCTGGGGCCTCTCGCCCGCCGGCAAGCACGCGTTGCGCGCCCTACCCGCGTCCGACCGCACAGCGTTGCTCCTTGGAACCGAGGGCGAAGGTCTGCCGCCGGCCCTGATGGCGCGGATCAACACCGCCCGCATCGCGCAGATGCCCGGTCTCGACAGCCTCAACGTGGCAACCGCCGCAGCCCTGTCACTGCATGAGATGGCCCATCGCATGGGCCTCCTGCCGGAATAGATCCGGTCAGGCGTCCTTGCCGGCAAGCGCGCGGGCTGCGCGGGCGGCAAGACTGATGCGACCGCGCGAAGGATCGGAATTGGCTGCCTCCAGGACGCCCATCAGAGGCGAATCCTCGCCTTCGCGGGTCGCCGTCAGAGCGACCATCCGCGCTGCAATGGAGGCGATTTCTTCACGCAACTGCCCATCCTTCGATGCATCGGCGGGGCCGGCCAGCTGGTCGGCGACATCGCGTGCATCATTGCGGATGCCCTCGGCAAACCGGGCCTGATCCATCCTTGCGGCTTCGGGCTCGGCTTTGGCCTCCGTTGCCTGCGGCGCCTCATCTGGCTCCGGCGCTTCCTGCCGCTCCGGCTCTACCTGCTCGGGCTCAAGCGGCGGCGCGACAACGTCGGCGACGGCGGGGCGTGCGATGCCTGCAAGCTTCTCCTTCAGCTTTTCGAGCTCACGCATCCGGCGATCAAGCGATTCGTCCATTTCAGCGTTGCGGGCAACCTCGTCGTCCAGCCGCTGCTTCAGGCTGGAGACGCGGCTGTGGCTTTCTTCCATCTTGAACTCGGCGTCGCGAGCACGCTGCTCGGCGGCCTTGAGTTCGTTGCGCAACTGGTCGCGCTCGCCCTTGAGCTGGCTGATGGTCGACTTGAGGTTCTCGATTTCGGTCTCGCGCACGGCAATGTCGATCTTGCCGTAGTCGACAAAGCCGCCAAGATGTTCGGCCTCCACGCCAAGTTCCTGCGCGCGGCGCTCCGCCTCCGCAAGCAACGCATCGCGGACCTGTATTTCGGCGCGCGCGCGTTCCAGCTCGCTGTCGCGTTCCCCGAGTTCCGCCCCGCGCGCCTCAAGCTCGGTGCGCAACTGGGTGATCTGATCGGACAGAGACGCCGCCTCGCTGACGACCGCCTTCAGTTCGCCACGCAAGCGGTCGGCGGTCAGTTCGTGGGCAAGACCCTTCTCGCGCTCGCGCTTCACGGCCACGCCCAGCTTGGCATTTTCTGCGGCATAGGCGGCGCGCACCATGTCGGCCTGCGCGCGCAGTTCCGCAGCACTCAACGGCACGGTGGCGCGAATGCGGTTTTCGGTGAAATACACGATCCGCCGCCGCACGGCCGGCGCAACCAGAACGGTGACAAGAACCGCCGTCAGGAACCCGAGCGAAAAGAGCAGAATGTATTCAATCACTGTAAGATCGCTTTTCCGGGGGTGGGGCCGGTCATTGTCATATTACGGGTTGCAGAAAAAGTCAGCAAGCCGCGTCAGAAGGGGTTCCAGGTCGGAGTCGAGGTAAACTTGAGATAGCCGACATTGACACCCAGTCGTGCGCCGACGCCGGTATGGATGGGCACGAGCACGATATTCTGATTCTCCACCACCGTCATCGAGACGCCGGCCACGACATAGGCAGAGCCGCTGACGCCGCCAAAACGCTGGTAAAGAGCGTCAGTCGACGGCAGGTTATAGACGAGCATCATCACGCGGCTGCCTTGGCCGCCCCAGTCGAAACCCAGCGACGGCCCCTGCCAGAAGGCCGGGTGCTGGCCCGCGTTCTTCGTATAGAGCTTGCCTTCGCCATAGGTCAGGCCGGCAACGAAGGCGCCTGAACCTTCCTGGCCGAGGATATACCCGTTCGGCAGCCCATATCGGCTGAAGGCGTTTTCGATGACCTTGGCGAGACCGCCGGAGGTTTCGCCGAAGAACTTGTGGCCGGTGTCGACGATTTCCTGGGCGCTATACTGGCTGGCATCAGCGCGGGCCTCCTTCAACGGGAGGGCGATCGCGACCGCAAGGAACAGAGCGCTGAGCGCAACGCGCAGAACCACCGGTGCATTGTAAAGTCGAACCATGATCATCCGTCCTCCGGAAATGATTTTTTTCGATCGGCCGCTTGCCTGCATCGCATCGACGTGCAGCGAGCCGGCAAGCGGATACTCTGTTCCATTTTGGCCCGATCATGTTAACAATCGGTTTACCAAACGTGGTGTCATTATGGCGAAGAGATGAATCACTCCGCCCCGGCCGGCGCCTTCCCTCTGGCTGCCTGCCTATGCATGAATCCCGGCGGAAATCAGGAGACTTCAATGGCGAAAAATCCCAACCTCACCCTCTCAGGTCCGGATCTTGCCGCGCTTCTTTGCAGCCGCGTCTGCCATGACGTGATTTCTCCCGTCGGTGCCATCAACAACGGTCTGGAACTGCTCGACGAAGGCGGCGCGGACGCGGACGCCATGGACCTGATCCGCACCAGCGCGCTCAATGCATCGGTGCGCCTGAAATTCGCCCGCCTCGCCTTCGGCGCATCGGGCTCGGTCGGCGCCTCGATCGACACCGGCGAGGCCGAAAAGGCCGCCAAGGACTTTGCCGCTGCCGAGAAGAAGACTGAAGTCACCTGGTCCGGACCGCGTGCGATCGTCGCCAAGAACCGTGTCAAGCTGCTGATGAACCTCTTCCTGCTCGCCTATGGCTCGATCCCGCGCGGCGGCCAGGTCGATATCGTTCTGGAAAATCCGGAATATGACGCAAAATTCAAGCTGACGGCCAAGGGCCGCATGATGCGCATCCCGGCAAAGTTCACCGAACTGCATACCGGCGAAGCGCAGGAAGCCATCGACGCGCACTCGATCCAGCCCTACTACACCCTGCTGCTTGCAGACGAATGCGGCATGGTGCTCAAGGCGGAAGCCACCGGCGAAGAAATCATTTTCACTGCGGAAATGGCGGCCTGACGGCCCTATCCGGCGAGGCGGTAAACCCGCCTTGCCCGCAAAAATAGAGCTTTACAAAGCGTTTACCAAACCTCGTAACGGTTTGTTTCTCTTAACCCCCTACCATCTGGCCATATTAGTACACCGCCCCATATTTCGCGGAGAGATGGCCCCATGCACCTCATGATTGCAGATCAGTCCGACGTCGTCCGCAAGGTGGCGAAGCGCATCCTGACCGGCATGAATTTCGAGGTCATCGAGGCCCGCAACGCCGCCGACGCCACCGCGCGCTGCATGAAGGCCCTGCCGCAGATCGTCATCGTGGAGGCTGCCATGGACGGCGCGCTGGAGCTCATCCAGTTCATCCGCACGATCCCCGGCAATGAGCGAACGCGCATCTACTACTGCATCGTCGAGGCCGACCTTCGGAAGATGATGGCCGGCCGACGCGCGGGCGCCAACGACTTCCTGATGAAGCCCTTCGACCGCAAGACGCTGGGCGCCGTGTTCAACGGCCTCGCCCAGCCGGCTGAACAGCCGCGTCAAACCGCCGCGCAGTAAGCGCTCAAGGGTTCCAGCTCCACGACATTCCCGGACAGGGTGCCGGCAAAGCCAGGCGCCTGCGGCACCGCAAGCGCCATCATGTTGTCAGGAAGTACGAAGCTCTGCGCTTCGCGCGTCAGATTGTAGACGAACAGCATCGCCCTCCCGCCCCGCCGGCGGACAAAGGCGAGAATGTCGTCGCTCTCTCCCAGGAATTCGATCGAGCCCTGCGTCAGTTCCTTGCGGCTGCGTCGGAAGGCGAGCACACGCCGGTAATGCGACAGCACCGATTGCGGATCGCGCTCCTGCACATCGACAGAGAGCGCCCGATGCAATTCCGGCACGGGCAGCCAGGGCTTCTCGGCGCTGGTGAACCCGGCAAACGGCTGGTCCGCCTCCCATGGCATCGGCGTGCGGCACCCGTCGCGGCCCTTGAAGGCAGGCCAGAAGCGGATGCCATAGGGGTCCTGCAGGTCTTCAAACGAGAGCTCCGCCTCCGGCAGGCCAAGCTCCTCGCCCTGGTAGAGGCAGATGGAGCCGCGAAGGGTCGCAAGCAGCGTGATCGCAAGCTTGGCGACATGCGCTCGCTCCTCCTCGTTAGTCGCAAAACGGCTGGCGTGGCGCATCACATCGTGGTTGGAGAAGGCCCAGCAAACCCAGCCGTCCCTGACTTCCCGCTCGAAGTTCAAGACGCAATTGCGGATGTGCCGCGCCGTGAAATCCGGACCTAAAAGATCGAACGTGTAGCACATGTGCAGCTTGTCGCCGCCACTTGTGTAGTCCGCGACCGTCTTCAGCGATCGTGCGCCGTCGCCCACCTCGCCGACCGACATGCGGCCCGCATATTGGTCCAGAAGCGCGCGGAAGCGCTGCAGGAACGCAATGTTCTCCGGCCGCGTCTTGTCGTAGAGATGCTCCTGCATTCCATACGGATTGACGTCTGGCGCATCCGCAGAGGTCGCGCCGTCATCGGGAAAATGCGGTGGGTTGCTGCGCAGATGCCGGTCGTGGAAATAATAGTTCACGGTGTCGAGCCGGAACCCGTCCACCCCACGATCGAGCCAGAACTTCACGGTCTCAAGCAGAGCATCCTGAACCTCCGGATTGTGGAAGTTGAGGTCCGGCTGCGAGGTCAGGAAGTTGTGCATGTAATACTGCTTGCGCACGCCATCCCATTCCCAGGCCGGCCCGCCGAAGATCGACAGCCAATTGTTGGGTGCAGAGCCATCCGGCTTCGGATCGGCCCAGACATACCAGTCCGCTTTCGGATTGTTGCGGCTTGACCGGCTCTCCACGAACCACGGATGCCTGTCGGAGGTATGCGAGATGACCTGGTCGATGATGACCTTGAGCCCGAGGCGATGCGCCTGCGTCAGCATCTGGTCGAAATCGGCAAGCGTCCCGAATTGCGGATCGACGTCGCAATAATCCGAGACGTCATAGCCCATGTCCGCCTGAGGCGACTTGAAGAAGGGCGAAAGCCAGATCGCGTCGACGCCGAGAAAAGCGATATGGCCAAGCCGCTGCGTGACCCCTTTCAGGTCGCCGACGCCGCTGGCCGTCGTATCCTGGAATGAGCGCGGATAGACCTGATAGATCGAGGCGCCGCGCCACCAGTCTGCGGGAACCGCGCGGGATTTCAGAACGGCTGCCATGCCGACTCCTTCAAGTCAAAGAACAATCGAATTCATGCTGGGAACGTCAATCCATTGTCAACTGCAGCCAGCCCGACCGAACAGGTTGTGCAGCGCGTAATACGCTCATCACATAGTCACGGCATAATAATGAGGACTCACGAAACAGGCGTGGCAGCAGCATGAAAAAGATTACGATTGTGACGGATGCCTGGAAACCGCAGATCAACGGCGTCGTCCGCTCCATCGAACAGACGGTCGAAGAACTCAGGCGCATGGGCATCGAAGTCGCCCTCATCACGCCGCAGATGTTCACCAGCATCCCCTGCCCGACCTATCCGGAGATACGGCTTGCACTGACCGTCCCCGGCCAGATCGGCCAGATGCTGGCGAGCGAAGAGCCGACCTATGTGCATATCGCGACAGAGGGCCCGTTGGGGCTTTCGGCGCGTGCGTGGTGTCTGCGCATGGGCAAGCCGTTTTCGACCAGCTACCACACGCGCTTTCCCGAATATGTGGCTGCCCGCTGGCCCATCCCGGAAAGCCTCGCCTATGCCTATGTCCGCTATTTCCACAATGCCGGCAATCTCTGCATGGTGGCGACGGAAAGCCTTCAGCGGGAACTGAGCGACAAGGGTTTCCAGAACCTCGCCCGCTGGTCGCGCGGAATCGACGCGCGCCTGTTCCACCCTATGGCAAAGCTTGACCTGCCTTTCGGTCTGCCGCGCCCAATCTTCATGACGGTCGGCCGCGTTGCTGTGGAAAAGAACCTTCCTGCTTTCCTCGATCTCGATCTGCCGGGCTCCAAGGTTATCGTCGGCGACGGACCGGCGAGGGAGGAGTTGCAGGCCCGCTATCCGAATGCCCACTTCACCGGCTTCCAGACCGGCACCGAACTCGCGGAGACCTATGCCCAGGCCGACGTGTTCGTCTTCCCCTCGAAGACCGACACATTCGGCAATACGATCCTTGAGGCCATGGCGTCCGGCGTTCCGGTGGCGGCCTATCCCGTCACCGGCCCGGGCGATATCCTGAAGGGTCAGCAGGCAGCCGGCGCGCTGGACGAAGACCTGCACGCAGCCTGCCGCAGGGCTCTGCAATGCTCGCCAGCAGCAGCGCGCGAGCTCGCCGAAAGCTACAGCTGGCGCGCGGCCACCGAACAATTCTGGCGGAACGTCCTGCTGGCGAATGAGCAGGGAACCGAAAGACTGGCTGCGTAGATACGGTCTGCGGGGGAACTTAACGCTTCTTCTTGCGGCCTTCGAACGGATTCGCCGAGGCACGATAATAGACGCGGATCGGAACGCCCGGCATGTCGAAGTCCTTGCGCAGGTTGTTGATCAGGTAGCGCGTATAGCTTTCCGGCACGGCCTCGGGGCGCGTGCACGAGATCATGAAGCCCGGCGGACGGGCCTTCACCTGCGTCATGTATTTCAGCTTTAGGCGGCGCCCGGACACGGCCGGTGGCGGATGCTGCATCGTCTGGGCATCGAGCCAACGGTTGAGCCGTGCCGTGGAGATGCGACGGTTCCAAACCTTGTCGGTATCGACAACCGACTGCATCAGCCGGTCGAGCCCGTCGCCGGTCTGGCCGGAAACCGTCACGGCGCGAATGCCACGCGCCTGCGGCAGAAGGCGCTCGGTCTTCTCGCGCAGTTCGGCAAGCAAGGCCTGCCGGTCCTCGATCATGTCCCACTTGTTGAAGGCGAGCACCGCCGCGCGGCCCTCGCGCAGCACGAAATCCACGATATGGAGATCCTGCTTCTCGAACGGGATCGTCGCATCAAAGACGATGACCACCGTCTCGGCAAACTTGATGGCGCGCAGCGTGTCGGCAACGGAGAGCTTTTCAAGCTTTTCCTGGACCTTCGATTTGCGGCGCATCCCGGCCGTATCGAACAGGCGCACCGTGCGACCGCGCCATTCCCAGTCGACAGAGATGGAATCGCGCGTGATGCCTGCTTCCGGGCCAGTCAGCAGACGCTCCTCACCGAGATAGCGATTGATCAGCGTCGACTTGCCGGCATTCGGACGGCCGACGATTGCCACACGCAGAGGCTTCGTGTCGTCATAGGCGGGCTCTTCCTCGTCCTCTTCGCCCTCGACAAGGTCGGTAGGCTCAAGATCGATATCCGTCTCGGGCTCATCGATTTCCGGCGGAAAGGCAACGTCCTCGCCGATCGCCTCGACGATGGCGTCGCGCAAGTCGTGAAGTCCCTGGCCATGTTCTGCGGAGATCGCAACCGGCTCGCCAAGGCCGAGCGTGAAGGCGTCGTAGAAGCCGCCGTCGGAGCCGCGGGCTTCCGCCTTGTTGGCGACCAGAACGACCGGCTTGCCGCGACGGCGCAGGATTTCGGCAAACACCTTGTCATGCGGCGTCAGGCCGAACTTGGCATCGACGACGAAAAGCGTCATGTCCGCCTCATCGATTGCCGCTTCCGTCTGCTGGCGCATACGGCCCTGCAGCGTTTCCGGCCCGCTTTCTTCGAGACCGGCGGTATCAATGATCGTGAAGCGCAGGTCATCGAGACGCGCATCGCCCGGACGGCGGTCGCGGGTGACGCCCGGGGTGTCATCGACAAGCGCCAGCTTCTTGCCGACCAGCCGGTTGAAAAGCGTGCTCTTGCCCACATTGGGGCGTCCGACGATGGCGACCGTAAAGCTCATGGACTTTATCCCGCGGCGAACCGCTTATCCCTTGGCGTTGGAGGTCAGGAGATCAAGCATGATGCGGGCGCGGTTGCCCACATTGACCGGCGTCATCTGGTCGTTGGCGATTGCCTGGAACCAGTCCTTCGCCTGCTTGAAATCGCCGTTCTTGTAGGCCGAAAGCCCCAGTGCCTCGCGCGCCGAATGGCGCATCGGGTTCTGCGCATCGGTCAAAACTTCCACTTCCTTGGAGACATCCGCGTAGGGCGCCGTGTCGATCAGCAGCCAGCCGGCGCGAAGACGTGCGACATCACGCACCGCATCCGGAACCTTCGTGTCGTTGGCCACGGCATCCAGTTCGGCAACGGCAGCCTTCGGATCGGTCGCAGCCTTCAACGTCGCAGCGCGCATCCGCGCCAGCACCGGATAGGCACCATAGCCGCTCTTCTCAAGTTCGGCAAAGGCGGCCAGCGCTTCATCCGTCTTGTTGTCGGATGCGAGCTTCATGGCGGACAGGAACTTGTCGCCGGAAGCGGAGGCCTGCAGGCCGGACCAGTAGACATAGCCGCGATAACCGGCCGTGCCGATGACGATGGCGACCGCGATCGCAACGATCATCAGGCCATACTGGGTCCAGATCGCCTTCATCTGGTCGGAACGAAGTTCCTCGTTGACCTCGCGGATAAAGCTGTCGTTTTCGTTCGTCATTCTTCTTAGGGCCCGGCTCAATCGAAGTGTTTTCACAATTCCCGACGCCACGCGTCACGGCATATCTGCTGGAATTGCTCTGAATTGTTGCGGCCTTCTACAGGATTTTTGACCGCTTGTAACAAAAAACTGGAAAGGGCTCACATGCCTGCTGCAGCAAGCGGCGAAACGCCGATCAGCATCTGGTGCAGGTAGAGCAGGATGACCGCGTAAAGCGCCACGCCCCCGATGACGGAGGCGATGTCATATTGCGTCGAGACGAAGTCACGCACGACCTTCTCGCCCGCCCGCGCCCGGCGCTTGGCCGAGATACGCACCAGCACCGCCCAGATAAGGAACCCGCCAAAGAGCAGCACCGAGTTCAGCTCGCCATTCGACAGGAGATGCGCGAAGGCCCAGACCTTCACCGACGTCACCATGGGATGCTTGACCCAGACTGCGATCTTGCCGGCCGGGAGGATCGAGGCCATCAGCAGGATCATCGCAATCAGCATCAGCGTCAGCGTGATATGCGTCATGAACATCGGCGGCGTGTAGAGGATCGGCGTCACCGCGCGCGAGGCGGCAAAGGCGTAGATCAACAGGACGAGGCTGGCGATCGACAGCAGCGAATAAAGCCCCCGCCACGCCTGGACACCCATGCGCGCAATCGTCCGCTCCCGCCATTGCGGGGCAAAGACGCGCAGCGAATGCAACGCGAGAAACAGTAGGATCGAAAAGACGAGCAGCGCCACGGATGTCTCCCATTTTCTGCCACCGGCAATCAGGAGCCGGCATTTTCCCCGACAGATACAGGCAAAGCCCGTCAAACGCCAGTATCAAGCTGGTGTCTGCGGCGCCGTGAAGCGAAAGGCGATCAGGCCTCGACACCACCGGATTCAATGTATTCCTGATCGATGGGCGGCAGTGGCTTGTCATCGATGGCGGCTTCGAAGGCACGCAGGCGCTTGTAGATCGACAGCAGCTCCACGATCGTCGTCCAGGAATTCACCAGATACTGGAAGGACCCACGGACCTGATCGAAGACATTGTTGATCTGCGTCATCAGGCCGAGCGTCAGCTTGCCGGCGACGATCGACGGAACCAGCACGATCAGGCTGAACAGGTTATCGGCCTGCAGATAGAAGATGCGGGCGACGTTGAAATACATGTAGTGGAAGTAAAGCCGGAAATAGTTGCGGCGAACATCGTCGTAGAGTTCGCGGATCGTCATCGGATCGGCCCGGTTCGGATCGTCTTCGCCGTAGACAAGTTCCTTGCGGTAGGAGGCTTCGACACGCTGGTTGCGGAACTCGAGACCCGGAAGTTTGACCCCGACGACGGCGAGGAAAACAGTCCCGAACACCGACCAGAAGATGGCGGCCCAGACCAGCGCGTGCGGGACATTGCCGATCAGCGGCAGTTCCGTGATGTCCTTGCCGAGCTGGAACAGCACCGGAAGGAACGCAATCAGCGTCATGACCGAACTCACCAGCGAAACGCCAAGCCCCTCCACCGTCGTGGAAAACCGCATGGTATCTTCCTGAACGCGCTGCGAAGCACCTTCGATCGTGCGCAGCCGCGGCCAGTAGGTCATGTAATATTCGTTCATCGCGGTGCGCCAGCGGAAGATCCAGTGGCTGACGAAGAAGCGGCTGAGAACACCGACCGTGATCGCGAGGAAGGCGATGCCGGCAAATCCGAGCATCCCGAGATAAAGCTGCGCAGCAGTCACCGAGCCGGGCTTCGACAGCGCGCTCTGGATCATATCGTAGAACGGACCGTACCATGCATTGATCGCCACGCTGACCTGCACGCCGAAATAGGTCGTGAAGATGATGAGAGCGCTGCCCCAGATCGACCAGCGCTGCCAAGGATGCGGGCTGTAGATCTGCCAGAAGATGCCGAAGATCGCGTTGACGATGGCGTAGTAGATATAGAACCACAGGAAAGGCAGCGACCAGAAGACCGAGACCCCGATCGGAGCCTGTTCACCTTGACCCAGCGGCGGCATCCCGAAATGCGCGCCCAACTCCTGCACGCCACCATACCAGGCGAAGATCGCCAGCAGCGACCAGACCGCCGCAGAGATGAAAAACAGCTTTGGCTTCGGGAAGAATGAGACAAACACGGCGGGAAATCTTTCTGTCTGAACCGAAAGTGCGGTTTATGCTTTTGTCGGAAACTATGGCAATCGGGTGGCCGCGGCAATGCTTGGGGCGTTACATGAGCAATTTGTAACGAAGAAACGAAACGTCCCGCATTTCCGGCGTTTCAATCTGCCAGCGTCAGGATCAGCGGCCCGTTCTTCGTCACGACCAGCGTGTGCTCGAACTGGACGGTGAGCGCCCGAGGCGAGGAGAACAGTGTCCAGTTGTCGTTTTTGCCATCCTCGGCGAAATTGGCTCCCAGCGACAGGAAGGGCTCGATCGTGAAGACCTGCCCCTCTTCCATGATCCTCGTCTCATCGGGATCGGGCCAGGTCGAAATCTCCGTCGGCTCCTCATGCAGCGAGCGGCCGACGCCGTGACTGGCGAGATTCTGGATCAGCGTGTAGCGGTTCTTGCGCGCGAACGTGCCGATCGCTTCTCCGATCGCAGCCAGCCGGCCGCCAGTCTTGACTTGGGAAAGGCCCACCCAGAGCGCCCGCTTGCCATCGCGCACAAGGCGCTGCGTCTTCGCATCCGCCTTTCCAACGGTAAAGGACGAACCCGTGTCGCCGAAGAAGCCGTCCTTGACGGCCGAGACGTCGATATTGACCAGATCGCCTGCTGCAATCACCCGGTCGCCTGGAATGCCATGCGCCACTTCCTCATTGATGGAAATGCAGGTTGCGCCAGGAAACTGATAGCAGACTTCCGGAGCCGATTGCGCGCCCTCGCCCTCGATGAACTTGCGCCCGATGGCATCGAGCTCGCGCGTCGTCATGCCGGGCTCCATGGCGTCCGCCATGATCTTCACCGCGCGCCCGCAGATGCGCCCGATATCCTTCAGCTTTTCCAGTTCGTCTTCGGACGAGATGATCATCGCGACCCGCGCCTTTCTTTTATCTTTTGGTCGCGTCCAAGACCCCCTCTGGCTGCCGCCATCTCCCCCACAAGGGGGGAGACGGATGCGGAACCGCCTTGCTCCTACCTTTAGCTTTGGAAAAGGGAAGCTTGCCGCAGCGGTCGCTCGCCCTCCCCCTTGTGGGGAGGGTTGGGGAGGGGTCTTTCCGAGAACTCGACCTCTAAAACATTGATAGGCCGGTTGAACCGATCAGGCGCTTTCCGTCAATGCTTTTCTGACCAGCGGCGCGACTTTCGTGCCGTAAAGCTCGATCGCGGTCATCAGCTGCTCGTGGGGGACGAGGCCGATGGCCATCTGCAACAGGAAGCGGCTGTTCTTGAAGATGCGATGATGCGCAATGATCTTCTCCGCCAGCACTTCCGGGCTGCCGAGGAAGATCGCGCCATTGGGGCCGATCGCCTGGTTGAAATGCGCCCGCGTCATCTGCGAGAAGCCACGTTCGCGGCCGATCCGGTTCATCACCGCAGCCTGCGGCTCGTAGAACTGCTCGACGGCAAGCTCGGTGGTCTCGGCGACAAAGCCATGCACGTTGATGGAGGTCGCAAGGGTCGCCGGATCCCGGCCCACGCGCTTTGCCGTCTCGCGATAAAGCTGAAACAGTGGCGCAAACCGATGCGGCTCGCCGCCGATGATGGCCAGCGCCAGCGGCAGGCCGTGATAGGCCGCGCGCGCCACCGAGTTCGGTGTCCCGCCGACGGCGATCCACAGCGGGAGAGGGTTCTGCAACGGGCGCGGATAAACCGCAAGACCCGGCAACGGCGCACGCGTCTCGCCAGACCACGAGACCTTCTCGTTCTCGCGCAGCTTCATAAGCAGATCGAGCTTTTCCTCGAACAGCTTGTCGTAGTCGTCCAGATCATAGCCGAAGAGAGGGAAGCTCTCGATGAAGGAACCCCTGCCCGCCATAATCTCGGCACGGCCCTTGGAGAGGAGATCAACGGTCGCATATTGCTGGAAGACGCGCACGGGATCATCGGAACTCAGCACCGAAACGGCGCTCGTCAGCCGGATATTCTTCGTCTTTACCGCTGCAGCCGCCAAGAGGGTCGCGGGGCTCGAGGCCATGTAGTCCGGCCGGTGATGCTCGCCGAGGCCGAAGACATCAAGCCCGACCTGGTCGGCCAGCTCGATCTCCGCAATCAGCTCCTCCGCCCGCTTCGCTGCCGCCGCACCCTTGTCAGGCGCATTCGGGTCGACATCGGCAAATGTATAGAGGCCCAACTCCATGATGCATCATCCCTCGATTGATATGGGACGGAGATAAGCGAGAAACGGGGATGGGCCAAGGGGCAAGGTAGTGACGCAGTGTTCAGGGGGAGGCACAATCAAGCTGTTTTATCAGGTATATCAACTTTGAAGACGGGGACCTCGCCGCCGCGTTGACGGTATTCCTCTATCGTCATGAGCACATATTCTATTTTCCCGTCTTCAACGACAAAAACAGGTTCGGTTTCGGCAAGACGTTGCGCCGACTCTGGCTCATTCGCCAAATCTTCACCGCTGATAATGCGCATCTTTGACCTCACAAAAAGCGCCCGCATGTCACCATTTATGCGGATTTCTTATTCCAGAACAAGAAATGAGTATGCGCTCAAATGCTTTTCGACATGCCCGGCATACGAAGCCTCACCCCAGCGTCCGCCGCACTGCATCCTTCCAGCCGCGAACCTTCGCCGCCCGCGTCTTCTCGTCCATCGTCGGCTCAAACCTGCGGTCCTTCGCCCAGGCTTCGGCAAATCCCTTGCGGTCCGGCCAGACACCGGCGCGCGAGCCGGCGAGCCAGGCGGCGCCCATGGCAGTCGTTTCCAAAATCGTCGGGCGGTCGACGGGCGCGTCGAGGATGTCGGCGAGGCGCTGCATGGTCCAGTCGGACGCGACCATGCCGCCATCGACGCGCAGCACCGTATCGCCTTCGGCCCGCTTCCAGTCCTTGTGCATGGCTTCAAGCAGGTCGCGCGTCTGGTAGCAGACCGCCTCCAGCGCCGCGCGGGCAAACTCGGCAGGACCGGTGTTGCGTGTCATGCCATAGATGGCAGCGCGCGCATCCGGATCCCAATGCGGCGCACCGAGGCCGACAAAGGCGGGCACAAGGTAGACGTCCTGCGCCGGATCGGCTTTCTCCGCGAGCTCACCGGTCTCGGAAGCGTTCTTGATGACCTTCAGCCCGTCGCGCAGCCACTGCACGGCAGCGCCTGCGATGAAGATCGAACCTTCCAGTGCATAGCAGGTCTCACCATCGAGCCGATAGGCGATCGTCGTCAGCAGCCGGTTCTTCGAGCGCACCATGTCGGCGCCGGTGTTGAGCAGCGCAAAGCACCCTGTACCGTACGTGGATTTCATCATGCCGGGCTCGAAACAGGCCTGTCCGATGGTTGCCGCCTGCTGGTCGCCCGCCACGCCGAGGATCGGCACTTCAGCGCCGAAGACGCTCTTGTCCGTCACGCCGAAATCGGCGGCGCAATCCTTGACCTCGGGCAGCATCGCGGCGGGGATGCGCAAGGTCTCCAGCAGTTCCTTGTCCCAGTCATTGTCGGCAATGTTGAAGATCAGCGTGCGTGAGGCATTCGTCGCATCGGTCACGAAGCTCTTGCCGCCCGTCAGCCGCCAGATCAGGAAGGTATCGATCGTGCCGAAGCAGAGTTCGCCCTTGGTCGCCCGCGCCCGCGCGCCCTTGACGTTGGAGAGTAGCCACGAAAGCTTGGTGCCGGAGAAATAGGGATCGAGAAGCAGACCCGTCTTGCGGGCGAAGACCTTCTCGAGCCCCTCGCGCTTCAGCTTGGCGCAATAGGAGGCCGTGCGCCGGTCCTGCCAGACGATGGCATTGTGGATCGGCTTGCCGGTCTCGCGCTCCCATACGACGACGGTCTCCCGCTGGTTGGTGATTCCGATGGCCGAAATGGCCTTCGCCTCAAGATCAGCCGCCTTCAGCGCCCTGCGGATCGACCACTGAACGCTCTCCCAGATGGCTTCCGGATCGTGCTCCACCCAGCCGGAGGCAGGATAGATCTGCGGAAACTCCTTCTGGCCCGAACCGACGATCTTCATCTTGTCATCGAAGACAATGGCACGGCTCGACGTCGTGCCCTGATCGATCGCCAGAATGTACCCTGCCATGGAAGGCTCCTCCTCCGAATGATTTTCTGTTATGGCCCGAATGAAACCGAAACGAAGATAAAAAGCAAGGAAAACGCAAAGCCGCTTGCGAACATGCAAAAAGCAATTGCCACGCACGCCGGAGTTGGATTAGCCTTCTTTTCTATTGCGCTGCAAAACGCGCTGCGGAAGCACCTAGCACGAACCGCCAAGGCCCCGCCAAGAAGGTATTAAACCGGAGTGGTGAACGCCAAATGCAACAGATTCGCTTCGTTTTGAACGACGAAACCGTTGTCATCGACAGCATATCCCCAACAACCACCTTGCTGGACTGGCTTCGGGAAACGAAGCGGCTGACCGGGACAAAGGAAGGCTGCGGCGAAGGCGACTGCGGCGCCTGCACGGTGCTTGTCGGCAAAGTGGTTGACGATCGGCTCGTCTACAGAAGTGTCAACGCCTGCATCCGCTTCGTGCCGTCGCTATCGGCAACGCATGTCGTGACGATCGAGCATCTCGCGGGACCGAACGGTGTGCTGACGCCAATCCAGCAGGCGCTGGCCGATCTGCACGGTTCGCAATGCGGCTTCTGCACGCCGGGCATCGTCATGTCGCTCTATGCGCTACTGATGGAAAAGCCGACGCCATCGCGTTCCGAAATCGAAATAGCGCTGCAAGGCAATCTCTGTCGCTGCACAGGATACGAATCGATCTTCCGCGCGGTCGAGGCCGCGACGGCCGATATGTCCCAGGCGAGCCCGGACCGCCTGACGATGGCGCGCGAAAGAATCATCGCAACACTCACCGAACTGAAACCGAAGCGCACGATCCGCATCTTCCACGGCCAGAGCCGCTCGATCATCCCGTTCAACACCGCCGATCTCGCAGAGGCCTATGCGACAGAGCCCAATGCGGTGATCGTCGCTGGCGCAACCGATGTGGGCCTCTGGGTGACCAAGCAGATGCGCCAGCTCTCGCCGGTCATCTTCATCAACCACCTCACCGAATTGCAGACGATCGAAGAAACGGCCGACAAGGTTCGCCTCGGCGCCGTCGTGACCTATACGCAGGCGCAGAACGTGCTGGCGAAGAACTTCCCCGCGCTCGGCAAGCTCCTGATCCGCATCGGCGGCCAGCAGGTGCGCAACATGGGCACGATCGGCGGCAATGTCGCCAACGGCTCACCTATCGGCGACACGCCGCCCGCCCTGATCGCGCTGGATGCAACGGTGCATCTGCGCTCGCGCACGGGCGCACGCAGCCTGCCGCTTGAGGACTATTTCATCGAGTATGGCAAGCAGGCCAGGGAACCCGGCGAATTCGTCGAAACGCTGGAAATCCCAAAGCTCGGCAAGGACGAATTCTACGCGATCTACAAGATCTCCAAGCGGCGTGATGAGGACATTTCGGCGCTCTGCGGCGCCTTCAAGCTGAAGCTGGACGCGAGCGGCAATGTGGCCTCCATCCGCATCGCCTTCGGCGGCATGGCCGGCACGCCGAAGCGCGCGACCAATACGGAAGCCTTCCTGACCGGCAAGCCTTGGAATGAAGCCACCGTCAGCGCGGCTCGCGCAGAACTCGCGAAGGATTACAAGCCGCTCTCCGACTGGCGGGCAAGCGCCGATTATCGGACGCTCGCCGCGCAGAACCTCCTGACCCGCCTCTTTCTGGAGACGGGGGGCGAAAAGGTTTCGCTGGAGCGCTATGCCATGCTGGAGGCAGGCGAATGAACAAGATCGACACGACATTCCCGACTGTCATCAGCGGTCCACTTCACGCCGACCGCAGACATGATTCCGCACACAAGCATGTCGCGGGCGCAGCCGACTACATTGATGACATGCCGGAACCCGCCGGAATGCTCCATGCTGCGCTTGGTCTGACCGACCGGGCTCATGCGAACATCATCGGCATGGATCTCTCCGCCGTTGAAAGAGCGCCCGGCGTCGTCGCCGTCCTGACGGCAAAGGATTTTCCGGTCAACGATGTGAGCTCCGCGCACAAGCATGACGAACCGGTGCTCGCCGAAAAGCTCGTGGAGTTCCACGGCCAGCCGGCCTTTGTTGTCATCGCCGAAACGCGGGCCGCAGCCCGTCAGGCCGCGCGTCACGCCCGGATCGAGTATGCCGACCTGCCGGCCGTTCTTTCTGTCGCCGATGCCAAGGCCGCAGGCGGCAAGCTCGTCACCGAGCCGCTGACCCTCAGGCGAGGCGATGCGGATACGGCCCTCGCCAAAGCCCCGAAGCGCCTCCAGGGCCAGATGGAAATCGGCGGGCAGGAACATTTCTATCTCGAAGGCCACATCTCGATCGCCATTCCCGGTGAAGACGACGAGATGACGATCTGGGCGTCCACCCAGCATCCATCCGAAATCCAGCATATGGTCGCGCAGGTGCTGGAAGTGCCGTCAAATGCCGTGACCGTCTTCGTGCGCCGCATGGGCGGCGGCTTCGGCGGCAAGGAAACACAGGGCAACCAGTTCGCCGCGATCGCTGCCGTCGCGGCGCGCAAGCTCAAGCGCGCCATCAAGATCCGCCTCGACCGCGACGAGGACATGGCGGCGACCGGCAAGCGCCATGACTTCGTGATCGACTACGATCTCGGCTTCGACGAGGAAGGCCGCATTCACGGCGTCAAAGCCGAATTTGCCGCCCGCTGCGGCTTCTCCGCCGACCTGTCCGGGCCGGTCACGGACCGCGCGCTGTTCCATGTCGACAACGCCTATTTCTACCCGCATGTCGAGGTGAAGTCGCTGCCGCTCAAGACCAACACGGTTTCCAACACCGCCTTCCGCGGCTTCGGCGGCCCGCAGGGCTGCGTCGGTGCTGAACGCTTCATGGAAGAAATCGCCTATGCGCTCGGCAAGGACCCGCTCGATGTCCGCATGGCCAATTTCTACGGCGAGCCCGGCTCTGACCGCGTGCTGACGCCCTACCACCAGACGGTGGAAGACAACATCATGCCGCGCCTCGTCGCCGAGCTGGCCGAGAAGACGCAGTACCGGAAGCGCCGCGAAGAAATCATCGCCTTCAACAGAGAGAGCCGCGTCATCCGCAAGGGCATTGCGCTCACCCCGGTCAAGTTCGGCATCTCTTTCACCATGACCGCCTACAACCAGGCCGGCGCGCTCGTCCATGTCTACCAGGACGGATCGATCCATCTGAATCATGGCGGCACCGAGATGGGCCAGGGCCTTTACACGAAGGTCGCACAGGTGATTGCCGATTGCTTCCAGGTCGATCTCGACCGCGTGAAGATCACCGCAACGACCACGGGCAAGGTGCCGAACACATCGGCCACAGCCGCGTCCTCCGGCACGGACCTGAACGGCATGGCAGCTTACGACGCCGCGCGCCAGATCAAGGAACGGCTCGTCGCCTTCGCGGTCGAAAAGTGGAAGGTCACGGAAGCCGATGTCGAATTCCTGCCGAACCGCGTCCGCGTCGGCACAGATATCATCCCCTTCCCCGATTTCATTTCACAGGCCTATTTCGCCCGCATCCAGCTCTCCGCCGCCGGCTTTTACAAGACGCCGGAAATCCACTGGAACCGTGCGACGGGTCAGGGCCGACCGTTCTATTATTTCTCATATGGCGCCTCCGTGTCGGAAGTATCGGTCGACACCCTGACCGGCGAATATATCGTCAATCGTGCCGATGTGCTGCACGATGTCGGGCATTCTCTCAACCCGGCCATCGACAAGGGCCAGGTCGAGGGCGGCTTCATTCAGGGCATGGGCTGGCTGACGACGGAAGAATTGTGGTGGGACGGCAAGGGGCGGCTGCGCACCCACGCGCCCTCGACCTACAAGATCCCGCTCGCCTCCGACAAGCCGGAGATCTTCAATGTCGAGCTGGCCGAATGGTCGGTCAACAAGCTGCCGACCATAGGCCGCTCCAAGGCCGTAGGCGAACCGCCGCTCGTCCTGCCAATCTCGGTGGTGGAGGCGATTTCGATGGCGGTGGCGAGTGTCGCCGATTACCGCCAATGCCCGCGCCTCGACACGCCGACGACGCCTGAGCGCGTGCTGATGGCGATTGAACGGCTGAAGAGCGCATAGCGCCATGACCCAAGATTCCGCCCGCTTTCTGGATAAAGAGGGGGCAAAGGTCCTTGTCGAGGTCGCCTCGGTCAGGGGCTCGGCTCCGCGCGATGAAGGCGCCTTCATGCTTGTCTCGATGGACACCATCGCCGGCACGATCGGCGGTGGCCAGCTGGAATATATGGCGATCGACCATGCTCGCCGGATGCTTACCGGCAAGGCGGCGGACGCGGCTATGTCCGTGCCGCTGGGTCCCGAAATCGGCCAGTGCTGCGGCGGCCGCGTCGAAATTGCCTTCCGCCCGGTTGATGCAGCGCTGAAGAGCGAACTCGTCGCGCGTTTAGCCCGCGAGGCGGGCACCCAGCCCGCCGTCTACGTCTTCGGCGCGGGCCATGTCGGCCATGCGATTGCGGCGGCACTCTCGCTTCTGCCGCTCAACGTCACGATGGTGGAATCCCGCGAACATGAGCTCGCTGGTCTGCCGGAGAATGTCTCGGCAAGGCTGGCCGCCATGCCGGAAAGCGTGGTCGCGACGATCCCTGCCGGGAGCGCGATCCTCATCCTGACCCACGACCACGCACTCGATTTCCTGATCGCCGCCGAGGCCCTGAAACGCACCGACCTCGCCTATGTCGGGATGATCGGCTCGGCCACCAAGCGCGCCACCTTCGCAAGCTGGCTGAAACGCGAAGCGCCGGAGGCGGATCTCGCCCGCCTGACGCTGCCCGTCGGCGGCCCGCTGAAGGACAAGCGACCCGCCGTCATTGCCGCGCTCACGGCTGCGGAAATCCTGACGGCGCTCACCCATCATGCATTGCAACATGACGCGATTGGGCGTCATATATCGCCCAAAATATAAATACCGGGGACTCTGAATGTACGAATTCGCCATCGTGTGGGAATGGCTCGCCTTTGCGGTGAGATGGCTTCACGTCGTGACGGCCATCGCCTGGATCGGCTCATCCTTCTATTTCATCGCGCTTGATTTGGGCCTCCGAAAAGCCCCCGATCTTCCTCCCGGTGCCTATGGCGAAGAGTGGCAGGTCCATGGCGGCGGCTTCTACCATATCCGCAAATATCTGGTCGCGCCGGCATCGATGCCCGAGCATCTGACCTGGTTCAAATGGGAAAGCTATGCCACCTGGCTCTCAGGCTTTGCCATGCTCGCGGTCGTTTATTATGGCGGCGCGGACCTCTTCCTCATCGACCGCCACGTGCTCGACGTGCCGCAATGGCAGGCGATCCTGATTTCGCTCGCCTCGCTGTCGGTCGGCTGGATCATCTACGACACGCTGTGCAAGTCGCCCATCGGCAAGAACACCTGGGGCCTGATGGCGCTGCTCTATGTGGCGCTCGTCGCCATGGCTTGGGGTTACACGCAGGTCTTCACCGGCCGCGCCGCCTTCCTGCATCTCGGCGCGTTTACCGCCACGATCATGTCGGCCAACGTCTTCTTCATCATCATCCCCAACCAGAAGATCGTCGTCGCCGACCTCATTGCCGGCCGTACGCCCGACCCGAAATATGGCGCGATCGCTAAGCAGCGCTCGCTGCACAACAACTATCTGACGCTACCCGTCATCTTCTTCATGCTGTCGAACCATTATCCGCTGGCCTTCGGCACGAAATACAACTGGATCATCGCCGCCCTCGTCTTCCTCATGGGCGTCACGATCCGCCACTGGTTCAACACGACCCATGCCCGCAAGGGCAAGCCGACCTGGACCTGGGCGCTGACGGCCATCATCTTCATCCTCATCATGTGGCTTTCCACCGTACCGAAGGTTCTCGGCACTGGGGAAAATGACACCTCCTCGATCGCCCCCGCCTTCCAGCGCTTCGCCGGCGATCCGCATTTCAATGCGGCCAAGGACGTCATCGGCACGCGCTGCATGATGTGCCACACCGCCGAGCCCGCCTATGAAGGCATTGCTCGCCCGCCGAAGGGCGTCGCCTTCGACAGCGACGCAGCTATCGCCGCCCACGCACGCGAAATCTATCTGCAGGCCGGCCGCTCGCACGCCATGCCGCCGGGCAATGTCAGCGAGATCACGCTGGATGAGCGCAAGGTGCTGACCGCCTGGTATGAAAGCGCCGTCGCCAAGGGTGCCACGCAATGACCGCCCTCCTCCTTCGCGGCCGCATCCTCTCCTTCCACCGCAAGCCTGAGACCCTCACCGACACCGCCGCCTACCTCTACGAGGAAGACGGTGGCATCCTGATCGAAGACGGCCTCGTCTCCGCCGTCGGCGGCTATTCAGAGGTAAAGGCCAAGGCCCCCGCGGGTGCCAAGACGCGCGACCACCGTCCGCACCTCATCCTGCCCGGTCTCATCGACACGCACCTGCATTTCCCGCAAATGCAGGTCATCGGCTCCTATGCCGCCAACCTGCTCGAATGGCTGAACACCTATACATTCATCGAGGAGCAGCGCTTCGCCTCCGCCGACCACGCGGCGCGCATCGCCACGCATTTCTTCGACGAGATGGTCCGCCACGGCACGACGACAGCGGTGGCCTATTGCTCGGTCCACAAGACCTCCGCCGACGCTTTCTTCGCCGAAAGCCTGAAGCGCAACATGCGCATGGTCGCTGGCAAGGTGATGATGGACCGCAACGCGCCCGAAGCGCTGCGTGACACGGCGCAGGCCGGCTATGACGACACGAAACAAGTGATCGCCGACTGGCACGGCAAGGGTCGCAACCATGTCGCCATCACGCCGCGCTTCGCGATCACCTCCACACCGGAACAGATGGAAGCTGCCGGCGCGCTGGTGAAGGAATTCCCGGACCTGCATGTGCAGACGCATCTTTCCGAAAACCTCGACGAGATCCGCTTCACCTGCGAGCTTTATCCGCAGGCGAAGGACTATACGGACGTCTACGCCCATTATGGCCTGCTCGGTCCCAAAACGCTCTTCGGCCACGCAATCCACCTGTCGGAACGCGAGATGGACGCCATGAGCGAGGCCGGCGGCATCGCCGTTCACTGCCCGACCTCCAACCTCTTCCTCGGCTCCGGCCTCTTCCCGCTGCGCAAGCTGACCAATCGGGCCAAGCCCGTGCGCACGGCAGTCGCCACCGACATCGGTGGCGGTTCGTCCTATTCGATGCTGCGCACCATGGACGAGGCCTACAAGATCCAGCAATTGCAGGCCGAGCGGCTGAACCCGCTGGAAAGCTTCTGGTGGATGACGCGCGGCAACGCCGAAGCGCTGTCGCTGGAGACCCATATCGGCTCCATCGCCCCCGGCATGGACGCCGACCTCGTCGTCATGGACATGCGCGCCACGCCCGCCATGGCGCTGAAGGCGGAAGTGGTTTCGACGCTGGCGGAAGAACTCTTCCTGCTCCAGACCATGGGTGATGACCGCGCCATTGCCGAGACCTATGTGGCTGGAAAGGCAGCGAAATCCGCGCTTTCTGGATAATCGTCAAGTCAGGGTCTTGAAACCCCGAAACCGATTAACCATTTGTTAAGCATCTGAGCGCACACTGGTCTCAATCCGGTGTTTTGACGCCGAATGATAGAGGGCCGCGTGAGCACGGATGTACTGCCACGCGGCTTTTGCTATCCAGCAACCCGCATCTTTTCCAGATAGCCGAACACCGCATAGCGCGCCCGTCTTTGAACATCGGCCGCGTCCGTTTCGCCGCGCAGACCCGCCGCGTCGATCAATCCCCGCACCAGCGATATCAGATCCCAGGCGGCAATGAGCGGCCTTGAGACGCCGTGCTTGCCCAGGAAGCTCGCGATCTCCTCCGCCAACTCCGTCTTCAACATCCGCGTCTCCTCGTCGATCGCCAACATGCCTTCCGCATATTCCAGCGTGCGGGCAAGGTTAGGCCTGTCGAACTGCCCGCCCGCGGCAACGCCGAGCAGCCGGTCAACGATCTCCTCAAACGTCTGCCCCTCGCAGGTCGCCAGAACCTGCCGCATCCCGTCCAGCAACTCCTGCCGGCTCCGCCGCAAGAGCCCCGCGACAATCGCCTCCTTGGATGGGAAATATTGGTAGAGCGACCCGACGCTCACGCCCGCGACCTCAGCCACCCGATTTGTGTTGAGCCCGGCCAGCCCCTCCGTTTCCAGAATGCGAGCCCCGCCCTCGTAGATCGCCTCGACCAGATCTGCCGAGCGGCGCTGGCGCGGGGTTTTGCGCGGGTTGATGGAGGCAAGGTCAGCTTTCATAAACGCGAGTTCCTAAATACGAGCTTTTACTCATATTATAGCGACATCACCCCGGCGTCAAAGGAGTTGCCGCACATGACCGCATCCCGCTTCACCATCTTCATGCTTCTCGAAGCCCTGCCCTCCTGGCTCAGCCTCGACCGCACAGCGCGCGGAAAGATCGCCGAGGAGGCGCTGGGCTCCAGCCTCTCGGGCTTCAACGTCACCCATCGTCACTACGACGCCGAGGCCTTCAGCGGCCGCTGCAGCGACATCTCGGTCTTCGAGACGGACGACCTCACAGCCTATTATTACGTGATCGAGCGGCTGCGCGATTCCGCCTTCTTCGCCGTCCCCTATTTCCGCGTCATCGACATCATCCCGACGATCGCCGAAGGCTATCGCGACTTCGAAAACCATGAGGCCGGCCATGCTGCTTGACGGGATCAAGGCGCTCGTCACCGGCGGCAGTTCCGGCGTTGGCCAAACGCTGGCGCTCAGGCTCGTGGACGCGGGTGCGACCGTCATCATCACAGGCCGCGACAGCGCGCGGCTCGACGCGGCGGCGGAAATGCATCCGGGGAAGATCATCCCGATTGCCACCGATCTGGCCGATCCTGCGGCGGTGGATGATCTCATAGCCACACTGCACCGGGACCATCCCGATCTCTCCCTGCTGGTCAACAATGCCGGCGTGCAATACCTGCTCGACCCAACCGGAGACGACCCGGAGAACACACTGGCGCTGGCCCGCGAGGAAATCGCGGTCAACCTCGCCGCCCCGGCCGCCCTGACCATCGGCCTCACGCCGCTTTTGAAACGGCGGGGACAGGCGATGATCGTCAACATCTCCTCGGGCCTCGCCGTGTCGCCCAAGACCAGCGCGCCGATCTATTGCGCGACAAAGGCGGCACTCGGCTCGCTGACCCGCACGACGCGCTATCGCATGGAGGACGTCAGACTTCCGGTCCGTGTCATGCATGTCGTCCTGCCGCTGGTCGACACGCCGATGACGACCGGTCGCGGGTCCGGAAAGATGACCCCGGAAGCGGTAGCAGGCATAATTGCTGATGGCATCCACAAAGACCGCAACGAAGTCTGGATCGGCAAGGCCCGCATCCTGCGGTTCCTGGCCGTCGTCGCACCGGGCATTGCGGTCAGGCTGCTGCGCAACAGCTGAGCTATTCGAGCCAGCCCGTCGCCAACGCCGACGCCCATTGCGGACGGCCATAGCTCGCCGCCAGCCGTGACATCGCCATGTTTTCGTATGGCACATTGCGGAAGGTCACGCCGTAACCGTCTGTCACCTTCTCCACGATCGCATAGCTTGCCAGCGGATGCCCGGCCTCCATCTTGTGCGGATAAGGCGCGACATCGTCATAGGCCGGGCAGCCGACACTGCCCGGGTTGACCATCAGCCGCCCGTCCGAAAGCCGCAGCATCGCCGGCAGATGGCTATGGGCAAAGAGAATGACCGGCTGCGTGATCCCCTCCGCCAGCGCCTCGATTTCGGCGAGAGACTTGCGGCGAACCGATCCGTCCTCAAGCACCTCTTCCAGCCAGTAACGATTGTCGTCTTCCGGCGTTGCGTGGCACATGTAGAATTCGCCAAGATGCACATGCGTGAACGGCAGGCCACGGATCCAGTCGAGGTGTGCGGGCAGCATTTCTCCATGGGCGATTCGATCTGAGGGCCACATGGCGTCCGGCGACTGTTCAACGAGGTAGCGGTCATGATTGCCGCGCACGGTCGGGATTCGCATCGCCGTCAGCCTTGCTGCGACCTTGCCCGGCTCCAGCGGACCGCTGAAGCAATCGCCGAGATTGACGATGTCATCAATGCCCTGGGCCGCGATGTCGGCGAGCACGGCCTGAAGAGCAAGATCGTTGCCGTGAATATCGGCAATCACGGCAAGGCGCATGGCTCAGCTCCCGCGATAGGTGGAATAGCTCCAGGGCGAGATGAGCAGCGGCACATGATAATGCGCGCTCGTGTCGGCAATGCCGAAACGGATCGGCACGAGATCGAGAAACGGGGGGTCCGCCAATACCTGACCGGTTTTCTTGAGATAAGCGCCCGCATGGAACAGAAGCTCATACTGCCCCTTCTGGAAGCTGTCGCCAATCAGCATCGGACCGCCATCGACACGCCCGTCCGAATTGGTCACCACCGACTTGATGCGAACCGGCCCATGCGCTTCCAGCTTGAACAGATCGATCGTCAGCCCCTCCGCCGGCTTGCCGAGCGCGGTGTCGAGAACGTGCGTTGTCAGGCCGGTCATGCTTTGGGCTCCTCGATGGTGAAGGGATCGGAATAGAAATATTCCTCGAGATTATTGCCGGGGCCAGTCCGGTCCACAACGAGAAAATCGCTGATTTCCTTGAGAGACATCAGCGGATGATGCCAGACACCGGCGCGATAGTTCACACCCTGATGCGCGCCCGCGAGAAAGACCTGCGGCACGCCCGGCTTGCCGCCCTCGTCCTCGGCCACGACAACGAGAAACGGTCGACCGGTGAGCGGCGAGAACGACTGACTGCCGAACGGGTGCCGCTCCATCATGGCGACGGAATAGGGAAACGCGCGCGGCTGGCCGCGGAAGATGTTGAGAATGACGCTTGCGCCCTCGCCCAGCGCCTCAGCCGAGGCGAGCGCATGAAACCGCTCCGTCGTGCCGCCATTGATGAGCCGCATGGTAGAAGGATTGGCCTCGATGACATCGCCGAAGGGCGCGAAGGCGGATTTGGTGAGGGGGTGGATTGGGAGAATGCGTGTCAGGGGAAGCTCCAGATTTTAAACTTCAAGTTCGATGCCATCAAGCTGTCCAACCAAAATCGGCAAGGATGCCACGACAGTGCGGTACACGAGTTCGAGATTGATGTCAGAATATCCATGAACGATGCGGTTTCGAAGGCCTCGCATCTCATTCCATGGCAGAGACGCATGACGACTGACGAAATCGCGATGACGCTCTGCAATGCGCGCCGAGGCTTCCCCGATGATCGTCAGGCACATGATGACGGCGCGCTGCGTCTTCCGATCCTCTTCAAATGCTTCAAACGTCATGTCGCCGATGAAGGATACAGCATCGGACGCGGCCAACTTCATATCTGCAATGTAATCGGGAAGGCGCCTTTCCCTGCTCATATCGGCCGGGCTTCGTTCAACACCTGCTGGCGGACACGCGGCGGGAAATCTCCGGGCGTCATCACGTCGACCTTGACGCCAAGAAGCTCCTTCAACTCCTCCATCAATCCGCCGATATGAAACAGCGTCGCACCATCCAGCGCATCCACCAGGATGTCGACATCGCTATCCGGCCGGTCATCGCCCCGCGCGGCTGAGCCAAAGACGCGCGGGTGGACCAGCGTCGGATAGCGCGCCGTCAGCGCGCGTATTTCCGCTGCCTTAGCGCGTACGAGTTCGGATGGCCGCATGACCTTTGCTCCTTGAAGCCTCTGCCTGAATATAGTGCAGATCAGGCCACGCGTCATCCTTGCCCCTTGATCGACCTCGTCGCTCAGGCCTTCTTGCCGAAAAGCCGCATACGCATTATGCCGCCATCGGGGAACATCGCGAGCCGCACATGCGTCACCGGGCCAATCGAGGCGAGTGCATCGCCCTTGAATTCGCGCTCCTCGTCCATCTGCAGCTTGGTGCGCGGCAGAAGTGGCTTCCAGCTTTCCGATGCGGCAATGTCGGCCTCGGAGAAGGTCTCCGGCGCATCGGGCAGATCGGCGGCCAGCACCTCACAGGTATCCGGGTAATTGCCCTTGAAGAAATGCGTGTCGATGATGGCGCGGCTCACCGTGCCGCGATGGCCGAGCTTGATGATCGCCCAGTCGTGTCCCGGCCCGCGCCGGCGCGCCGTTTCCCAGCCGTCACCCATATTGATGCCGCGACCGGGGCCCAGAACCTTTTCCGGGAGTCCGTAATGGGCGTTTGACCAGGCGAGCGCCTGGGCGCCGTGGAAGATATAGGCCAGATCGATTTCCTGCTCAGCGCCAACCTTGGTCCAGTCGAAATGCGCATCGCCATAGACGCGCAGGCGCGCCACGCCGCCATCGGGGTAGATATGCAGGCGCACATGCGTCCAGACCTTCGACGGATCGGCATTCTCGAAGAAATGATGCGCTGAGGGGCCGAGCGCCGATTTCGGCAAGATCTCGGTCCACAGGCTGTCATCCGCCGGGTCCGGCTCGCCATCTTCGATGCGCGCAGCCTCGATCGAGCAATGGGGCGGATAGTTGCCCGTAAAATAGCTGGTATCAACGTCGAAGCCGCGGATGCGGCCAGGCATGGCGAGCTTGACGACGGCAATGTCATGCCCCGGCACGCGCTTGCGGCGGCTTTCCCAGCCATCCATCCACTTGCCGTTATCGTCATAGGCATTTTCATCCCATTTGGCCGGATCGTCGTTCAGCGCGCGCGACAGCGGCGCGAAGAACTCGTCCGTGGTCCAGAGCGCCTGCGCCCCGAGGCGGGCCGAGGCCAGATTGACCGCACCATTGACGAATGCGGGCGGGTTGAAGACGGGGATGTCTGCCATGTCAGTGTCCTTCCGGGAGAATGCTGGTGAGCCGGAGAAGCGCAATGCGCTCCACCTGCGCGGACGCGGTTGCGAATTCCGCGTTCCGGTCATTGTCGATACGAGTCTCGAAGGCCGCGAGAATGTCGTCCTTATTCAATCCCTTCACCGCGATAATAAAGGGAAAGCCGAATTTTTCCACATAGGCGCTATTGAGCGCCGTAAAGCGTGCGTGTTCCTCGCTCGAGAGCCGGTCGAGCCCGGCTCCGGCCTGTTCCTTGCGGCTATCTTCGGTGAGATCGCCTGCAATTGCCAGCTTGCCGGCGAGATCAGGATGCGCGCGCAGAACGGCCAGCCGTTCGTCCTCCGAGGCAGCCTGGAACGCGGACGCCATGGCCGAGTGAACACCACGAGCCGTCAGCGGCTCCGCGATGCTTGCGTCATATGCCCTTTCGGCCACCCAGGGAGAGTGTTCAAATACGCCGCCGAAGCGTTCAACGAATTCATGTCTTGTCACGATGCGTCGTTCCCGAATTGCCGACGCACTAGACCAGCAGCCCCCCTGCCTTTCAAGGGGGGGCCTGCTGCAACGAACCAGAAAAAAGCCGCCCGGGTTTGGACCGGACGGCTTGCCTGCTGAAATAGGCTTGCAACATCAAAGCCTGAAACTCTGCCGCGCGAAGCCTGCAATCCGGCGGAAGTCCGCCCCGATGCCTCACGCGCGGGCACTATGCGCAATGCCTGTAACAGCGATATGAAGGCGCTGCAGATCACTTCGGCAAATGATGCTCATACCAGTGGTTGGCAATATCGATGCGGCGCGGCACCCAGACCTTTTCATGGGAAAGCACATATTCGACGAAGCGCTTCAGGGCTGCCGCGCGACCCGGACGCCCGACAAGGCGGCAATGCAGGCCGATCGACATCATTTTCGGCGCGCCCTCCTTGCCCTCCTCATAGAGCGTATCGAAGGTGTCCTTGAGATAGGTGAAAAACTGGTCGCCGCAGTTGAACCCCTGCGGCGTGGCAAAGCGCATGTCGTTGGCTTCGAGCGTATAGGGAATGATCAGGAAGGGCTTGCCGTCGAGCCCCGGCACCCAGAAGGGCAGATCGTCGGAATAGTTGTCCGACGAATAGAGGAAGCCGCCCTCCTCCATCACCAGCCGCAACGTGTTGTCGGACGGCTTGCCCTGATACATGCCCAGAGGGCGCGAACCGGCGACTTCCGTATGCAGACGGACAGCTTCGGCGATATGGGCACGCTCCACGTCTTCCGGGAAATCCTTGTATTCGAGCCAGCGATAGCCGTGCGAGGCAATCTCCCAGCCGGCCTCGTTCATGGCAGCCACCGCCTCCGGATTGCGCGCCATGGCCAGCGTCACGCCATAAACCGTCACCGGCACGTTCAGCTGCGTGAACATGCGATACAGCCGCCAGAAACCGGCACGCGACCCGTATTCGTAAATCGATTCCATGTTCAGATTGCGCTGCTTCGGCCAGGCAGCGGCGCCGACAATTTCCGAGAGCAGGCATTCGGAGGCCGGATCGCCATCGAGAACGCAGCTCTCGGCGCCCTCCTCGTAATTCACCACGAATTGTACAGCCACACGCGCCCCGCCCGGCCATTTCGGATCGGGAATGTTGCGGCCATAGCCAACGAGGTCACGGGAGGTTTTGACGTCGACAATCATCTGTTCTGCCTTCAGCGGTTAAGCAATTTTCCGATAGGAGAAAACTGCAAACCGTTGTGCCAGTCCAGAGCGAATTTCGCGTTTGCGAAATCAAATCAGGCCTGGAGCCAGCTTACCGCCTGATCGCGCTCCGCGAGCGAAAAGACACGCGTCTCTGCCGGGATCATGATGGCGAAGCTGCGGGTCAGCGTGGCCATCGCTTCGTCATCGGTGACGAAGGCGAACTTCGTGAAATCGCGAAAGTGCTTCAACCCGAACATCAGATCGTCACGCATCGCTGCGAATTCCATCCCCTGAAACCCCTCCGGCATGACGAAAAGCAGCCTCACCGGCCCGTTCTTTACCGCTTCATCCATGCCCGGAATCAGGACGGTTTCGTAATCCTCGGCGGTGAATTTTCCACGCGCTTCGAAGCCGAGAACACCCGGTGGCAGATCGGTCAACTGCATGAACATGGGAGGCTCCTTTCGTTCAAGACCGCGAGCTCGTACCGCCAGAACAATTGACGGACACAATCGTTCATCACGGGCGAAAAGGATTGATTCCGCGCAACCGGATCAGGCGAGATGATGCTGGACGCGAAACGTTGCCGGAATCTCGACGGCCGCAGACCCCAGAACATCGCGCAGCGCCGCATCCGCGAGCCGATGCGCAATTCCGAAGGAAACCTTGAAGCCGCCGGTCAGCGCGATGATCCGCTCCAGCCCGGGCAAGGGCCCCACCAGAGGATCGCGGGCGGCAGCCTTCGGGCGCAGTCCCGCCCAGCGGTCGACCACCGGCGCGTCTTCCAGAGATGGAACCAGCCGGCGCGCACGCACAATCAGATCCTCAAGCAGCTGGTCCGTGGCAAAGGGCGCGTCGAACACATTTTCGCTGGTTGAGCCAATGGCAACTCTGCCGCCCTCATGCGGTACGACATATAGACCATCGAGAAAGATCAGCGGCAGCGACGGATCGATCTCCGCCGCGAGCAGCGCCGACTGCCCCTTCACGGGCATACCAAGCGCAGCGTTACGCGGTGGCAACAGGCGCTCCAGCATGGGAAAGGCCTTGTAGCCCGCAGCGATAATGACATGGCCGAAGCCGACCGCCTCACCGGTCGAAAGCGTGGCACTGAGCCGTCCTGCATCGAGATCGAGCAGCGCAACGCTCTCGGCAACACCGACATTCGGCAAGCGTCTGATCGCAGCAACCAGAGCAGCTGTGAAGGCACGCGGATTGGCACGGGCGGTAAAGGTATCCAGAACAAAGCCGCCCTCGATGCCCTCCGTTGGCGGCCAGTCGGACGCAGGCGGCGCATCCGTCACCCGCCATTCAAAACTGCGCCCGTCTTGCCCGAACCAGTTGATCTTCGCGTCTTCCTCATGCCGAAGTGCGATATCGCGCAGATGCCGCTTGGGCAGCGGGATGAGACGGCCCGCTCGCGCATATCCGGTCGAAAGCCCCGTCTCGACCTCGAGCGATCGCACTTCGTCTTCCAGAGACAGAAGCGCATCAAACTGAAACTGCTTCTTGGCGTTCCATTTGTCAGGACTATGCGCCATCAACGCGCCGAGATGACCGAAGCTTGCGCCCTGCCCCAATCGCCCTTCGTCGACAAGCAACACCTGAAGGCCCGCACGCCCCGCCTTCAGCGACGCCCATAAACCCATGACGCCGCCGCCGACCACGAGGAGGTCGACCGTGCGGCCCCATTGACCGGGAATGTTCGGCGCATTATCGCCTTCGGTCATGGAAACGGAAACTCCTGCAAGACCCGAGGCCGGAAAGCCCCAGCCGCTCGAATGGCTGGACGGCGATATGCCCTATTCAACCGCCTTTGGCGATCATTTTTATTGCCGCGAGGATGGCAGGGCCGAATGCGCCTATGTCTTCCTCGACGGCAACGGCTTGCCGGGGCGGTGGTCGAACGGCGGCGAGTTCACAATTGGAGAGCTTGGCTTCGGCACCGGCCTGAATTTCTGCGAGACTCTGCGGCAATGGAAAGCCTGCGAAAGGCCGGCCGCAACGAGCCTCCATTTCATCTCCTTCGAACTCTACCCGATGGAACGCGAGAGCATCGCCAAGGCGCTCAGCCGCTGGCCGCTGCTCGACGCCGAACGGGACGCCCTGATTGCGCGATGGCCGGATAACCCTGAAGGAACCGTCACGCTCGATTTCGAGCACAACGTCCGTCTCTCCGTCGTCTGCGGCCCCGCGCGTGAAAACATCGAAGCGAGCGAGCGGTTGTTCGACGCCTGGTATCTCGACGGCTTCGCGCCTTCACGCAATCCCGACATGTGGTCGCCTGAAATCATGCAGGCGCTTCATGCCCACACGCGTGACAGCGGAACCTTCGCCACCTACGCTGCTGCCGGTTTCGTCCGGCGAAATCTCCAGGGCGCCGGTTTCGAAGTCCTCAGACGGCCCGGTTTCGCAGGCAAGCGCGAAATGCTTTATGGGCGCCGAAAATAGCGACGACCTCAAAAGAAAAAGGCCTGCCGTCGCCGGCAGGCCTCTGGAACTTGAGCGGAATGCGAAACGTAATCAGGCGGTTTCGAGATAGTCCGTGCTGCCATCGGGCTCGCGCAGCACATAGCCGCGGCCCCAGACGGTTTCGATGTAATTGGCACCGCCGGCGGCGTTGGCAAGCTTCTTGCGCAGCTTGCAGATGAAGACGTCGATGATCTTCAGTTCCGGCTCGTCCATGCCACCATAGAGATGGTTGAGGAACATTTCCTTGGTGAGCGTCGTGCCCTTGCGGAGCGAAAGCAGCTCCAGCATCTGGTATTCCTTGCCCGTCAGGTGAACGCGCTGGCCGCCGACTTCAACCGTCTTGGCGTCAAGGTTCACGATCAGGTCGCCGGTCGAGATGACCGACTGGGCGTGACCCTTGGAACGACGAACGATGGCATGGATGCGGGCAACCAGTTCGTCCTTGTGGAAAGGCTTCGTCATGTAGTCGTCGGCGCCGAAGCCGAGACCGCGAACCTTGTCCTCGATGCCGGCCATGCCGGAGAGGATCAGGATCGGCGTCTTCACCTTCGAGAGGCGAAGCGTGCGGAGCACTTCATAGCCGGACATGTCGGGAAGATTGAGATCGAGAAGAATGATGTCGTAATCGTACAGCTTCCCGAGATCGACACCCTCTTCGCCGAGGTCGGTCGTGTAGACATTGAAATTTTCGGATTTGAGCATCAGTTCGATGCTCTGCGCCGTCGCGCTGTCGTCTTCAATAAGTAGAACCCGCATTCCCTTGTCCCCTTTTCCGCCGCTCAAGGTCCCTCGTTGGCTGCCCCACGCGATACGGATCCAGTCGTTGCCTGATTTGAAGCTGCCACGAAATGGTTAACAAATTCTGATTCACCCTGGCAAGATGTATCGAAATCGTTAAAGAAATTTCTCAGCCCCCTGATTTTCATAAGAAATCGGATTAAGAGATTCTAACTTTCAACGTTAAGAAATCCCTGTAACCGACTCTTTCGACTCAGCAATGAGACGCAGGTGTTTTTTGCCTTTGTCGTTTACTGACCCTTAAATCATCCCGCATATCATTCACCATGGCCGTAAACGAATGGTTACCACGGGTAGGAATTCATTAAGATTGCCTAGGATTTTTCGTTAACGGTCGGGAATTGCAGCGCCATAACGGCGTCTAGTACCCAGAAGGTCTCACTTCACGGGAGTATTGCGTAATGAAGTCACGTGAGAGCCTCGTTCGCCTGAAGAACTTTCAGGTTAACGAAAAGCGACGCCAATTGAACCAGTTACAGATGATGATGGCGGATTTTGAGCGGATGATCCGGGACCTGGAGGCACAAATCGCCTTCGAGGAGAAGAAATCGGGAATCACCGACCCGAATCACTTCGCCTACCCGACCTTCGCCAAGGCCGCGCGGCAACGTGCCGACAACCTGCTGGGATCAATCAAGGAATTGAAGGTTCAGCAAGACGCAGCAGAGCTGGCGCTGGAAGAGGCGGAAGCCGAATACAGCAAGGCAGCAGCGCTGGAAGAACGCGACACCGCGGCTCGCCTGCGCGCCTGACGGCACGACACCAGCAAGGGTGCACGACCCTTCGCAAGCGCCTGATATCAGACGCTTGCGAAGGGTTTTGTCGTGATGTTCAGCGTCGGGGCTGCCAAGGGTCGATGGCTTCTGCGCCGGCAGCCAGGAAAGGCGACACGTCCCGAGTTGCGACAACCAGATGCCGCGCCAGGGCAACCGCCGCGATATAGCCATCGGCCGCACTGATCGCTCGACCCGAGGCGCGCGCCCGCGCCGTAAGTCCGGCATAGGCGAGCGTCGCCTCAATGTCGAAGGGCAAGACACGTCCTGCAAACAATGGCAGGACCTCGCCTTCCATCCGCTCGTGCAAGACAGTCCGGCGCCGCCCCTCCGGCAGAGCCGCGATCCCGTAGCGCAATTCAGCGACAGTGATTGCGGAAAGGAAGAGCGTCTCCACGGCCTGCGCATCGATCCAGCGCAAGACTTCGGCACTCGGCTCAGGCTTCCAAAGCTCCGAGACCACATTGGTGTCGAGGAGGATCATGAGAGATCCAGCGGTTCGGCCGGCATTCGCTCGCGAAGCCGGTTGAACCCTTCCGCTTCGTCATCGCTCAGCCCCGCCTCACGGCCGATCGAGACCAGCAGAGAGCCAAGCTTCACCCGCCCTTGGGGCAATGCTGCCTGCTCCAGAATATCACGGATTTCAGCTTCCGTGCTTCGTCCGCTGCGTTCGGCTCGAGCCCGCAGCGCCTGATGCACTTCTGCCGGCAAATTGCGAATGGTCACGGATGGCATGGGCATTTCCTCAAGTGTGCATGATATCAAAATACGATTATGCTATCACCATGGCAAGTAAAACAAAAAAACCGGGTGCAGGACACCCGGGTTTCCATTCGTTTTTGGCCTGGAGGCCCTCGCCTCAATCGACGTTGAAAGCCAGCGGCTTGGCCTGGCGGATCGCGGGATGCGCGGTCAGCTTGGCCAGAACCTCGTCCTTGACCTTCTCGTCGACATAGAGAAGCGCAATCGCATCGCCGCCCTGCTTGTCGCGGCCGAGCTGGAAGTTGGCGATGTTCACGCCGCCCTCGCCGAGCGTGGTGCCCATGTAGCCGATCATGCCGGGAACGTCGGTGTTGGCGATATAGATCATGTTGGCGCCGACATCGGCATCCATGTTGATGCCCTTGATCTGGATGAAGCGCGGCTTGCCATCCGAGAAGACCGTGCCGGCGACAGAGCGCGTCTGCGTCTCGGTCGTCACGGTCAGCTTGATATAGCCGTCATAGACGCCCGTCTTGTCGCGCTTGACCTCGGAAACGATGATGCCCTTTTCCTTGACCATGATCGGGGCCGAAACCATGTTCACGTCGGCGACCTGCGGACGGATGAGACCGGCGAGAAGCGCGCTCGTCAGCGCCTTGGTGTTCATCGTTGCGGTGACGCCGTCGAACAGGATTTCGATTTCCTTGATCGGGCCTTCCGTGACTTGGCCGACAAAGGCGCCGAGGCAATCGGCGAGCTTGATGAACGGCTTCAGGATCGGCGCTTCTTCAGCGGTGATCGACGGCATGTTGATCGCGTTGGAGACGGCGCCCTTCACGAGGTAATCCGACATCTGTTCGGCGACCTGCAGGGCAACGTTTTCCTGAGCTTCCGTGGTCGACGCGCCGAGATGCGGCGTGCAAACGACGTTTTCCAGACCGAAGAGCGGGCTTTCCGTCGCGGGTTCGACCTCGAACACGTCGAAGCCGGCGCCGGCGACATGGCCGGACTTGATGGCTTCGGCAAGCGCTGCCTCGTCAACCAGACCACCACGGGCGCAGTTGATGATGCGAACGCCGGGCTTCGTCTTGGCGAGAGCTTCCTTGTTGAGGATTCCGCGCGTCTTGTCCGTCATCGGCACATGCAGCGTGATGAAGTCCGCGCGGGCGAGCAGGTCATCGAGCTCGACCTTCTCGACACCCATTTCCTGGGCACGCTCCTTAGAGAGGAACGGGTCATAGGCAATGACGTTCATGCGCAGGCCGATGGCGCGGGCGCAGACGATCGAGCCGATATTGCCGGCGCCGATGACGCCGAGCGTCTTGCCGGTGATTTCGACACCCATGAACTTCGACTTTTCCCACTTGCCGGCCTGCGTGGAGGCATCGGCTGCGGGAAGCTGGCGGGCAACGGCAAACATCAGCGCGATGGCGTGTTCAGCGGTCGTGATCGAGTTGCCGAAGGGCGTGTTCATCACAATGATACCGCGCTTGGAGGCGGCCGGGATGTCAACGTTGTCGACGCCGATACCGGCGCGGCCGATGACCTTGAGGTTGGTCGCGGCAGCGATCAGCTTTTCCGTGGCCTTGGTGGCCGAGCGGATGGCAAGACCATCATATTGCGGGATCAGCTCGAGGAGCTTTTCCTTGTCCTTGCCGAGCTTCGGCATGAAATCCACTTCAACGCCGCGATCGCGGAAGATCTGGACGGCGGTTTCCGACAGTTCGTCAGATACGAGTACGCGAGGTGCCATGGTGAGGCCTCCTGAAAAGGGTCTATTCTCTGATAAGGGGAATGTCGGCCCCGCCTTTGCGGCAGGGCCAGATACAACTCAGGCAGCGGCCTTGGAGAGCGTTGCCTTCTGGGTCTCGAATGCCCAGGTCAGCCACGGCATCAGCGCCTGCATGTCGGCGGTCTCAATCGTAGCGCCGGCCCAGATGCGAAGACCGGACGGCGCGTCGCGGTAGGCGCCGATGTCATAGGCAACGCCTTCCTTGTCGAGCAGCGAAACCATGCCCTTGGCAAAGGCGGCCTGTGCGTCGGCGTCGAGCGCCAGCACGTCCTTGTCCGCGATCGTCAGGCAGACCGACGTGTTGGAAGCGGTCGCCGGGTCCTTGGCGAGATTGGCGATCCAGTCATTGGCGGCAACGAAATCGGCAATGACCTTGGCGTTGGCGTCAGCGCGCGCCATCAGCGCCTTGAGACCACCGAGCGACTTCGCCCACTTCAGCGCATCGATATAGTCCTCGACGCAGAGCATGGACGGCGTGTTGATCGTTTCGCCGGTAAAGATGCCTTCGATGATCTTGCCGCCCTTGGTCATGCGGAAGATCTTGGGCAGCGGCCATGCCGGCGAATATGTTTCCAGCCGCTCGACAGCGCGCGGGCTGAGGATCAGGACGCCATGACCGCCCTCGCCGCCGAGAACCTTCTGCCAGGAGAAGGTGACGACATCGAGCTTGGAGAAGTCGAGGTTCTGTGCAAACGCGGCAGATGTCGCGTCGCAGATCGTCAGGCCCTTGCGGTCGGCCGGGATGAAGTCGGCGTTCGGAACGCGGACGCCCGAAGTGGTACCGTTCCAGGTGAAGACCACGTCATGGTCGAAATTGATCTCGGCCAGGTTCGGCAGCTCGCCATAGGGCGCTTCGAACTTGCGGGCATCCTTGAGCTTCAGCTGCTTGACAACGTCGGTGACCCAGCCGGCGCCGAAGCTTTCCCAGGCGACCATGTCGACCGGGCGCTCGCCGAGCAGCGACCAGAGCGCCATTTCGACGGCGCCGGTGTCGGAAGCGGGCACGATACCGATGCGGTAATCAGCCGGCACTTCGAGAATTTCGCGGGTAAGGTCAATGGCCTCTTTCAGCTTCGCCTTGCCAACCTTCGCGCGGTGCGAACGGCCGACGGGAGCATCAGAAAGTGCATCGAGCGACCAACCGGGGCGCTTCGAGCAAGGGCCAGAAGAAAAGTGGGTGTTGTTCGGGCGCACGCCCGGCTTTGCGGCGGTCTCAGCCATGTCAGTCTATCCTTCCAGATAGTTGGCTCCTCGTTGGGGAGGAGTGTCCCGCCGCCGGAGATATGGGATTAGCCTTTCACAGTCAAGCGGCTCCTGACGCAAACGAGAGAATATTTGCCGCACGGGGGAAACTGCGATCCAGACAAAAAAGAAGCCCGCACGAGGGCGGGCTTTCCAGGGTCAGACTTCAGAAATCTTACTTGTAGACCGGGATCGGAGCAGGCGGAACCTGAGCGACTTCGCCGCAACCGCCATTGCCGAACTGGTAGCGAAGACCGCCACGAACTTCGTGGATGTCGAAGCCCTTGTCGTAGCCCGGGCCAACATTGGCCTGCGAGCCCGAGAAGTAGATGCTGCCGAACATCGGGCCGCCGTTGACGTGGCGATAACGGTAGCCGACGTCCGCTTTCCAGTTGCAGGTCACGTCGATCGACGCACCGGCCATGAGGGCATAGGTGAAGCGCCAGCTTTCGCGGCCTTCATGCTGGAAGGTCGGGTCGCAGCCAGAGCCATCGTTCGCGCAGGACGTGTTGTTGTCGCCATCCCAGCTGACATGCGTGGCGCCAAGGCCCGCGCCGACATAGGGCGTTACGCTGCCATAGGTGCCGAGATCGACATACGCGTTGGCGAGGATGCTGAACATGGTCATGTGCGCAATGTCGCGCGAGGTGCAGGCGGCGGAAACGCCGCAGCCGCCCTGCGTCGAGCCGTTGAACGTGGTGCGGAACGTGTAGTCCATCGTCACGTCGCTACGGATGTAGTTGTTGAACTGGTAACCGACGCCGGCGCCGATGCTTGCGCTATTATCGAGCTTCGTCGAGTCGAATGTGCCGTTATCAACCGTGCCGGTCGCGTCCTGCGTGATGTAATAATGCGCGCCGCGCATTTTCATGATGCTGTAGGACGCATCGCCGCGCAGATACCAGCCGCTGACCGAGGCGACCTGAACTTCGGCGGGCGGAGCCTGAACGACTTCGGGTTGGGCAAGATCGGCAGCCTGAGCGCTTGCACCCAGCATCGCCGCAGCAATGGCACTCCACATCAGCTTTTTCATTTTTATCTCCGGGAACTCGGTTGCGCCGGCAGCATCTTTGCCGCCAGACCCATGACCCGGGACTGTAATTGGGAGAGGTTAAATAGCACTTAACCAAGAAAATTCACCATGGGACTAAACCCACGGTTAATGATAAGTACTTTGTTTGGCTTACAAAAAGAGCCGGCAAAAATTTGCCGGCTCTGG
>DATMTA010000178.1:0-12993 GCA_035565055.1 Ensifer sp.
ATCCTCAACGACCTCCCCGACGATGCGCTCGACGAACCGAGTGCGATCATCGGCTTTTCGCGCCGCCGCCTCATTGCCCAGGTCGGATATCAGGCGCGGCTCTTCAGCGAAATCGTGGCCTGGGCCAGAAGCGGGCAAACCGCGCCTTTCCCCAAGGAGGCCGCTGTTTCTCCCGATGATCTCGAGTTCGGCATCACCCAGCCGTCGCGTGCATTGCGCTATCTGTTCGAACATTCTGCCATCCATCTGAACGTGGAATGGCGCGACATGACCGATGCGGATTGGCAAAGCTCAGTGCGTCATCCTTCAGGCCACGATATACGGCTCGGGCAAACCCCACATCTGCGCGCCCAGACGATCTGGTCGGCTGCGTTGGCGCTGCGGTGCGGCGCGAGGCGTAAAGACATGCCGGAGGGCCTCGAACTTTCCGGCGCGGTGAATCCGTCCTTATCAGGAGGCCTTGATTTATAAGCGGAAAGGTGCACGGAAATTCGCGCTTACATATGAAGACGCCGCAGTTTGCTGCACCGCATCGGGCTAAAGTGCCCTCTGCGCATATTTCGAGAGGCGTGCAGCCCGTGCTTCCACGCGCGACTGTGCCGGCTTTGGATAGGAGACATTCAAAGACCAGCACCATTCTGGCGCCCTCAAACGAGACGCTTTCGAAGGACTAGGTCTTTGACTCGGATCGAGTCCATTCAAGAGCGAAGAAGATTGCAACGGGCCATCAGCTCCGGCCCAGACTTATCAGGACATTTATCTTCGCACGGTACGAAAGCCGAGATTGCAGGCGGTTGAGTCCGGCGTGTTTGAAGATCGAGCCGCCGCACGATAGCGCTCGCAGTAGCTTCGGTGGCAGAGATAAGAGCCGCCTCGCGCCACTCTGCGGTTTCCTGCCCCAGGCCCGACGGGGTCGGAGGCAGGGCTATTGCGATAGTAGTCGCGATCATACCAGTCGGCACACCATTCCCAGACATTGCCGATCATGTCGTAAAGTCCAAAATCGTTGGCCGGGTAACTCCCGACGGGCGCAGTTGCCAGCCAGCCGTCCGCGCCTGTGTTGCGTCCCGGAAAATCGCCTTGCCAGACATTAGCCATATGCTGGCCTTCCGGCTCCAATTCATTCCCCCATGGGAAGCGACGCCCGGCGTGGCCAGCGCGGGCGGCATATTCCCATTCCGCCTCCGTCGGCAGAGCCCGGCCAGCCCAAAGACAATAGGCCTGCGCGTCCTGATGGCTGACATGCACCACGGGATGCCGACCTGAATCTTCTATGGTCGAGTACCGTCCGAACGGGTGCCGCCAATCCGCCCCTCGAACGGCCAGCCACCAGCGCGCACCGTATCCTCCTGTAATATCTACCGGATCGGCGGCCACGAAGGGCGCAAACACGGCGGAGTCGCCGAACCTCTCGGCTTCAGTGACATGGCCGGTAGCTAAAACGAAAGCCGCGAACTGCTCGTTTGTCACGCAAGTCCTGTCCATACGGAACGAACTCAAGGTGACGGCATGAACCGGTCCTTCGCCGTCGGTCTCTCGTCCTTCGCCAAACGTGTCGCCCATATCGAAATTTCCACCGGGCAGGGACACTTCGTCGTGTGCGACTTCATGGGTAACGCCCGTGGCGGGCGGAACCACATCGCCGGCCGCCACGCAAGACCGCCGTCTGCCGCCACCACAGCAAGCGGGATTGACGGAGTCTGCGGCTTGCATTTCTGTCATTTGAGCCTCTTCTACCCGCTGTTCGCGGGCATTTATCCGTCCATTGTCCGGCCGTCGGAACTGAATTGATAAACCGGTCCCTTCGGCGCGACCGTGAGCGTATCGCCGGGCGCCAACCGGCTGCGGCCATCAAGGCGAACCGTCAAGGTCTCGTCGCCGCCAAGATCCAGATAGACGAATGTATCAGATCCCAGATGCTCGACATGTGTCACCCGCCCCCGCCAGGGGCCGTCGTCTTGCGGGATCAGGTGTTCCGGGCGGATGCCGATGCGTCTTGCCTGAAACGGTTCGGTATGGGATTTCGTCAAAAAATTCATCTTCGGCGAGCCGATGAAGCCGGCCACGAACTCACTTTGCGGTCGATCGTAGAGCTCCATCGGCGTACCGACCTGCTCAACCACGCCGGCACGCAGTACGACGATCTTGTCGGCCATTGTCATGGCTTCCACCTGATCGTGCGTCACATAGATCATGGTCGTATTCGGCAACTGACTTTTCAGCGTCATGATTTCGAGGCGCATCTGCACGCGCAACGCCGCATCAAGATTGCTCAGCGGTTCGTCGAAGAGAAAGATCTTCGGATCGCGGATGATGGCGCGGCCAATGGCGACGCGCTGGCGCTGGCCGCCGGACAGTGCTTTCGGGAGTCGGTCGAGGTATTCGGTCAGCCGAAGCTTGGTCGCAACCTCATCCAGCCGCCGACGCTGTTCGGCTTTCGAAACGCCCGCGATGCGCAAGGGATAGGCGATGTTCTTCGCCACCGTCATGTGCGGATATAGCGCATAACTCTGAAAGACCATGGCGATACCGCGCTCTGCCGGGGCAACATCGTTCATCACCTTGCCATCGATGGAAATGGTTCCCGCCGATATGCCCTCCAGGCCAGAGATGCAGCGCAGCAGGGTCGACTTTCCGCAGCCGGAGGGGCCGACGAAAACGACGAACTCGCCTGTCTGGATCTCGAGATTGATGTCCTTGAGAACGGGGAGAGTACCGTAATTCTTGTGGAGGTTGGCAATCCGGATGGTGGACATTGGCGCTCCTATTCGACGGTTCGATATGCGATGAGAGCGACCGATCGGCGGCGCGACCGTGTGGAGAGGACATCTGGCCTCATCGGCTTACCGCCCTTGCGGTTCGCGTATGGTCCATCGTGGCCGGCCCTTCCACAGGCAGTCCCAGTCGCTCGAACTGGCTCGGCGGCGCATGGTTCCGGCGCATCAGGTCGAGCATGAGGTTGATCATGCGCAATTCGATTTCAGGATCGGCCAACGGCGATTTCTGTTGCGGATCGGTTTCAAGATCGAACAGCAGTGTTTGCAGCACAGACGTATCGAGCATGTGCGGCCGGCCCGCCGGCATGCGCAGAAGCGGCGCGCCCTTGCTGAAGGGCAGGGCATCAATCAGTTCGGCATTTGCGAGCTGCTGCGGGCTGAAACGCTGGCGCATTTGTGTCGGCATGAGCGTGTGTTCCAGCAACGTTTGGTTCACCGGATCGTCGGGGCCGCGCATATAGACATAACGGCCGTCGGTCACGTTGACATGCATGCCGAAGGCTCCGAAGAGGCCTGCCTTGCGTACGGCTTCGTCCGTCCCGATGGTTGCCCTGAGCGATTGACCCTCCATGTCCGGCGTAGCGGGGACTTCAAAATAGTCGAGCAAAGTCGGTCCGAAGTCGATGGTCTGCACCAACGCCTCGCGCCGCTCGCCTTGCACACGGCTTCGCGGGTCCCAGATGAAAAGCGGCGTATGGATGTTTTCGTCATACCACGGTTGGACCATTTTTGCCCACGAGTCATGCTCGCCGAGCAGATAGCCGTGGTCGGTGCATACGATCAGCATCGTGTCGTCCCAGAGTTGCTTCTCATCCATCATGTCCAGGACGCGGCCGAGCGAGGCATCGCACATGGTCAGAAGCGCGAAATACTGGTCGCGGACATATTGGACGGTCTCCGGCGATTCCGTCACGGGACCGTAACCGGGCCAGTCGATCTTGGGGCCGTCATAAGGCTTCTCGTAAAGCTTCTGATATTTCTCGTAGGAGAAGAAGGGTTCGTGCGGATCGAAGGTCTCGATCTGGACGAGCCAGTTGTCGCGCTCGCAATTGGTCTCGATGAATTCGAGACCCGCGTCGAACACCTGGGTCTGCGGGTGGTCCTTCTCGTCCATCAGATAACGTCGATTGATTACATCCTGCCGGCGGATGGCAAAATGCGGCTCTGGCGAAATCTTTTCGTCAGGATCGGGCACGACACCCTTCCAGCGGTCGCCTTCCTGTCCGCGGAAAAACTCGTATGTGTCGAACCGGTTGTGGTAGGTCGCGCCGCCATCCTCCCAGTAATGCTGGTGGTCGGTGATCAGGTGCGTGTATATGCCGGCCTTGCGTAGCATTTCCGGAACGGAATCGTCGAAGGGTTCGAGCGGACCCCAGGAGCGGTGCAGGAAGTTGTAGCGACCTGTATGCAGTTCGCGCCTGGCGGGCATGCACGGCATGCTGCCCGCATAGCAATTGTCGAAGGTCGCGCTACGTTCGGCGAGCCTTTTAAAATTGGGGCATTCGACACCCGTTCCACCGTAGGGGGGCAGGAACCGGCGGTTCAGGCTGTCGAACATCAACAGGATTGCTTTCATGCGTGTCTCCTTGCCGGTTGAGGCAGTGTCTGCCCGGCGACCGGTATGCGGGAAAGGGAGGGGGAGCGCGGATCGACCATCTACTTGATCGCCCCGGAAAGCGCTCCCTCCTGGAAATAGCGCTGGATCAGAAGGAACATCATCAAGATCGGGACGCTGATGGCGAGCACGGCGGCCATGAGCAGATTCCACTGCGTGGCGTTTTCCTGGAAGAAGACGGTCAGCCCCAGTTGCAGCGTGCGCAGATCGTTGGACGAGGTCGTCACCAGCGGCCAGATGAAGTCGTTCCACGCCGATTGGAAGGCGAAAACGCCCACAACAGCGACCGCCGGCTTCACGAGAGGCGTGTAGATTTCGAGAAAAATCCTGAACTCGCCGGCACCGTCGACCCGTGCCGCATCGCCCAGCTCTTCCGGCAGCGAAATGTAGAACTGCCGCATGAGAAATATGGCGAGTGCGCTGACGAGATGCGGCACCATGATGCCGGGCAACGTGTTCAGGAGCCCCTGGCCTCCGTTCCCCAGCATATCGTTGCCGCCGACCAGCGGAAGATGGGAGACCATGACGAATAGAGGTACGATCGACACTTCCGGCGGTACGACCAGAAGGGCGACGAGAAGCAGCATCATCAGGTTGCGCCCGCGGATTGGCAACATCGCTAGCGCATAGCCGGCGGCGCATGAGAGCAGCACCTGCAAGACGGTGCAGGCGATAGCGACAATGGCGCTGTTGAGGAAGAAGCGGAGAAAATTCGCACTCAGGAAAGCATTCGAGAAATTGGAAAATTCGAAATGCGACGGCCATGCGCCCACCCATTCGCCATCGGGGGTCAGCGAGACCAGCACGACATAAAGCATGGGAACGGCGTAAAGTGCGGTAACGAGAAGAGCGACGGCTTGAAAGACCGCGGAAGGCCGCTCGGACGTATCCTTCAAGACGACCGGGACGGGGGGATGGGCATCAATGGACATTATGCCGCCTCCTTCGAGCGGAAGATGAACCGCAAGACGAGCGACAGGACCACGACCAGCAGGAAGAGCATCACCGCCATGGCGCAGGCGCGTCCGATATCCAGATCGGTAAAGGCGGCGTCATACATGAGGTAAACGATGGTCCGTGTCGCGTTGACGGGGCCGCCATTGGTCATGACATAGGATTGTGTGAACATTTGCAGGGCGCCCAGAAACCAGGTGATGCCGACAAAGGTCACGACCCCTCGAATGGTCGGCAGGCTGATCGTCCAGAAACGCTGCACGGCATTGGCGCCGTCCATCTTGGCTGCTTCCAGAAGCTCGGATGGGACGGATTTCAATGCCGCCAGCACGATGATCATGAAGTATCCAAGATTGCGCCACATGCTCATGACCACGATCGAGGGCATCGCCCAGAACGGATCTGACAGGAAATAGACAGGCGAGAAACCCAAGCGATTGAGCATCGCATTGATCGGACCGACCGCCGGATCGAGCAGCAGGTTCCAGACGAGCGCCACCACGACATAGGACGCGGCCTGCGGCAGGTAGACGATTGTCCGCATCACCGGGCCGCCGTAGAGGTGGCCGTTGAAGAGTGCGGCGACGAGAACGACGACGACCAGACCGATACCGACCTGGCTTACCGCAAAGGCAAGCGTGTTTTTCAGCGCCTCGTAGAAAACCGGATCGCGCAGGATGGCGGTATAATTACGGAAACCCACCCATTCCGGCGCGGTCAGCAACGTGTAATGCGTGAAGCTGAAATAGAAAGACAGCATAAGCGGAACGATCGAGGTGATCGCGATCACGGCGAAGGCCGGCGTGACGAGAAGCTCGCCCGCGAGACGCTTGCGTCGCAGCATGTCGTCACGCGCGAGCGCTGACGACATGCCTGGAGTGGCGGGTTCCGAGGCCGGCACCATCTCAGGAACCGGTGATTTCATCGATCTTCTTGTCGAGTGCCGCGAGGATGGCGGCAGGCGGCTGGGCCTGACGGATCGCCGACTGCATGGCGATATTGACCTCCTTCTGGATTTGCAGAAGGCTCGGTGTTGTCGGCAGCGCTCCGGCATATTGCGTCGCGTCCACAAAGCCCTTGTCCACGGTGGCAAGGAAGGGCGCGTCCTTCAGGTCCTGGCGCGCAGGCAGGCCGCCCCAAAGCTCCGCGAATTTCTCCGACGAGGATTTCGAGGCTAGATAGGAGAGCAACTGCCAGGCGCCGTCCGGATCCTTAGTATTAGCGCTGATTCCGAGCTTGTTGATCCAGGCCAGCGTTGCCGGCTTACCGCCGGCCGTCGAGGAAAGCGGCGGGCCGGCAATGACAAACTTCTCGACCTCGGGATTGTTGGCATGGGCATTGCGCGGCTCGAAGACGCTGTTGAGCGTCATCGCTGCCTGACCTTGAACGAGCGGCGTCGGGCCCGTGCCTTGATAGACGACATTCGGATTCGCAAGCCCTTCGGCGAAGAAGGAAACCAGGTACTCCAGCGCCTGCTGACCGGGCTTGCCTGAAAGGATGGACTTGCCGCTGGCATCGAAGTAACTGCCGCCGGCCTGGACCAGAAGCTGTGAAAATGTCTGCATCAGGCCGACCGACTTGTCCTGAGTGGCGAAGAAGGGCGCATCGAGTGGGCCGCCGTTCTTGGTCGACAGCTTCTTGGCGAGCGCCTTGAACTCGTCCCAGTTTTTCGGAAGCGTCTCGACGCCTGCCTTCTTCAGGATGTCGGAGCGATAGATCGAGGTCCGCACGTCGGCATAGATCGGCAGTGCATAGGACTTGCCGCCGAAGGTGCCGTCCTTCAGCATCGGCGCGTAGAACTGATCGGCATCCGCCCAGCTCTTGAGATAGGGATCTATCGGCAGAAAGGCGCCTTTGGAGGCGAGGGCAGGCGTCATCACCTGACCCATCATGCAAACGTCGGCCAGCGTGCCGCTGGCGGTTGCCGTCAGAAGCTTCTGGAAGGCCGAGCCCCAATCCGACTGGCGAAGCTCGACGGCGTAGCCGGTCTTTGCCTTGAATTCATCGAGCGCCGTCTTCAGCCACGCGACCGCCTTCTGGTCGGGTCCGAGCACCATGAGCGAAAGGCTCTTGTCCTGAGCCAAGAGCGCCGGAGCCTTCAGCATGACGCCCAGTCCCGCGGCAAGCCCAAGTCCGCTTTTCAGGATCGACCTGCGATGCACATTCCGAGAAAAATCTATCATGAAATCCTCCCCAATTTTTCTTCGTTCCAGTCGCGCCGACTGCCCGGCGCCTCTCTTCCCGATTTTGGAGGCTAGCATCGCGGTTCGATAAGCGATAATAGATGATGGTGTATCTCCAATATAAAAAAGTTATCGGAATGCGGCTTCTCGTTTCGCGTCATCTTGAGAATTTTCTCGCCATCTATGAGGCGCGGAACATGCGTCGTGCCTCGGAAAGCAAAGGCATCACGCAACCTGCGCTGACCAAAAGTCTCAGAACGCTTGAGGACGACATCGGCACCTCTCTGTTCGCGCGCACTCCGTGGGGCCTGGAACCGACAGAGGCCGGCGAGGCGCTTTATCGGCACGCCTGCGCAATCGACCAAGAGGCGCGCTTTGCCGTTCTGGACATGAACGGTTTGCTGGCGCGCAGAGGCGGCAAGATCCGGATCGGGGTTGGCCCGGGACTTGCCGTCAGCTCCTTTCCGAAGATCCTTGTCGATTTCCGGCGTCAATTTCCCGACATTCAGGTGGTGGCGCAGGTTGGGCTTACCCGGCACCTCGTCGAGGAGTTGCTGCATGACAGGCTTGATGTTATCGCGACCGCAAGGCCAATGGCTGATCTGCCAGAGCATTTCTCGCGCGACCCGCTGTTTTCTATCCAGATGGCGGCGATCGCGTGTTCAGAACACCCGTTGATGGCGATGCCTCAGGTTTCAAGCGCGGACCTTTTCAATTACGGCTGCGTGACATTCCAGGAGAGCGCGGAATTCGTCAGACATGCGCGGCAGCATTTCGGAGCTGCACCAAACAACCTCAATGTCGTCGTCGAAACGAATTCAATCTCAGTGATGCTCGACCTGCTTGGCTCGACCGATTGTTTCGCCTTCGTCGGCGACATCATCGTTCCCCGCGCGCAGCAGGCAGGCCTCCAACGATTGTCCGTTCCTGAGCTGCATTGGGAAATGACGATCGACCTGATGTGTAAACGCTCTTTGGTGGATTCCAGACCGATACGCGCATTGCGCGACGGATGGTCCGCGCACTCTCCTGTTAAAACAAGTCTTTGATCAGGTCGGTATCCTACGACTAGACATGCGTGCGGTTCGATTCCCTTCAAGGCGATCGGGCTACCATCCCGACTTGCCCGCTATCCTATCGCCGGTTATACTGTTTTTGAAAAACAGTATAACGATGGAATCGCGCTTATGAAGTCTATTGACCTCATGTACCAAACGATGCTTGCCGAGCTAGGTCAACGCTCGCTCGACGCCGCTTGGACGGCCGATTTTCCCCCGGAGGGTCGGTTCACCCCCGCAAACATCAAGGGGCGCAAGTACTGGTACTTCGACATACCGGATGGACACGGTGGTACGAAACGTCGTTACGTCGGCCCTGCCGACGATCCGGATATATCGCAGCGCGTCGCTGATCATAAGCGGGACAAGGACGATTTACGCGCTCGCAGGCGCTTGGTAAATACCCTGACCCGCGAAGGCGGGATGATCGCCCCTGACGCCATGTCGGGTGACATCGTCGAGGCCCTCGCCGACGGCGGTCTCTTTCGACTACGGGGTGTTCTCATCGGCACGGTAGCCTTCCAGTGCTATTCAGGACTGCTGGGCGTCCGCCTTCCCATGGCTGCGATCCTGACGGGCGATGCGGACATCGCCCAGGACTATGCCATCAGCCGGGAGGTTGAAGACAGCCTGCCTCCGATCATTGAACTGCTGCAGGGCGTCGACGCCAGCTTCCGGCCAGTTCCCCATCGATCAGGATCCACGGCCTCGTCGGCGTTCCAAAATGCCGACGGCTATCGGGTTGAATTCCTGACGTCGAACCGTGGTTCGGACGACTACATCGACCAGCCGGCGAAGATGCCCGCCCTCGGCGGTGCCAGCGCGGATCCGCTGCGCTTTCTCGACTTCCTCATCAGGGATCCAGTCAGAACGATGCTGCTCCACCGAAGCGGCGTCCCAGTCGTCGTCCCTGATCCGTCCCGGTATGCGGTCCACAAGCTCATCGTCGCCAGCCGCCGACACACTGACGGGCAGGGGCCGGCGAAGCGAGACAAGGACATTCGTCAAGCTGCGCTGCTCTTTGAAGCCCTGCAGCAGACGAGGCGATCCGCCGACCTGGCTCTAGTCTACAACGAAGCTTGGGAGCGCGGACCTGCGTGGCAGGAAGGTATACGAGCCGGGGCGGGAATGCTGCCGGCACAAGATGCCGAGCGGTTCAAGGCGGCCTTGATCGAGGGAGCAAAGAAGAACCGCGAAGAAATTGAACTTCCGTTTGGTGAATAGGCTGTCGTCCGCTTCGAAAGCCAAGGAGTTGATTTGGTTCGATGTGGCGAAGACAAACATGGTGTCGAAAGTTCGATTCCGCTCAAGGCGGAGACGACCGGCAGGGCCCATACAGATGCGGGGCTTGGTTTGCATCTGCATGGGCGATGTGGATCAGCCATTCATCCGAGCGGCTATGCGGCTTCCCAAACCTGATTGAGGATTTTCGCCGCAAGGGCCGCCTTGTCCTGCGGCAAGAATCGGCCGTAGTGCTGCTGAACGACATCCGGTGTGTCTTGGATGGCATAACTCGCCTGCTCATACGATCCGGTCTGCTTGAGGATATGCGTTGCCAGAATATCCCGAAGATTATGCGGTCCGTGCGGCAGCAATCCCTTAATAGCGCCACGGCCGGTATAGGGGTTGTAGATGCCATAGCGTTGGATCACGGTGCGCCAGGCTTCATAGAATTTGGTGGAATCGTATGCCGCGTCCAGACTGGTCGTCTTCACCGTCTTGACGAACAGAGTACCGGGATCTTTTGCTGGACCGAGCAGTACCCCGCGATGGCGTTCGATATAGGCTTCGAGGTATTTGTAGAGGTCGAGCAAGTCCGGCAGGATCAGGCGAAACGGCTTTTGTCCGAAGAATGATGAGCCTGAGTTCTTGAACGCGATTGATGGGATGAGGACCTCCCATCCGTTTTCCCGATCGCTCCAGCGCAATTCACCGCATTTCATGTCTTCCAGCCGTCGCTCCGAAGTCGGGAAATGCCCGCGCGGACACAAGCGAAGCTGGCGAAGGTTCTTTTGCCGAAGTCCCAGATGCAGGCCGAGGCGCAGCAAAAGGAAAGAGCGGACCGCTTCGGCTGCTGCCCGAGGATAACGGTTCTCATCCGGCATACGCTTCAGTATCTCATCTGTGATCTTGCGGTATTCCGACAGTGGGCTGTCTGATTCAAGGACCACCATGATCGGCTCGAACGGATCGCGGTGCACGCGCATGACACGTTGGATTTCCTTCGAGCGATTGGCAGCATGCCGATGGAATGCGTCGCAGGCGCCGTGCCAGTCGCGTGCTGCGAATTCTATCTCCGCCGGCGCGATCAGCCCTTCGATTGGCTGAACCTTCTTCAGGAGCTCCGGATGCTGGCGGATCCAGCCCACCTCCGCCCGCGTGAGAGCTTGCGCTACCATGAGCATGTCTTCTTCCCATTTGGTGTAGAAGCCGCGGCGCTGCTCCCGCCATTGGAGGTACCAGTCCCAGACGCTCGGGAAGATCAACAGACCAAAGGTCAGTCGGCTAAGCGCCACACCGCGCCCTTTGACGACGCTGGCGGGTGAGGCCGCGAGTGCGCCGAACATGAGGCCAAGATGCTCGACCTTCTGGGATGCGGTTTCCTCCCCCCAAACACCATTTCGTTGGAAGCCGATCGCGGTCAGCGTCGATGTCTTGAAGCGGATCAGATCGGCCATCTCCATAGCCAACCGCGGCGGCGCATCGACGACGCCGGACAGGAGATCAGGATCTTCAAAGGCCTCGGGATTGTGGCTCGTACTGTCCGGGTTCATTTGCAGTCGTGGAGACAGGGTGCCTCCGCCATAGGTGATCCCCGGAAATCGTATTGCGTAACGCTGTTTGGTTGCCGCCGCCTGGTAGCGACGATAGTCTGTTGAGCCCGAGATGATGACCCGGCGCACCCATTCGATGATTTCCTCCCGCTTGGAGAACGGCAAGCTGCTGAAATTGTCCGGAAGATGCCATGCAAGGCGTCGCCGCTCCGCAGCGCTGATGTCGCCCATATCATGACCGTATAGGGAGCGGGATTGGTGCGGCAGCTTCGCTTTGAAATAGCCCTGTCCCAGTCGGTAGCGCCGCTCAATACGGGACAGGATCTCGAAGCCCGTCAGAGATCGCGGCACGCGCTCGCCCTGAACCCAGGACAGCAGAGTCTTTTCATCGAACGTCTCGCCCAGGCGAACGACGGCGCGGTAGAGTTGCCAGTAGCTCTCGCCGAACCGGCGCATGTGATAAACGAGCGCATCCTGGAAGCTGGCCGGATCATCGGTTGCTTCGAACAATGGTTCAGGAAACAGACTAATCGGTTTCGGTTGTGGTCCTCTTGGCATTGACGAAGATTGAGCCGGGATCTTGTCTGAGAGGATCTTTTGCGGCCCAGAACCCGTCACAGTTTCCGACTTGCGCCGAACGGTATTGCGCGATTTCGTGCGTGTTTTCACCGACTGTATGTCGTCGGCGGCAGGCGGTTCGCCGTGCCAGCGGATAATCGCGTCCAGTCCCGGACGGAGCGCCTTCTTCAATTCGGCCGTCAAGTGGTTTTCAATCCCACATGCCTGGCCAATGGCCGTCCAATCCATACGGCCACTAACGATCGGTGGTGCCCGGCGGTGGACGACAAGACCTATGAGATAGGGGCGAATGCTGTCCAGAACTCGCTGTGAGGCGACTGGCGCGATGCGCACCTCGCAGAAATCCGAGATTTTCCGTTGAAAGCGATGAATTGAAAGATTGTGTGTTGCCATGCTCTTATTCCATTTCTCTCGATACCGTTGTCGAGGGCGGGCGGGAATAGGAGTGGACGTTTAAAAAATGGTATTGCCGCCGCGGCGAACTTTTGGGGCTGGGCTTAGGTCGCCAGATTTCAAATGAAGCATCAAGAGCCTCATGCTAAAGGTTGCAGATGGGATTCGGGGTTTTCATTCACCGATTAGATTCGATTTACGACGACAGCCCGGCTGAACAATACCAGTTCCCGGGCCAGTATCTCGGTCGTGTCCAGGCGTGTGTGGGTGACTGGATCGTCTACTACGAGCCCCGGAAAGTCGCAGCGACCCGCGGCTATTTTGCTGTCGCCAAGGTTGAAAGGGTTATTCCTGATCCGAAGGCCCCCGGCATGTATCTGGCGCTGATCGAACACGGTAGCTATCTCGACTTCATCAATCCCGTTCCGTTCAGTGGACCGGAAGGTGTCATAGAGCGAGGCGTACTGAATGAAGAGGGCCGAATTTCCGGGAGAGCACAGGCCGCAGCAGAAGGCGTCGACAGCGGTCTCGCTGCTCGTGCCAGTGCTCGCTCTTGGCGTGCCAATCTTCGACACGCTGTTTTCTATGTTTCGGCGCGTGCTCGAACGCCGCTCGATTTTCTCTGCGGATCGCGGGCATGTTCACCATCGGTTGCTCGAC
>DATMTA010000179.1:0-5642 GCA_035565055.1 Ensifer sp.
CTTCGATGGCCGCCCGCTGGGCCAGCATCGCCGCACGGTTGGCCTCGGCCTCCGGAGGAAGCGGCGTTCCGATGATCGTCATGGCTTCACTCCTTAGATCAGCGCATCGCGCTCATGAGTTCGCGGCCGATTAGCATGCGCCGGATTTCGGACGTCCCGGCGCCGATTTCCATCAGCTTGGCGTCACGGAAAATGCGGCTCACCGCGCTGTCATTCAGGAAGCCCGCGCCGCCCATGGCCTGCACGGCCTGATGCGCGACTTCCATGCCCTTTTCGGAGGCATAGAGTACGCAGGCCGCCGCATCCTGCCGGGTGATCTGGCCGCGATCGCAGGCGGAGGCTGCGGCATAGACATAGGCGCGGGCGGAGTTCATGGCCGTGTACATGTCGGCGATCTTGCCTTGCATGAGCTGAAAATCGCCGATGGATTGGCCAAACTGCTTGCGCTCGACCATGTAGGGCATGATCTCGTCGAGGCCGGCGGCCATGATGCCGAGACCGATGCCGGAGAGCACGACACGCTCGAAATCGAGCCCCGACATCAGCACCCGAGCGCCCTTGCCCTCTTCACCGAGCACGTTCTCGAACGGCACTTCGACATTCTCGAAAATGAGTTCGCCGGTATTGGAACCGCGCATCCCGAGCTTGTCGAAATGGGTCGAAGTCGAAAAACCCTTCATGGTCTTCTCGATGATGAAGGCGGTCACGCCCTTGGACCCGCCGTCCGGATCGGTCTTCGCATAGACCACCAGCGTGTCGGCATCCGGCCCGTTGGTGATCCAGTATTTCGAGCCGTTGAGCACATAGCGGTCATTGCGCTTGTCGGCGCGCAGCTTCATCGAGATCACGTCGGAGCCTGCGCTGGCTTCAGACATCGCAAGCGCGCCGATATGCTCGCCGGAGACGAGCCTCGGCAGATACTTGCGCTTCTGCTCTTCATTGCCGTTCAGCTTGATCTGGTTGACGCAGAGATTGGAATGGGCGCCATAGGAGAGCGACACGGATGCTGAGGCACGGGCGATTTCCTCCACCACGATCGTATGGGCCAGATAGCCCATGTCGACGCCGCCGAATTCCTCCGGCACGGTGACGCCGAGGAAGCCGAGCGCGCCCATTTCCGGCCAGAGCTCGTTCGGGAAGGCATTGGCGCGGTCGATCTCAGCCGCACGCGGCTTCAGCTTTTCCTGCGCCCAGCGATGGGCCACCGCCTGCAAGGCCTCGATCTCTTCGCTCAGTCCGAACCGCATCGTATGATGGAACATGTCTTCCTCCCGTTGCTCCGTGTCGCCTGGCCCTCCTCGAAGCCTGCGATGACGACACACGAAAATGCCGTTTCAGGTCACGCTTTTCAGCACCATCTCTTCGTAGATATCCTCGATCTTTTCCCGGCTAAGCCGACCGCCAGTGCGATACCAGGTGTTGACGCCGGTCAGCATGGCGAGAATGGCCATGGCGGCGACATGCGGCTCCTTCAGCCGGAATTCGCCCGCCTCTGCCCCCTTGGCGAGGATGGATTTCAATTCGCCTTCGTAAGCCTTGCGCAACGCTTCAACAGCCGCAAAGCCTTGCGGCTCCAGCGCGCGCAGCTCCATGTAGGAAATGAAGACGGCATCGGCCCTGCTGATGTGGTGGCGGATATGGAAGCGGGCAAAGCGCGTCAGCGCGGCACGCGGCGTCTCGCCGTCCTGTCGCTCTTCTGCATAAGCGGCCAGCAACTCCTCCATATGCTCCTTCATCAGGGTCACGAGGATCTGCTGCTTGGTCGGGAAATATTGATAAAGCGCGCTCGCCTGCACGCCCACGGCCGACGCAATCTGGCGCATGGAGACAGCATCATAGCCATGCCGCGCGAAGAGCTTCAGGCTCTCCTGCCGGATCGCCCGCGCCGTCGTCTCGCCATTCGCTCCCGCCTGCCGCGCCATCTCTCCTCCCGAAAGAAATGAACATTCGTTAAATTAATGGCGCGAGTTTCGAGGGGAGTCAAGGGGTGCAAGTGCCTGTCGTCCGCTCAAACAAAAACCGCCGGGCTTCTCACCCGGCGGTTCGCATCTACTCAGCCGATCAATCCCGGCCTTATTCGAAGAATTCCTTCATCTTGGCGAAGAAGCCGGAGGATTCCGGGTTGTTTTCCTTCGATGATATCTGCTCGAATTCCTGCAGCAGTTCGCGCTGGCGCTTGGTCAGCTTCTGCGGCGTTTCGATCATGATCTGGATGTAGAGATCACCTGTCTGGTTGGACCGCATGATCGGCATGCCCTTGCCCTTGAGGCGGAACTGCTTGCCGGTCTGGGTGCCTTCCGGGATCGTCACCCGCGATTTCGTACCATCGAGCGTCGTCACATCGAACTTGCCGCCGAGTGCCGCCGTCGTCATCGAGACGGGAACGGAGCAATAGAGGTCAGCCCCTTCCCGCTGGAAGAACTGGTGCGGCTTCACCGACATGAAGATATAGAGATCGCCCGCCGGTCCGCCACGCAGGCCGGCCTCGCCCTCGCCCGTCAGGCGGATGCGCGTGCCGTCCTCGATGCCCGCCGGGATGTTGACCGACAGCGACCGCTCTTCCTGGATCCGGCCATGACCATGGCACTTGGTGCAGGGATCGGTGATCGTCTGGCCGCGCCCCTGGCAGGTCGGGCAGGTGCGTTCGATCGAGAAGAAGCCTTGAGCCGCGCGCACACGCCCCGCACCCTGACAGGTCGGGCAGGTCGTCGGCTTGGTGCCGGGCTTGGCGCCCGAACCGCTGCAGACGTCGCAGGAGATCGTGGTCGGAACCCGGATCTGCGCCGTCTTGCCGGCATAGGCTTCCTCGAGCGAAATCTCCATGTTGTAGCGAAGGTCGGCGCCGCGTTCGCGACCACCTGACGGCCGGCGACCACGGCCGCCACCCATCATTTCGCCGAAGATATCCTCGAAAATGTCCGAGAAGCCGCCTTGGCCAAAGCCCTGGCCGCCGCCCCCGAAGGGACCGCCGCCGCCCATGCCGCCCTGCTCGAAGGCCGCATGGCCGAAACGATCATAGGCTGCCCGCTTCTGCGGGTCCTTGAGCGTCTCATAGGCCTCGTTGATTTCCTTGAACTTCTTCTCGGCTTCCTTGTCATCCGGATTCTTGTCCGGATGATATTTCATTGCCATCTTGCGAAAGGCGCTTTTCAGCTCCTTTTCGTCGGCCGTCTTGGAGACGCCGAGCAACTCATAAAAATCCGCCTTTGCCATCGTCAGTCAGCTCCGCTTCCCGAGTGTCCGGCCTGGGATCGGTGTCTTATCGAGACCCGATCCCGGCCGGTTTGGCATCAGGCCGACTTTTTCTTGTCGTCGTCGACTTCTTCATATTCGGCATCGACGACCTTGTCGTCTGCCGAAGCGCCGTGGGCGCCGGCTTCAGCGGCCTGACTCTGTTCATACATGGCCTGACCGAGCTTCATGGAAACTTCCATGAGCGTCTGCGTGCGGGCCTGCAGTTCAGCCAGATCCGGCTCTGCCTTTTCGACGGCTTCCTTCAGGCTGGCGATGGCATCCGCGATTGCGGTGCGATCGGCTTCGGAGACCTTGTCACCATAGTCCTTCAGCGACTTTTCCGAAGAGTGGATCAGGCTTTCGGCCTGGTTCTTGGCCTCTACGGTCTCGCGGCGCTTCTTGTCGGCGTCGGCATTGGCCTCGGCGTCCTTGACCATCTTCTCGATCTCGGCGTCGGAGAGACCCCCGGAAGCCTGGATGCGAATCTGGTGCTCCTTGCCGGTGCCCTTGTCCTTGGCCGAAACCTGCACGATGCCGTTGGCGTCGATGTCGAACGTGACTTCGATCTGCGGCACGCCACGCGGTGCCGGCGGAATGCCGACGAGGTCGAACTGGCCGAGCAGCTTGTTGTCTGCCGCCATTTCGCGCTCGCCCTGCGAGACGCGGATGGTCACGGCGTTCTGGTTGTCTTCGGCCGTCGAGAAAGTCTGCGACTTCTTCGTCGGGATCGTCGTGTTGCGGTCGATCAGACGGGTGAAGACGCCACCGAGCGTTTCGATGCCGAGCGACAGCGGGGTCACGTCAAGAAGCAGAACGTCCTTGACGTCGCCCTGCAGAACGCCGGCCTGGATGGCAGCGCCCATGGCAACCACTTCATCCGGGTTCACGCCCTTGTGCGGCTCCTTGCCGAACAGCTGCTTGACGACTTCCTGCACCTTCGGCATGCGGCTCATGCCGCCGACGAGAACGACTTCATCGATCTCGGCAGCCGTAACGCCGGCATCCTTGAGGGCTGCCTTGCACGGTGCGACGGTACGCTGGACGAGATCATCGACCAGGGCTTCGAACTTGGCGCGTGTCAGCTTCAGCGTCAGGTGCTTCGGGCCGGATGCATCCGCCGTGATGAACGGCAGGTTGATTTCGGTCTGCTGCGAGGACGACAGTTCGATCTTGGCCTTTTCGGCAGCTTCCTTGAGGCGCTGCAGAGCCAGCTTGTCCTTCTTCAGGTCGATGCCGTTGTCCTTCTTGAACTCGTCGGCAAGATATTCGACGAGACGCATGTCGAAGTCTTCACCGCCGAGGAACGTGTCGCCGTTGGTCGACTTCACTTCGAAGACGCCGTCGCCGATTTCGAGAACGGAGATATCGAACGTACCACCGCCAAGGTCATAGACGGCGATCGTCTTGCCTTCGCGCTTGTCGAGGCCGTAGGCGAGAGCGGCCGCGGTGGGCTCGTTGATGATGCGGAGCACTTCAAGACCGGCGATCTTGCCGGCATCCTTGGTGGCCTGGCGCTGGGCGTCGTTGAAGTAGGCCGGAACGGTGATGACGGCCTTTTCGACCTTCTCACCGAGATAGGCTTCCGCGGTTTCCTTCATCTTCTGGAGAACCATGGCGGAGATTTGCGACGGGGAATAATCCGTGCCGCCGGCCTTCACCCAGGCGTCGCCATTGCCGCCGCGAACGATCTGGTAGGGAACGAGACCCTTGTCCTTCTCAACCATCTTGTCGTCGAAACGGCGACCGATCAGGCGCTTGACGGCGAAAAGCGTGTTTTCCGGGTTCGTAACGGCCTGGCGCTTGGCCGGCTGGCCGACAAGGCGCTCGCCATCGTCATTGAAGGCGACCATCGAAGGCGTCGTGCGCGCACCTTCGGCATTCTCGATGACCCGGGCGTCCTTGCCATCCATGACGGAGACGCAGGAGTTGGTGGTTCCAAGGTCGATACCAATTACTTTAGCCATGTTCATTCTCTCCTTGAAGCAAGCTGCCGGGACCCGGTCAGGCATTCCTTGGCAGCCCCTAACGGGATTACACTCTTATAACGCAGCCCAAGCTGCGGTGATGCGGGGTATATAAGGAGCGATTTTTCGCTCTGCAAGGCGGATTTGCCCTGCAAACCGTGAGATTTGCGGTGATTTTGCACGCGAGCCTTGTGCCGGGATGATCCCGCAAGACCGTGCGTCAGTTCCCGTTGATGATGTCGAGCAGCGTCTTCTGGCGCCCGCCCTGCGGACGCGTATTCTGCGCGCCCACATCGCCCGGCGGAACGGGGCCTTCCAGCGTGCCACCTGGGATATCGCCGGGCGGCACCGGACCTTCCAGAACCGACCCGTCCGGGCGCGGTCTTGCATTGGGCTGAGACCTGTCGACCGTGGCCGGCGGGATGGGCGCGGGCGGCGCATTGG
>DATMTA010000180.1:0-23979 GCA_035565055.1 Ensifer sp.
GATTGTCAGACCGTCCGGCTCGATGGCGGTCAGGCGGAAGCCGGCCGGAATCAGGCCGGCTGATTCTGCGTGAGAGGCGAGTTCGGTCTCGCGCTCGGACGTGAGAGCCGTCAGGCCGTCGGGGAGCCGGAAGTCTTCCTCAGCCAGTGCATAAGCGCGCCCGAAGCCGCCATTGAGGCTTCCCACAACAGGACGTAGACGGAAAAACAGGAAATCCGGGAAATCCACGTAAAGTGCGGCCTTCGGATGGCGGCGCAGGAAGCGGGCGCGCAGGTGCGACCGCTCGGGGTCGTCTGCGGCGACTGCAAGCGCGTCGCATTGCAGGCTGATGCGCGGCCATGCGAGTGGGTCACCCTTGCCGGGTTCTCCGAACAGCAGCGAGCAGCGCGGGTCGGCCAGCAGCGCCTTCGTATGTGCCGCGAGCCGTGAAGCGAGTATAACAGGCCGGCTTGCGCCATCGGTTGCCGTCAGCACGCGGCTGGAATTCGGATAGCCGGTCTCCGGATCGATGACCGCAATCGCCGCGAAACGCGCCGTGACAATCAGTTCGCGCGCCTGATTGCGGGCCTCGTCGTCGGTGTCGCGCAGCACCTTCGGGCCGTCTTCCTTGCTCATTCCTACGTTCCCTTTAGCACGCCCCGGTGGCGCGCACCCCGTCGCGGAGGTGGGCATTTCCTACACGCTTTCAAGGTTCGGCGGAATGTTTTCGATCAAGCCTACGGCCAGACGAAAACACGCCGCCACGCGGGTGACGCGTGGCGGCGTGACTTCATGGGTTCCCGGTCGCGGGAGCCGTGGTTCAGTCGTCGCGCCGGCGGTGGCGCGTCAGGCCTTCCAGAATGTCCTGTGCCGAAATCGTGCCGACCACGGAGCCGTTTTCGACCACGCCGGTGACGCCGGGCGTCTTTGCCATGGCGTCGAGCACGCTGCTGAGCGGTGCGTCCGGCAGCACCGTGCCGACAACCGTTCCGCTGTCGGCGGCGCCAGGCTTCATGACGTCGCGGGCTGTCAGCATCATGATCGGGTTCATGTGCTGGACGAAATCGGAGACATACTGGTTGATCGGGTTCTTGACGATGTCCTGCGGGGTGCCGCACTGCACGATGCGCCCGCCTTCCATGATCGCGATCCGGTTGCCGATGCGGAAAGCCTCGTCGAGGTCATGGCTGACGAAGATGATCGTCTTCTTCAGCTTGCGCTGGAATTCGAGCAACTCGTCCTGCAGACGCGTGCGGATCAGCGGGTCGAGTGCCGAGAAGGGCTCGTCCATGAGCAGGATCGGCGCTCCGGTCGCAAAGGCGCGGGCAAGGCCGACGCGCTGCTGCATACCACCGGAAAGCTCGTTGACCTTCCGGTCCGCCCATTGCGTCAGATTGACGAGCTGCAGCTGCTCGGCGACTTTGGCCTTGCGTACGGATTCCGGTTCGCCGGCAAGCTCCAGCCCGAAGCCAACATTTTCTGCCACCGTGCGCCAGGGGAGTAGGCCGAACTGCTGGAACACCATCGAGACGGTGTGCATCCGGAAATTCCGTAGCGCCTTGCGCGACGTCTTGTAGGGGTTCAGCGAACCGCCGTCGGTCTTGACGGCGACATCGCCGCGCACCACGGGGGCAAGTCCGTTGACGGCGCGCAGCAGCGTCGACTTGCCGGATCCCGAAAGACCCATGAGGACGAGGATCTCCCCCTCGTTGATCGTCAGGCTGGCATTCGCCACACCAAGCACGAGGCCGGTTTCCTTGCCGATCTCGTCGCGGGTGCGACCCTGATCGACCATCTGGAGGGCGCGATTGGGATTGTCGCCGAAGATGATGCTGACATTGTCGAAGCTGACAGCGGTCATGCCGTTTCTCCTTCGTCGAAGAACTTGAAGATGCGGTCGAGAACGATCGCGAGGATGACGATGCACATGCCCGAGTCAAAGCCCATGGGGACGTTCATCTGGCCGAGTGCGCGCTGGACCAGCGTGCCGAGGCCTTCAGCACCAACCATCGAGGCGATGACCACCATGGAGAGCGACAGCATGATGGTCTGGGTGATCCCGGCCATGATCTGCGGCAGCGCGAAGGGCAGTTCGACCTTGGTCAGGATCTGCATCGGATTTGCCCCGAAGGCCTGCGCGGCTTCAATGAGCGCCGGCGGCGTGGAGATGATACCCAGCCGCGTCAGGCGAATAGGAGCCGGGATGGCAAAGATCACGGTAGCGACGAGGCCCGAAACAGCTCCAAGCCCGAACAGGATGAGGGCGGGGATGAGGTAGACGAAGGTCGGGATCGTCTGCATCAGGTCAAGGATGGGGCGCAGGATGGCGTAGAACCAGGGCCTGCGGGCGGCGAGGATGCCGAGCGGAACACCGATGATCATGGAAACCCCCGTTGCCGCCAGAACCAGCGCCAGCGTTTCCATGGCTTCCGTCCAGTAGCGCTGGTTGTAGATCAGCAACATGCCGACGGCGGTGAGCACGACAACGCTGAACTTGCGGCGCACGGCCCAGGCGATCAGACAGAAGGCGGCAATCGTGATGAAGGGATAATAGGGCGCGATTGCTGTGTCCTCGACGAACCTCCCGAGGAGCAGCCAGAGGATGCCGTCGATCGAGCTCTGCAGGATTGCCGCTATCATGTCGAAGAAGCTGCTGAGGTTCGTCGTCAGCCAGTCGACCACGACCTTGGCGCCCCGGCCGATCATGATCTTGTTGTTCTCATCCAGTAGCCAGCTATGGAGCCAGTCCATTAGGTTCCCCTTTTTTGGTTTTCGGTAGGCTGGTATGCGGCCGGAGCTTTTCGCTCTCTTTTGCCTTTTGTTTATTATCCGTCCCCGGTCCACCGTCTTGTCGGGCTGCGGCCCAATATATCCAGTTTACGCAAATGTGCCGCAACTTGAAGACGTCCGCCTTCAATTCCGTGTGCGCAAACAAAAAAGGGCGGCCAGGCCGCCCTTTTCGAATGTGGAGGGGATCAGAGGCCGAGAGCCTTCTTGACGGCCGCCTCGGCGTCGCCGCCGTCCTTGGTCGTCACGCCAGCGAGCCAGGGCTTCACGGCGTCCGGATGGGCCTTCAGCCAGGCCTTTGCGGCGTCCTTGCCCTGCATGCCCTTGTCCATGATCGATTCCATCATCTCGTCTTCCATGTCGAGGTTGAAGACGAGGTTGTTGAGGAACTTGCCGACATTGGCGCATTCGCTGACATAGCCGGCACGCGACATCGTGTAGACGGTTGCGCCGCCGAAGTTCGGGCCGAACGTGTCGTCGCCACCGGTGAGGTACGTCATCTTGTACTTGACGTTCATCGGATGCGGTGCCCAGCCGAGGAACACGACCGGCTTCTTGGCCTTGTCGAGCTTTGCGACCTGTGCAAGCATACCCTGCTCGGAGGATTCAACCAGTTTGAAGTCCTTCAGGTCGAACTTGTTGTCCTTGATCATGTCGAGGACGTTCTTGTTGCCGTCGTTGCCGGGCTCGATGCCGTAGATCTTGCCGTCAAGCTCCTTCTTGTGCTTGGCGATATCGGAGAAATCCTTGATCCCGAGCGCTGCGCCATACTCGTTGGTCGAGAGCGTGTACTTGGCGCCTTCCAGGTTTGCACGGACCGTGTCCACGGTCTTTGCATCTGTGAAGGGCTTCACGATCTGCGTGGACGACGGCATCCAGTTACCGACAAAAAAGTCGAGCTGCTTGTTGGCGAGGCCCGTGTAGATGATCGGAAGGTCGAGTTCCTTGACTTCAACCTTGTAACCGAGAGCCGACAGAACCGTCTCGACGGCGCCGGTCGTCGCCTGGATGTCGGTCCAGCTGACCTGGGCAACGTTGACATTGCCGCAGCTTGCCGGCTCAGCTGCCTGTGCAGCGCCTGCTGCTGCGGCAAACACGAACGCCACGGCGGTCGTGGACTTCAAAATTGAACGCATCATTACGAAGTTCTCCCTCTTTTGGATGAGCTTTATCAATCATCCTCGGCGCCAGCGAAGCACCAAATTTCGATGAGTTCAAGGCCCTATTCGGGCTCCATTCGCATCGCAAGCTTACACCTTCGCAAATCCCAAGATAAATGTCGCAAAGACATCACTCGGCAAAAAATCTGTGATTTCCAGCGCTTGCCGATTGGCATTGCTGGGCGGGGAGGGGCAAGGAAAATGCCACTGCGAACGATCTGTGCCGATGGGTACGGGCACGGCGCGAGGCATTGACGAGATTCGAGAGGGCAGAACATGGCCAAGTTCTATTTCAGCTATTCGACGATGAATGCGGGCAAGTCGACCATGCTGCTCCAGGCCTCCTACAACTATCATGAACGCGGGATGCGCACCGTCATCCTGATTGCCGCCTTTGACGACCGGGCAGGAACCGGCCGGGTCTCCTCCCGGATCGGACTGACCGCAGATGCCATTCCCTTCCAATCCTCCGACGACCTGAAATTGTTGATCGAAGGACTGCTGCAGGAGGGGCCGATCGCCTGCATCTTTATCGACGAGGCCCAGTTCCTGACGCCGCAGCAGGTCTGGCAACTGGCGCGCGTCGTCGATCGGCTGAACATTCCAGTCATGGCCTATGGTCTGAGAACCGATTTCCGCGGCAAGCTGTTCCCGGGATCGCAGGAGCTCCTGGCGATCGCGGACGAGCTGCGCGAGGTTCGCACGATATGTCATTGCGGGCGCAAGGCGACGATGGTCGTTCGTCTGGACTCGCATGGCCGGGTGCTCAAGGACGGGGCGCAGATCGAGGTCGGCGGGAACGAGAAATATGTGTCTTTTTGTCGTCTCCACTGGGATGACAAAATGCAAGAGACTTGATGTCGGTCAAGGCGCGGTTACGATCCTTGTCTTAGGGAAGCACTGCTCGGGGACCGTCCTCGCGTGGCGGCAGAGCGCAATCGAGGTCTGAAAGGATAAAATATGTATGTTCGCACACTGATTGCTGCACTTGCAGTTGCTGCCAGCGCGGGTGTGGCGCTCGCCGATGGCGATGCGACCAAGGGCGCGCAGGTCTTCAAGAAGAATTGCATGGTCTGTCACAATGCGACGGATGCCAAGGCCAAGGTCGGTCCGAGCCTTCAGGGCGTCGTGGGTCGCCCTGTCGCATCCGTTGCGGATTTCAAGTATTCCGACGGCATGAAGACATTCGGCGCCGGCAAAACCTGGACGGAAGAGGAACTGACGGCCTATCTGCCCAATCCCAAGGAACTCGTCCCCGGCACCAAGATGGCCTTTGCAGGCCTCAAGGCGCCTCAGGATATCGCCGACCTGATCGCCTACCTCAAGAATCCGCAATAAACGGATCCGCCGGGGCGCATATGACGTCCCGGCGCGCGGTCCTCCGCCGGAGTGCCAATCAACTTCGTCCCGAATAAATCATATTACTTTTACTATCGGCCAATTTACGTTGCGGGTATATCCCTGCATAATGATTCCTGCTCGTAACGAAGTGAATTTCGTTTTTGGGCGAGCGTGTCGGCCGTGACTCTCAAGTCGCGGCAGCAAAGGAATACGGCGGGGGCCAATTCATGCAAGATGACAATGACGCTGCGTTCCGGCAATTGATGCGGGACGCGGCGGCGCTTGGAATGTCGGGACGGGACATCGTCTCCTGCTTCTCGGAATGGCTGATGATCGACTGTTGGCGCTTCGACGGGCGAGACGTCCATATTTTTGGAAATTTCTGCGCTGTCGATGAAGTTGTGGAAGTGATCGAGGCCAATGGCCGAAGCGCATTTCATGGCAAGATCAAGGACGATGCGCGGGCCCAGGCGCGGGAGGCCTTCCTGGAGGCCATGCGCGAAAAGCGTGGCACGACCGCGCATTATCCGGTGAAGGTCGATGAAGGACCGTTGCGTGACTTCGTTTCGATCGGGACATACCGCCGGTTTGACGACGGGACCGAAGGGTTGATCGGCGTCGCCTTTGAGTGTTTCAAGCCGCTGCGCCAGATCGCCATCTCCGAAGAGGGGGCGAGCCTAGCGCCAGCTGGCGAAAACATGGCGATGGACAATGCGGTTCCAGATCAACTTTCCAACGCGGGCGGCAGGCTTTGAACCTCTATTATGAACTGACCAATGGCCGTTCTATCGGTCCGCTGCCGGATTATCTGGCGATGAACGACACCGATGTCCTGCAACTGCTGCAGACGCAGATCCGGATCGGGCTGTGGCGTTCCGACCTTGAGACCGGCCATACATTCTGTTCGGCAGAGGCGGCGCGACTATTCGGTCTGCCGGAACCCGACGGACCCATCAACTTCGGAATGGCCTCCATGGCCATTCACCCGGAGGACGAGCCTGTGGCGCTTGAGCTGATCGAGACGACGGCGCGCGAGAAGGGCGCGTATCAGATGGTCATGCGGGTGATGGACGATGAGACCGCTCGCTATAGATATGTCCGCGTCGTCGGGCGCTACCGCGACCGAGATAGCGGTGGCGGCGAGCTTATCGGCATCTGTCACGAAATTCCTGACGACCGTCAGTGCGTTTGAGCTTTCGGTGGACACACTGAAACACTCCAACGGTTTGCCTTTACGCAATCCGGAAGCAAAGCCGGTGCCCATTGCGGCTCGGAATTGCCGGGGCGGCCGCCTCTCGCGTCAGCGGTCCAGCACGTCGCGGATTTCCTGAATGTTGGAGCGGACACGCAGCACGTAGAAGCCCATCGTGGCCAGATGCGTCGGCATGATCCAGCCATCTTCCGCGCCGTTGGAAATGATGGCGGGCTGGATCTTCAACGCCGACTTGAACTGACTCTGGAGCCGATCCCACAGCGGGCCAAGATTGCGCTCCTTGATCACGTTGGCGAAGTCCGCCCGCGTGCCCGAAAGGATGGCGTAATAGCCGTAGAGCTGGCCGTAGGCGAACCAGAACCGGTCGTCAGCGCGTGTATCGAACCAGCCGCCGCCATGATTTTCCGAGCGCTCGCGCAGAATGTCCGACGTCGAGCCGAGCGAGCTTGTGACACGATCGAGGAATTCCCGCAGGTTGTCGGCGCGCGCGTCGAAGGTGGCCGAGCAGTTGGAGAGCTCGAGGTTATAGTTGGTAAGGTCCTTCATCGCAGACCGATATTGCTTCGGCGTCGGCGTCAGCGGCCCGAAGGGGTCGAGGCTCCAGTACCAGTTCTCCTCGCCATACTGCATCTTGGAGCGGGCGTTCTGGAGATTGTTGTTGATACCGGACGTCCCGCGCATTCGGCCGAGTGTATCGACCAGCTCGACCGTGGCGCGGCGCACGGCCTCATTCACGCCGCGCTGGAAATTCGCCTTGTTGTCGAAAAACGGCGTGTGATCCCAGTCGACCCCGAAGAAGCCGAGCTTGTAGAGGATCATCGACGAGATCCAGGCGTTCTGGTTGACGTTGAAATCCGTGAGCGCGACGGTGGTCTCGGCGATCGCCGATGGCTGGCAGGTCTGCGGGCTGCCATCGGCCTTGGAGGTCAGGGCGGCGCCAGCGGGGTTTTCTCTCGCCTGATACTTGTAGGCTTCGACAAAGCTCGGATTGAAGTTCGTCCATGCCTGTGTCTGCCATCCGAAATAGCCGTAGAGGCCGATCACCAACAGGACCGCCAGCGCGACAGGCAGCTGAACCATCCAGTGTCGATTGCGGAACCAGTTCGCGACGAGCAGGAAGGGCCAGGCAATCGCCGACGCAATCCGGCCGAAGAAGCGACCGAGCGCCAGAAATATCGTTTCGAAAAACGTGATGATCGGATCCAGCATGAATGTCGCCCCTTCCCGTCACATCCACGGCAGCCGGTGGCAACCTGCGGAACTAAGCCATAGATAGGTCACGCTCTTGTGCGGCGCAACGTCGAGATGGATCAAGACGTACGCTCTTCGAGAGCCTCGCAAGCTCGCCCGCTCGGATGCGTCGGGCGTGGTTTTCAGGCCGAAACTTGAAGAGTCCGGCCGGAATACGCGATTCGGATGATCCAAAGATCGGTAGGCTGCGTACAACTTTCCCCCTAATTCTAGCGATATGGTTTCGGGAGGCCTTAAGATTTCAGAAGTCGTTAATGAATAGATGCAAGAATTCTCATGCATGGCGACCATATTCTGTCGCCAGGGGGTATGAGGGGCTACCGATGTTTGGACTGAAATCCGGCTTGTCGAGCGCAAAGATGCGCGCGATCGACACCTTGCGCGCAAACGTAATGATTGCCGATGCCGACCTGAAAATCACTTATATGAACTCGGCCGTGAAAGGCCTTCTGAGCGAGGTCGAAAGCGAACTCAAGGCGGAGTTGCCGCGGTTTTCGATGGAAACCCTTCTGGGCAGCAATATCGACGTGTTCCACAAGAATCCCAGCTATCAGCGCGACATGCTGGCGAAGCTGACCAAACCGCATCACGCGACCATCCGGGTGGGCGGTCATGCATTCGACCTGCTGGTCACTCCGTTGATGAACGGAGGCAAGTCCGAGGGTTTCGTGGTCGAGTGGGCCAATGCCAAGGAGCGTCTGCTCAACAACGATTATCGCAACCAGATGGAGGCGATCTCGCGCGTGCAGGCGATCATCAGTTTCACGCCAGACGGAAACATTCTGACGGCGAACGAGAATTTCGAGAAGTCGATGGGCTATTCGCTCAACGAGATCGTCGGCAAGCATCACAGCATGTTCGTCGACAAGGAATATGCCGCAAGCCCGGCCTACCAGGAATTCTGGCGCGACATGCGGGAAGGCAAGTTCCGCGCCGATGAGTTCATCCGCTATTCGAAGGCAGGCAAGCCGGTCTATCTGCAGGCCTCCTACAATCCGATCGTGGACGAGAAGGGGAAGGTCGTGAAGGTCGTGAAATTTGCGACTGACGTGACCGATCGCGTCAATGCGGTCAACACGCTTGGAGACGGCTTGAAGGAACTGGCTGCCGGCAATCTGGATCAGCACATCGACACGCCGTTCCCGCCGAACCTGGAGCGTCTGCGCCACGACTTCAACGATTCCGTGACCCAGCTCGAAGCCGCCATCAATTCCATCGGCACCAACGCCAACAATATTTCGTCGAGCGCAGAAGAAGTCCGTTCGGCCGCCGATTCGCTGTCGAAGCGCACCGAGCAGCAGGCCGCCTCAATTGAGGAAACGGCGGCCGCCCTTGAGGAAATCACCACCACGGTCGCCGACTCGTCCCGACGGGCCGAAGAGGCCGGACAGCTGGTCGCACGTACCCGCGAAAACGCCGAACGTTCCGGTGAAGTGGTCAAGGAGGCGATCGAGGCCATGAGCGCCATCGAGAATTCCTCTGGCCAGATCGCCAACATCATCGGCGTCATCGACGAGATCGCCTTCCAGACCAACCTTCTGGCGCTGAACGCCGGTGTCGAGGCAGCACGTGCCGGCGATGCAGGCAAGGGGTTCGCCGTCGTGGCGACCGAAGTTCGCGAACTGGCGCAGCGCTCGGCCAACGCCGCCAAGGAAATCAAGTCGCTGATCACCAAGTCCAGCGATCAGGTGAAGCAGGGTGTCGCGCTTGTCGGCCGGACCGGCTCGGCGCTTGCCGACATCGTCGTGCAGGTGCAGGACATCAACCGCAACGTCAACGCCATCGTCGATGCGGCCCGCGAACAGGCGACGGGGCTCAAGGAAGTCAACGCAGCCGTCAATACCATGGACCAGGGCACGCAGCAGAATGCGGCCATGGTCGAGGAATCAAACGCACAGAGTTCGACGCTTGCGACGGAAGCGGAAGCGCTCGCCTCGCTGCTCGGGCGTTTTCGCACCCGCGGCTCTGGCCAGGCCACCCGGCGCGCCACTCCCGTCCGCGCGCCACAGCTTCATACCTCCCATTCCAGCCCGGCGGCCTCGCCTGCGCGCCAGCTCGTCAGCAAGGTCGCCAAGTCCTTCGCGACCGGCGGAGGTGCGACGGCTGCTGCGGCAAGCTGGGAAGAGTTCTGATCCCGCGCAGCCGCGTCAGGAGCAGAGAAATCCGACCGTGGGCGCTCTTTAGAGGGGCGTCCACGGTCGTTTCCATTTTAGGTTCTCTTAAGGTTGGCGAGACATCTTTTGTAAACGGGTGAGCTGCTATGTTCGCCTTAAGAAGGTGACGCGCCTTGAGACAGGGCCGCGTCCGCTCCGGCATTTCATCCGACCACACCAGCGAGGGTCCGCGTGTTCAACATCTCTCCGGTCTCCGAGAACAATGTCTTCCGCAAGCGCCGCGTCGCGCGCCTCAGCAGCATGATCGCCGATCATGTGGCTGCCAAGGGGCATTGCCGGCTGCTCGACATGGGCGGGACGACGGGCTTCTGGACCGTGTGGAAGGATCTGCTCGATTTCGAGCATCTGACGGTGACATGTGTGAACCTCGCTGAAGTTCGTCAGGACGATACCGGCGGCCTGCCTGTCTCCGCGCGCGTCGGCAATGCCTGCTCCATGCCGGAATTCGAGGACAATGCTTTCGACGTCGTCTTTTCCAATTCGGTGATCGAGCATGTCGGTCTCTGGCCCAACAAGGCCGGCTTTGCCCGCGAGGCCAGAAGGCTTGCCCCGAGCTATCTGATCCAGACCCCGAACTTCTGGTTCCCGGTCGATCCGCACTCGCGCTTCGCCTTCCTGCACTGGCTGCCGCGGCCGGTGGTCTATCGGGTGCATATGGCCATGCGGACGGGCTTCTATCCGAAGACGGCGAACCTCGACGAGGCGATGACCCAAACGGAAGACGCCGACATGCTCGACAAGCGCCAGATGGCGCACCTTTTTCCCGACGCCAGCATCGAGACGGAAGATTTCATGCTGATGACGAAGTCACTTCTCGCCGTTCGTCACAAAAAGCCCTGAGACGTTCAGGCGGCGGCTGCCTTGACGAACTCTTTGCGAGCGGTTGACTTCGCCTGCGGATTGAGGACGAACTGCCCGACGAGTTTGACGAGCCCATCGACTTCGCCCGCCAGTCCATGCGTTGCAGCATTCGTTTCCTCGACCATGGCTGCGTTCTGCTGGGTGATCTGGTCCATCTGACCGATCGCCGTGTTGATCTCGACCAGGCCCAGGGACTGTTCCTGCGCGGCGCGCGCAATCGCATCAATGTCGTCGGCAATATCGGTGATATGCGCCTCGATGCTCGTCAGCGCTTCACCCGTCTGCCGGACCAGATCGACCCCGCCTGCCACTTCGCGATTGGAGCGGTCGATGAGTTCGGCGATTTCGCGGGCGGCGCGGGCGGAGCGCTGCGCCAGTTCCCGGACTTCCTGGGCGACGACGGCAAAACCCTTGCCGGCTTCTCCGGCGCGAGCGGCCTCGACCCCGGCGTTCAGCGCCAGCAGGTTGGTCTGGAAGGCGATTTCATCAATGACCGCCGTGATCTGGGAGATCTGCCCCGAGGCCTCCTCGATCCGCGCCATGGCAGCGATGGCGTTCTGAACGATGCCCGCCGATGACGTGACATTGCTCTTGGCGTTGGTGGTGCGCGTTCGCGTTGCAGCAGTGCGCTCGGACGCATTGCGGACATTGGTGGTGATCTCGGCAAGTGCTGCCGCTGTTTCCTCCAACGCTGCCGCTTGCTGTTCGGTCCTGCGCGCCAGCTGGTCGGCTGAGGAGCCGAGGGTCTGGGCACTGCCCTCGATTTCGTGAGACTTGCCGAGGATGCTCTCCATAACCTGCTGGAACGCGGACAAGGACGCATTGAAGTCAAGCCGGAGCGTTTCGAATTCTGCCTTGAAGGGCGCGTCCAGCGTTTCCTCGATCTGGAACTTGGCAAGCTTCTTCAGCCCGTTGCCCAGGGCCGAAATCACATCGCCAAGATCCTTTGCAAGTTGCGCCTGATCGGCGGCACGAACGGCCCGCTCGCGCTCGGTGATCTGACGCTGATGTTCGCTTTCCTCTGCAAGCTGACTTTTTTCGATCGCCGCGCGCCGCAGGACGCTGATCGCGGACGCCATCGTTCCGATTTCATCGCGCCGGTCGGCGAAGGGGACGTCCTGGCTCTGGTCACCCTCGGCCAGACGCCCAAGATAGGTCGACATCGTCAGCACAGGCATGATGCTGAGCCGCTTGAAGATCAACAGGCCTGCCCACAGAACGACCAATGCCAGACCTGCGACCGCGAATGCCACGGTCGTATAGAAGATGGCATCGCCATGAGCGATCTTCTCTTGCGCCTCAAGATAGTTGCCGGATGCCGTTACAAGCCGCTCCACAGCGTGTTTCTGGGCCTCGAAGGCATCTCGCAGATGATCAAACGCGGGCGCGATTTCTGCTTCGTTGCGGCCCTTCAGGGAGGGAACGGCCTCCTGGTTCATGACCGTCCAGAAGGCCGCGCTGGTGGCGCGGATATCTTCCGTCACCAGCTTTCTGATGTCAGGCGGGATGTCTGCGCCGGCCCAATAGGCATATCGGTTGTCGAAGTCCTTCTGCAGTGCGGCAATCTGGGCAAGGTTCCGCTCCATCATGTCGGGATGGACAACGGTCTCGGTGGCGTGGAGATAGGCCTCGACGACGAACATCGGCGGTGGGAGTATATCGGCGATAATATCCTTGGCGGCGACAATCTGCTGGTAGGCCGGGCCTTCGATCCTGACCTTGTGCAGCGTGTAACCCATGGTCGCGATGACGGCGATCAGGGCGGTCGTCAAGACGGCCGCGAAAACGACAAGGCTCCTTGAAATGTTCATGTTCACCGTGTCGATCCCCCTGATGCGGCCGTCTTGCGCCCGTACGGCAGCCTCCCCACAAAAGGCTGCGTGTTTGAACTCTCGAGTGTGCAATCTCGTGTTGTGCAATATGTCGCCGAAAGTGTAAGCAATCTGTTAACCATGCGGCCCAAGCCCCTGGTTTTGCGGCGAACATCGCTAAGGTTAGGGATGCGCGAATGGGTCCGGAACCCTCGGCGATGGCCTCAGGAGGGAGGGCTTAAGACGCAGACGATTTTCACCAGCAGTAACGATAGTCGCCGCGGCGCTTGATCACGTCGAGATGGAGATGGGTTTCATGCGCTGCGTCGCTGCCGGGCCCAAGCACCGTTGTGAAGAAGAGGCAGGCCGAGGCGGTCACCGCGCGCTCGAATGCGCCCACGAGCGTTGAATCCTTCTCGCGCGGCTCGATCGTGAGTGCTTTCCCATCTGAAAACGTGAATCCGGCGACGTCGATGGCATTGCCGTGGGCGTGTTCGGAGATCTTGCCGGTTTCAGCGTTGTTGCGGTTGCGGCAGGCATAGCTGGTCGCCTGACTGAAAGCGGTGATGTGGGGGGCGTTTGGGCCATAGGCGATCTCGGCTGCAGGCAGGACCGATGCCTTCGCCCAGCGGGAGAGGGCAAGCGCCGTCTGGCAGCGCATCGTGGCTTCCGGCTCGAGTTTGATCCCCGGCAGGACGGTGCGAACGGTGAGCGGCTTGTCGATGCCGCAGCCATTGCCATCATCGATCGGCTTCGCCTCCAAGAATTCGACGCCAGCCTCCTTCAGATCGGCAAGGCAGGCAGCATAGGCCTGCGGGTCTTCCTTCTCGGGCGGCTCCGCCTTGGTCTCCGGCGCGGCGGCGTCCTTCTTGTCCGGGGCAGAAGGAGATTGTTCGTTCGGAGGCGCAGTGGCTGGCTCGGATGCCTTGCTGTCCGCGGGTGGACCGGGCTTGGGCTCTTGCGCGGTCCCATTTGATTTGTCGGTGGGTTTTTCGGCGGACCTGGCCTCGTCAGGTTTCCCGTTCGACTGGTTGTTGTCCGCTCCGGCTTTCGGCTTTTCTTCCGGGATCGGCGGGGTAGCCGGCGGTGTGTCAGGACGGGTTTCCGGAACGGGAACCCGGTCTTCCGGCACCGGGCCAGTTTTGGCGGGCTCTGCGGCAAGCGCCGCGCAGGCCGAAAACAGAGCGGCCAGCAGAATGAAACGTCCTTGCACCATCGTACCTCCGGTGGGATGGAGATGAAGCTTGCCGACGTTAACGCCGTTCCACTCTTGAGGTTCCGGCCCGGAAAATCGGCCTTGCCAGTCGGCCCAAGCCGCTGTAACAATCCCGCCCATGAAAAACGCGCTGACGATTGCAAACTGGTGGTGGGCTCGCTGAAAGGCGGCCATTGCCAGTTGTTGTGTCAAGCAAACGCTGAAGCCGCCCCGGAAAATTCCAGGCGGCTTTTTTTGTATGTGCCGTTTGGAACTGGGGCTGAACGGAAGAAGAGGACGACATGAATACGCGTGTTCTGGATGACGGTTCCGAACAGTATGTGACGAAGGGCGGGGTCACGATCACCCGCAAGCGTCGCGAAGTGCCTTATGAGAACGCCATCTCCAGCTATATCGACAGGCTGGACGAGCGCCGGGGCGCGGTTCTGTCCTCGAACTACGAATATCCGGGCCGCTATACGCGCTGGGACACGGCCGTTGCGGACCCGCCGATCGGCATTTCCTGCAATGGCCGGACGATGTGGATCGAGGCCTATAACGGCCGCGGCGAAGTGATCCTCGAAATGATCGCCGAGCGTCTGGCGACGGTTGCCGACCTGAAGATCGATGCGAAGGCGGCCCGCCGCCTCGATTTCACCATCCTGCCGCCGGCCCGCGTCTTCATGGAAGAAGAGCGCTCCAAGATGCCGACGGTGTTCACGGCGCTGCGCGCCATCACCGATCTTTTCCATTCTGAAGAAGATTCCAGCCTCGGGCTTTACGGCGCGTTCGGTTACGATCTGGCCTTCCAGTTCGATGCCATCAACCTGAAGCTTGAGCGGCCTGCCGACCAGCGTGACATGGTGCTGTTCCTGCCCGACGAAATTCTCGTCGTGGACAATTACTCCGCCAAGGCGTGGGTCGATCGTTACGATTTCGAGAAGAATGGCGAAACGACCAAGGGCAAGCCGTGGGATATTCCCGCAGACCCCTTCAAGCCGACGGACACGATCCCGCCGCGCGGCGATCATCATCCGGGCGAATATGCGAAGCTCGTGACCAAGGCGAAGGAAAGCTTCCGCAAGGGCGATCTCTTCGAAGTCGTGCCGGGGCAGAAGTTCATGGAACGCTGCGACACCAAGCCCTCGCAGATTTCGCGGCGGCTGAAGGAGATCAATCCGTCGCCCTATTCCTTCTTCATCAACCTTGGAAACCAGGAATATCTGGTCGGCGCATCGCCTGAAATGTTCGTGCGCGTCACCGGACGGCGCATCGAGACCTGCCCGATCTCGGGTACGATCAAGCGCGGCGAGGATGCGATTGCAGACAGCGAGCAGATCCTGAAGCTGCTCAACTCCAAGAAGGACGAGTCCGAGCTCACCATGTGCTCCGACGTCGACCGCAACGACAAGAGCCGCGTCTGCGAGCCGGGTTCGGTCAAGGTCATCGGCCGACGCCAGATCGAGATGTATTCGCGCCTGATCCATACGGTTGACCATATCGAAGGGCGTCTGCGCGAGGACATGGACGCCTTCGACGGTTTCCTTTCGCACGCCTGGGCTGTGACCGTGACCGGCGCGCCCAAGCTCTGGGCCATGCGCTTCATCGAAAGCCATGAGAAGAGCCCGCGCGCCTGGTATGGCGGCGCGATCGGCATGGTCGGCTTCAATGGCGACATGAACACGGGTCTGACGCTGCGCACGGTGCGGATCAAGGATGGGATCGCGGAAGTCAGGGCAGGGGCGACGCTGCTGAACGATTCCAATCCGGAAGAAGAAGAGGCCGAAACCGAATTGAAGGCATCCGCCATGATTGCAGCCATTCGCGATGCAAAGGCCGGCAATACCGGCAAGGTCGGCCGCGACGTCGCCAAGGTGGGCGTCGGCGTGAAGATCCTGCTGGTCGACCACGAGGACTCATTCGTCCATACGCTGGCGAACTATTTCCGCCAGACGGGTGCGACGGTGACGACGGTTCGTTCGCCCGTGGCGGACGAGGTGTTGGACAAGGTCGATCCGGACCTGCTCGTGCTGTCGCCCGGACCTGGTAGCCCGAAGGACTTCGACTGCGAGACGACGATCAATAAGGCGCGGGCGCGCAAGCTGCCGATCTTCGGCGTCTGCCTTGGCCTGCAGGCGCTCGCCGAAGCCTATGGCGGCGAACTGCGGCAGCTGGCGATCCCGATGCATGGCAAGCCGTCGCGCGTGCGGGTGCTGGAAGCCGGCACGGTCTTCTCCGGCCTTGCCAAGGAAGTCACTGTCGGTCGTTATCACTCGATCTTCGCCGACCCCGCGACGCTCGACCGCGATTTCATCATCACGGCTGAAAGCGAGGATGGGACGATCATGGGCATCGAACACGCCAAGGAGCCGGTGGCGGCGGTGCAGTTCCACCCGGAATCGATCATGACGCTCGGCCAGGATGCCGGTATGCGGATGATCGAGAATGTGGTGGCGCATCTGGCGAAGCGGGCGAAGGTGAAGGCGGCCTAAGCAACTACGACCCCGTGCTTTAAGCATCAAAAGGCGGTGCCCGGATTGGGCGCCGCCTTTTGCATTGAGGCTCACCGCTTGGTCGGCGGGGCCTCGACAATCAGAGATACGATGCGACGGACGATCGGCGCGGCGATGATGGCCGCGGGGAAGGCGATCGGATAGGTGAGCATCCATGCGCCGAGGGTGCGAGCACCGAGATCGGGCGCGAAGCCGACGGCGCCATAGGTTGCCGCGGCGGACACAAGTCCCGACATCATGAGGGACAGGATCATCGGCGAAACGATGTGGGTGGCGTGGTGCGGCAGCTTTCTGATGCGGCCGTGCCTGGAAACTGCGGTATGCATTGTCTGTCTCCGTGGTCAGTGGGTTGAAATGACAGGCGCACTGTACCTCTGAGCCATAATGTGCAAAATTCCCATAAATTTCTCTTTCAATGTGAATATCTGAACATGCTGAACTGGGATGACCTGAAGTTCCTTCTGCTTCTTGAGGAGAGGGGATCGCTGGCGGCGGCGGCGAAGCGGCTGGGCGTTGACCATGTGACGGTCGCTCGGCGCATTGCCTCGCTGGAAGGGGCGCTGGGCGCCAAGCTCGTTGATCGCCGTCAGAAGCGTACGGTCATGACTCAGGCTGGACTTCGCATCGCAGCCCATGCCCGGCGGATGCAGGAAGAGGTTCATGCGCTGGAACGCACGGCGTCGAGCGTGCGGCCCGAAGTGGCCGGACCCGTGTCGATCAGCGCGCCGGCACTGATTGCCGCCGAGCTGATCGCGCCCCATCTCGGCGCTTTCCTCAAAGCCCATCCCGCGCTCGACATCACGCTGCGGGGCGATGTGCAGACGGTTTCGATCACGCGCCGCGAGGCGGACATCTCGGTCAGGCTGTCGGCGCCGAGTGATCCGACCCTGATCCGCCGGCAGGTCGGCACCTTGCGTTATCGCTGCCTCGCGAGCCCGGACTATGTGGCTGAAACGGCTTTTGCGGCCTATCGCTATGTGCTCTTCGACCATGGCGACGACCTGCTGCCGCATGAGGCGTGGATGAACTCGCTCGCCGGGCCGCAATTCGCCATCGGCTTGCGCAGCAATGATCTGGCCATACAGCTTGCAGCTGCTGCAGCGGGCGTGGGCGTGGTGGCGACACCGGAGATACTGGGACGCCGCTTTGGCCTTGTTGACGCGCATCCGGAAAAGCTCTTCTTCGACCGCCATGTCTGGCTGGGTTGGCATGAAGATCAGAGAGGGCAGCCCGCCATCGAGGCGGTCACAACCTTCCTGGCGGATTGTCTGAAGGGAGCCCCGGTCTCCTGAGAGCACGACCGTTGTCGTCTGCTTACGCTCCAGCTTCGGCAATCGTAGCTCCGCTTGCCTAGAGGGAAAGGCGAAACCCAAGCAATTTCATAAAGTTGTCGCATTACGAAAAATTAATTCGTTCGTCTATTGAATGGGTTGACTATGACGAAGTGCAGCGCAATATAGCCTTGCTTCCGGCCTGCCAAGGCGGGCAACGCCGGAGCGCCTCATCGTTTTGAACAGCCAAGACATATCCGCGACCAGGCAGCCTGCGCGACGCAGGTGCCCTCAGGCAAGGGTGAGCGCCATGACGCTTGTTTTTCGCATCCTTCAGCCCGCCAGATATCATGAAGAGTCCGTTGACCGAATAAGTTGCTGACCCGCAGCGCGGGTCCTTTCGCCGAGGTCTTTTAAGGCCTCGTGTCGTCGCATCATCATTATTCGGATCATTGACCATGACCTTGCATCATCCGGCTCTCGAGGCCGGTCGCAAGGCGTCGCGTATTCCAAACATTTGGGATGCCGCCGCCTTCGGCCTGCTGTTTGCAACCTTCGTTCTCTTCGTCCGCGGCGGACATGAAACGCTCGCGCCCATTGAAGCGCTGTCTTCGACCCCGATTTCGCTCGACCCGGCGAACCTGCCCGAATATGCGCTGCGCACGGTGCTGCGCATGTTGGCGGCGATCATCGCATCGCTCCTCTTCACCTTCGTCTATGGGACGCTGGCAGCCAAGAGCCGGCGGGCGGGGCTCGTGCTGATCCCCATTCTCGATATCCTGCAATCCGTGCCGGTGCTGGGCTTCCTGTCCTTCACTGTCACAGGGTTCATGGCGCTATTTCCAGGCAAGGTGATCGGGGTCGAGCTTGCCTCGATCTTCGCCATCTTCACCAGCCAGGCCTGGAACATGACATTCAGCTTCTATCAGTCGCTGCAGACGGTTCCAGCCGATCTTGAGGAAGCGTCCCGCTCGTTCCGGCTCACCGGCTGGCAGCGTTTCTGGCGGCTGGAAGTTCCCTTTTCCATGCCGGGGCTCGTGTGGAACACGATGATGTCCATGTCGGGCGGCTGGTTCTTCGTGGTGGCGTCCGAAGCGATCTCGGTCGGCAACACGACGATCACGCTGCCGGGCATCGGCTCCTACACCGCTCTCGCCATCCAGAACAAGGATTTCGCCGCGATCGGCTGGGCCGTCGGCGTCATGCTGGCGATCATCCTGATCTACGACCAGCTGCTGTTCCGGCCGCTGGTGGCCTGGAGCGACAAGTTCCGTGTCGAGCTTTCGGCCGGCGGGGAGGCTCCGCGTTCCTGGCTGCTCGACCTCGTGCGGCGCGCCCGCATGTTTCGGCGGATATTCCTGCCGGTCACGCGCTTCGTCTCCGCCGTGCCGCGGCAGCGGATGGCTCTTCCTGTGAGAGCGCCGCGCGCTGCCCTGACGGTCTGGCGCAGCGCCTGGGTGGACCGGCTCTGGGTGGTCGCGGTTGCGGCTGCAGCGCTTTATGCGCTTTGGCTCATCTGGGCTTTCGTCGCCACCGAGCTGACGGGTCCGGAGATCCTGAACGTCGTCTGGCTCGGCTTCCTCACCATGATCCGCGTCGTCGTGCTGATGGCGCTCGCAACGGTGGTCTGGGTGCCGATCGGGGTCTGGATCGGGCTCAGGCCGAAGGTGGCGGAACGGGTGCAGCCGCTGGCGCAGTTTCTTGCTGCGTTTCCGGCCAACATCATCTTCCCCTTCGCGGTCGTGCTGATCGTTCATTTCAAGGCCGATCCGAACATCTGGCTGTCGCCGCTTATGGTCTTCGGAACGCAATGGTACATCCTGTTCAACGTGATTGCGGGTGCGAGCGCGTTTCCGAACGACATGCGCGAGGCAAGCTCCATCTTCCGCATCGGCGGCTGGAGCTGGTGGAAGAAGGTCATCCTGCCCGGGATCTTCCCCTATTACGTGACCGGGGCGATCACAGCGAGCGGGGGCTCCTGGAACGCCTCCATCGTGGCCGAGGTCGCCAACTGGGGCGACACGAAGCTGACGGCGGTGGGGCTTGGCTCCTACATCGCCAATGCGACGACCGCCGCAGACTACCCGCGCATTGTGCTCGGCATCGCAGTGATGTCGGCCTATGTCATTCTCTTCAACCGCCTGCTCTGGCGCCCGCTCTATGCTTTCGCGGGTAGCCGGCTCCGTATGAACTAAGAAGGAGGGCGTCATGTCCAACGTTGAATTCAATCTCGCTGAACACCCCGTCCTCATCGATGTGCAGGGCATGCGGCAGGTCTATCACAAGGGCGACAATCCCGATCTCGTCGTACTCGACGATGTCTCGGTGACAATCCGCGAAGGCGAGATCGTCGGCCTGCTCGGACGTTCCGGCTCCGGCAAGTCGACGCTGCTCCGCATCATTTCCGGCCTGCTTCAGGCGTCCGCCGGCAAGGTTCAGTGGTGCGGCAAGCCTGTCACCGGTCCCTGCGAGGGCCTCTCCATGGTCTTCCAGAGCTTCGCGCTGTTTCCCTGGCTGACCGTCCTCGAGAATGTCGAGATCGGGCTGGAGGCCCAGGGCGTCGCTGCGTCCGAGCGTCGCCAGCGCGCGCTGGAGGCCATCGACCTCATCGGCCTGGACGGGTTCGAGAATGCCTATCCGAAGGAGCTGTCTGGGGGGATGCGCCAGCGCGTCGGCTTTGCCCGGGCGCTGGTCGTGCATCCGCGCCTGATGCTGATGGATGAGCCCTTCTCGGCGCTTGACGTGCTGACGGCGGAAACGCTGCGCACGGACATCATCGACCTCTGGATCGAAGGCCGGTTGCCGGCCAAGTCGATCCTGATGGTGACGCACAATATCGAGGAAGCGGTGCTGATGTGCGACCGCATCATGATCTTTTCGTCCAATCCGGGCCGGGTTGCCGCGGAGATCAAGGTCGATCTGATGCACCCGCGCAATCGTCTGGACCCGGAATTCCGGGCCTTGGTCGATGACATCTATGCCCGGATGACGCAGCGGGAGCCGGTGGGCAAGGTGGAGAAGCGGGTCGCGGAAGGGTTCCCCGGCACGGGCATCGGCATGGCGCTGCCGCGCATCTCGACCAATCTGCTGTCCGGCCTCATGGAAGCGCTGGCGGCCGAGCCCTACAATGGCGAGGCCGACCTGCCGGATATTGCGGGCGAATTGCAGATGGAGGTGGATGAGCTCTTCCCGATCGCCGAGACGCTGCAGTTGTTGCGCTTTGCCGAGCTTGAGGCGGGCGACGTGCGGCTCACCGAGATCGGCAAGCATTTTGTCCAGAGCGACGTCGATACGCGCAAGCGGCTCTTCGCCGAACATCTGGTGAGCTATGTGCCGCTGGCGGCGCTGATCAAGCGGGTGCTCGACGAACGGCCCACGCATATGGCGCCCTATACGCGCTTCTGCGAGGAGCTGGAGGACTATCTGTCGGAGGACATGGCCAAGGAAACCATGGGGGCCGTCATCTCATGGGGCCGCTATGCCGAGCTTTTCAGCTATGACGGTCATGCCCGGCATTTCAGCCTGGAGAACCCGAGCTGAATGATCAACAGGCTGTGGCGGGAAAGGCTATGCCTTCTCCGCCGTCCCGGCGCTCTTGCGCTTGAGTGCGCGCAGCAGCAGCGTTGCCAGCGGACCGATAAGGCCGAGCAGGGACGTGTCGAAGCGGCCGCGCAGGAGATTGCCGGCGAGCGTGATATCGCCGGTCGCCGATTTGGCTTCGGTGATTAGCGCATCGAGCGCATTGGCGTGAAGCTCCTGAGCGAGCTGCAGTTCCTTGCCGGGTTTGCGCGTGCTGGCAATCAGCACCAGAAGGAGCGTCAGCACGAAGCTGGCGCCGGCGATGGCGAGCGCCGCAAGAACCGGTCCCCACAGAACCTTCAGGAACTCATAGCCGGCGACGCCGAGCATGATGAGGCCGAAAGAACCGACGACGAGGGCGACCGCGAGCATCGCGATCTGCGACATGCGCGCCCGAAACGTCAGCTCGGCAATGACGGAATCGATCCGGATGAGAACTTTCAGAGACTGGATGAGACTGTCGATACGCATGATGGAAAATCCTATCTGAAGGCAATGGCGCCTGCCACGAGGCCAAGTACAAAGGCGGCGGCGGCGACAACGAGGGGGTGTTCTTCGAGTGCTTCCTCGGCTTCGCCGGCTTTGGTCGCGAGATATGTCTGCAGTTCGGCGATGGCGTCGGAGGCATCGTCAGTGCTGGCGTCCGCAGGGGGAGGCTCAGGCGCGGCAGCTGGCTTTTCGTCGGCGGGCCTGGCCGCCTCGGCCTGCAAGGTTTTTACCTCTTTCAGCAGTGTTTCCAGTTCCTTGCGGATCGTGTCCAACTCGGCCATCGGCGTACTCCGGCTTCGGTTTATCGCTCGCGTGGTAGTCTACGCGGCTGAATTGCAGGCTCGTTGACATGTATCAAATCAATGTCGGGGCTATCAAATATAGCCTGTGCTGTGAAAGTATAGCCTAGGCTAAGTCACGGAGAATAAAAGGAAATTTCGGTGTCTAACAGAATTATGCCTTGCTCTTTCGGGCCCGGCCCTATATCTCGCCGTCAACTCAACACATCATTGGAAGGGGCGAAGCCATGGATGCCGAAACATCCAAGTTGATCCGCCGCATCGCGTTCTGGGGCATTCCGCTTTCCCTTTTCGTCATGGGGCTCAAGGCGCTCGCCTGGTATGTAACGGGCTCCGTAGCGCTGCTCTCCGACGCGTTGGAATCGACCGTCAACGTCATTGCGGCAGCAATCGCCTATGGCGTCATCAGCTACGCGCAGAAGCCGGCCGATGACGATCACCAGTTCGGCCACCACAAGGCGGAATACCTCTCGGCGGTGGTCGAGGGGATGCTGATCATCGTGGCGGCGATCCTGATCGTGTGGGAGGCCACCGGGCATCTCTCCAAGCCCGAACCGATGGACGCCCCGATCCTCGGCCTGGTCATCAACGGCGCGGCGGCGGTCATCAATGCTGTCTGGGCCTGGCTTCTGATCAAGGTCGGCACCCAGCATCATTCTCCGGCGCTGAAGGCCGACGGGCGGCATGTGCTTTCCGACGTGGTGACGTCCGGCGGCGTCATCGTCGGCCTGATCGCGGCGACTCTCACCGGCTATACGATTCTCGACCCGCTGATGGCGATCGGCGTGGCAATCAACATTCTGTTCGAGGGCTGGAAGGTGGTGTCGCAGTCGGTCAACGGGCTGCTGGATCGCGCCGTGACGGCCGAGGAGGACGAGGCCATCAAGAAGGCGATTGCCGAGAATGCGGAAGGGTCACTCGGCGTCCACGACCTGCGTAATCGTCGGGCAGGGCCGGCGGTCTTCATCGACTTTCACCTCGTCGTTCCCGAAACGATGCCAGTTGGCCAGGCGCATGACATCTGCGACCGCATTGAGAATGCGCTTCATCAGGTGATTTCCGGCGCCAGCATTGCTATTCATGTGGAGCCGGAAGGCGAAAAGCCGCATGGCGTGCGCGTTAATCTGGCTGCGCACAAGCCGATCAAGAAGCGGGCTTGACGAAAGGAAGAATAAAATGAGCAAGACCGACGTATCGGGCCTGACCCAGCTGGGCGCCTCCGTCGAAGCGCCGACGACGCCGGAAGCGGCCGTGCTGGAGCGCGTGCCCAACGGCAATGAGGGAACGAATTATGTGGTTCGCTTCACCGCGCCCGAATTCACCTCGCTCTGCCCGATGACGGGCCAGCCGGATTTCGCCCATATCGTGATCGATTACGTTCCGGGCAAATGGCTGGTGGAATCGAAGTCGCTGAAGCTCTTCCTCTTCGCCTTCCGCAATCACGGGGCGTTTCATGAGGATTGCTCGGTCTATATCGCCAAGCGGATTATCGACCTGCTGGACCCTCAATGGCTGCGCATCGGCGCCTACTGGTATCCGCGCGGCGGAATCCCGATCGATGTCTTCTGGCAGACCGGTGAGCCGCCGAAGGGTGTCTGGCTTCCGGATCAGGGCGTGCCGACCTATCGCGGGCGCGGGTGAGGTGAGGGCGGCCTGACCGCCCTCACAAACCGTCACGCATAATTGCTGTCGTCGAACCCGCCGTCGTCGTAGCCGGAATCGTCATAGTCCGCGTTGTCGAAGCCGTCCGTATTCTGTGTGGCATTGCTCATGTCGGCAAGCGCGGACTGCTCCGCATCGTTGCCGTTCTGCCAGTCGTTCGACTGGCCCGGCTGATTGCCGTTGCCGAAGAAATTGTTGACGACGGTTTCCTCGACAACCGGCGCACCTGCGACGCCACCGGCGCCGAAAAGCCCACCAGCGCCGAAATGCGGTGCAAACAGCGAGCGCACGGCGTCTGCCATCAGCATACCACCGGCAACACCCGCCGCCGTCGTCATCGCGCCGGCGAGAAATCCGCCACCGCGTGAAGGCTGCTGGGGCGCGGCATAGGAGG
>DATMTA010000181.1:0-21111 GCA_035565055.1 Ensifer sp.
TACTCGCCGCCGCCGAGCGAATGGACGAATACAGCCAGTTCCTTGACCGTCGTGTCACCCAGACGAGCGGTCCAGGCCGGCATGACGCCATGCTTGGGCTTGGTGACCTGAGCGATGATGGCGGCCTCGCCCGAGCCCTTGAGCCAGATGGCATCCGAGAGGTTCGGCGCCCCGAGGTCGCGGTTGCCCTGTGCCTGATCGCCATGGCAGGCGACGCAGTTGTTGGCGAAGATTTCCTTGCCGGCAGCGGGATTGCCGCTGGTGACCGGCTGCTTGGAAAGATCGGCCACATAGGCCGCCACGTTCTGGATCTCCTCCGGCTTCAGCATTTCGCCGAAGGCGGGCATTTCCGAAACGCGGGTGTCCGGGTCCTGCGGATCACGGATGCCGTGGGCGATCGTGGTGTAGATCTGATCGGCAGAGCCGCCCCACAGCCAGTCATTGTCGTTGAGGTTCGGATAGCCGATGCTGCCCTGCGCACCCGAGCCGTGGCACGGGGTGCAGTTGACCTTGAAGGCAGCAGCGCCGGCAGCCGTTGCAAACTCGCTCAGGGGCTTGTCCTTGACGATATCGGCAACCGGCATCGCGGCGATCTTGTCGACAAAGACCTTCTGACCGCCCTTGGCGACAGCCAGCTCGTCCTTCAGGACCGCGCGGTTGGTGACATTCCAGATGCCCTTGGTATTGGTCGTGAGCAGCGGCCAGGCCGGATAGACGATCGTGTAGCCTATCGCCCAGAGGATGCAGGCATAGAAGGTCCACACCCACCATCTCGGCAGCGGATTGTTGAGCTCGCGAATACCGTCCCAGACATGGCCGGTGGTCTCGACGCCGCTCAGTTCGTCAACATGCTTGTCTGCCATTTTTCAATCCTCCTTGAGAGGTATGGATGCGGCCTCATCGGCCGTTTTCTTTGAACCGGGCCGGAGCGCGAAGACGATCGCGCCCACGAAGAAGAGGGTGAAGCCGAGAAGCCCCCAGCTGTCGGCGAATTGCCGCATCATGGTGTAGGTTTCCATTGCGTTCACTCCTCACCGGTATCCGGATGCGTCGTCATAGGTCGAGAAATCGACCAGCGTGCCGAGCATCTGTAGATAGGCGACAAGCGCATCCATTTCGGTGACCTTCGTCGGATCGCCGTCGAAGTCGCCGACCTTGGCCTTCGGGTAGCGCTTGAGAAGATCGGTCGTATCCGCATTCGGATCGGCCTGCGCCACCAGATCCGTCTCCGCCTTGGCAATGTCGTCATCCGTATAGGGAACACCGACGACACGGTTGGTCTTCAGGTGACCTGCCACGTTCTCGACCTTGAGAGGCGTGTTCTTCAGGAATGCGTAGGACGGCATCACCGATTCCGGAACGACGGAGCGCGGATCGGACAGGTGCTGGACGTGCCATTCGTTGGAGTAGCGACCGCCGACCCGGGCCAGATCGGGACCCGTGCGCTTCGAACCCCACTGGAACGGATGGTCGTACATCGATTCCGCAGCCAGCGAGTAATGACCGTAGCGCTCGACTTCGTCGCGGAACGGGCGGATCATCTGGCTGTGGCAGAGGTAACACCCTTCACGGATGTAGATGTTGCGGCCAGCCAGTTCGAGCGGGGTGTAGGGGCGCATCCCCTCCACCTTCTCGATCGTGTTCTGCAGGTAGAAGAGCGGCGCGATTTCAACGATGCCGCCGATGGTGACGACGAGCAGCGAGCCTACCAGGAGGAGCGACGCGTTCTTCTCGAGCAATTCGTGTTTTGCAAGAATGGACATGATTGCCTCTCCTTATTCTGCCGGCTGAAGCTGCGGGACAGCACCACCGATGGGAGCTTCGTTCCGCTGGTGGCCAAGGATGGTCATCGTGACGTTGTATGCCATGATGAGACCGCCCAGCAGATACATGCCACCGCCGACTGCACGCAGGACGTAGTAGGGGAACATGGCCCGGACAGCTTCCGCGAACGAGTAGACCAGGAAGCCCTGCTCGTCATATTCGCGCCACATCAGACCCTGCTGGATACCGGCAACCCACATGACGGCGGCGTAGACGACGATGCCGAGCGTGGCGAGCCAGAAGTGCCAGTTGACGAGACGCAGCGAGTAGAGACGTTCCCTGCCCCAAAGCTTGGGAGCGAGGTAGTAGATGGCGCCGAAGGAGATCATGCCGACCCAGCCGAGCGCGCCCGAGTGAACGTGACCGATGGTCCAGTCCGTGTAGTGGCTGAGCGAGTTGACCGTCTTGATCGACATCATCGGACCTTCGAAGGTCGACATGCCGTAGAAGGCGATAGCCATGATCATCATGCGGATGATCGGGTCGGTGCGGATCTTGTCCCAGGCGCCCGAGAGCGTCATCAGACCGTTGATCATGCCGCCCCACGAGGGCATCCAGAGCATGATGGAGAAGACCATGCCGAGCGTCTGCGCCCAATCCGGCAGAGCCGTGTAGTGCAGGTGGTGCGGACCGGCCCAGATGTAGAGGAAGATCAGTGCCCAGAAGTGGATGATAGACAGACGGTAGGAATAGATCGGACGACCGGCCTGCTTCGGAACGAAATAGTACATCATGCCGAGGAAGGCGGCGGTCAGGAAGAAGCCTACGGCGTTATGGCCATACCACCACTGCGTCATGGCATCCTGAACGCCCGAGAAGGCCGAATAGCTCTTCACGCCGAGGAAGGAGACCGGCACGGCCGCGTTGTTGACCAGGTGCAGCATGGCGACGGTGACGATGAACGACAGGAAGAACCAGTTCGCCACATAGATGTGGGTTTCCTTGCGCGTCATGATCGTGCCGAGGAAGACCAGCAGATAGGCAACCCAGACGATGGTCAGCCAGATATCGACATACCATTCCGGCTCGGCATATTCGCGCCCCTGCGTAATGCCCAGAAGATAGCCGGTTGCCGCCATGACGATGAACAGCTGATAACCCCAGAAGACGAACCAGGCGAGATCGCCGCCGAAAAGACGGACGCGCGACGTGCGCTGGACCGAATAGAAGGACGACATCAGAAGCGCGTTGCCGCCGAAGGCGAAGATCACAGCCGAAGTGTGCAGCGGCCGCATACGGCCGAAATTGAACCAGGGCCCGAAATTGAGCTGCGGATAGGCGAGCTGGAGGGCAATGACGACCCCGACGAGAAAGCCGACAACGCCCCAGAACACCGTGGCGATCAGCGCATAGCGGACGACTTCATCGAAATATTCGGATTTGCGCTGTTCGGCGGAGACCGTCGAAACCGGCGCAAAAGAGACGCGACGGATCATCGCCACGCTGAAAATGAGAAGAACAGTGAACAGGACCCACATATGGGCCTTGAACAGGCTGTCCTGGGCAAAGGCTGCCCCTAGCAAGGCGAGGAAGGCAAAAAGCCCGACACCCACCGTTTGTGAAATTTTCGTCATTGTTGGTATCCCCCAACGATTGCTGATCATGCGGCAAGCAGGATCGGAATCGTCGCCCGACCGTCTTGCGGCTGATGCAGCAATGGCATTTGGGGGGCAGGCCATCCTTGATATAGATCAATGCAAATCCATGCCTGCCGCGCGACAAATGACCCTACGATGGGGCTCTATACCCTGCACTCAGACAGGTGAAGAATGAAGACGCTGGACACGCATGACCGGGAGGAATTCGAGAAGCGCTATCGTCCGCCGCAAGGCATCAGCGCGGTCGATTGGTTGAAGAAAATCCACGACGAACAGCTCGAACTCTGCCGCGAACTCGAAGAGATCGCCGACAGCCTGCCGGGCGAGGTCAACCGCCAGAAATGCATCTATGCTGCCAAGGCCATCGGCCCGCTCACCATGGGCGCGCACCGATTCGAGGAAGACGTTCTCTTCCCCTGGGTGGAGCAGAATGTCAGTGGCCATCCCGAGCTTGCCTCGACGCTCGAACGTTTGAAATTCGAACATTTCGAAGACGAATGCTTTATCGAGGAATTGATCGACGCCCTGCTGCGTCTCGGCGCGGCCGATGCATCGCTTAATCCGGAAGCCATCGGCTACATGCTGCGCGGCTATTTCGTCAGTATGCGCCGCCATATCGCCTTCGAGCGGGAGCACCTGCTGGGCATGGTCGGCGAGCGCAAGGCGGCGTGACGCCGCCTCCCCTCACCCGAAGACGGACCAGCCTGTTTTCTTGGCGAACAATTCCAGCGCCCGCGTTCCGGCGGCCGAGTTGCCGTTGGCATTGAGGCCCGGCGACCACACGGCGATCGAGGCCTTGCCCGGCGCGATCGCCAGAATGCCGCCGCCGACGCCGCTCTTTCCCGGCAGTCCGACGCGAAAGGCGAAATCGCCCGACGCGTCATAGTGACCGCAGGTCAGCATCAGCGCGTTGATGCGTCGCGCCCGATCACGCGTCACCACCGTCTGGCCCGAGACTGGATTGCGCCCCTCATTCGCCAAGAACAGTCCGGCCTTGGCCAGTTGCTCGCAGCTCATCGCCACCGAGCACTGGTGGTAATAGACGCCAAGCGTCCTTTCGACGGGATTATGGATATTGCCGAAGGCCCGCATGTAATTGGCGAGCGCCGCGTTTCGAAATCCGGTCGCCTGCTCGGAGCGCGCCACGTCCTCATCGATATAGACGCTGTCGTCGCCCGACAGGTAGCGGAAGAATTGCAGGATCTCGCCCAGCGTTTCGCGCGGCTGGTGGCCGGCCAGCAGCACATCAGCGACCACGATGGCACCCGCATTGATGAAGGGGTTTCGCGGAATGCCGTGTTCGTGCTCAAGCTGGACGATGGAATTGAACGCCGTGCCGGACGGCTCGCGCCCGACACGCGACCAGAGTCCCGCCCCGATTCGGCCCAAGGCCAGCGTCAGGGTGAACACTTTCGACACGCTCTGTATCGAAAACGGCTCGGCCGCATCGCCCACCGCGAAGACCTCGCCCTCGGCCGTCACCACCGCCATGCCGAACTTCTTCGGGTTCACACGGGCGAGCGCCGGAATGTAGTCTGCAACCTTCCCCTCGCCGATATGCGGCTGCATCTCGTTGTAGACGTCATGCAGAATGTCCTGGACTGGCATTGACCGCTCCTGTCAGGGGACGAAATTTCTGTAGTCTTCAGAAAACTTGATATCCCAGCGGTCGTGATACCACAGCCACTGTCCGGGATATTCGCGCACCCAGCGCTCTACCGTATCGTTGAGCAATTGCGCGGTGGCGTTGACGTCCACTTCGCCCGTGGACTTGCGAGGAATTGCCAGTGCCGGTTCCAGTTCGAGACGGTAGCGATTGCCCGGAAGCCGGACGCACCGCGCCGGATAGACCGGGCAATTGAACTGCCGCACGAGCTTTGCGAGCAGCGGGTTCGTCTTCACCGGCACGCCGAAGAGCGTCGTATCGGCGCCCTTGGAGAATTTCTGGTCGACCAGAACCCCGACGCCGCCGCCCTTTTCCAGCTGCCGGGCGAGCGCGAAGGACGAACCGACATGGGAGGGCACAAGAGACCCCATGCGGCTTGCCCGAAAATCGTGGATCATCTCGGCCATGTAGGGATTGTTCGGCGGACGGAACAGCACGGTGACATCAAGACCGAAGGCATTGCCTGCCACGGGAAGCATCTCGAAATTCGCCGTATGCGCAGTGAAGACGATGAATGGTCCCTTGAGGTCGCGGATTTCCAGGAAGAGCGGAATGCCCGACACCTCGACCCTGCCCTTGCCTTCACGCGCAGGATCGAAATCGAAGAGCTTGTCGAGATAGACATATTCCGCGGCCATGCGGCCCATCGATCCCCACGAATCCATGGCGATCCTGACGCGTTCCTCTTCCGTCATCTCGGGAAAGGCGCGGCGCAGATTGTAGAGCATCATCTTGTGACGCTTCTGCTTCGGGCCCAGCCGGCGCGCGATGCGGTCCATCAGGTTGAGGGCGAAATCGGCCGGCAGCAGCTTGAGAAGCGTCAGGCCGAAGAGCACCAGCTTGGCGGTGAGCCAAGGCCAGGCCTTGCGCAGATTGGCACCGATGCGGAGCGCAAGGCCCTTCATCGCACTCAATCCATCCGCAGGATGATCTTGCCGAAGATCGAACGCTCTTCCATCCGCTTCAGCGCCACGTCGATCTCGCTGAAACCGACTTCCGTGTCGATGACCGGATGGACGATCCCTTGAGCCATCTTCTGCATGGCATTGGCCATGTTCTCCATCCGGCATCCGAAGGAGCCGAGCAGCTTCAGCTGCTGCTGGAAGAGCATCATCAGGTTCATTTCGGTCGATACGCCCGAGGTCGAGCCGCAGGTGACAAGACGGCCGCCGCGCTTCATGGAGAGGATCGAGCCGGCCCAGGTGTCCTTGCCGACATGTTCGAAGACGACATCGACGCCCTTCTTCTTGGTCAGCTTGCGCACGACGCCCTCGAAACGGTCGACGCGATAGTTGATGACATGATCGGCGCCCAGCGCCTTCGCCTTCTCGATCTTGTCGTCAGAACCGACCGTCGTGATGACCGTGCAGCCCATGCGCTTGGCAAGCTGGATCGCCGCCGAGCCGATACCCGAGCCACCGGCATGAACAAGAATGGTCTCGCCCGGCTGGAGCTTTGCGTTGTCGAACAGCATGTGCTCGACAGTGCCGAAGGTCACCGGCGCAAGGGCTGCCGCCACAGCATCGATACCGGGCGGCGCGACGACGAGCTGGCGCGCCGGAATGTTGATCTTTTCCTGCGCGAAACCGTCAAGATGGAAGCCATGCACACCACCGACATGTTCGCAGAGATTGTCGCGACCTTCGCGGCAGGCCTTGCAATAGCCGCAGACGCGCGCACCATAAACCGAGACGAGCTGGCCCGGCAGTACATTCGAGACGCCTGGCCCGATGGCCTCGACCACGCCGGAGGCTTCCGCCCCGATCGTCAGCGGCATCTTGCGCTTGGCGAACGCCATGCCGCGCCAGCCCCAGACGTCGATATGGTTGAGCGCTACCGCCTTGACGCGCAGCGTCACCTCGCCCGGCGCCGGCGCTTCCGGCTCGGGAAGCTCCACGGCTTCAAGTCTGCGGTCTTCGATGAGTTGCAATGCGCGCATGGGCCAACCTTCCGCTCTCGCGGGTCTGAAACATAGTCTTCTGTCTGCGATTTACCGGGGTTCTGCAGCCAGCACAAGGCTGGCATTCTGCCCACCGAAGCCGAAGGAATTGGACAGCACGGCAGAAACCTGCTGTGCCCGCTTCACATTCGGCACCACGTCGAGCTCGATCGCCGGATCGGGGTTCTGGTAGTTGATCGTCGGCGGCAGCGTGCCAGTCAGCATCGTCTGCAGCGAGAACACCGCCTCGACCGCGCCCGCAGCCGTCAGCGTATGGCCGATCATCGACTTGTTCGACGAGACCGGAATGGACTTCAGCCGCTCGCCAAAGACGGAGAGCATCGCGCCATATTCCATCTTGTCGTTTTCAGGCGTCGACGTGCCATGGGCGTTGATATAGCCGATCGCCTCTTCGCCCATGCCGGCATCGTTGAGGGCGGCTCGGATCGTCGCGATCGCCGGCCCGCCGTCGGGGGAGGAGCGCGTCCGGTGGAAACTATCCGCCTTCTCGCCGCAGCCCTTCAAGATGCCGTAGACCTTGGCGCCACGGGCAATCGCCGATTCCAGCGATTCAAGCACGAGCGTTGCCGCCCCTTCCGCAATCACGAAACCATCGCGATCCTTGGTGAAGGGCTTGGAGGCCTTTTCCGGCGGATCGTTCTGCGTCGAGAGTGCCGAAAGCAGCGAGAAACGGATGAGCGCCTCGGCAGAGACCGAACCATCGGTCGCCACCGTCAGCGCGCGCTCAGTGCGACCCTGGCGGATTGCCTCGACGCCGAGCTGGATCGCGGTTGCACCCGAAGCGCAGGCCGTCGAAAGCGTCACCGGCAGACCGCGCGTGCCGAACCTGTCAGCCAGCCGCTCCGAGATCGAACCGAAGAGAACGGCTTCATGGAAGGCCGGATCAGGACGCTCGCGCATGGCGGCGAGAAAACGATCATAGGCATCACCCGGCTCTTCCGCCGGCCCCGCACGGTCGGCGAGCGCAAAGCGCTCGGACCATTCCGGCTCGACCGGCGGCGCTGCCAGGAACAGCGGCCCATTGAAATCGCCAGAAAGGCCGGCCTGCGCCAGCGCTTCGAGCGTCGTTTCACGCGCCATGGCATAGGAACGCTCTACGGCGTTTGCGACCGGAAGCTCGATGAAATCCACCGTGCCGGCGATGCGGGTCGACAGTTCGTTGACCGGGAATCGCGTGATGTCGTGAATGCCCGAACGGCCGCCCGTCAGCGCCGCCCAGTTGTCCTCAAGCCCCTGGCCGAGAGACGTGATGACCCCCATGCCGGTAACGGCAACGATGGGACGGCCCAGATGATCGCGAAACTTGTTGCTCATGACCGTATCGCCTCATGCGTTGGCGGCAAGAAGGGCAATCCCCTCGCCGCGCTGATGGCCAATGGTGGTGACGATGGCAGACCTTGCCGGCTTCGTCATCGCCTTTTCATGATCCTTGTCGAAAGGAGCGACCGGCTTTGCAGCCCCGAGTGCCATCGCGGCGAGCCCGATGCCGGCGGTGAACTGCGCCTCGACCGAATGGCCGATAAGCCCGCCGAAACCGCGGATCGCAGCGTCCGGGAACGCCTTTTCGAAGAAGGTCTTCTCGCGCGCTGCCAGATCGTGAAAGCCCGTCGTGCCGGACATGATGAGTTCAGGCTTCGCCCCGTCAACCATCCGCTCCAGCCGCTTCTCAAGCTTGCCCTCGGCGCGGTTGCCGCGGTCGCCTTCGACGGTTTCGATCGTTGCATAGATGCGGGCGCCGCGCGCTTCCGCATGGCCGCGCGATTCCAGAACCAGGAACGCGCCGACCGACCCCATGATCATGCCGCCGCCGTGATCCTTGTCACGCGCCCAGATCGGCGACCATTGGCCGGTCTGATGACCCTTTATGGCCTCAACCATGAGAATGATGTCCAGGCGCTCTGCGATGAAGGCACCGCCGACCAGCGCGTGCGTCGATTCACCGGAGCGAATGCGCGCCGCTGCCGTTTCCACGGCGGAAACGCCCGCTCCCTCTTCGCCCATGAACGTGCGCGAGGAGCCGGTGACCTTGTGAACGATGGAGATATTGCCTGCCAGCAGGTTGGAAAGCTGGGCGAGGAAAAGCGTCGGCCGCAATTCCGTGGTCAGCTTCTGGTTCAGGAGCGCCTCGCGGTCGTTGCGCTTCAGCGCCTCGTCCACGATCATGGAATCGACATTGATGTCGCGCTCGCCGCCACCGGCCGCGACGATCATGTCCATCGACGAGCAGGCATCCGCATCGTCCTTCAAGCCGGCATCGTCGAGTGCCAGACCGGCCGCAAAGACGCCGAGCCGCTGCCAGTTTTCCATCTGGCGCTGATCGCCGCGCTTCGGGATCTGCTGCGACCAGTCGATGGCCGGCAGCGGATGCACCGGATAGGGCGCAAAGCGCTCGGTTTCGACGATCGGAGCCGGCGCATGATCGCCGAGGATCAGCGCCTCATGCGCCTCGCGCCCGACGCCCAGCGACGTCACGAGACCGATGCCGGTAATCACCACATCCTTGTCAGACTTGGCCATGATTTCAGTCCTTATGACACGTTGGCCGCGATTGCGTCGTGAAGCCCGATTTCGCGGGCGCGGTTCTTCACGATGTCGCCGATGGGAACCTGATCGAAGGGAATCGTGCGCAGTTTCAGCTGCGCATCGCAGACCTTCTTGCCGCCGCTCGTGATCTTCGCCTTCGTCACCGCGTAGCCGGAGCCGAGATGTACGAGATCCGCTTCGACATCAAGTTCCGCAAGGGGCTCGACGAAGGTGCGAAGCTTCGCCTCGTCCACCGCCATCAGGAGCGGCATCGACGAAAACTCGTTGACGGCGAGCACCATCAGCCCGGACGCCTGCGCCATCGTCTCGATGAGGAGAACGCCAGGCACCAGCGGCATACCGGGAAAATGCCCGTCGAAGACCGGGCTCTTTTCGGGAACGACAGAACGCGCAACGAGATGCCCCGACTTGAGGTCGAGGCCCGTCACGCGGTCGATCATCTGGAAATATTCAAGCAGCATACGATCGCACCTGTCGCACAGGGCCGCGGGATACGGCCCCGGAGGAAGCCATCAGGCCTCAGCCCTTGGCGGCGCGCAGTTCGTCGATCTTGGCGCAAAGGTTCTTCAGAACGAAATATTCGTCCGTCGCGACCTTGCCGTCATTGACTTCCTGGGTCCACTTTTCGAGCGGAATCTTGATGCCGAATTCCTTGTCGATCGCAAAAACGATGTCGAGGAAGTCGAGGCTGTCGATGCCGAGGTCATCGATCGTGTGGCTCTCGGGCGTAATCTTCTCGCGGTCGATTTCGCTGGTTTCGGAAATAATGTCGGCTACTTTGTCAAACGTCGTCGTCACGCCGATACCTCTCAATGTCAAACATATTCGGCGATGCTATAGGCAAATCGCTTCCAAAAGCCAATGGCTTGCGACAGCGAAATGACAGATTTGGCGGGCATCTGTTGCGCGTTTACACTGCTATCGAATGCCGCCCCTTGCCGTTTCCGAGATAGGCGTCGAACTGCGATGCGACCGTGCGCGCAAAAAGCCGGCCCGTTTCCGTGAGCCGGAATACCCCGTCGGCAATCTCCGCAAGCCCATCCGTGTTCTGGCCCACGAAGAGTTTGGCCTCGGAAATCACCTCCTCGGCAGCCGAGCCAAAGCGGCTCTTGAGATCGGCAAACGAGAAGGCAAAGTCGCACATGATCTTCTCGATCGCATAACCGCGCAGCCGGTCCTCGTCGCTGAAGGCGAGGCCGCGCACGACTGTCAGACCATCCGTCTGCGTCATGCGCTGATATTCGCCTGTCGCCGTCTGGTTCTGCACGAAGCCCTGGCGGAACTGGCCGATGGAGGACGCGCCGAAGCCGATCAGCGTTTCGGCCGAGTCGTCCGTGTAGCCTTGGAAATTCCGCCGAAGCCGCCCTTCCCTGTCCGCTATCGCCATCGAGTCGCCCGGCTTGGCAAAATGGTCGATGCCAATCTGCTGATAGCCCGCCTCAATCAGCATCGCGGCAGCCATGCGCGACTGGTCGAAGCGCTGATCGACATCCGGCAGCACCTCTTCCTTGATCATCGTCTGATGCTTCTTCATCCACGGCACATGTGCATAGCCGAACAGCGCGATGCGATCCGGGTCGAGCGTCAGGATCTGATTGACGGTTTCAGCCAGCGTTTCCAGCGTCTGATGCGGCAGGCCATAGAGAAGGTCGCAATTGACCGAGTGGACTCCCCGCGCCCGCACAGCATCAACCACCGACTTGGTCTGCTCGAAGGTCTGGATGCGGTTGATGGCCTTCTGCACCTCTGCCTGAAAGTCCTGAACCCCAAGGCTCGCCCGCGTCATGCCGATATCGGCCAGCGCGTCGTAGCGCGCCTCGTCCATGTCGTTGGGATCCATCTCGACACTGATTTCGGCATCGGGCGCAAAATTGAAGGCGGAGCGGAAGAGCGCGCCGATGCGGCGGATATCCTCCGGTTTCATCAGCGTCGGCGAACCGCCACCAAAATGCAGCGCCGTGACCACGGCCCTGGGGCTGACGAGCTTCGACACGGCCTCAACTTCGCGCGTGAGCGCCTCCAGATATTCGGCCACCGGCTCATAGCGCAGCGTATGTTTCGTATGACAGGCACAGAACCAGCAAAGGCGGTCGCAATAGGGTATATGGACATACAGCGACAGCTTGTCGCCCTCACCAAGCGCTTGCAGCCATTGGCTGTATGCGTCATTTGTAATATGAGGACCGAAGTGAGGCGCTGTGGGATAGCTCGTATAGCGCGGAACGGGCGCAGAATATTTACCGGTCAAGGTCTTATGGGTGGGCGTCGTCAGCATGGGCGTTCTCCTGCCGGAATTGCATAAAGGCAAAAAACCGCCGCGTGCTTGATCTTGATCAAACAGGCAGTGTCTAATCTTTGCGACACTCCTGACGTTGACGATTGCCAAGTCGATCAATGCAGACGAACGTTGCGTAGACGGCAGGGGGACTCCCGGTTAGAGGTCGGGAGAAAAAGAGATGCAAGTCATTCAATTCAGCCAAGCCAGGGCCTCGATGGAACCGCAGCGCAAGGACATTCACAACTCTGAAATCCCGGCAGTCTGCGTGTCCTGCGAAGCGCGCCACGGCGGGATCTGCGGCACGCTTTCACCCTCTCAGCTGACCGAACTCAGCCGTCACACCAAGCGGCGCAAGGTCACCGGTGGCTCGGAAGTCATTGGTCAGGGCGAACAGCTGAACGCCTATTCGAATATCCTGAGCGGTGTCGTGAAGCTGTCTAAGATGATGGCAGACGGTCGCCAGCAGATCGTCGGCCTGCAATTTGCCCCTGACTTCATGGGCCGGCCCTTCCTGCGCGAAAGCCAGGTCGCCGCGGAAGCCGCCGTCGATATCGAAGTCTGCTCCATGCCCAAGCAGATCATCGACCGGATGATTGCCGATACGCCGGAACTGGAACACAAGATCCACGAGCAGACGCTGAAGGAACTCGACGAAGCGCGCGACTGGATGCTCACACTCGGCCGCAAGACCGCACAGGAAAAGGTCGCGAGCTTCCTGCACATGATCGCGATGCATATCGATCCCGAAAATGCCGACAAGCGCAGCTTCGACCTTCCGTTGACCCGCGCCGATATCGCCGATTTCCTGGGCCTCACCATCGAGACGGTCAGCCGTCAGATGACGAAGCTACGCCGTGACGGCATCATCCGCATCGAAAACAACCGCCATGTCACCTGCCCCGACATGGAAAGGCTGCGCCGCGCCGCCGGCAACGACTGACGGCGCATTCTTCGGATCTGCTCCGGCGGATGTCAGCTCACTGCGAGATGACGATCCGCGTGTTGGACAGCCCGGCATTCTTCACCAGTGAAAAGAAGGTCGCGGCGTTCTGCGGATGCAGACGGACGCAACCATGCGAGGCCGGGCGGCCAAGATTGCGCACTTCGTTGGTGCCATGCACGGCATAACCACCCTTGAAGAAAACCGAATAGGGCATCGGCGAGTTGTGGTACTTGCGCGATCGATGATCGATGTCGAGCGACTTCGCCGAGTAGCTGCCGACCGGGGTCGAGTAACCACGACGCGCCGTGGAAACTTTCCATTCATAGCGAACCCAACCGTTTTCAGTGATCGTCATCGTCTGCTTGGAAAGATTGACCTGCGCAACGAGGCTTGAGGCGTAGGACGAAGAAGCGGCAGCAGCAAAAGAAGCAACAGCCACGGCACCGGCAATAATATAGCTTTTCATTGAAATAGTCCCCATGTTTGGCCGGAGCATCCCGACTCCGCTGATACATAAGGATATTCAAATTCCTGTGGATTAAAAGCGTAGCGCGAAAAAACCGTTGCGCATCGTTAAAAAGCCGCAATTGACGCCGGCACGAGGGATCACGCCAGTTGCAGCATCAGCAGCGCAGCGGTGAAGGCGGCGAGCCAGTAGCAGGCGTGATCGAATACTCTCAGCGCGCGGTCGATATCGGCGAAAGTGACGTTTCGACGCCCCCCGATGTTCAGCATTTCCTCGTTCACCAGCACGCCATCGTAGATGCGCGGGCCAGCCAGCTGCAGGTCGATTGCGCCTGCCATTGCCGCCTCCGGCCATCCGGAATTCGGAGACCGATGTTTGCCGTGATCAACCCGGGCAATCGTCAGCGAGCGCTTCATCGCAGTCAGGTTCTCGCTGGTCCATGCGCCCAGCGCGATGAAGATCGCGGAGAGCCGTGCCGGAATCAGATTGACGAGGTCATCGAGCCGGGCCGAGGCCCAGCCGAAATGAAGATAGGTTTCGGATTTATGGCCGACCATCGAGTCGGCCGTATTGATCATCTTATAGGCGAAAATGCCCGGCAGACCGAGCAGCACGTACCAGAAGGCCGGGGCGACAACTCCGTCGGAATAGTTCTCGGCGAGGCTTTCAATGGCGGCACGGCTGACACCTGCTCCGTCCAGCGTTTGCGGATCGCGACCGACGATCAGGGATACCGCGCGCCGACCACCGGCCACACCGTCTCTGCGCATCGCTTCGGCGACCGCTTCCACATGGTCAGCGAGACTCTTCTGCGCGAGCAGGATCGCGACCACGAGAATTTCCATCGCGGCGCCCAGCAGCCAAAGCCCCGAAAAGACAGCCGACACCAGGATACCGCAGGCCAGCGCCAGCAGCACCAGGAGTACCACCGCGAGAATGCCGCGGGACTTGGCATTTGCCGGACCGAGACCCGGGACGTTCAGGCGCCGGTCGGCCGCCGAGACGGCCTTGCCGAAAAGCACGACCGGATGCGGAAAGCGCGCCCAGAGGCGTGGCGGATCCCCGATCGCCTTGTCGATCAGAAGCGCCAGGAACAGAAACGCCAAACGAAACGCGATCATGCCTTACTCCAGTCATTCAGGGCCGCAGCCAGCCGATCGAGGCCCGCCTTGTCAGGCGGCAGGCCGATGCGCATCCAGTCACGTCTATAGTCGAAGATACGTGTCAGTATTCCGCGCCGGCAGAGATAATCGGACAAACCCGCCGCATCAGGGGTCCCGACCAACAGAAAAAGTCCGACATTGGCAAGCACCGAGAGCCCTGCCGCGGCGACGACGGCCTCAAGCCGTCCGGCCTGCGACACGATTTCACCCCGAATGGCTTCCGCATCGAGCCCTAAGCAATGCCGCGCCAGCGCCAGAGCCGGGCCTGACACGGGCCATGGCCCAAGCCCCGCCTGAAGTGCCGTCGCATGGCGCTCGCCGGCGATCGCAAACGAAAGCCTGACGCCGGCGAAGCCGAAAAACTTGCCGAACGATTTCAGCACGGCGAGATGCGGGTGATGCGAGACCACGCCCGCGAGGCTCGCCTGCGGGCGCATCTCGCCGAATGCCTCGTCCACGATCAGCGTTCCGCCCCGTTCGGCAAGGTCGAGCGACAGCGCAAGCAGGTCGGCCCGCGAATAGAGCCGCCCGTCGGGATTGTTCGGATTGACGATGATGACCGCCCGATGCGCGTCGGTGATCTGTGCAAGCGTGGCGATTTCGTCGACCTGATGCCCGGCTGCGGCAAACACCGCGCGATATTCGCCATAGGTCGGAGAAAGGATCGCCACACGTCCCTGCTCGATCCTGGCGGCCAGGAGACGGATCAGCGGCTGCGTTCCTGCAGCAGCCACAGGCAGGAGGTCGCCACTGCCATAAAACCTTGCCGCCGCGCGACGGACCTCTTCCATGATATCCGCATCCGGCAAACGATGAAACAGCTGTGCATCAAGCGGGGGCAATGCGGGTGGAACCGGATTGATGCCCGTCGACAGATCAAGCCAGTCGTCGGCCGCGATCCCATATGCGCGAGCCGCAGCCGCCACGCCGCCGCCATGAAAGACGCCGCTCATGACCGGTCACCATCCATGTCGATGAGATGAAGATAGGAACCGGCGATACGCCCGCGCTTCATCCCCATCAATCCGAGATCTGCGCCCAATGCATCCTCGACACGGAAAAGCGCTTCGGCTTTGCCCGACTGGACGACGCTGGAATAATGAAACTCATGCGCCCGCATCGGCGCGTGGAACACCGAATCATCGACCGGCCGCGCCAGCCGCAGCCCCAGATGCCGCTGCCTCTTCTCAAACGATGTCGTGACCGGCAGCAGGCCCAGCATCGGATGCGATATGCCTGCAGCATCGACCAGAGCCTCGCCCAGAACCATGTAGCCGCCACACTCGCCATAGATGAGCGCGCCTCGTTTCGCCGCGTCGCGCATTCCGGCAAAGAACGGCTCGGCCGAGGCGATGCGACCGGCGTGAAGCTCGGGATATCCGCCAGGAAGATAGATCGCGTCCGCCCGCCCGTTTGGCGCTTCACCGGCGAGCGGCGAGAAGAAGAAGAGTTCTGCCCCCTGCCCGCGCCAGCCCTGCAGGAGATGCGGATAGGAAAAGGCAAACGCCTCGTCGCGCGCCACCGCAATCCTCTGGCCCAGAGGCGGCAAGAGCGCCGGAACGTCAAGCGCATCGACCGCTTCCCGGCGGGCGAGTGTCGCCAGCGCCTGAACGTCGCAGTGTTTTTCGACCCGCGCAGCGGCGTGTTCGATATAATCCTCAAGCGCCTCATGTTCGGCCGCCTGTACGAGCCCCAGATGCCGCTCCGGCAGTTTCAAAGCCTCGTCGGTCGGCAATGCGCCGAAGATGGTGAAGCCGGCGCGTTCCAGCGCGACCCGCAACATCGCTTCATGGCGCACGCTACCGACGCGGTTGAGGATGACGCCGGCGACCCGGACGTCCTTGCGGAAATCGCGATATCCGGAGGCCAATGCCGCGACAGAATGCGACATGCGGGCGCAATCGATGACGAGCACGACGGAGAGATCAAGCCGCGCGGCGAGATCAGCCGGCGAGCCGGACCCGTCGCTCGCGCCATCGAACAACCCCATCATGGCTTCCACGACGAAATGCCGGCCGCCGCCATGACCGGCCGCCATGACGTCGAGCAATTCGGGTCTCATGCCCCAGGGGTCAAAGTTGAAGCAGACCTCGCCGGAGGCTGCCGTGTGGAAGGCCGGGTCGATATAGTCGGGACCCGCCTTGCCCGGCGCAATCTTAAGCCCTGCCTTGCTGAATGCACGCAGCAGACCGAGCGTAACGGTCGTCTTGCCCGACCCGGAGGAAGGCGCTGCAATCAGCAATCCGCTCATTCGGCAGCCTTCGTATAGTCGGGCATCAGCCCGTCCGTATCGAGCTGCCGGCCGGACAGGGCGCCGAGCCAGTCCATGCCCTTGCGGAAACGCACGACCTCGCCGATGACAACGATGGCCGGCGGTTGAAGGCCGGATTCCTCGACATCGGCTTCGGCACGCGAAAGTGTCGTCTCCAGCACCTGCTGCTCGGGCGTCGCCGCGTTGCAGACAAATGCGACCGGCTCGTCCGCCGATCGTCCGGCAGTCATGAGATTGGCGGCAATCTGCCCGATATGCTTCATCGCCATATACATGACGATGACCGGCGAGCCGCGTCCGAGCGCCTCCCAGTCGATCCGGTCGGGAACGATGCCGGACGAATCGTGCCCGGTAAGGAACGTCACGGCATGATTGATCTCTCGATGCGTGACCGGAATGCCGGCATAGGCAAGCCCGCCGATCCCGGCGGTTATGCCGGGGACGATCCGGAAGGGAATGCCGTGCTGCACGAGCGTCAGCGCCTCCTCGCCGCCGCGGCCGAAGACGAAGGGGTCGCCCCCTTTCAGCCTCAATACCCGTTTGCCCTCGCGCGCCAGATCAACTAGCCGCAGCGAAATGTCTCTCTGTTTGACGGACGGCTTGCCGCCGCGCTTGCCGGCATATTCCAGAACGGCGTCCGGCCGCGCCAGCTTCAGGCACTCGTCGTTGACCAGAGCATCGTAAACAATGACATCCGCCTCGCCGAGCGCCTTGGCGACCAGCAGCGTCAACAGGCCCGGATCGCCGGGTCCCGCCCCCGCGAGCCAGACGCTTCCCTTCTCGATCTGCGGCAATGTCGCGAAAAGCATGTCCATGTAAGATGTCCTATGAGCGGTGCTCGAAAAATGCAACGGCGGAATGAATTGCTGCCTTTCCTGCCCCTGCCCGTCCCCCTATAATCGAGCCCATGACCGAGACCCCCGACACCGCGCGCATCGACAAGCCGGGCACAGCCTTGCGAACGGGCTGGACCACGGGCGCCTGCGCGACCGCCGCAACGAAAGCAGCGCTGACGGCGCTGATCACCGGCGCATTTCCCGATCCGGTCGAAATCACCCTGCCGCGCGGAGAAACTCCGGCCTTTCCGCTGGCCTTCGAAACGCTCGGCGACGGCTATGCGCTGGCCGGCATCGTCAAGGATGCCGGCGACGATCCCGATGTCACCCATGGCGCCACTGTAATCTCCGCCGTCCGCCCGCTCCCGCCTGAAAGCGGCATCCGCTTCCGCGCCGGCGAAGGCGTGGGCACCGTGACCAAGCCCGGCCTGCCGGTCGAGGTCGGAGAGCCGGCGATCAATCCCGTGCCGCGCGCGATGATGATGGCGGAAGCGCTGGCGCTCTGTCAGGACGCGGGCCTTCCTGCAGACCTCGAAATTACCATCTCCATCCCCGGCGGAGAGGCGCTGGCGGAGAAGACATGGAATCCCCGCCTGGGCATCGTCGGCGGCCTCTCCATCCTCGGCACGACCGGTATCGTCCATCCGTTCTCCTGCGCCGCCTGGATCCATTCGATCCATCGCGGCGTCGATGTCGCCCGCGCCGAAGGGCTGACGCATCTGCTCGGCTCCACCGGCTCGACATCGGAGAAGGCGGGCCAGGACTTCCACAAACTGCCGCTCGGCGCGCTCATCGACATGGGCGATTTCGCCGGCGCGCTTCTGAAATATCTGCGCGCCCATCCTGTCGAACGCCTGACCATCGCCGGTGGCTTCGCCAAGATGACGAAGCTGGCACAAGGCGCGCTCGACCTCCATTCCGGCCGCAGCCAGGTGGACATGGACTTTTTCATCTCGCTCCTGCCCGGTATGGACGCAGGGCTCGCAGAACGGATTCAATCTGCGAACACGGCGCTGGAAGTGCTGGAGATGACTCGCGAAACCGGCATTGACCTTGCGGCCCTCATCGCTGCCCGCGCGCGCGAAAAAGCCGTTGAGACACTGCGGGGTGCGCCCGTCGCGGTCGACATCCTCGTCACCGACCGGCAGGGAGCGATCCTCGCCCATGCGGAGTGACGCGCCGCCCCAAATCCCCGAGAAAATCCTGATCCTGGGCGGTACGAAGGAAGCGGCCGAACTGGCGCACAAACTGTTGGCGAAAGGCCTCGACGTCACCACGTCGCTCGCCGGCCGCACCAGGGAACCCGCCCCCGTGGCTGGCAAGGTCCGGACCGGCGGTTTCGGCGGCGCGGAAGGCCTGGCCGCATATTTGAATGCGGAAGGCATCACCCGCGTCATCGACGCCACGCATCCCTTCGCGAAAACCATTTCGGCGAATGCCGTAAAAGCCTGCAAGCTCGCCGCCGTGCCGCTCGACGTCAGGACGCGCGCGCCGTGGCAAAGGCAACCGGGCGACAACTGGATCGAGGTCGTCACGTTGGAAGAGGCGGCGAACGCCCTGCCCGAAAATGCCCGCGTGCTGCTGGCGCTCGGCAGCCAGCATCTCGACGCATTCCTGTCCCGCACCGATTGTCACTTCGTCATCCGCATGGTCGACCCGCCAAACGCGCGGCTTGCCTTCCAGAGCCACGTCATCCTCACAGCCAAGCCGTCACAAGACCCCAATGAGGAAGCCACCCTCCTCCGCGCGCACGCCATCACCCATATCGTCGCCCGCAACTCCGGCGGCGAAGGGGCCTATGCCAAGATCGTGGCGGCGAGGACGATGGGTTTGCCGGTGGTGATGGTGGGGCGTTAGGCCGCCAGATCGCCAACCAGCGCGCCGGCGGGAATGCCCCAGGCCTTGCTGAGCTTGCGGATCTGATCGAGATTGATGTCACGCCGCCCGTTGAGCAAATCGGCCGCGCGTGACTTTGAGCCAATGACCTCAATGAGATCAGCACGGCTGTAATTGTTCGCCGCCATTACGGACTTGATCACATCGACCGGACTTGCGCGCGGAATTTCGAAATGCCGCCGCTCATATTCTTCGATCAGCAGGACCAGGGCATCGAAATGCGCGGCATCCGGTGTCCCTTCAGCAGGCTCGTTCTCGAAATATGGGCGCACAGCCTTGAGCGCCTCCCGATATTCCTCGTCGCTTTGCAACGTTCGCAGGTCTTCGAGCCTGATCATCCCAATAAGGTCCAAGAAGCCTAGATATCCAAGCATAAACCAGCTCCCGGATTGGGAACAACAAATTTCCAATCCGGGAGCACCTGAAGACCTCAATCCTCCTTCACCGACACGATCGTGTCGTGGATAAGCTTCAGCACGCCTGCAGCGTCGACCGCGACGGCGGCCTTCTGGCTTGGCAGGTTGTCCCAGTCCGAAGGGCCGAAGCGACGGCCGTCGGGCTTCTGGATGGTCTGGCCGTCGGCAATGCCGCCGCAAACGACGCGCACGGCACCTGAGCGCATGGTGAAAAGCTCCGGGGCCACGACATAGGCGCAGGCGCAGCTATCATGCACGGCCATGCCGTCATCCACGACGCCCTCGTAGAAGTCGATGTAGAATTGCGAGAGGTCGAACAGCAGCTTGCCGCGGCTGCCGGCGGCATCTGCGATATCCTTGAGCTGCGACCGGGTCATGATCGTCTTCATCGTCACATCCAGCCCGATCAGAACGACCGGCCAACCGGCCGTGCAGACAATGTCGGCAGCTTCGGGATCGCCATGGATATTGGCCTCCGCAGCCGGCGTCACATTGCCGGGAACGTCGAAGGCCCCGCCCATGAGGACAACCTGCTTGACCAGAGACACGATCTCCGGATCCTGCTTGATGGCATTGGCGAGGTTCGTCATGCGGCCGACCGCCACCAGCGTGACCTCGCCCGGATACGCGCGCACCGTATCGATGATGAACTGAGCGGCCGGGCGCGGATCGGGCGCGACGTCCACGCTCTCCGGGACGCCGATATTGCCCAGACCGTCGTGGCCGTGAATGTAAACGGGCGGTTCATGCGAGACGCGATGGGGGATCAGCGTCTCACCGGCACCCTTGGCGACAGGCGCACCGATCTTCCACTCGCGCTTCAGGAACAAGGCATTGCGCGTCGTGATATCGATCCGGTGATTTCCGAAGACCGTCGTTACACCCAGCAGATCGATATCGGGATGATGGTGCAGAAAGAGAAGCGCCATGGCGTCGTCAACGCCGGGATCGGTGTCAAAAATGACTTTATGCATGGATTTTATACCCTTTGATAATCGAACTATCGGCGCTCATGTGATGATCTTAAGTCTTACCCGGATCCTATCGCCCACCGCAAGCCTCGCCGCCTTGCGGACAGAAGCCTTCAACGGAAGAAGATAGCTGCCGGAACTCTTGTCGGGAAAGATCGAGGTCTGGACGCTTGTTTCATGGACGGTGGCGCGCACCTTGACCATGCCCCAGCCGGGTCCATCGCAGCCGCTTTCCGCCTTGATCTGGAAAGCAAGGTCCCCCGGCAGCGTGACGAAAT
>DATMTA010000182.1:0-4881 GCA_035565055.1 Ensifer sp.
CGGGCGCGGCAGCCGGGGCCGGAGCGGCTTCCTTGGCGGGAGCCGGAGCAGCCGCGGGCTTGGCGGCGGCTGCACCAGCAGCGCCTTCCGCGATCTGGCCGAGCAAGCCGCCGGGCTCAACCGTATCGCCGGCCTTGGCCACGATTTCGGAGAGCACGCCGGCAGCGGGTGCCGGAACTTCAACCGTCACCTTGTCGGTTTCGAGCTCGCAGAGGATTTCGTCGGCGGCGACCGTGTCACCTGCCTTCTTGAACCAGGTGCCGACGGTGGCTTCGGCAACGGATTCGCCGAGAGTGGGAACGCGGATTTCAGTGGCCATTGTCTTCAGTTCCGTTTGTCTTCAATCGAGTGAGGGCGAAGCGTGGGGCGGATCAACCGCCCAACGCGTCTTCCAGGAAGGCTTCAAGCTGTGCGAGGTGCTTCGACATCAGGCCCGTTGCCGGCGATGCAGCGGCCGGACGGCCGGTGTAGCGCACGCGCTGGTACTTGGCGTCGATATGGGCGAGCACCCATTCCAGATAGGGGTCGATGAACGACCACGAACCCATGTTCTTCGGCTCTTCCTGGCACCAGACCATTTCGGCGTTGCGGAAGCGCGAGAGTTCGTTGATCAGCGCCTTGGCCGGGAACGGATAGAGCTGTTCCAGACGCAGCAGGTAGATGTCGTCGATGCCGCGCTTTTCACGCTCTTCGAGCAGGTCGTAATAGACCTTGCCCGAGCACATGACGACGCGGCGGATCTTGGCATCCTTCTGCAGCTTGATCGGGCCGTCCTTGATCACTTCCGCATCGTCCCAGAGCAGACGGTGGAACGAGCTGTCGCCCGCCATTTCAGAAAGCTGGGAGACCGCACGCTTGTGGCGCAGCAGCGACTTCGGCGTCATCAGGATGAGCGGCTTGCGGAAGTCGCGCTTCATCTGGCGGCGCAGGATGTGGAAATAGTTCGCCGGAGTCGTGCAGTTCGCGACCTGCATGTTGTCCTCGGCGCACATCTGCAGCCAGCGCTCCAGACGGGCGGACGAATGTTCCGGACCCTGACCTTCGAAGCCATGCGGCAGAAGGCAGACGAGGCCGGACATGCGCAGCCACTTGCGTTCGCCCGAAGAGATGAACTGGTCGAAGACGACCTGCGCACCATTGGCGAAGTCGCCGAACTGGGCTTCCCAGAGGGTGAGCGCATTCGGGCGGGCCAGCGAGTAGCCATATTCGAAACCGAGAACGGCCTCTTCGGAGAGCATCGAGTTGATGACCTCGTAGCGGGCCTGCGTCGGCGAAAGGTTTGCGAGCGGAACGTAACGCTCTTCGGTCTCCTGATCGTAGAGAACCGAGTGACGCTGCGAGAAGGTGCCGCGTTCGCAATCCTGACCGGAGAGCCGGATCTTGTGGCCGTCGAGGCAGAGCGAGCCGAAGGCCAGTGCTTCTGCCATCGCCCAGTCGATCCCCTCGCCCGTCTCGATCATCTTGGCGCGGTTTTCCATGAAGCGCTGGATGGTCTTGTGGGCGTTGAAGCCGGCCGGGATTTCGGAGATCTTCTTGCCGATTTCCTTCAGCTGCTTCATCGGAACGCCGGTCTTGCCGCGGCGCTGTTCGTCGGCATTGTCGGCGGCGCGCAGGCCGGACCATACGCCATCCAGCCAGTCGGCCTTGTTCGGCTTGTAGGACTGGCCGGCCTCGAATTCCTGCTCGAGATGCGCACGCCAGTCGGCCTTCATCTTCTCGAGGTCACCCTCGGTCAGCAGGCCTTCCGCGATCAGGCGGTCGGCATAGACCTGCACGACCGTCTTGTGGGCGCGGATTTCCTTGTACATCTTCGGCTGCGTGAAGCTCGGCTCGTCGCCTTCGTTATGACCGAAGCGGCGATAGCAGAACATGTCGATGACGACCGGCTTGTGGAACTTCATCCGGAATTCTGTCGCGATCTTGGCAGCGTAGACAACCGCTTCCGGATCGTCGCCATTGACGTGGAAGATCGGCGCTTCGATCATCTTGGCAACGTCGGACGGATAGGGCGACGAGCGCGAATAGGCCGGGTTCGTGGTGAAGCCGATCTGGTTGTTGATGATGAAATGCATCGTGCCGGCGACACGATGGCCGCGCAGACCGGACAGGCCGAGGATTTCAGCCGTGACGCCCTGACCCGCAAAGGCGGCGTCGCCGTGCAGCAGGAGCGGCAGAACCTTGGCGCGCTCGGAGAGCGGAATGATGTCGCCGTCCCAGACCTGCGCCATCTGGTCCTGCTTCGCGCGAGCCTTGCCCATGACGACCGGGTTGACGATTTCCAGGTGCGACGGGTTCGCCGTCAGCGACAGGTGAACCTTGTTGTTGTCGAACTCGCGGTCGGAAGAGGCACCGAGGTGGTACTTCACGTCGCCCGAACCTTCGACGTCGTCCGGTGCGTAGGAACCGCCCTTGAACTCGTGGAACACGGCGCGGTGCGGCTTGCCCATGACGTTGGTCAGAACGTTGAGGCGGCCGCGGTGGGCCATGCCGAGCACGACTTCCTTGAGGCCGAGATTGCCGCCGCGCTTGATGATCTGCTCCAGCGCCGGGATGAGGCTTTCGCCGCCATCGAGGCCGAAGCGCTTCGTGCCCTTGAAGCGGACGTCGAGGAACTGCTCATAGCCTTCGGCTTCGATCAGCTTGGAGAGAATCGCCTTCTTGCCATTGGGCGTGAATTCGACGCCCTTGTCCGGACCTTCGATGCGTTCCTGAATCCAGGCCTTGGCTTCCGGATCGGAGATATGCATGAACTCGACACCGAGCGTCGAGCAATAGGTGCGCTGGAGAATGTCCAGCATTTCCCGGATCGTCGCGTATTCGAGACCGAGAACGTTGTCGATGAAGATCTTGCGATCGTAATCGGCAGCCGTGAAGCCGTAGTTCTCAGGCGAAAGTTCGTTAAAGTCATCCACCGGCGCGGCGATGCCGAGCGGGTCGAGCTTGGCATGAAGATGGCCGCGCATACGATAGGCGCGGATCATCATGATGGCCCGAACACTGTCACGGGTCGATTGCAGCACGTCGGAAGGCGTTGCGGGCTTGCCCTCGGCAGCGGCCTTCGCCTCGATCTTCTTGGAAACAGCCTTTTCGACGATGGCCCAGTCACCATCGAGCGCATTGACGATCTCGCCATTGGCGGCAATCGGCCAGTTCTTCTTCTTCCAGGAGGCGCCAGCGGCAGCCTTCTTCACATCAGCCGGGCTCTCGCCAAGGGCGGCGAAGAACTCGCGCCACTCGGCCGGAACAGAGGCCGGATCCGTCTCGTACTTCGCGTAAAGCTGTTCGATATACGCCGCATTCTGACCGTCGAGGAACGAGGTCAACTGAAACTGCTCGTTGGCGTCTTGCCTTGCCATGGTGTCATGCGGACGATTGTCCGCCTCCCGACTTGATAAAGTTCAAATGTCCGTTTTCGGTAGTCTGGACTGACGCCCATCCCCGGCACTGGAAAACCAGGCCGGGGATGGATATTCGATGATCATGCGTCGCAATTGCGGCGCAATAAACTCAACCCTTGAGCACTTCGACGAGCGTCTTGCCGAGACGTGCCGGCGACGGCGAAACGCGGATGCCAGCAGCTTCCATCGCGGCGATCTTCGACTCTGCGTCGCCCTTGCCGCCGGAGACGACAGCGCCGGCGTGACCCATGGTGCGGCCCTTCGGAGCGGTACGGCCCGCGATGAAGCCGGCCATCGGCTTCTTGCGGCCCTTCTTGGCTTCGTCGATGAGGAACTGTGCCGCATCTTCTTCAGCCGAACCGCCGATTTCGCCGATCATGATGATCGAGGTCGTGGCCGGATCGGCCAGGAACATCTCAAGCACATCGATGAACTCGGTGCCCTTGACCGGGTCGCCGCCGATGCCGACAGCCGTCGTCTGGCCGAGGCCTTCGTTCGACGTCTGGAACACGGCTTCATATGTAAGCGTGCCGGAGCGCGAGACAATGCCGACCGAACCCTTGCGGAAGATGGAGCCCGGCATGATGCCGATCTTGCATTCCTCCGGCGTCAGGATGCCCGGGCAGTTGGGGCCGAGAAGGCGCGACTTGGACTTTTCCAGCTTCGCCTTGACGCGCACCATGTCCATGACCGGGATGCCCTCGGTGATGCAGGTGATGAACGGGATCTCGGCGTCGATCGCCTCGATGATCGCGTCCGCAGCGCCTGCCGGCGGAACGTAGATCACGGATGCGTCAGCGCCGGTCTTTTCCTTGCCTTCGGCAACGGAAGCAAAGATCGGCAGCGTCTCGCCCTTGGAACCGGTCCAGTTGGTGCCGCCCTTTGCAGGGTGGATACCGCCGACCATCTTGGTGCCGTAATAGGCGAGCGCCTGTTCGGTGTGGAAGGAACCGGTCTTGCCGGTCAGGCCCTGAACGAGGACCTTGGTGTCTTTGTTGACAATGATAGACATAGGTTCAGGTCCTTCTTAGCCCTTGATCGCCGCAACGATCTTCTTGGCGGCGTCGTCCAGATCGTCAGCAGCCGTGATCGCCAGACCCGACTCGTTGAGGATCTTCTTGCCGAGCTCGACATTGGTGCCTTCGAGACGGACGACGAGCGGAACCTTGAGACCTACTTCCTGAACGGCAGCGACAACGCCTTCAGCGATGACGTCGCACTTCATGATGCCGCCGAAGATGTTGACGAGGATGCCCTCGACCTTCGGGTCAGCCGTGATGATCTTGAAGGCAGCCGCAACCTTCTCCTTGCCGGCACCACCGCCGACGTCGCAGAAGTTCGCCGGCTCCTTGCCGTAGAGCTTGATGATGTCCATCGTTGCCATGGCAAGGCCTGCACCGTTGACCATGCAGCCGATGTTGCCATCGAGCGCCACATAGGCGAGGTCCCACTTGGAGGCTTCGATTTCCTTGGCGTCTTCTTC
>DATMTA010000183.1:0-12045 GCA_035565055.1 Ensifer sp.
GAAGACCTCAAACCGTTGCGCCGGCACGTCCACACTGGTGCTATGCGTAAACCCTGTAATCGTCATATGTCGGAGCCTCGTTCGGCCACAACATCGACGATCGCACGCTGATCCGGAAGGTGGGGTCAAAACACCGCTTACCATGAAAGCATGTGTGCGTGAAGAGTTCTGCTTGTTCAGCAACGGCGCTCATCACGTGCGGATGACGATGGCCGGTGTTGGTCACCGCGATCCCAGCAGCAAAATCGATAAACCGACGGCCATCGACGGCCCAGAGCTCGGCGTTCTGGGCCTTCTCGACGAAAATTGACTTGGTCGCGACGCCCGCCACCACTGCATTCTGCTGCCGCTCGCGCAGCGTCTGACTATGACTCATCGAAATCCCCTCCGTTTTCCAGGAACGGGACCAGATAACATCGCTCAATATATTAAGCAATGCGCTTTTTATATTGAGCGCTAGAGATATGGAGGGGTGCAGGCGGAGATTACGATCGTAGTCGCAGTCGACAAGTTCCTGAACCGGTGTGGAATGCGGCTGTCGAACAGGTAGGACTCGCCGGCCCGCAATACGCGCACCTGATCGCCGACTGTCACTTCAATCTCGCCCTCTATGACGATCCCACCTTCGTTGGAAGGATGCTGCAGCAAGACCTCGCCGGTGTCTGCGCCTGGGCCGTAGACCTCGTGAAGGATCTGTAGATTGTTCGCCTTGGCGTCCCCGACCTGGCGAAGCGACAGATATCCATTGGCTCTTATCTTTGACGTCAAGTCGACGAGACTGTTTGCATCGAAGAACGGTCCTGCCTGCATACCAGACCGGTTTTCGTCGAAAAAATCGGCCATACTAACACCGAGTCCACCAAGGATCTTTCGCAAGGTCGATACTGATGGGCTCGACTTATTCTGTTCGATTATCGAGATTTGAGCGTGCGGGACACTGGCGCGGTCGGCGAGTTGTCGTTGGGACATGCCGGCATTCGTACGAAGCGCCTTCAGCCGCGTACCTACGTCGAAATCGTCTTCGGCCATGATGCGTGTTCCAACTCGCGCTCGCGCTGCTCATAATATTGAACAGTGGTCCCAGTCGTATCACATGTCGAAGCCCAGCAAGCAAGACTGGAAGCAGGCACCTAGGCGCTCGGAAAAACCCTAAACGAATTTGCGCTCTCGCTGCAGTATTGCAGCGGGACGTTATGCATACCAGCGATAAGTCTTTGAATTAATTTATAGTTAGAATTTGGCCCAAATATTGCTCTTCGTCAATCACGCACGTCTGTCCTCAGGCCCGCGTCGTAAGAAAAACAGAGGGTGAACTATGTCAAAAGATACTCAGAATGCGTCGGACGACGCACAACTACGAGCACTAGGTTACACGTCCCACTTCGATCGCTCGATGACGATGTGGGAAAACTTTGCGCTCGGCTTCACATACCTGTCGCCTGTCGTGGGCGTCTATTCGGTCTTCGCCTTTGGACTTTCGAGTGGTGGTCCGCCGATGATCTGGGCCTACTTCATTGCCGGTATCGGTCAGTTCCTCGTGGCACTGATCTTCGGCGAGATTGTCTCGCAATACCCCATTTCCGGTGGGCTCTATCCTTGGGGACGCCGACTGGTCGGCAAGAGATGGGCCTGGATGGCAGGCTGGATCTATGCTTGGGCACTGTTCACAACAATTGCTGCAGTGGCAGTGGGTGCTGGTCCCTTCCTAGCGCTTCTGCTGGGATTTGAACTCAGGCCCGAGGTGACAACCGTCATCGCGCTGGTGCTTGTTGCCGTTTCGACCGGTTTGAACATGCTCGGAACAAAGCTTCTCGCCCGGATTGCCATGTTTGGCTTCATCTGCGAACTCGTCGGTGCAATTGTCGTCGGCGTTTATCTATTAGTCTTTCATCGCGTTCAGCCCGCTTCAGTGGTCTTCGACACTTTTAACGTTGCCGGCGGTGGATCCTACTTGCCGGCCTTCTTAACAGCCGCGCTGGTCGGTCTATTTTCGTGCTATGGATTCGAGGCCTGCGGGGATGTCGCTGAGGAAACGCCGAACCCCGGAAAGCAAATCCCCAAGGCGATGCGAATGACCATCTATGTTGGTGTCGGCGCATCGGTCTTCGTGTGCTACGCGCTGCTCCTGGCAGTTCCGGATATCGGCAAGGTCATCTCCGGGGAAGTTACCGATCCACTTGGCGAAATTTTGACAACGGCTTTTGGCCCGGTCGCATCCAAGGGTGTCATTATCGTCGTCATGGTCTCCTTCATCTCCTGCGTTCTGAGCCTCCAGGCAGCAGTCAGTCGGCTTCTCTTCTCCTATGGTCGAGACGGGATGATCGTAGGTAGCCAAATGCTGGCAAAGCTGTCGCCCAGCACGCAAGTGCCGACATCGGCGCTCGTGGTCTCGGGTTTTCTTCCAGCAGCGATCGTTTGCCTTGGCTTCTTCGTGCAGGATGCACTCACAACCATTATCAGCTTCGCAGTAATCGGCATTTATCTCGGCTTCCAGATGATCGTTGCGGGCGCATTGTTCGCCCGGGCGCGTGGTTGGCGGCCAGCAGGACAGTTCAAGCTCGGTCCATGGGGCGGTCTCATCAACGTCGTTGCACTCGCGTACGGGATCGGCGCCATCGTCAACCTGGTTTGGCCCCGTGCCCCGGATGCCCCTTGGTATACGAACTACGCAACACTGCTTACGGTGGCGATTGTGGCCGGTAGCGGCGCTATTTATATGGCGCTGGCGCGGCCCTACGAGCGCGGCACAGCGCCAGCGGGCGATGCGTGGAAGAACGGCGCGAGTGGGGCGATGCCGGCCAAGGCTTAGCTCACGCGCACCATGCAGCTAAGCGTCGCTCCGAGGCGGTCGACGTGAAGCTGATCGACGGATTACCATGCCCGCGGTGCTGCATTCCGCGGACATGGCCAAACTTTTTGAGCCGCCCAGTCAAGATCGGGGGCTCGTCGCCGTGGAATATATATTTCGTTTGCAATCTCGCGTCTGGCCCTCATCGTCTCTCGCCAGCGCACTCTAGTCACCTGCAAAGGTTTCATCGCTCGTCGGTTTGTGGACGCTCGCGCACAATTCTGCATGCCTCAATAGGCCGCCAACATAGCCCTGCTAAGGCAGGGACCGTCTTTCAAAAGCCATTGGCATCAATGTATGATCGCATGAAATCGAGAAAATTCAGTAGAAGCGGCGGTTGATTGTTGGGATTCCAAACGACGCTAATCTCGAAGGCCGCATGAGGATCGCTTATCGGGATCGCGACGACGTCGGCTGGCAAGGATGCCCTTATTGATTCACCATAGAGAGCGATTCCTGACTGCATGGAAACGCGACGTATCATGATGTGCTCGTCGTCCACTTCATGCTCAATGCGAGGGACTAACCCGCCCTGGCGGCAAATCATCTCCATAACGTTACGGAATGTCGCCCATCGCGTCCGCCGGCCAAATATAAATGACTGGTCGGAAAGGTCCGAGAGACGAAGGTTTGCAGCGCTGGCGAGATCGCTTGTCGCTGAAGCCAAGACTACAAGTGGCTCTCTCTTTACGACAAAGTGCGCATTACGATCCCGACACGCCTCACTCAGTACAAGGCCGCAATCGATTGATCCTGACTGTAATGCCTCGATCTGCTCAATTGTCGACAGCAGAAAGAGCTCTGTGCGAACTGACGGCATGAATTGATGATATTGGACGATAAGCTTTGGCATAACATCATAGGTCGTCAAAGCCGAATATCCGATCGACAATGTCCCGACCTCTCCCGCCGCCGTCTGCCTGGCCGTATGCACCCCGGTCCGCAATGTGGCGAACGCGCTTTCGACGGCACGAAACAACGCCTCCCCACTTGGGGTTAATCGAACCTGGCGAGTTGTCCGTTCGAAGAGCAGACACCCCATTTCCTCTTCAAGAATTTTGATTGCGCGGGTGATAGCCGGCTGCGCTATCCGCAGATCGTCGGCTGTACGCCTGAAATTCAGACGGGTCGCGACCGCCAGAAAGATCTTCAGCCGGGCAAGGTCAGGCAAGCGGTCCATTGATACCTCCTGATTATCAATTTTGTATCGATTGATATTGGACGCCGACGTTCCATTTTGTCAATTTTCAAGACACGGAGGAGCTAAAATGATGCCACTACTACAGCAGAATGTCACAGTCGCCGTCGGACAACTCGTAGGATCGGACAGTGTCGAGCAAAACCTTAGCCGAATAGATGAAATGGCCGGTAATGCTGCACGCGCTCATGCGAAAGTGATCGTTTTTCCAGAAGCTGTAATGTACGACTTCAAAGTCAGCGCTGAGCAGCTGTCGTCGGTCGCGGAAGCTTGGTCGGATCGTTTCGACGAAGAAGTAAGCAGAATTGCATCGCGCCATAACTTGGCGATCGTTGCCGGGAGCTATTCTCCAGCAGCACAAAATAAGACCAAAAATTGTCTCGTTGCGTTTGGTCCAGACGGTGCCCTACTTGCCAGGTATGAGAAACTGCATTTGTACAATGCTTTCAGCTTCCGTGAAAGCGACAAGCATGACGAAACACCCCTTCAGCCTGACGCCAGCGAGCTAAAAATCATCGACGTTGCCGGCTTTAGGTTCGGTCTGATCAATTGTTATGACCTTCGGTTTCCCGAAATGTCCCGGCTCCTCATCGATCGAGGAGCCGATTTCCTGTTGGTCGCTTCGGGTTGGGTGGCGGGGCCGCTAAAAGATCGGCAGTGGGAAATTCTGCTGAAGGCTCGGGCAATTGAAAACACTTGCTACGTGATTGCATCGTGCCAGCCAGCACCGCTTTCTGTTGGGCTAAGTATGGTCGTCGATCCGATGGGGACGACGATCGCTGGAATCGCTGAAAACGAGGGCGTGGCGGTCGCCGAACTTTCGCTTGAGCGCCAGCGCCAGGTCAGAGAAATTCTGCCTTGCCTCTCGCAACGCCGCTATTTTTTCGCGCCCAGCGCATAACTTCAGAACAATTTGGGAGGAATTAGCCATGTCAAACGTTGAGGTTCAGAGTGCGTCGGCCGCCACCGCGGCGCCCGGCTTTAATAAAGTCGTGACTTCGGCAGCGATCGGCCAGTTTGTGGAGTGGTACGACTTTGTTATCTATGCGTACTCGGCGACAACGATTGCGAAATTGTTTTTTCCAAGCGTGGATCCGGTGGCGGGCATACTCGCGGCGTTTGCAGTCTACGCCGTTGGCTTTCTCATGAGGCCTATTGGCGGCTTCGTGTTCGGGAGCCTCGGGGACAGGTTCGGGCGCAAAAACATATTGGCATTCATCATTCTGCTGATGGGAGGTGCCACCCTTGGTATCGGCCTGCTCCCGACGTACGAAAGCATTGGCTTGCTCGCTCCAATACTGCTGGTAGTTTGCCGGCTTGCACAAGGACTGTCAGCCGCCGGCGAAGCTACTGGTTCGAACTCCTTCGTCGCCGAGCACGCGCCCGATAGGTGGCGTGGAAGTTATGTGGCGTTCACATACTCGTTCGCCAATATCGCTCCGATTTTCGCAGCGCTGTGCGTTCTTTTCGTGTCGACTATAATGAGCGCGGAAGCCTACCTTGACTGGGGTTGGCGTGTCCCGTTTCTTCTTAGCGCTCCACTCGCGATCGTCGGGCTCTATATTCGGTCCGTAGTGGACGAGACACCCGCATTCGAGGCGACCAAAGCTGCGAACCGCGTGGCTAGGAGCCCGCTAAGCGAGGCTTGGCGCACACAGAAAAAAGGGATGGTGCAGACTTTTGCGCTAGCTGCCTTGTCGAGTTTGGGGTTCTACATTCTGGCTGGCTATTTCGTGACCTATCTCACGACGACTGTTGGCATTAGCTCGAGCCAAGCGCTGATCGCCAACTCTATCGCACTTCTTGTTGCATTTATCACCATGAATGCTTCAGCGTATATTTCTGATCGCATCGGTCGTAAGCCTGTTCTTTTGACTGGCATCGGCTTAACCGCGCTGCTCTCAGTGCCCGCCTTTATGCTTGCTTCAAGCGGCAGCTTCCAGGCTGCGATTGCAGGGCAGGCCCTCGTTGCATTTGTCACTGGCATCTTTTTTGGACCCCTCCCTGTCGTTCTTCTTGAGCTCTTTCCAACCCGAGTACGTTTCAGTGCATCCGCAGTGAGCTTAAATTTGGCATATGCAATGTTTGGAGGAACCGCTCCGCTCGTTGCAACGCTGCTTATCACAGAGACCGGGAGCAAATTGGCTCCAGCATTTTACATGACTGTAGTCGCCATCGCGACGCTAATCGTCGCGTTCACTCTCAAGGAGACCTCAACCGCTTCGCTGGTCCAGGTAGAGGATACTGGTAATGGGAAACTGTGACAGGTATGTAAGGTGGCGAGAAAATAGCAATTCCCTTGGAGGGCGTCCCACCCAAATAGCATTTCGGAAATGCTGGCGCTTAAGGCGCCAGCGATTCTTTAACAGGTCACCACTCGGCACCGATCACTATGAGGTATTGAGGGGATGCGGGCTGCTCTGAGCCCAAAGCTTGGACCGCCGGGAGCTGGAGTTTTCCGGCTCTGATCACGATGACGGACTGGTTGCGCCACCGGGATTGTGCAGGGCAATCGGGACGTTATACCCGATCGCCGAGTGAGGACGTTCTTCGTTGTAGTATCGACGCCAAGTCTCCAACTTTTCGCGCGAATCCGCAAGGCTTAGACCAGTGGGCGTTCAGGCATTCGGACCGCAGCTTGCTGTTGAACGCCTCGATGAAGCCGTTGTCGGTCGGCTTACCGGGCCGCGAGAAGTCCAGGGTGACGTTGTTGGCATAGGCCCACAGGTCGAGATCGCGGGAGATAAATTCGCTACCATTGTCCACCCTGATCGTCTTGGGATAGCCGGCCTTCCGGCAGATGCCTTCCAATGTCTGGATCACATCCTCGCCTCGGTAGGTGAAGCGGGCATCGGCTGCAGGGCAGAAGCGCGAGTGCGTGTCGACCACGGTCAGGATGCGCAGCTTCTTGCCTGTCGCGAGCTGGTCGTGAACGAAGTCCATCGACCAGACGTCGTTCGGCCCGACCGCTTCCTGGCGATCGTCTCTGAGCTTCGCCTTCACCCGGCGCTTGGGATGCTTGTTGTGCAGCTGAAGCCCTAACTCGCTGTAAATCCTGCAGCAGGCCATGTCTTCTTCATGTTGATCTTCCATCCATCACGGCGCAAGTGAACATGGACACGCCGGTAGCCATACCGCACGCGTGTCTCACAAATCTCCTTGATGCGCCTTTCGAGTGGGGCCTGTCCGGTGCGGCGGGGCTTGTAGTGGTAAGTAGACGTATCGAACCTCAGGACCTTGCAGGCCCGTCGGATCGATATGCCCAATCCACCAGCATCCCGTCGATCAGCTTGTCCATCCTAACCGATGCCATTCTAGCACCGGCGGAGCGGGAGCCTTCCATCCCATCGATTTTGAACAGACCTTGTTCCGACCCCTTTTACCTTTTCCGCGGCAGCAACGAGCATGTCCGTGCTGATAATCCCAAGAATGATGATCATGTCGTTTTGCCGTCATAGGCCGCAAGGAGAGCTGTGGCGACCAGAGGGACGGATAACTGCCCGACAGCACTGCGTCGACCTGATGCCGATTAACGCGCCGCTCAGGGCCCTGCCCAACCGCCTTTTTCGGACGATGCACGAACACCTGAGAATTCAGTCTGATGCGGCCGGCAAAGCATCCCGGAGAGATCTCTCGCCCTTTGAGCGGCCTGGCGATCGGCAAAGAGCGCCGTACCGACGACCGCCACATCCACGCCGAGCGTCTTCAGGCGCTCGAAATGCTCCGGTCCGATCTTGCCGTCGACGACCGTATAGAGATCCTTCGGGCGTTGGGCTAGGCGGCTGAAGGCCTGTTCGTCGAACGCGCCACCCCCGGCCGGCGCCGTCAGGAGCAGGCAGCCGTCGATATCGTCAAGTATAGGCTCGAGTACGGCCATGGGCGTCGTGTGCCGCAACGCCGCATAGGTCTTTACGCCATTGCTCCGGATGATGGCCACAAGATCGCGAACGTCGTCATCGCTTTCGATGTGGACGGCGATAGAACGCACACCCATTTCCGCGATCCTGAGCACAACCTCCCTCGGATTCGTCACCATCAAATGCACGTCGAGGGGGATTGTCGTAACGGCGGCGAACTCGCGGATGAAGCGCAGGTTCAGGCCGAATTCCGGCGCGAACCGGCCGTCCATCACGTCGAGATGGAAGGATTCCGCATAAGGCGCCACTGCCTCGATGTCCTCCGCGATACGCAGCGGATCGGCGGCATAGAGCGAGGGGGAAAGCGCGGTCATGCGGCGGCCGTCTCCTCAATGGGCGCCCATGCGGCCTCGCGCAACCGTGGCAGCGACCAGTCAGCCACCCGCCGCGGCTCAGCGGTGCAATGGCCGTGCTGGAAGATGGCGATCCGGTCGCAGACCTCCATCAATTCCTCCTCCTCGCTGGAGACGACGACGATGCAGCGGCCCTCGTCGGCAAGGCGGCGGATGATGTCGTAGATATCGCCCTTCGCGCCGATATCGACGCCCTTGGTCGGTTCGTCGAGAAGGATGAGGTCGGCGTCCTGCTCGATGATGCGGCCGAACAGCACCTTCTGCTGGTTGCCGCCGGAGAGCGACTTGACGGCATTGTCGAGGCGCCCGCGCGTGCCGATGGTGGCAAGGGTTCGCTCCGCGGCGGCGCGCGCGCCGGCAATGTCGACGAAGCCGCCGCGGCGATAACGCTTCAGCGTCGAGAGCACGACGTTCTGGAAGGAGTTCATCAGCGGAATGAAACCATCGATCTTGCGCTCCTCGGTGAGGAAGGCAATGCCGCTATCGATCGCGCCTTTCGGATTACTCGGGTGATAGGGTTTGCCGCCCAGTTCGACCGTGCCGTTCGTCACGACCTCCATGCCGTAAAGGGAGCGCAGGAAACGGGTCCGCCCGGATCCGACGAGGCCATAGAGACCAAGCACCTCGCCCCTGCGCGCCTCGATCGTCGCGTTCTTCAGACGCTGCCCGCCAAATCCCTTCGTGCGCAGGAACACATCGCCCGCGGGCTTTGCCTCGCGCGCCGTTGCCACATGTTTTCCGTGGGCATCGCCGACGATTGCATCGACGATCGCCTGCTTGCTCACCGCAGCTCCCGAGGCATGGTAGACCACCCGGCCGCCGGAAAGCACGGTCGCCTCGTCACAGACGGTCAGCACCTCATCGAGCTTATGCGACACGAGCACGATCCCGATATTGCGCTCAAGCGCGATGGTGCGGACATGAGCGAGCAGTTCGGCGGACTGCTTTCCGTCCAGCGCCGTCGTCGGCTCATCGAGGAAAAGAAACCGAGCCTTGCCCTCAAGGTTCGCGATCACCTCGATCAGCTGTTTCTCCGGATGGGAAAGGCCCTTGACGGTGCGTGTCACATCCATCGAAAGGCCGTAGGATGCGAGCAGCTTGACGCTGTATGCGTTCATTTCCGCCGTGCACTTGAAGCCTTTCACAGTCACCTCCCGGCCAAGGAAGAGGTTTTCCGCCACGGTGAGGTTCGGGATAAGGCGCAGTTCCTGATAGACGCAGCCAATGCCTTTGGCCAAGGCGTCTCGCGGCGAGGCGATATGAAGGGCCTCGCCATCGATGGAGAGCGTGCCCTCGTCCTGAGGCTGCGCGCCGGCCAGGATTTTCAGCAATGTCGACTTGCCTGCGCCGTTGTGGCCGAACAGCCCATGGATCGTGCCGGGCTTCACCTCGAAATCGATGCCGTGAAGCACGCCGACGCCGGCGAATGCCTTGGTGATGCCCTCTGCCCTGTAACCTGCGACTTCCGACATGTCCGAACCCTCCCGATGATGGTGTCGCGCGGTTCGAAAACCGCGCGACGGCTTCGATTTCAGTAGGCCTTGTCGACCACTTCGGCCGCGTTGTCCTTGTTGACGAGCAGCGGCGGGCTGTCGATGACCGGCTCGAGGTTTTCGCCGGCGAGGAACTTCTTGATGTTCTCCACCTGGATCTGGGCGAGCTTGGCGGGCTCCTGGATGGCGCCGGCCTTCAGGATCGAGTTGTCCTCGATATGCTTGACGCCGAGCTTGTCGACGAAGGCGTAGAGCTTCACGTCGTCGCGGCCAAGCTGCTGGATCGCGGCAATCGCGCCGAGCGCCGACGGTTCCGTGTCGGAATAGACGACGGTGATGTCGGGATTGCCCTGCAGCATTTCCGTCGTCACCTTCAACGAGGTGGTTTCCTCGACCTTGCCGTTGACAAGGGCGACGAACTTGACGTTCGGATTGGAGGCGAGCGCCTCCTTGAAGCCCTCGTCACGCGCATTGGCGGCGACCGAGGTCGGCTCGCCGACGATGCCGATGACCGCCTTGCCGTCGGCGCCGATATCCTTCAGCAGTTGCTGGCCGATATAGAAGCCGCCGGCCTTCTGGTCGGTTTGCACGCCCTGCTCGAGCTTGAGCTCCTGCCCCTTGAGGCTTTCCGGATCGGGCAGGATGTTGATGGCGAAGACGGGGATATTCGCCTGGTTCGCCTCGGAGACGGAAGCGACACACGGACCGGACGAGACGCAGTTGAGCGCGATGGCGGAAACGCCTTGCTGGACAAGGGTCTGCACCTGCGAAAGCTGCTTGGCATCGTCATTGTCGGCGATGAGCACGCGCACCTCGAACCCCTGCGCCGCGCCGTTTTCCTCAAAGCTCTTCTTCATGGCGACGTAGTAGGGATTTGTCAGGTTCGGCAGCGCGACACCGAGCACTTTCGTATCCTGTGCGTAGGCCGCCGAGGCGGAAAGGGCGAGCGAAAGGCCGATCGCAGCCCATGCGGTATTCCTCAGAGTCTTCATCTTACTCCTCCTTCATTGGATGATGAATTTTCAGTCGTTGCCGGTGCGGCCGGCGCCGTCTCGCGGGGACTTCAGGCGCCCGAGAACTTCTTGCGAATCAGCGCCGCCCAAGGCAGTGACAGGCGGCTCGAGGCGCGTAGCGTGTCGAAGGTGACTCCGACCAGGATGATCACGCCGATGACCAGCGGCTGCCAGTAGGCGCTGACGTTCAGCACGTTCATGAGATTGGAAATGGTGGCGATCAGGGTCGCGCCGATCATCGCGCCGTAGATCGAGCCGATGCCGCCGAACAGGCTGACGCCACCGACCACCGCGCCGGCGATCGAGAAGAAAAGTTCGTCGCCACGGCCTGCCGTCGGATAGCCGGTCATCAGCCGCGACCCGTAGATCAAGCCGCCGCAGGCGCCGCAGAAGCCGGAGATCGCATAGACGAGGATGGTGATGCGCGACGTATTCACGCCGGCAAGTCGCGCCGCCTCCGCATTGCCGCCGACGGCGAAGATATGGGTGCCCGTTACCGTGCGCTTGATGAAGATCGCGGCCGCGGCGATGGCAATGCCAAGGGCGATGACCGGGAACGGAATGCCGAAGACCTTGGCCTGGCCGATCAGCCTGTAGCCGAAATCCATCACGCGAATAGACTCCGCCCCCGTGATGATTTGCGGGATGGAGGCGGCAACGCCCATCATGGCGAAGGTCACGATAAAGGGCGGCACGCCGGTCCTGTCGATGATGAAGCCGTTCAGCGCGCCGGCGAGCGCGCCGACACCCAGAACAAGCACCGCCGCCACCGGCCAGGGAAGACCCAGCGTCTCGATGAAGACGGCGGCGAGCACGCAGGTCATCGCCACCACGGAGCCGCAGGACAGGTCGATGCCGCCGGTAAACAGCACGAAGGACTGACCGAGGCAGAGGAAGCCGATCACCGCTCCGTTCAAAAGCAGCACGAACAGGTTCGACAGTGTCAGAAAATTCGGCGAGGCCAGCGAGCCGGCGATCATCACCATCAACAGAACGAAGGCGATGCCCGCCTCCGCCGGAATGCGAATGCCCTTGCCATGCATGGACGGGGACTGTGTCATTTCCGTCATTGTTCCTCTCTCCCCTGAGCGTGCGCGCAGGCGGCGCGATAGGCCTGCCTGACGGACTCAGCTTTTTGCGACGCCCGGTCGCCGGGCTCTGCGACGATCCGGTAGTTCGGTCTCCACTCCTCCGCGACGGCCGCCGTCGGCCGCCCGGTCAAT
>DATMTA010000184.1:0-45216 GCA_035565055.1 Ensifer sp.
AAAAATGCTCAGGCCCGTAAACAAATCCGCATTAAGTCGCTGAAATCCCTCAAATCGATGGTGAGACAGACTGGTGCCGAAACCTGCATCCGGGTCCTCATTCACATGCGCATGACGGGAATAGTCCGACAATGTTGTCGATGAAGGGTAAGTATGGGCTCAAAGCCCTGTTCCATTTGGCGGGTCTGCCGGCGGGTGAAGTAATCCAGTCCAACGAAATCGCGACTGCTCATGGCATGTCGAAGAAGTTTCTCGACGCCATCCTGGCAGACCTGCGCAATGGCGGTTTCGTCTATGCCAAGAAGGGCCGTTCGGGCGGCTATTGTCTGTCGCGCTCGGCAGACGAGATCATGGTCGGACAGGCGCTGCGGGTGCTGGATGGCCCGCTGGCGCCGATCGCCTGCGCCAGCCGCACGGCCTATCATCGCTGTCAGGATTGCGTGGACGAAACGGTCTGTCCCGTACGTCTGACCATGCTGGAGGTCCGCGAAGCGATCGCAGCGGTGCTCGACAACAAATCGCTCAACGACATGCGCGAAATGGTCGAGCGGGAAGGCTCCGGGTTCGAGCACCTGCTCGACGCCTCGTGAGGGCGTGAGGTGCCGGGGTTGCCCCCGGCTGCTTTCTCAAAAGATCGCGAAACGATGCGGCAGGAAGCGGATCACGTTTCCTGGTTCCGCCGGCACGCCGAGCGGCAGCTCGATCTCGACCCGTTCGGCAACTTCTCCCAAACCCGCATCGATTTCCGCAATGCGCGCGCCGGCAAGCCGACGCATGGAGACGATGCGGCCTTCGAAAGCCGGACCGTCGTCCTGTAGCGCGATGTCGCGGGGGCGGAAGAAGATGTGCTTGTCGCCATTGCCCGTAGACGTGCGCAATCCGGTCGGTGTGCCGTTGAAGATGACTTCACCGTTTGCCACCGTCACCGGCAGCTTCGCGCTGTCGCCGACGAAGGAGAAGACGAAGTCGGATTGCGGGCGGTCATAGATGTCGTCCGCAGAGCCCACCTGTTCGATCTTGCCCTGGCTCATCACGACGACGCGGTCGGCGAGTTCCAGCGCCTCTTCCTGGTCGTGGGTGACGAAGAGGGTCGTATGGCCGGTGCGGTCGTGGAATTCCCGCAGCCATTTGCGCAGGTCCTTGCGGACCTTGGCGTCGAGCGCGCCGAAGGGCTCGTCGAGCAGCAGCACGCGGGGTTCGATTGCCATGGCGCGGGCGAGCGCAACACGCTGGCGCTGGCCGCCGGAGAGCTGGCCCGGATAGCGGCTCTCCATCCCCGAAAGCTGCACCATGTCGATCAGTTCCTCGACGCGGCGGCTGATTTCGGCCTTTGGCGGACGGGTATCGGAACCGCGAACGCGCAGGCCAAAGGCGACGTTGTCGAAGACGGTCATGTGCTTGAACAGCGCATAATGCTGGAAGACGAAGCCGACATTGCGCTCCTGCACGCTCTTCCAGGAAGCGTCCTCCTCGCCGAAGAGGATGCGGCCCTGGCTCGGATATTCGAGGCCGGCCACGAGGCGCAGGAGCGTCGTCTTGCCAGAGCCGGAGGGGCCAAGGAGCGCGATGAGTTCGCCGGAGCGGATGTTCAGCGAAACATCGTGCAGGGCGGGAAAGTCGCCGAATTCCTTGCGGATCTTTTCGATGCGGATATCCATGAATGTATTCCTATTTATGCCGGCCGTTGCCGACCTCTGCGCCGAACTTCAATTCGAGCGATGTGCGCAGGATAAGGGTGACGAGGGCGAGCGCTGCCAGCAGGGAGGCGACGGCGAAGGCGCCGTCCGTCGCATAGTCGTTGTACAGGGCCTCGATCTGCAGCGGCATGGTGAGCGTCTTGCCCCGCACATGGCCCGATACGACCGAGACGGCCCCGAATTCGCCCATGGCGCGGGCGTTGCAGAGCAGGACCCCATAGAGCAGCGCCCATTTGATGTTGGGCAGCGTCACCCGGATGAAGGTCTGCCAGCCGGATGCACCGAGCGAGATTGCCGCTTCCTCGTCTGCCGTGCCTTGCGCCTGCATCAGCGGGATGAGCTCGCGCGCGATGAAGGGGAAGGTCACGAAAACGGTGGCGAGAAAAATGCCGGGGAAGGCGAAGATGACCGGGAAACCCATTGCCTTCAGTTGCGGGCCTAGCCATGTGTCCGCGCCGAAGAGCAGGACATAGACAAGGCCCGAGATAACTGGCGAGACCGAGAAGGGCAGGTCGATCAGCGTCGTCAGGAAGGTCTTGCCCTTGAACTCGAACTTGGCGATCGCCCAGGCGGTGGCTATGCCGAAGACCAGATTGAAGGGCACGGCGAGCGCTGCCACCGAAAGCGTCAGCCTGATTGCTGACTGTGTGTCGCTGTCGGAGAGCGTCTCGGCGAAGCTGTCCCAGCCGGCCGCAAACACGCGTCCGACGACGGTACCGAGCGGCAGCACAAGGAACAGCGCCAGGAAAAGCGCGCAGGTGCCGATCAGCAGCCAGCGGACGATCGCAGGCTCGCTGACCGGATTGCGACGGCGAGGGGGGGACGTGGATTGGTCAGCCATGGCCGAACCTCTTCTGGCTCCAGCTCTGGATGCCGTTGATGACGAAGAGCATCAGGAAGGAGATCGCCAGCATCACCGCCGCAATCGCGGTCGCGCCGGCATAGTTGAACTCTTCCAGCTTGATGACGATGAGGAGCGGTGCGATCTCCGACTTGAACGGCAGGTTGCCGGCTATGAAGATGACCGAGCCATATTCGCCCACGCCGCGCGCCAGCGCCAGCGCGAAGCCGGTGAGGATCGCAGGTATCAGCGGGGGCAGCACGACGAAAAAGATCGTCTGGAAGCGGTTGGCGCCGAGCGTGGCGGAGACTTCCTCCGTCTCGCGGCTGATTTCCTCAAGCACCGGCTGCACCGTTCGGACGACGAAGGGGAAGCCCACCGCAATCAGTGCGACGATGATCCCGAGCGGCGTGTAGGCCACCTGGATGCCGAGCGGTGCGAGGTATTGGCCGATCAGACCCTTCGGCGAATAGACCGCCATCAGCGCGATACCGGCCACGGCGGTCGGCATGGCGAAGGGCAGGTCGATCAGCGCATCGAAGATCCGCCGGCCGTAGAAGTCGTAGCGGACCAGCACCCAGGCCGTTAGCGTTCCGAAGACCGCATTGGCGATGGCTGCGGCAAGGGCCGTGAGGAAACTGATCTTGAGGGCCGCGAAGACGCGCGGATCGAGAACCAGTTCGTAAAGCCCGGACGGACCGAGCGCTGCCGCCCGCAGCGCGAGCGCTGCGAGCGGAATGAGCACGATGAGCGTCAGCATGGTCAGCGAAAGGCCGAGCGCCATTCCAAAGCCTGGAATGACGCTCGGGTGCTTCCACTGCCATCCTTGGGAGGATTTGGGGGACTGCGTTGATGTCATCGATCATTTCGCCGGCTTGTAGAGCTGATCGAAGAGACCGCCGTCGCCGAAGAATTCGGGTTGCGCCTTCTTCCAGCCGCCGAAGTCTTCAATCGTCGACAGGTCAATCTTGGCAAAGCGGGCAACGTCAGCCGGATCTGCCTTTGTCGGGTCAAGCGGGCGATAGTAGTTCTTGGCGATCAGCTTCTGGGCTTCCGGCGAGTAGAGATACTCGAGATACGCCTGTGCAACCTTGGTCGTGCCATGGGCGTCCGCATTGCCCTTCACGAGGGCGACCGGCGGCTCGGCCTTGATCGAGATGGAGGGCGAGATGATCTCGAACTTGTCGGCACCGAGTTCGTCACCGGCGAGATAGGCTTCGTTTTCCCAGGCAATCAGGACGTCGCCGAGACCGCGCTCTGCGAAGGTCTGGGTTGCGCCGCGGGCGCCGGTGTCGAGAACCGGAACGTGCTGGAAGAGCTTGGTGATATAGTCCCGGATCTTGGCGTCATCGCCGCCATAAGTCTTCTTGGCCCAGGCCCAGGCCGCCAGGAAGTTCCAGCGAGCGCCGCCGGAGGTCTTCGGGTTCGGCGTGATGACCTGGACGCCATCCTTGATCAGGTCGTTCCAGTCCTTGATGCCCTTCGGATTGCCCTTGCGCACCAGGAAAACGATTGTGGACGTGTAGGGCGAGCTGTTGGCCGGCAGCAGCGACTTCCAATCGGCTGGGATCTTCTTGGTTTTTTCCGCAATCGCGTCGATATCGGCCTCGATGGCCAGCGTCACGACGTCGGCTTCCAGACCATCGATGACGGAGCGTGCCTGCTTGCCCGAGCCGCCATGCGACTGGTTGATCTTGATGGCCTCGCCACCGGTTTCCTTCCAGTGCTTGGCGAAGAGCGCATTGTACTGCTTGTAGAACTCGCGCGTCGGGTCATAGGAGACGTTGAGGATTTCCTGTCCAGCAAAAGCCGGGAGCGACGGGCCTGCGGCAAGCACAAGCGAAAGGGCTACAAGACCGACCTTGAAAGATTTGAGCACCATGCGTTCCTCCATTGGGTTAATGTTTAAAGTCTATAAAAGAAATAGACATAGTCAATTTGGAATTATGCGAACGCAAAACTCATTCCTTTACGGCTCACCCGGCAGTGCGCTTGTTCTGAGAAGAGGCGTATTGGTGGAATGAAGCCCATGTGAGCTTTGCCGGAGCGTGAAATATTCTTTCTGGCGTTGCCACCTCATGAGGGGGCGTTTATAGGGGCTCGCAGGAAGACGAGTGCCGAGGAGTCTCCGGTGTCAGTGCCCTCTCAGACAGCATCCGGCTATGTTTTGAACCTTCGGGAGAAGCTTGTCCGCTTCCGCGAAATCTGGCTCCTGGGTCTTGCAGCACTCTCCGGCGTCTTTGCAGGCGCGGTGGTGACCGCGATGAGCTGGATCACCAATCACGCCCATAGCATCCTCTTCCAGATACCCGTGAACGAACGGCTCAGCGGTCAGGACGCGCTGACCTCGCCGTGGTTTGCGCTCGTTCCCGTCGTGGGCGGTGTCATCATGGCGATCCTCGCGGCACTTTCGAAGCGGCTCTTCACCCGTCCTCCTGTCGACCCGATCGAGGCCAATGCGCTGCATGGCGGGCGCATGTCCGTGCGCGAAAGCCTCATGGTGTCGCTGCAGACCATGGTGTCGAGCAGCTATGGCGCCTCCGTCGGGCTTGAGGCCGGCTATACGCAGGCGAGTTCCGGTCTCGTCTCGCATGTGGCGGGCCGGCTGGGCCTGCGCCGGGCGGAAACGCGCACGCTGGTCGGCTGTGCTGCCGCCGGCGCCATTTCTGCGGCTTTTGGCGCTCCGCTCACAGGCGCATTCTACGGCTTCGAGCTGATCATCGGCACCTACACCGTGGCGGCCGTTGCGCCGGTGATGACGGCATCTCTTGCGGCAAGCCTCACGGCCAGCTGGCTGGGAGCCGAACAGAACCCGATCGAAATCGGGCTCACCCAGGCCATGAGCGCAGCCGCGCTCGCGCCGTATCTGTTTCTCGGCATTCTCGGCGCGCTGGCCGCCGTCACCGTCATGCAGCTCGTCACGGCCACGGAAAATCTCTTCCGTCTATCGCGCTGCCCGGTCTGGCTGCGGCCCGTCGTCGGTGGCGCCATTGTCGGCATTCTCGGCCTGATTTCGCCGCATGTGCTCTCTTCCGGCCACGGGGCGCTGCATCTCGATCTTGTCGGTGCTGCGACATGGCAGTTTCTTGCCGTCCTGTTTGCCCTGAAACTTCTGGCTTCCGCCGTTTCGCTGGGCTCCGGCTTTCGTGGCGGTCTTTTCTTCGCCTCGCTCTATCTGGGGGCCATCCTCGGGAAATCGGTGGCGCTGGCGCTGGGCGAGCTGGGTCTTGTTCACGGATTTTCACCGCTCTATGCGTCGCTGGTCGGCATGGCCTCGCTGGCGGTGGGCGTTGTGGGTGGGCCACTGACCATGTCTTTCCTTGTTCTGGAGACAACGCGTGATCTCGGGATTACGGGCGCAGTGCTGGTGGCCTCCATCGTCTCGGCGGTGGTGGTGCGCGAAACCTTCGGCTATTCGTTCTCGACCTGGCGTCTGCACCTGCGTGGCGAGACGATCCGCAGCGCGCATGATGTCGGCTGGATGCGCAACCTGACGGTCGGCCGGATGATGCGTCCAGACGTGAAGACGGCTGCCCAGACAATGACCCTTGCCGATTTCCGCAAGCAGTTTCCGCTCGGTGCCTCGCAACGCGTCATCGCGGTCGACGCGAATGGCGGCTATGCCGGCATGGTGATCGTGGCGGACGCCTATGCGCCCGAAATCGATCAGTCGGGCAAGACGACGGTAGCCGATCTTGCGCGCAACCGCGACACCATGCTCATGCCGTTCATGAATGCGCGCGAAGCGGCCCAGACCTTCCAGATCGCCTATGCGGAAGAACTTGCGGTGGTCGACAGCCTTTCATCCAGGAAAGTCATGGGGCTTCTGACAGAACAGCATCTGCTGCGCCGTTACGCCGAGGAGCTGGACAAGGCGCGGCGGGATCTGACGGGCGAGCAATAGGAACAAACGGTGGAACATTGCCGTCCCCGAGCCGTTGTCGGTTACGACAAGGCAAGAAGAAAGGGACGCCGGCGGCATGGAAAAAGGCCTCCAGAACATTGTCGATTACGGCAATAGCATCGACTATCCGCGTCTCCAGGCGCTCTTCATCCAATACGCACTCTCGATTTTCGGCGCCATCGTCATCCTGCTGGTCGGCTGGCTTCTGACCCAGCTTCTTGGGCGTTGGACCTATGCGGCGCTTTTGCGCGTCCGCGGTTTTGATGCCACCATTGCAGGCTTTGCCTCCAATTTCGTGCGCTATTTCCTGATGGTCATGGTGATCGTCATGGTTCTAGGCCAGTTCGGCGTCCAGACGGCGTCGATCATTGCCGCTCTCGGTGCTGCCGGCCTTGCCATCGGCCTCGCGCTGCAGGGGACGCTGCAGAACATTGCTGCCGGGATCATGCTGCTCGTTCTCAGGCCGTTCCGTGTAGGCGACTATATCGAGACTGGTTCGGTGTCGGGCATCGTGCAATTCATCGGCATCTTCACGACGGAGTTCAAGACGCCGGACGGCATGTATCGCGTTGCGCCAAACTCGCTGCTCTGGAATGTGCAGATCACCAATTTCAGCCGAATGCCGACCCGCCGTTACGACTTCACGATCGGCATCGGTTACCACGACGATATCGACAAGGCGTCCGATATCATGCTCGGCCTCGTGGGGGACGACAAACGCGTCCTTGCCGACCCACCTCCGGAGACCTTCGTCAACGAACTGGCCGACAGCGCAGTGACAATCACCCTGCGCTACTGGACGCGCTCGGCCGATTTCTGGCCCACCAGTCGCGACGTCACCAAGAACGCCAAGATGGCGTTCGACAAGGCCGGAATCAGCATTCCGTTCCCGCAGGTCCAATATTCCGGCACGGTGGAAACGGTGCCGAAAGCCGCCAGATCGTAGAACTCAGTTCGGGATCACGAGGACGTCCGACGCGTTGAAATGCGCGGTCGCCATCTCCCCGATCTGCGGCGGCTGCAGGCCCGGATTGTTGAACATGTCGAACGAGACCTGCTGGCCTTCGACATCCATGCGGGTGCGGATGACCGAGCCGAGGAAGTTGACACTCGTCACGCGGCCATCGAGGGCCACGTCGCTGGACGGCGACTTGGAGAGCGACAGAGCTTCCGGGCGCAGCGCCACGGTGATCGCCGCGCCATCACCCGATCCGTTCAGATGCGACGGCGGGATGCTGACGCTGCGGCTGCCAAGGCGGACAATGCCGGCATCGCGGTTTTCGACCTTGGCTTCCAGGATGTTCAGCGTGCCGACGAAGCCCGCGACAAAGCGCGTGGCCGGGCGGTTGTAGATATCCGACGGCGTACCGATCTGGTCGGCAATGCCCGCATTCATGACGACGATGCGGTCGGAGATTGAGAGCGCTTCTTCCTGGTCATGCGTCACGAAGATGGTGGTGATGCCGAGCTTGCGCTGGATGGCCCGGATTTCCTCGCGTAGTGAGACTCGGATCTTGGCGTCGAGTGCGGAGAGCGGTTCGTCGAGGAGGAGGACCTTCGGCTTGTTGGCTAGAGCGCGGGCGAGAGCCACACGCTGCTGCTGGCCGCCCGACATCTGGTAGGGATAGCGGTCCGCCAGATGGCCAAGGTGGATGAGGTCGAGCATTTCCTTGACGCGCGCGTCGATTTCCGGCTTCGACGCGCCGGCCACCTTGAGACCGAAGGCGACGTTTTCTGCCACCGTCATGTTGGGGAAGAGGGCATAGGCCTGGAAGACCATGCCGATATTGCGCTTGTTGGGCTTCAGGCCGTTCTGGTTGACGCCACCGATGGTGATCGTGCCGCCGGTGACGCTTTCGAAACCGGCGATCATGCGCAGCACAGTCGTCTTGCCGCAGCCCGACGGTCCGAGGAAGGAAACGAATTCGCCTTCCTCGATCGACATGTTGAAATCGTGGACCACCTTGACGATGCCGAAGGACTTCTGGACGTGGGAGAGTTCGAGATAGGACATTTGGACCTCAACGCGCGCCAGCGGCGCCCTTTTGCAGGCGGGTGGTGATATTGATGAGAATGATCGAAATCCAGGTCATGGCGAAAGCGATCATGGCGAGCGCCGGCGGCTCATAGGCCTTGTTCGCGCCGATCAGCGCCAGATAGGGACCGAAGGCAGGCCGGTTGAGAAGGGAGGGCATGGTGAACTCGCCGACAGCGATCGCAAAGGTGATGAAGGCGCCGGAAAGCACGCCGGTCAATACGTTTGGAAAGATGCAGCGGAAGAGAATGGTGATCCAGCCCGCGCCGAGACTCTCGGCGGCTTCCGTCAGTACGGCGACGTCGATCGTGCGCATGGCGGTGTCGACGGCCCGGTACATGTAAGGCAGCGACATCGTCATGAAGCCGAAGACGAGGAGCGCATTCGAGCCCGTCTCGCTATTGGTCAGCGGCAGCCAGGACGAAGAATTGTAAAGTCTCAGATAGCCGAAGATGATGACGATGGCCGGCACGACGAGCGGCAGCAGCGTCACGAATTCGACGACCGGGCGAAGATAGGGCATCCGCAGCCGCACCCAATAGGCCGTCGGCACGATCAGCAGTGCGCCGAGCGCAATGGTGATGAGCGCCATGACCACCGAGTAGCTGAAGGTCGACGCGAACCTGTCGTCCGCAAAGACCGAACGATAGGCGTCGAACGAGTAGGTGCCGCGCCGCATCCGCATGGAGAATTCCAGCGTCGCCAGCAGCGGAAGGATGAAATAGACGGCGGCGACGAAAACGGCGAGCCAGGACCAGAATCTCTTGCCGATCATTTCTGCCACCTTTCGGCGCGCATCCGCAGCCAGATGTAGATGAAGTTGGAAATGCCGGTGATGACAACCATGCCGAAGGCGACCGCATAGCCGAGGTTCGGATTGTGCAGCACGTCGCCGCGGATCTGCGCGAAGAGGACGATCGGCACGATGTTCAGCGAGGAGCCGGTCAAAGCGACGGCGGTCGCGACAGCGCCGAATGCATTCGCGAAGAGAAGCAGCAGGGTGCCGAAGACGCTCGGCCAGAGGATCGGGATCACCACCATGCGCCAGTATTGCCAGGGCGTGGCGCCGAGAACGCTTGCCGCTTCCGACCATTCGCGCTTGAGACCATCCAGCGCCGGGGTGATGATCAGTACCATGAGCGGGATCTGGAAATACATGTAGGTCAGCGTCAGACCCAGGAAGCTTAAGAGGTTGAAGCCGGTGGCGTAGAGATTGAAGCCGAAGACATCACGCAGGATGATGGTGACCAGGCCGAGCCGGCCGAGCGTCGACAGGAAGGCGAAGGCGAGTGGCACACCGGCGAAATTCGAGGCGACGCCGCAGAATGTCAGGACGGCGGAGCGCAGCCAGGAGGGCAGGCCGCCCAGCGATATCGCTGCGGCAAGCGCAAAGCCGATGATCGCGCCCCCAAAGGCGGAAGCGGCTGAAACCTTGATCGAGATGATGTAGGCGGCGAGGATGCTCGGCTGGAAGAGGTCAACGAGGTTCCTCAGCGTCAGGTTGCCGTTCGGATCCACGAATGCGCCGCTGACGAGATACACTGTCGGTGCGATCAGGAACATGACAGCGAAGATCGCGAAAGGCGCTATGCCCAGCCAATCGGTGATCAAACGCCTGTTCAGGAGAGGTTGCGTTGCAGCCATGCGGTCCCCGGTTTTATGATTTTGGCCCGTTTCGGGCTTATAGAGAGGCTTCCCCCGTTGCCAGGGGAAGCCATGTCTCGCGCGTCAAATATTACTTGACGTTGGCGCCGACGACCTTGTCCCAGCCTTCGGTGATCGTCTTCTTGTAGGCAGCCTGTTCTTCGAGCGTCGGGAAGACAGCCTTGGCATAGGCTTCAGCCGGCGGCAGCTTGGCAAGCAGGCCAGCCGGGATCTTGCCGGCCTTTGCCATGGCGTTGAAGCGGATCGGGTGGCAGAAGCCCTTCAGCCATTCGATCTGGCCTTCGTCCGAATAGAGGTATTCCATCCAGAGCTTGGCAGCGTTCGGGTGCGGGGCGTAAGCCGAGATTGCCTGAACGTAGACGCCGGCGACGACGCCCGAAGCCGGAACGACGACCTGGTAGGGCGGGTTGCCCTTGAGGCTTTCGCCCCAGCTCATGGCGTTATAGTCCCAGGCGGCGATGATCGGCGTGGTCCCTTGCGCGAACGGAGCGGCCTTGCCGATGACCGGAACGAAGTTGCCGGCAGCGTTGAGGCTCTTGAAGAACTCGAGACCGGCATCGCCAGCCTTGGCAACGTCGCCGTTCGAAGCAGACAGACCAGCGGCGAAGACGCCGGAGATGGCCTGGTTTGCCTGACGCGGGTCACCGGCCAGCGCCACCATGTTGGCATATTCCGGCTTCTGCAGGTCGGCCCAGTCCTTCGGAATGTTCTTCACGAGGTCCTTGTTCACGAGCAGCGACATCACGCCGTAGTAGTCGCCATACCAGTAGCCTTCGGCATCCTTGGCGGTGTCCGGAATGTCGGCCCAGGTGGAGACCTTGTAAGGCTGGATCAGGCCGTCCTTCTTGGCCTGCGGGCCGAAGGAGAGACCGACGTCGATCACGTCGGGAGCCTGCGGGCCGGTATTGCCCTTGTTGGCCTTGATGGCTTCCACTTCGTCGCCCGAACCGGCGTCAGGGTTCAGCTCATTGATGGCAATGCCATACTTCTTCTTGAAGCCTTCGATTGCGCCGCCGTAGTTGCACCAATCGTGCGGCAGCGCGATCGTGGTGAGCGTGCCTTCCTTCTTGGCTGCTGCGACCAGATCTTCCATGGCGCCGGCCTGGGCAACGCCAGACGCTGCAATGGCAATCGCCGTCGTCAGCGACAGGACTTTGAGAGACGTCTCGATCATGTTCTTCTCCTCTTGGATGCCGGCGGTCTGCCCGCACGGTTGTCGGTCGAATATTGGTAATGCATAACGTTTGTGTGACAGGCGCAAAGCCTGTCCTAAGGTCAATTCTGCTGCTTCCCCCGCTTTTCCCTTCTGATTGGTCTTCTGAAAAGGCTCGTCGTGTCGAACAGCTCCTCCAGATCGCTCATGCGCTCACGCGTCGAATCCCAGTTGGCGCTCTGCACCGCTTCGATCAGTGCCTCCACCAGGACAAGCGTCATGACGGAGGAATCCCAGGCGGAGGGGACTTCGATATTCAGCCTGAAGACGACCTTGGCGTGCTTGACGATCGGCGAGCCCCAGGTGTCGGTAAACAGGATGATGAAGATGCCGCGCTCTGCCGCGATCTTCGCCATCGTCTCCATCTCCTGCTCGTAGCGGCGGATGTCGAAGAGGACGAGGATGTTGCCGGGGCGCATGTTGAGGACATATTGCGGCCAGGTGCTGCGGTTCGTCGAGATTAGTGTCACCCCTGAGCGGATGACCTGCAGATGCGTGAAGAAATAATCTGCCAGCGCGTGCGTTATCCGTCCGCCGGCGAGATAGACCGGCTTCTTGCGGTTGGACAGCTCGGATGCCGCGCGGTCGAAATCCGGAATCGAGATATGGGCCAGACTATCGCGCATGTTGGCGACGACGGCGTCGGCGAAACGGTTGAGGATATGCGTGCCCGGTGCATCCGCCGCCCAACGGTCGTGCTTGGAGATCGGGTTGGAAATGGTTTCTTCCAGCTCCTGGTGCAGGCGCGACTGGAAGTCGGGGAAGCCGGAAAATCCAAGCTTCTGGACCATGCGGACAACAGTCGGCGTCGACACGCGCGCGTTTTCAGCGAGCGCCGTGATCGACACAAGGCCGGACACCGGATAGTTGTCAAGAAGCGCTTCAGCGAGCTGCCTCTCGGCCCGCGTCAGCGTTTCATAGCTTGCACCGATGATGTCCGAAACTGTTTTCAAGTTTCCGGTCACAGATATGTTCACCCTCTGGCGAAGCGTGCCGCGATCGATTGCGTGCCGGTCCGCCGTTTTTCTCATCTTTGTCAGCGTGAACCGGGTCTGGAACCCGGTCAGCGCCTTCAGCCGGTCTCACGCCGACATTGTCACAAAACTAAACGCAGGATCGTCGGCCAAGTCAACGAGCATTTTTTTTGAAAAGATAATTTCAGGAACGAATTGACACCGATCGCTTTTTGAAGAACATTTTTCAGAAATGACCTAGTGAGATTTGACGATGGGCAAACGGGAAAGCGTGCTTTCTGCGGACGAGATCGATCCGGTTGGAGTCGAGCTGGCAGGAGGGCAGGGGCCTTTCGTCATCGTCTGCGAACATGCCTCCTCGACCTTGCCACGCGCCATGGGCGACATGGGGCTGAGCGAGGAAACCCGTCTTTCGCATATCGCCTGGGATCCTGGCGCGCTTGCCGTTGCCAGGATGCTGTCCGCCCGGTTTGACAGTCCGCTCGTCTTCCAGAAGTTTTCCCGCCTCGTCTATGACTGCAATCGGCCGCCGGAATCGCCTGCCGCGATGCCGGCAAAGAGCGAAATCTTCGCCGTGCCGGCCAACGAGACCATTGATGGTGCCGAGCGGCTGGCGAGGACGCGCGCGCTTTATCGCCCGTTCCATGCGGCGATTTCCAAACTGATCGATGAGCGGACCTGCGCCGGACTAGCAACGTCACTGATCACTGTTCACAGTTTCACGCCGGTCTATTTCGGCAAGCCGCGGGCGGTCGAGGTCGGGATCCTGCATGATGCGGATTCCCGGTTTGCCGATGGAATTCTCTCCGCCGCGGCGTCCGACCGTCGCTACGACCTGCGTCGCAACGAGCCCTATGGTCCAGCCGACGGCGTGACGCACAGTCTCATACTTCACGGAATTTCCCGCGGGATTCCGAATGTGATGATCGAGGTCAGAAACGACCTCATCGCAGATCAAACCGGTCAAGGGGTCATGGCCGGATACCTGTCGGAACTGATCGCAGAGGCGATCGGTGCGCAGGACAAGAAAAACAAGACCTTCGTGAATGTCAGAAGCCACTAAGATTGAATTGGACGACATTGGCGTCGGTACGGCGCAAACAGGGGAACAGAAACGATGAGTAATTACTCAGAATCAGACAAGAAACAGGATCTCGCGATCCTGCATTCCATGGGCTACGCCCAGGAACTCGAACGGCGGATGAGTTCGTTCTCGAACTTCGCCATTTCCTTCTCGATCATCTGCATCCTTTCCGGCGGGATCAATTCGCTCGCGCAGGCAACGGCCGGTGCAGGCGGCGCTGCGATCGGCCTCGGCTGGCCGCTCGGTTGCGCGATTTCGGCGGTCTTCGCGCTCGCCATGGCGCAGATATCCTCGGCCTATCCGACGGCCGGCGGCCTTTATCACTGGGGTTCGATCCTCGGGAACCGCTTCACCGGCTGGGTGACGGCCTGGTTCAACCTCCTTGGTCTCGTGACCGTTCTTGGCGCCATCAACGCCGGTACATGGGGCTTCTTCTCCGGATCGATCGGTCCGTGGCTCGGCATCAACGTTGATGCAACGACCTCCGGGGGCTTTGCCAACCAGATCATCTTCGTGGCGCTGATTACCGCGCTTCAGGCGCTGATCAACCATTTCGGCATCAAGCTGACTGCGAAGCTGACCGACATGTCGGGCTATCTGATCTTTGCGACCGCGATCGCCCTCACGCTCGTCTGCTTCTTCGGCGCGGCGCACTGGGACTTCAGCCGTCTTTGGACCTTCACCAACTATTCCGGTCAGCCTGACGCTGCTTCCGTCTGGCCGAAGAGCGACAGCATCTGGTACGTCTTCGCACTGGGCCTGCTGCTGCCAATCTACACGATCACAGGCTATGATGCGTCCGCGCATACGTCGGAAGAAACCGTCAAGGCAGCCGAATCCGTGCCGCGCGGCATGGTGTCCTCGGTCTGGTGGTCGGCCTTCTTCGGCTACATCATGCTGATTGCCTTCCTGCTTGCCATCCCGAACATGGATGATGCCGCCAAGCAGGGCTGGAACGTGTTCTTCTGGACGATGGACACCGTTGCCAATCCGGTCGTGAAGAACATTCTCTACGTCGCGATCTTCATCTCTCAGTTCCTGTGCGGCCTTGCAACGGTGACCTCGGTCTCGCGCATGATCTTCGCCTTCTCGCGCGATGGCGGCCTGCCGCTTTCGAAGACGCTGGCGAGTGTCAGCCGCAAGTATCGCACGCCTTCGGTGGCGATCTGGGTCGGTAGCACGCTTGCCGTACTCTTCGTCTGGGGCGCATCGCTGATCGAGATTGCCGGTTCGACGGCCTACACGATCGTCGTCTCGTGCACCGTGATCTTCCTGTTCCTTTCGTTTGCCATCCCGATCGCGCTCGGCATCTTTGCCATCGGCACGAAGAAGTGGCCGGCGATGGGGCCGTGGAACATGGGCGCCGGCTTGTACAAGCTGGTCGGCGTTCTGGCGGTGATCGCAATGGTTGTCATCTTCATCATCGGCGTGCAGCCGCCGAACCAGTATGCCGCCTACATCACGGTCGGTTTCCTGATCCTCACGGCGATTGTCTGGCTGGCTTTTGAAAACAAGCGCTTCAAGGGTCCGCCGATCGGCGAGGAAGTGGCCAAGCGCCAGGCGGAAATTGCCGCCGCAGAACATGCGGTTGGCGAGGCCTGAGACCACGCTGCAAATCACGGCGCTCCGGCCGTCAGGGTCGGAGCGCTTCAATATTATAAAGATAAAACGGGCCGTTGATCGGCTGACAGGGAACAGGGACAGCTTCTGATGAGCTCTAAATACGATTTCGAGACCTTGAAAAACGACGTGGCTGAAGGCCGGATCGATACGGTTCTGGCTGTGCTGATCGATATGCAGGGTCGGCTCATGGGCAAGCGCTTCCATGCGCAATATTTCGTCGACAGCGGCTGGCACGAGACGCATAGCTGCAACTACCTGCTGGCAACCGATCTCGAAATGGAGACAGTGCCGGGCTACAAGGCCTCCAGCTGGGAAGCGGGCTATGGCGACTATACGATGAAGCCCGATCTGTCGACGCTTCGGAGGGTGCCCTGGCTTGAAGGTACCGCGATGGTCATTTGCGATGTGCTGGATCATCACACGCATGAAGAGGTTCCGCACTCGCCGCGCGCCATCCTGAAGAAACAGGTCAAGCGTCTCGAGGCGATGGGCCTGAAGGCCTACATGGCCACGGAACTCGAATTCTTCCTCTTCGACCAGACCTATGATGACGCGCGCGACAGCGGCTACCGCGACCTGCGTCTCGCCTCCGCCTACAACGAGGACTATCACATCTTCCAGACCTCCAAGGAAGAAGACGTGATGCGCGCGATCCGCAACGGGCTTTATGGCGCAGGCATCACGGTGGAAAACTCCAAGGGGGAGGCGTCAGCCGGTCAGGAAGAGATCAACGTCAAGTATGACGAGGCTCTGGTGACGGCCGACCAGCACGCCATCGTCAAGAATGGCGCCAAGGAAATCGCCTGGGCGCGCGGCAAGGCGATCACCTTCCTCGCCAAGTGGAGCAATGCGGCGGCCGGCAGTTCGTCGCACATACACCAGTCGCTCTGGTCGCTCGATGGCAAGCCGATGTTCTTCGATCCGAATGGTCGCTACGGCATGTCGAAGATGATGGAGCATTATGTGGCGGGGCTGCTCGCCCATGCCGAGGAAGTCACCTATTTCCTCGCGCCCTATATCAATTCCTACAAGCGCTTTGTCGCAGGGACATTTGCGCCGACCAAGGCCGTCTGGTCCAAGGACAACCGCACGGCCGGCTATCGTCTCTGCGGCGAGGGCGGCAAGTCGATCCGTATCGAATGCCGCGTCGGCGGTTCCGATCTCAACCCCTATCTGGCGCTCGCTGCCCTTCTGGCCGCTGGCATAGACGGCATCGAAAAGCAGTTGCCGCTCGAAGATCCCTTTACCGGCGACGCATACAAGGCTGGCGAAATTCGCGAGGTTCCCAAGACGCTCCGCGCCGCTACGGATCTGCTCAACAAGTCCGAGCTTATGCGCTCGGCGTTTGGCGATGATGTCATTGACCACTATGTCCGCGCGGCGGAGTGGGAACAGGAAGAATATGATCGCAAGATCACGGACTGGGAGGTGGCACGCGGCTTCGAACGGGCGTAAACGAAGCGCAAATTGTGCTTCGCCGCGCTGACATTTGCCATCTGCGAACTCCCGGTCAACCGCCGCGACGAGACTCAGAACAGGAATTCCCATCCCGCCGCAGGCGGGATGGATAGTTTTAGAAACAAGATCAGGAAAAAGATCATGACGATGATCCGATGCATTTCGCCGGTTGACGGTTCGGTCTATGCCGAACGTCCGGCGATGAGTTTTGACGATGCGGCAGCCGCCGTTGCACGCGCGCGCAAGGCGCAGAAGGCCTGGGCTAAGCGCCCGCTGGAAGAGCGCGTGCAGCTGGTGCTGAAGGGCGTGGCGCGGCTGAACGAGATGGCCGATGTCGTGGTTGAGGAACTGGCTTGGCAGATGGGCCGTCCGGTTCGTTATGGCGGCGAGTTCAAGGGCTTCAACGAGCGTTCAAACTATGTCGCGACCATTGCTGCTGACGCACTCGCTCCGCTTCGCGTTGAAAGCTCGGAAAAGTTCGAGCGCTATATCGAGCGCGAACCGCATGGTGTCGTTTTCGTCATAGCACCGTGGAATTACCCCTACATGACCGCGCTCAACACGATCGCGCCGGCGCTGATGGCCGGCAACACGGTCGTGCTGAAGCATGCCTCGCAGACGCTGCTGGTCGGCGAGCGCTTCGTGCAGGCCTTCAACGAGGCGGGCGTGCCGGAAGACGTGTTCATGAACGTCTTCCTCGACCATGACACGACGACGAAGCTGATTGCTGCCGGCGCGTTCAACTTCATCAACTTCACCGGGTCTGTTGAGGGTGGCCGCAATATCGAGCGCGCCGCTGCCGGCACGTTTACCGGCACTGGCCTCGAGCTCGGCGGCAAGGATCCGGGCTACGTCATGGAAGACGCCGATCTGGATGCGGCCGTCGATACGCTGATGGATGGCGCGACCTACAATTCCGGTCAGTGCTGCTGCGGCATCGAGCGCATCTATGTGAATGAAAACCTCTACGATGAATTCGTCGAGAAGTCGGTCGCCTGGGTGTCGAACTACAAGCTCGGCAACCCGCTCGACAAGGAAACGACGCTTGGGCCGATGGCGCACAAGCGCTTTGCCGCAACCGTGCGCGAACAGATCGCGGAAGCCGTGTCCAAGGGCGCCAAGGCTCTGGTCGATCCCAAGCTCTTCCCGGCGGATGACGGCGGCGCCTATATCGCGCCGCAGATCCTCGTCGATGTCGATCATTCGATGGAGATCATGCGCGAGGAGACCTTCGGTCCGGCTGTCGGTATCATGAAGGTCAAGAACGACGCGGAAGCGCTCGAACTGATGAACGATTGCAAATACGGGCTGACCGTTTCGCTCTGGACGAAGGATGCGGAGCGCGCTGCGCGTCTCGGTCGCGATCTGGAGACCGGCACGGTGTTCATGAACCGCGCCGACTATGTCGACCCAGGCCTGTGCTGGACCGGCTGCAAGGATACGGGCCGTGGCGGCTCGCTCTCCATCATCGGCTTCCACAACCTGACTCGTCCGAAATCCTATCACCTCAAGAAGGCACTCTAAGATGTCGATTACTGCAAACTGGAGCTACCCGACCCTCGTCAAGATGGGGGCAGGGCGCATCAAGGAACTGGCCGATCACTGCAAGTCGCTCGGCATGAAGAAGCCGCTTCTGGTCACCGATCGTGGTCTCTCGACCATGCCGATCACGAAACAGGCGCTCGACATTCTCGAAGCCGGCGGTCTCGGCCGTGCGATCTTCGCCGATGTCGATCCGAACCCGAACGAGAAGAACCTGGAAGCCGGCGTGAAGGCCTTCAAGGATGGCGGTCATGATGGCGTCGTCGCCTTCGGTGGCGGCTCGGGCCTCGATCTCGGCAAGTGCGTGGCCTTCATGGCAGGGCAGACGCGTCCCGTCTGGGATTTCGAGGATGTCGGCGACTGGTGGACGCGCGCCTCCGTCGAGGGCATCGCGCCGATCGTGGCTGTCCCGACGACGGCCGGTACCGGCTCCGAAGTCGGCCGCGCTTCGGTCATCACAAATTCGGTAACGGAAACGAAGAAGATCATCTTCCATCCGAAGTTCCTGCCCGGAGTGACGATCTGCGATCCGGAACTGACGGTCGGGATGCCGAAGCACATCACCGCCGGCACCGGCATGGATGCCTTCGCCCATTGCCTGGAAGCCTATTCTTCGCCCTTCTACCATCCGATGAGCCAGGGCATCGCGCTGGAAGGTATGCGGCTGGTCAAGGAATATCTGCCGCGCGCCTATGCGGACGGCACGGATATCGAAGCCCGCACGCATATGATGTCGGCTGCCGCCATGGGCGCCGTCGCCTTCCAGAAGGGGCTGGGCGCGATCCATTCGCTCAGCCACCCGGTCGGCGCGATCTATCATACGCATCACGGCACCACGAATGCCGTCGTCATGCCGCCAGTGCTGCGCTTCAACCGCCCGGCGATCGAGGACCGCATTGCGGCTGCCGCTGCCTATCTCGGCATTGCCGGCGGCTTCAACGGCTTCTACGACTTCGTTCTGGGCCTGCGCGAAACGCTCGGTATTCCGGATAAGCTGGCAGCGCTTGGCGTGAAGACGGACCGCATCGATGAAATGTCCGTCATGGCTGTGGCCGACCCGTCCACCGGCGGCAACCCGGTGGAGTTGACCGTCGAGGCGGCCAAGAAACTCTTCATCGAATCCATCTGATTGCTTGAATAGCCCTTTCCGAATTGAACGCCCGTGCGAATGCGCGGGCGTTTTTCGTTGTGGATGGACGGTTTGGAGGACGTTTCTGCGATGTCGCTCCAGCCTTGCGTAAGCCAATCTGCACAGGCTTTCCCCAGGTTGCTTGAGATTCGTGTGTTGCGTCGGCATTTGCTGGCGGATCGTTAATTGCTGCAGTCGGCTTTAAGGCTCCGTTAACCATGATTTACGCAATGTATACCCATCGCGAAGCAGCGAATATCGCATGGTCCTTCAGCCGGATGGGGTTCCGGCGGGCCGACTAGGGGGTTTGGAATGCCGGTCATTTCACTTGCAAATACAAAGGGCGGCGCAGGCAAGACGACGGCGGCTCTGCTGCTGGCCTCTGAATATGTCCGCCAGGGGTACCGCGTTGCGGTACTCGATGCCGATCCGCAGAAGTGGATCACCAACTGGTACGAAACCGGCGGGAAAGATCCGAGCCTGACCGTGATTTCCGAGGTCACGGTGGCATCGCTGCAGACGCATATCCGCGAGATGCGCGACCAGATCGATTTCTTCATCATCGATCTCCCCGGCCAGCGCGACCCGCTGCTGGCGACGGCGCTCGGCCTCTCCGACCACGTACTCATCCCGGTTCAGGGCTGTGCGATGGACGCCAAGGGTGCGGCGCAGGTCATCGAGCTTCTGGCGCACATGAAGAACCAGGCGAAGATCTCGATCCCGCATTCGGTGGTTCTGACGCGCGTCAGCTCGATTGCCACGACGCGGGCGCTCTCCGCGATCAAGGATTTGCTGGTCTCCCGCGGCGTCAACGTTCTCGAAACGCCGATCTTCGAACGCTCCGCCTTCCGCGACATCTTCGATCTCGGCACGATGCTGCACAAGGCGGACCCGAGCCGGATTACCAATCTTGACAAGGCGCGCGAAAACGCCCGGGTGCTGGCGCTGGAACTGAAGCGTCTTCTGCCGGCCAAGCGCCGGGAGCAGCCGATGGGTCTTGCCGCGCGGATGCGTGCGCGGGCGGCCTGATCTTTCCAGATCGAGCATCTACATACAATTCGAGCGCCGGAGCCGATAAACGGTTCTGGCGCTCTTTTCGTAGGATCAATCGATGAATTGAACGATGGTTCCGGGCTTGACCATCTTGGCGAGTTCCTGCGCGTCCCAGTTGGTCAGGCGCACGCAGCCGTGGCTCTGGGTCTTGCCGATCTTGGACGGATCAGGCGTGCCGTGGATGCCATAGGTCGGCTTGTCCAGCGCGATCCAGACATTGCCGACTGGGCCGTTCGGACCCGGCGGGATGGTGAGCACCTTGGTGTTATTGCCCTGCTTGAAATTGATCTTCGGATTGTAGGTATAGTTGGGATTGAACGCGACGCGCGCCACGGTGTGCGTGCCGGACGGCGAGGGCGTGTCGGTCGAGCCGATCGAGGCCGGATAGGCGGCGACCAGATTGCCCTGCGCGTCGAAGGCCTGGACTTCCTTGATCGCCTTGTTGGCGACGATGCGGGTGACCTGACCCGTGCGCGGCGGGCCGGGATTGGCAACCTTGATGATTGTGCCGGGGGTGTTGAAATCGACGCCCGGGTTCAGTTCCTTGAGATAATCCTCGTCCATGTGGAAGCGCTCCGCGAGCATTTCCGAGACCCGGGTATAGCCCATCGAAGGCATGGTTGCCTTCTGCGAATAGTCCTCGGGGATGGACGCGACATATGGGCCGGCGGCATCGGCAGGCGTGATCGTGTAATCCATGAAGGGCAGGCCGCCGCCGGCGGCAAGCCGGTTCATGATCTCTTCGGAATTGCGCGGATCGATCTTGTCGCCCGTCGTCACCTCATAGGCGTGCAGCGCCTTGTCGACATTCGAGCCCTTCTTGCCATCGATGACGCCCGGCGACATGCCGGAGCGGTCGAGATAGACCTGAAGGGCGGCAATTTCGGCGCGCGACTTGCCCGTCAGGTTGAGCTTTGGCGCGGGGCTTTCGAGCGATTCCGGCAGGTCGTTGACCGGCTGGTCGTTCGGACCGATCGAGGCCGTCTGCGTGTCGTCGGGGTTGTTGAAGCCGTCGACGGACTGGCGTTGGCGATCGCCGGGCGGGCTGATTTGGTCGTCCGGAAGCGGTTGGCGCGTGATATCGCCATCATTGCCAAAGCGGCCTTGCGGGATTGTGCCCGTGGCCAAATTGTCGTCGTTGAGGCCGCTCTGGCTGTTGCGGCGGTTATCGTCATAGCCGGGATCCCATGGTGCGGCATCCATGCCGAAGCCCCGGTCGTTGGAGGCGGATCCTCGTCTGTCGACGCTGGAGGCCGGCATTTCCGTTGCGATGATGTATCCGTCGCGGTCGACAAGCACGCGGCGGCCATAGGCGTCGCGGCGGAAGGTCACGGAACCCCGCTCCGGGATGTAGTCGAGGATGTCACCGTCCGGCGTCACGAGAACCGTTTCGCCGCGTCCATAGGCCTGCTGTGCCTGGGCCGGAATGGAGGCGAGGCTTGCAAGGGAGAGGGCTGACAACGCGAGAGCAAAACTGAAGAAGCGCACAGAGGACACCGTGAATCGTGACAATATTGAGGCCTGATAGCGTTAGATTTCGGCCTTTATATGGTATTTTCAACATCTTAACTAAATATTGACCATCAATTTTCCGTTAAGACCGTTTGCAGGACGGCAGCTTTGGCTTATCAAGAGATCGCAATTCGAGGGAGCGTTGACATGATGGAACTCTACGCCGCGCGGGGACCGCGCCTGTTTCTCGATGAGAACTCGGTTTTCGATATTGGCAGCCTGATTGTCGGCGGCGCCGATCTGTCGCCGGGCCGCGCCATTCCTGACGATGGTGATCCGCGCATCGATCACTCGCTGGAAGGCTTTCTCTTTACCTGCGGCCCTGATCACATCCGTCATCCCGAACCGGTGGAGGGTGTCGATGGTCAGAAATACCCGCTGCATGGCTCGTTCTCGGCCTGCCCGGCGGAGGTCACGGAATTCCGCAACGGCCGGCTTTCCTCGACGGCGCGCGCGACCGTCATGGTGCGGCTGGCCGATGGCGGTCTCGCACGGCTCGAACGGCGCTGGCATATAGACGGCGTGACGGGGGCGGTTTCGCTCAACGATCGCGTGACCAATGCCGGATCGAAGCCCTTTGCGCCGATGCTGATGTACCACATGAATATCGGAGCGAAGAACTTCGACGCCAAGACGCAGCTGTCGGGTGACATGATCGGCAAGGTGCCGGTGTCCTGGCAGTTCGGCGAAGGCGAGAATTATGTGTTCTGCGTGCCGGCTGGCGGTGCTGAAGGTCACGCGACCGTGCGGCTCGGGCCGATCCCCGGGGCAGGTGGGCTTACACTGCGGGTCGATTTCGATACCGCGACGCTGCCTTACCTGCAGATGTGGCGCAACGAGAGCCGCCCGGCCTATGTGGTCGGCATTGAGCCCGCATCGCATGACTGGAAACCGCGTGCAGAGCTCGCCGCCGCCGATGCGCTTACGCTCCTTCAGCCCGGCGAATCCAAAGACTATTCGCTGCGCTTTGCCTTCGCTGACGGTTCGGTGCGGGCGCAAGGTTGACGACGGGCGGAAGGAAGGCTAGGCCGCTTCCCGCATTCTTTTTCGCATTCAGGAGAGACGAGATGTCCATCAAGCGTATCGAGCCCGGCAAGCGCATGAGCGCCGCTGTCGTTCACGGCAACACTGTCTACCTCGCCGGCCAGGTTGGCGAAGGCAAGACCGTGACGGAACAGTCGAAGTCGGCTCTGGCCGAAGTCGACCGTCTGCTTGCCGCCGCCGGTTCCGACAAGTCGAAGATCCTGCAGACGATCATCTATCTCTCCGACATGTCGACCTTCGGCGAAATGAACGCCGTCTGGGAAGCCTGGATCGACCCGGCCAACCCGCCGGCCCGCGCCACGAGCGAAGCCGCTCTTGCGACGCCGGACTACAAGGTCGAGTTCATCGTCACGGCTGCTCTCTGAGCATCGATGCTTTTGCCGGGCCGCAGCGTGAGGTTGCGGCTTCGGCCATCTCAATTGACCTTCGTCAAGCCCGGCGTTACACACGAGGGCAGGGAGAACGCGATATGGATATCAGGCAGATCAACGACGAATATTCCGTCACCGGCCAGATTTCGGTCGAGGACCTCGACGCCATCAAGGCGCAGGGCTTCAAGTCGATCGTATGCCATCGCCCCGACCATGAGCAGCCCGATCAGCCGGAATTCGGCGATATCGCGGCGCGTGCCGACGAACTTGGCCTGATGATCGCGCATATCCCGGTCGGCCCGGCAGGTGTCACGGCGGATGCCGTGCGCATGATGGTCGATGCGCTCGACGAGTTCCCGCGTCCGATGCTCGGCTATTGCCGCTCGGGTGCACGCTCGACCGCCGTCTATCAGCAGACACTGCACCTGCGCGGCTGATCCTTCTTCTGCTAAATCCCTGCGATCGGCCTGATTGATAAAGTTTTAATCAAGCCGGCGCATGATGATCCCCGTTTTCGACCGCGCCTCAGGGAGGGTCGGTGATCGCGTCGGTCTTTTCCGACGAAGGGGCATCGGGTGATTTCGGCCATTTCTTCCGTGTTGGGTTCCGTCTCTGTGCAACGTGCGCAGAGCATCGGTGCGTCCGGTGCGCAACCGCGCGAACAGGAAGAGAAGCAGAAGAAAGTCTCCATTCCTTCCGTCGAGGTGTCGGCGGCGCAGTCTCAAGGGTTCGCCGCCCGCGTCGGAGACTTCCTCGTCAACAAGGCATCCCAATCGAGTGACAGCGGTTCGGGCGTTTCCGGGCCTACCGGTGCAGATGGGATGCCACCCGCCGGGATGCCTGTTGGCGGCCCGCCGCCCGGTCCGCCTGCTGGCAGTATGCAGGGCGAAGGGCAGAATGGCGGAGGCGCGTCCGGAAGCGCGGCCTCCATCCTGTCGCTGCTCTCCGGTGAAGAAACCTCGTCCGAGGTGGAAAACGACGGCGACGAGGATGATGCCGGCTTCGCGACGTCGTCCAGACAGAGCCAGGGCGCGAACACGCAATATGCGCAGCAGCAGACCGGCGATGGCGTCTTCGGCGTCCAGTTCGATGACATCGGCGCCTATCAGTTTGCTGCCGCGTCCTATTGAGACTGGACATAATTACGTAAGTTGCCTGTTACTGGCCCCTGATTTCGCTCAGCGTCCGGGTCGGCGTGATCGCCTCGGGGTTCTGGGTGATCTCGATGATTGCCGGTTTGCCGCTTGCGCGGGCGCGCTCGAAGGCGGCGGCGAAATCCTCCGTCTTCGTCACCTTCTCGCCATGGCCGCCATAGGCGCGGGCAAGCTCGGCGAAATCGGGGTTCGTCAGGCCCGTGCCACTGACGCGGCCTGGATATTCACGCTCCTGATGCATTCGTATCGTGCCGTACATGGAATTGTTCACCAGCACGGTGATGATCGGCAGATTATAGCGCACAGCGGTCGCAAATTCCTGCCCATGCATCATGAAGCAGCCGTCGCCGGCAAAGCAAATGACTTCGCGGGTCGGATGCAGCGCCTTTGCGGCCACGGCGGCGGGCAGGCCATAGCCCATCGAGCCGGATGCAGGAGCCGACTGCGTGCCGTACTTGCGGAAGCGGTGGAAGCGGTGAACCCAGGTGGCGTAATTGCCGGCACCATTGGTGAAGATCGTGTCGGCGGCGGTGTTTTCTTCCAGATAGGACATGATCGCGCCCATGTGGACGCCTTCCGGGCCTGAGGCCGGCGGGGTGGACCAGGCGAGATAGGCGCCGTGCATCGCTTCGGTGCGCGAGGACCATGCGGGCGCGGCGACCGGCTCGATGTCCCGGATCGCGGATACGAAATCGGCGGGTGCGGCGCAGATGGCGAGATCGGGGCGATAGACGCGGCCGAGTTCTTCCGGCTCCGGGTGGATATGGATCAGCGACTGCGCCGGATACGGCACGTCCATCAGCGTATAGCCGGAGGAGGGGGATTCCGAGAAACGACCGCCCAGAAGCACGATGAGGTCTGCTTCCTTCACCGCCTTTGAGAGTGCCGGGTTGATGCCGAGGCCGATATCGCCGGCATAGCAGGGATGCATGTGGTCGAACAGCATCTGGCGGCGGAAGGAGCAGCCGACCGGGACGGCCCAGCGCTCGGCGAAACCGGCGAAGGCTTCGACGGAGGCTTCGTCCCAGCGGGTGCCGCCGAGAATGAAGAAGGGGCGCTCTGACTTGGCGAGGCGGTTGCGGAAGTCCTCGACCTGGCTGGCGCCAGGGAAGGCCGGGACCGGCGTTGCGGGCCGCGCAGCGACGGGCTCGACCGTATCCGTCAACATGTCTTCAGGCAGCGCCAGCACGACCGGACCGGGGCGGCCGGAGGTGGCGACGGCAAAGGCGCGGGTGACGAATTCCGGAATGCGACGGGCGTCGTCGATCTCGGCGACCCATTTGGCGACTTCGGTGAAGGCGCGGCGATATTCGATTTCCTGAAAGGCCTCGCGCTCGCGGGCGTCGCGGCTCACCTGGCCGATGAAGAGGATCATGGGGACCGAGTCCTGGCGCGCGACATGCAGACCGGCAGAGGCATTGGTGGCGCCCGGTCCGCGGGTGACGAAGCAGATGCCGGGCTTGCCGGTCAGGCGGCCCCAGGTGTCGGCCATCATGGCGGCGCCGCCTTCCTGACGGCAGATGATCTGCTGGATCGGGCTATCGGCGAGTGCATCGAGCACCGCAAGGAAGCTTTCGCCCGGCACGAGGCTCACGCGCTCGACGCCATTGGCTTCCAGCGCTTCGACAATCAATTGGCCGCCCGTCTTCATTCCCGGTCTCCGCTTCACTTCGTTTGGTGAGACCAATAGCAATCCTCATGCTTTGGGTGAAGCGTTGAGCGGCGGGTATCAGGAAATTTGATGGCTCATCGTGCCGGGCAGATGCCGTCAGCCCAGGTAATGAAGTCCGCGATTGCCTGGTCTGCAACGACGTCATTCAGGGTTTCGTGCCGCGCTTCCGGATAGACCAGCTTTGAAATTTGGACAAAGCCAAGCCCCTTCATGTGGGTCTCCATCCAGTGCGTTCCCTTCGCGCCGCGTGTTGCCGGATCCTTGCCGCCGCCAAGCAGCATGATCGGCTTGTCCTTCGGGATGCGTGAAAGGTTTGCCTTGTTCGCACCGCGTACGACACCTTCGGCCAGATCGAACCAGAGCGAAACGGTGCAGGGGAAGCCGCAGAGCGGGTCGGCGATATAGGCGTCCACTTCCGCCGGGATGCTGGAGAGCCAGTCGAGCGACGTTCGGTGGCCGGGAATAGCCTTGCCCCAGGCATCGAAGGTCATTCGGGGCAGGATGCTGCTCGGCACGTCCGAACCCTTGAGCCATCTTTCGATTCCGAGAAGCAGGCGCATCAGCGGCACGGAGGCCGCGGTGCCGAAGTCGAAGTTCCAGACGGCAAAACCTGCGAAGCTGTCGGGATGTTTCAGCGCGGTGTTCAGGGAGATCATCGCGCCCATGGAATGGCCGAAGAGCAGGATGGGCAGGCCCGGATGCTTACCTGCCGCCATGTCGCGCATGGCCATCGTGTCGGCAATCACCGTGTCGAGCCCGTCGCGGTGGGCGAACTGGCCCTGCACGGCATCGGGGGCCGTCGTCTCGCCGTGGCCGCGATGGTCCCAGGCGTAGGCGTAATAGCCGCGCGCGGCGAGGTGGCTGGCAAAGCGGGCGTAGCGCTTGGAATGTTCCGACATGCCATGGGCAATCAGCACGATGCCGCGGGGCGCCGTCGTGGCCTCCGCGACGTGATAGGCGAGCGTCGCGCCGGTTGGGCTCTTGAGGAATTGCGTTGTTTCGAACATGGAGCAAGTCCTGCATGACGAGAATTACAAAGCGCTATCAAATACCGTGTGTCTTGGAAAGGCGCGCCACCCTTGGAAACGCTTGCTTGGAAAGGCGGGCCGCGCGCATTGCCCCTGAGCGCGAATTCGCCTACATAGGCGCCAATTCGAAAATTCCCGCATTTTGCAAGCGAGCACACCATGGCACGTCAGTTCATCTATCACATGTCCGGCCTCAACAAGGCCTTTGGCAACAAGAAGATCCTCGAAAACGTTCATCTCTCTTTCTACCCCGATGCCAAGATCGGCATTCTTGGCCCCAACGGCGCCGGTAAGTCGACGATCCTGAAGATCATGGCCGGCCTCGACAAGGAGTGGACGGGCGAAGCCTGGCTCGCCGAAGGCGCGACGCTTGGCTACCTGCCGCAGGAGCCGCAGCTCGATCCGACCAAGACCGTGTTCGAGAACGTGATGGAAGGCGTTGCCGACAAGACGGCGATCCTCAATCGCTACAACGAACTGATGATGAACTATTCCGACGAGACGGCGGACGAAGGCGCGAAGCTCCAGGACATCATCGACAGCCAGAACCTCTGGGATTTGGAACAGCAGGTCGAGATGGCGATGAGCGCGCTGGCCTGCCCTCCGGGCGATTCCCCGATCGACGGCCTGTCGGGCGGCGAGCGCCGCCGCGTGGCGCTCTGCCAGCTGCTGCTGCGCAAGCCCGACCTGCTCCTCCTCGACGAACCGACCAACCACCTGGACGCCGAGACGATCGCCTGGCTCGAACAGCACCTGCGCGAATATCCGGGCGCCATCCTGATGGTCACCCACGACCGCTACTTCCTCGACAATGTCACGGGCTGGATCCTCGAGCTCGACCGCGGCCGCGGCATTCCTTACGAAGGCAACTACTCGGCCTATCTGGAAGCCAAGGCCAAGCGCATGGCGCAGGAAGAGCGCGAAGAAGGCAGTCGCCGCAAGGCCCTGTCGCGCGAACAGGCCTGGATTGCCTCCAGCCCCAAGGCGCGTCAGGCCAAGTCCAAGGCCCGTATCCGCGCCTATGACGAACTGGTGGCAGCGGCTGAAAACCGTCGTCCCGGCGAAGCGCAGATCATCATCCCGATCGCCGAGCGTCTGGGTCAGGTTGTCATCGAGGCTGAAAACATCTCGAAGTCCTATGACGGCCGCGTCCTGTTTGAAAACCTCTCCTTCAAGCTGCCCCCGGGCGGCATTGTCGGCGTCATCGGTCCGAACGGCGCTGGTAAGTCGACGCTGTTCCGACTGATCACCGGGCAGGAGAAGCCGGACACCGGCTCGATCCGCATCGGCGACACAGTGCAGCTCAGCTATGTCGACCAGAGCCGCGACTCGCTGGATGGTTCCAAGAATGTCTGGGAAGAAATTTCCGGCGGCACCGATATCGTCAAGCTCGGCAAGTTCGAGATGAACTCGCGCGCCTATTGCGGCGCGTTCAACTTCAAGGGCACCGACCAGCAGAACAAGGTGGGCAACCTCTCGGGCGGCCAGCGCAACCGCGTGCACCTTGCCAAGATGCTGAAGTCCGGCGGCAACGTTCTGCTGCTCGACGAACCGACCAACGACCTCGACACCGAAACGCTCGGCGCGCTTGAGGATGCTCTGGAAGATTTCGCCGGCTGCGCCGTCATCATCTCGCACGACCGCATGTTCCTCGACCGTCTGGCCACCCACATCCTCGCCTTTGAAGGCGACAGCCATGTGGAATGGTTCGAAGGCAACTTCGAAGACTATGAGGAAGACAAGATCCGCCGTCTCGGCGCCGAAGCGGCCAACCCGAAGCGCGCGACCTACAAGCGTCTTACGCGCTAAATTTGGGGCGGGTTCGCCCGTCTTCATCACATGGTCCAGCCGGGTGTCATCACACCCGGCTTTTTCTTGTGACGACCGTCAGGTTGATGATCGAGATCATCTCGAGTGCGGTTGCCTGAAGCCGGTCTATTGCCGGGCACATACAAGCGAGTGCGACGCCAGCGCAGGAGCTGTTCGCCGGGCTGAGTCAGTAAAGAAGGGCGCCTTTGGCAATCAGTTTCGGCACTGCTTCGATATTACCCAAGCAAGCTTATCTCCCAAGTCCATTTGAGCATTTGCTTGCTGAGTATTGGCTGTCGTTTCCGATACGATTTCAATACTGCCTGCCAAGGCGTCCTTAATACGAGCGATCGTCGATAAACCAATCGATAATCATTTTCTGTCAAATGTTACGCAATACTCAGGCTGCCTGATTACCGGCGGTTTCAAATTGCGCATTTTCGGAGGAATTGATGCGGCTCATTTCGGCACTCTCTTTCAAGGTTCTGCTTACATGCCTCGCGGTCGTGCCGCTGATGGCTGCAGTCACGCTCGGTGCGCTGATGAGCTTGGACGCATGGCGCAATTACAGCAAGACTTCGAATGCTGTCACCCTGGAGCGGCTGGCTCGCGCTTCGGGCAACCTCCTGCTTACGCTGCCGATCGAAGCAAGCGTACCGGCTGCCGGTCGACCGGCTGTTCGTCAAAATACCGATGCAGCCTACAAGGAGGTCAACAGCGCCTTCGCGGCCGTCCTGGCGGCCGGCTACGACGATGCGATGCTCAACGAGGTCAAGGGCCGTCTTGACGGGTTCTATGGAAAGATTGGCGAGTTTCGCGCACTTGTCGATGCCGAGAAGGCCGATGCGATGATGCGCTTGTCCTATCTTGCGCCGATCGGTGCCATGAGCATGGAACTCACAGGTCGATCGGGCAACCTGGTCGATATCCAGCTTCTGTCCCAGCGGGTCGAGGGATATTATGCGCTCCTGCAGGTCAACGATGCGTATCTGATCATGAACAGCATCGGCGAGATCTACACGAAGAAGGGTGCGCTTGCGCCGGAGGAGATGGCAAAGTTCCACATGGGCTACAACCAGGCCCGTATTTACACGAAGCCGATGCAGCAGTTCCTGCCTCCGGAAACTCTGGCACGCTACAAGCAGTTCTGGGAGACGCCCGAGGCTGCGAATGTCCAGAAGGTCATTCAGGACATGGCTGCCGGCAAGACCTTTACCCCCGCTGCGGGTGACTCCGAGGCCTGGGTCGGCACGATGGTAAAGCGTCGCAACTTTGTCGCCGACATGCTCGTCTCGACCTCCAACGACCTCGCAAACCTGGCCGCCGCAAGTCTCGGCGCTGCCCGCACATCGCTTTACACCATGCTGGCAGCGCTTGGCGCGCTGGTCGCAGTGACGCTCATCTTCAGCGTCTCTGTCCTGCGCATCTTGTCCGGCGCCATCCATCGCATCTCCAGCCGGATGCAGGCATTGGCCGAAGGGGACAAGGATAGCGCGATCCATCACCTCGATCGCAACGACGAAATCGGTGACATGGCGCGTTCGGTGGAAGTGTTCCGCCAGGCGGCCATTCGTAATGCACAGCTTGAGGCCGAGGCAGAGGAAAACCGCCGTCGCGCGGAAGCCGAGCGGGTTGAGGTTCAGCGTCGTGCCGAAGAGGACGCCAATGATCGTTTGAACAAGGCGACCGGCTCGCTGGCCTCCGGCCTGAAGCGTCTGGCCGCAGGCGACATGCTCTGCGAGATCAACGAGCAGTTCGCCCCGCAGTTCGAAGCATTGCGCCAAGACTTCAACGCATCCGTCTCGCAGCTGCGCGGCGTGCTTCTCCTGGTCGGTCAGTCGGCCTCCGCCGTGAATGGTGGCTCGGGAGAAATCTCCGACGCGTCCGACAACCTCGCCAAGCGCACCGAACAGCAGGCTGCCTCGCTGGAAGAAACCGCTGCGGCGCTCGAGGAGATCACCGCCAACGTCAAGATGACCTCGCGGCGTACGGTCGAGGCCCGCGATCTGGTTCGTGACGCCCGCGGCAAGGCGGATCATTCCGGCGTGGTGGTCGACAATGCGGTCAAGGCCATGCAGCGCATCGAACATGCGTCCGGCCAGATCAGCCAGATCATCAGTGTGATCGACGAGATCGCCTTCCAGACCAACCTTCTGGCGCTGAATGCAGGCGTCGAGGCAGCGCGCGCCGGCGATGCGGGCAAGGGCTTTGCGGTCGTTGCCCAGGAAGTGCGCGAGCTTGCGCAGCGTTCCGCCAATGCGGCGAAGGAAATCAAGGTTCTGATCGGGAACTCCGCCACCGCCGTCAACGAGGGTGTGAAGCTGGTCGGCGACACGGGCACCGGCCTCGCGGATATTGCCGAGGTTGTCCAGGCGATCAGCGGTCACATGGATGCCATTGCGACGGCCGCGCACGAACAGTCCTCCGGCCTTGCCGAAGTGAACACCGCGGTCAACCACATGGACCAGGCCACGCAGCAGAATGCGGCGATGGTGGAAGAGATGAACGCCGCGTCCGCTGGTCTGGCACAGGAGGCCAGCAATCTGGCGGCTCTGCTCAGTCAGTTCCGTATGGGCGATGCCTCGCGGATGCAGTCGCACAGCCGGGCGGCCTGACCCCCAGGGGCTTGAGCTGCGACATCCGATCTGTCACAAACTGCCAGCGGCGTCTCACGCCGCTGGCTTTCCTTTTTGCAAGGCGCGATTTTTTCTTGCGCAGGCCCCGTCATCGATATAAAGATATCTTTATATCTTGATGGAGAGCCGATGACCCTGGGTCTGGATCAACTTGTTGAAACGTTGAAGGCTGCGGGGGAAACGACCCGTATGCGGCTCATTGCGCTGCTTTCGGCCGGGGACCTGACCGTGACGGATCTGACCGACATTCTCGGTCAGTCGCAGCCGCGCATTTCGCGCCATCTGAAGCTTCTTCTGGAGGCGGGCCTCATCGAGCGTTACCAGGAGGGTGCGTGGGCCTATTTCCGGCTGAAGCGCGAAGGTGAGGAGGCAGGTGTCGCCAATGGTCTGCTCGCAGCTCTGTCGTTCGGCGATGCCGTCATTGCCCGCGATGCCGAACGGCTGGCGGCTGTCAAACGTGAGCGCGCGGCGCAGGCCGGCGAGTATTTCAGCCGCAACGCGGCCGAATGGGACGCGATCCGTCGCCTGCATGTGAGCGAGGAGAAGGTGGAGGCGGCCCTCGTCGGTCTCGTCGGTGAAAAGCCGATCGATTCTCTGCTCGACCTCGGCACCGGCACTGGGCGGATCCTGCAGCTTCTCGACGGCAAGTACCGCAAGGCGGTGGGTATCGATGCCAGCCGCGACATGCTCTCGGTCGCGCGGACGAATCTGGACAAGACCGGCACGTCGCGGGCGAGCGTGCGCCATGGCGACATCTTCAACCTGCCGCTCGAAGGGCAGGATTTCGACCTGATCACCATTCATCAGGTGCTGCATTTTCTCGATGATCCGCAGGCTGCGATTGCCGAGGCCGCGCGCGTGTTGCGCCCCGGCGGGCGGCTGGCGATCATCGATTTTGCGCCGCATGAACTCGAATACCTGCGCGAAGCCCATGCCCATCGGCGTCTCGGCTTTTCGCATGATGTCATGGCTTCCTGGCTCGCGAAGGCGGGCCTGGACGTCGAGAAGACCGTCGACCTCAAGGACGAGGCCGCCGCCAAGGGGGCGCTCACCGTCACCCTCTGGCTGGCCCGCGATCCCCGCCTGCTCATGGCGGAAGACGATGGTTTGAGCCAAGCAAGGAGAGCGTGAATGACCGTCAACCCCACGATCGGCGCCGAAGGCGTCCGCCTGTCCTTCGAATTCTTTCCGCCGAAGAATGCCGAAATGGAAGGCCAGCTCTGGGAAACGCTGGAGGACCTTTCAGCGTGGGATCCGGATTTCGTCTCCGTGACCTATGGCGCGGGCGGCTCGACGCGTGCACCCACGCTCGCCACGCTCAAGGGCATCATCCAGCGCTCGCATATTCCCTCGGCCTCGCACCTGACCTGCGTCGGGGCAACGAAGGACGAGACACATGCGATCGTCGAAGACTTTCGCGCCGCCGGCATCCGGCATTTCGTTGCGCTGCGCGGCGATCCGCAGGGCGGCATCGGCACGGCCTATCAGCCGCATCCTGGCGGCTATGCCAATGCAGCCGAACTGACGGCGGGACTGAAGGCGCTCGGTGACTTCGAGATCAGCGTCTCGGCCTATCCGGAAAAGCATCCGGAAAGCGCCGACGTGGCGGCCGATATCGACATGCTCAAGCGCAAGGTCGATGCGGGCGCGACACGAGCGCTGACGCAGTTCTTCTTCGAGAACGACCAGTACGAGCGCTATCTCGACAAGGTCGTCGCCGCGGGCATCACCATTCCGATCGTGCCGGGGATTCTGCCGATCCACAATCTGGCGCAGGTGCGCAAGTTTGCCGGCATGTGCGGGGCGAGCGTGCCGGACTATGTGATTGCGCGTCTCGGCACGATCGATGACCTGCCGGATGAGCGCTTCAAGGCGGCTTCGCAGCTGGCCGCAGAACAAGTGCGCGATCTGATCCATCGCGGTGTCAGCGAATTCCACTTCTACACAATGAACCGGTCGACGCTTGTCAGCCGCGTTCTGGAACTATCAGGCTTCCAGCGCGTGGCAGCGGATGTGCGAAACACGCAGAGTGGTGCGGCAGCCTAACGGCAGCCCAGCACCCATTCGGAAAAGAAAAAACGCGCGGGAGTGTCCAAGCTCCCGCGCGTTTCCAATTCACTTCCTGGAGCCTCAAGCTCACGTCCGGTCTTCTCCGACAAGACCGGTGAGACGTCCTGTCATCTCAGATGAACAGCATCGACGCCACAAACAAAAACGCTGCACCGATCATCAGGACATTGAGCGATTGCATAAGTCCCATTGCTGACCTCCTTCGCGTTAACGAGCATCATCATAGGCAGCACTCGGCCCCGTTGAAAAGCGAAACTTATGCTGCGCTGCCGCAAATGTGGTGTGATCCGCTCTGCAATTAACTTCTAATGCTTTGAAAGTATTGTATTTTTAAGGTCTAGAAAATTTGTGGGCAAATTAAGGCGGCGTTAACGACCATGTCGCGTTGCAGCATTTTGAGACAGTGTGACAAATTCTTGAAAGTGTTTGCGTTTCCGGAATCTTGAAACATCTGTTCCACTAGTAGACATTTTGGCTGTTGCATTTTGGGAGCCAGTCTGGCGGCTTGTGCTGCGGTGCGGTTGGCATCTGGATGTGAATCGGCGCATAGTTTCGTCGGAAATCGAAGGTCGATTTTCACGGGGTATTCAAGGAGGTCGGGCTGGACGACATTATCACGCGTTCGATCGAAGCCGCGCCCAGCGACCACGGTTCGGCCCTGACTGCCATTGCGCTGGTTATCGCGGTCGCAGCGATCCTCGGTCTCGGATTCATGCGCCTGCGGCAACCGCCGCTGGTCGGGTTCATCGTCGCAGGCGTCGCCCTCGGGCCGACCGGGGTGGGGATGATTTCCAGCAATGACTCAGTGTCGCTGCTCGCCGAGATGGGCGTCGTCGTGCTTCTGTTCTTCATCGGCATGGAATTATCGATCAAGGCCTTCATCCTGACGCTGCGGCAGGCCCTGACTGTCGCGGGCGGTCAGCTCGTGGCTGCGATGGTCGCGGGCGGAGCCATTGTTCTGGTGACGGGGGCGGGGCCTGAAGAGGCCGTGATCATGGGCTTCATCATTGCGCTTTCCTCGACCGTGGTGGCGATGAAAATGCTCGAAGACATGGGCGTGCTGCGCGGGGAGGCGGGCCGCATCGCTGTCGGCGTCTTGATCGCGCAGGATATTGCGGTCGTGCCGATGCTCATTTTCGTTTCCAGCCTTTCCGGCGGCGGCGGGCAGGTTGGCGAGGTGGCGCTCAAGATGCTCATTGCAGTCGGTCTGCTGGGCAGCATTCTATGGTGGTTCGGCGGGCACAAGAAGATCCGCGTGCCCTTTGCCGACGAGATTGCGGAAAAGACGGAGCTGCTGGCGCTCGGCGCGCTGGCCGTCTGTTTCGCCGCTGCGGCGATCTCGGGCCTTGCCGGACTGTCGCCGGTGTATGGCGCGTTTCTCGCGGGCATCGTGACAGGCAACTCGACGCTGCGCAGCCGCGTCATTCCCGTCATCGAACCGATCCAGAGCGTCCTCGTCGTAGTCTTCTTCCTGTCCATTGGATTGTTGATCGACCTCGCCTTCATTCGGGCGCATCTCGGCGAAGTGCTGGTCGCCTCCATCGTGGTGATTGCGGCCAAGTCGGTGCTGAACATCTTCCTCATCCGAAAGACGGGCTCATCGACGGAGACGGCTCTGATTGCCGGTCTTTCCATGGCGCAGATCGGGGAGTTTTCCTTCGTTCTTGCCTCGGCCGGCCATGCCACAGGCGTCCTCGGTAGCGATCTCTACCGCTTGTCGATTGCTGTGACGGCAGTGTCGCTGCTCGTCTCGCCGGTCTGGGTGGGGGTGATGCACCGGCTGGAAAGCGTCGCGAGCCAGGGCATGGAGACCTATCGCGATGCGCTTGCGGCTGCCTATGCGCATGAGCTTTACGAGGTGCATAGGGGAACAGCCGCGTTCTCGCGGTTCACACATGGCGCGCATGTGCGCTACCGGGCGCTGCGGCTTGCGATCTATCACCGCAAGGCAGTCAAGCGGAAGCGCTCGGAAGAGAGCTGATTACTTCATCGTCTCGAGCAGCTTCGCGTCCGGCCAGCCATCTGCGGGGAGGCCGAGTTCGGCCTGGACCTTTTGGACGGCGGCGCGGGTGCCGGAGCCGAGAATGCCGTCGACCTTACCGACGTCGTGGCTCTTGGCCTCGAGCTTCTCCTGCAGAACCTTCATGTCCTCGACCGAGAGGCCCGGCTCCGGGTTGCCCGGATCATAGGGTTCCGCGCCGGACAGTCGGGTCGCGAAATAGGCGGCCGAGAGCGTATACACCAGCGACTGGTTCCATTCGAGATAGACGTTGAAGTTCGGATAGGCGAGGAAGGCCGGCCCGAAGCGGCCTTGCGGCAGGACAAGCGAGGCGTTGAGTGCGGCGCCCGACTTGTCGCCGTTGCGCGGCGTGACGCCGAGATTGAACCAGTCGCCGGCGGTCAGTGTGCCGCCGAGGCCGGACTTTTCATAAGGAAGGCTCTCCGGGAGCTTCACTTCCTGCAGCCACGGCTCGCCGCGCTTGAAACCGAGGCCGGCAAGGAAGCGGGCGGTCGTCAGGATCACGTCAGGGGCGGAGTCCTTCAGCCGCACGAGCCCGTCGCCATCGCCGTCCTCGCCATACTTGATGATATCGGCCGGAAGCATCTGCGTCTGGCCGATCTCACCCGCCCAGGCGCCTGTGGTCGTCTGCGGATCGATGTCATTCAGGGAGGAGAGCTTGATCAGCGCCAGCATTTGCGGGCGAAAAACGTCGGGACGACGGCAGTCGTTGGAGAGCGTGACCAACGCGTTGCGGGTGTTGAAGTCACCCTGCACGGCGCCGAAATCGGTCTCCATGCCCCAGAAAGCCGTGATGACGGCGGCCGGCACGCCGGTTTCCTGTTCGGCCTTGGCGAAGACGCTGGCATATTGCTCCATCTTCTTCTTGCCGATCTGATAGCGCGCGCCGCTGACCGTGCGCTTGGAGAACTCCAGGAAGGTCTGGCGGAACACGCCCTGGGCGCGGTCCATCTTCAGGACCTTCTGGTCGATCTGGGCGCCGGCAAGTGCTTTGTCAACGGCTTCCGGTGCAATGCCCGAGGCAATCGCTTCCGTCTTGATGCCTTTGAGGAATGTCGCAAGGTCGTTTCCACATTCGGCCGCGTATCCCGATGCCGTGCTGGACAGGAGTGCGGCGACGGCGAGGAGGGCAGGCAGGCGAACGGACGACATACGATAACTTTCCCGAGAATTGAAAGAATGGACGCTCTATACCGCAGGTGCGGCCAAGAGCAAACGCTGCCTTCGGCGATTCGATCCACGTCCGTTCAAAATTCGTGACAATCGGACGCGAGGGTATCTCAAAACGACAAGGCCGCGTGCAGAAACCGCAGGAATGCGGTGAACGCGTGGCGATATGGGAAAATTTTAAGCGTTCTTGAAGCGCGGCAGGCCGGCCAGAAGCCGGTGCAGTGTGTCGAGCGTCGAGATGTCCGCAACGCCGTCGATCTTCTCGGGGCGGAAATGGCGCTGGAAGGCCTCGATCACGCCCTTGGTCTTGTCGCAGAATTCACCGGAGACGGGAACGCCGTAGCCGTAAAGCGCCAGCATGGACTGGATCGCTTCGACCGGCGGGCCGGCCTCGCCGTGCTGGAAAAAGCGGCCGCCAGCAATCGGTGCCGGCGGAACCCAATGGCCGACGCCTGCTGCGTGAAGCGTTTGCCATGGAAAATGCTCGCCCGGATCGACCTTCCGGACCGGCGCGACGTCGGAATGCGCCAGCACGCGCTCGGGAGCGATCTGCCAGCGTGCTGTGATGTCGCGGCAAAGTTCGATCACCGCGGCAATCTGTGGCTCGGTGAAGTCGGGCAGGGCGGGGTGTCCGGGATTGGCGATCTCTATGCCGACCGAGTGCGAGTTGATATCCGTCTCGCCCTTCCAGTGGCTCTTGCCGGCGTGCCATGCGCGACGGTCTTCCGCGACCAGCTGATAGACCGAGCCGTCCATGTTGACGACGTAATGGCAGGAGACTTCGCTTTCGGGTGTGCACAGCCAGTCGAGAGCGCCGGCTTCGGTCGGCATCCCGGTGTAGTGCAGAATGATCATGTCCGGACGGTCGACACCGCGACGCTCCGTATGATTGGGCGAGGGGCGGACGATCGCCGCCCTGTAATCGGGGGAAAAGGCGCTCATGCGGCGCGGCGTTCTTTCTCGATGGCAGCATAGGCCTGGTTGAGCGCGGCCATGCGCTCGTTGGCGATGCCGTGGAACTCCTCCGGCACGCCGCGCGCGATGAGGCGGTCCGGATGGTGCTCGGAGACGAGCGAGCGATAGCGCTTGCGAATTTCGGCGAAATCGGTTTCCGGCGGGATGCCCAGAACCTTGTACGGATCTTCACCGATGATGACGTGCCGCGCCATCACGCGTTCGAACCCCTCTTCGGTGATATCGAAAATCTCCGCAATGCGCTTCAGGAAGGCCAGTTCGTCCTCATGCACAAGGCCATCTGCCTTGGCAATGTGGAAGAGACCGTCGAGGATCTCGGTGAGCACGGGGCAATCGGGAACGCCGCAGCCGCAAAGGGCGGCCATCCGTTCGGCATAGGCTTCATAGCCTGCAACGTCCTGGCGGGCGAGATTATAGAGACGGGCGACGTTCTTCGCTTCCGAGTCCGGAAACTCGAAAATGTCCTTGAATGCGTTGACCTCGTTCTCGGTAACGATGCCGTCGGCCTTCGCCATCTTGGCGGAAAGTGCGATCATCGCAATCGAGAAGGCGACCTTGCGGCGTGTTTCGGGATCGCCCTCGAATAGCGTCCGCACGGCCTCGACGACACCATGCAACGCATTGCTCGCGGCATCCGCTACGGCGGCCGCAACACGTTCCAGGAAGGACGAAGCCTGTTCGCAAAGAAAATCAACGATCATGGCAACGAGGTTGACCAAATAATCCGGACCTTTTCAAGTCAGTTTTCCTCATCTTTCCATCAAAAGGACTGTTCACGGTTTACGAAATTAAACCGCAAGTGGATCTGGCCGAGGCCTTGGGCGCATGTGTCGGACAGACGATGGAACCGGTTTCGAATTTGAATCGATTTTATTGTGTGCCGGCGCGAAAATCCCGCCAAATCAAGGACTTTTCTTCAAACTGTCACTTTACAAGACAAGGCCGGAGCGCCAATTCATGCGCAGCCGCGTTCAGTTTTCCGGAGGATTTCATGGCCAAACAGAAAGTCGCAATGCTCACCGCCGGGGGCCTTGCGCCCTGTTTGTCTTCGTCCGTCGGCGGTCTGATCGAGCGTTATAATGATGTTGCGCCCGATTTGGAGATGATTGCCTATCGCTCGGGCTATCATGGCCTTCTCCTTGGCGACATCATCCCGATCACGCAGGACATGCGCGACAAGGCCTATATTCTTCATCATCACGGTGGCTCGCCCATCGGCAATAGCCGCGTCAAACTGACCAATGCTGCCGACTGCGTGAAGCGCGGTCTCGTCAAGGAAGGGCAGAACCCGCTTGCCGTGGCCGCTGACCGGCTTGCCAAGGACGGTGTGACGATCCTCCACACGATCGGTGGCGACGATACGAACACGACGGCGGCCGATCTTGCCGCCTATCTCGGCGCAAACGGTTATAACCTGACAGTGGTCGGCCTGCCGAAGACGGTCGACAACGATGTCGTGCCCATCCGCCAGACGCTTGGCGCCTGGACGGCTGCGGAATACGGCGCGCAGTTCTTCGATCACGTGTCGAACGAGCAGAGCGCCGCACCCCGTACGCTGGTCGTGCATGAAGTCATGGGCCGCCATTGTGGTTGGCTGACGGCGGCGACCGCGCTTGCCTATATTGATCGCACGAAGGGCCACGAATATATCGAAGGTCTGATGATGAATACCGAGATGAAAAACATCGACGGTGTCTATCTTCCTGAAATAGCCTTCGATCTCGACAAGGAAGCGGCGCGTCTCAAGGCCATCATGGACAAATGCGGCTTCGTGACCATCTTCGTGTCGGAAGGTGCCTGCCTCGATGCCATCGTTGCCGAGCGGGAGGCCGCCGGCGAAAGCGTCAAGCGCGATGCCTTCGGCCATGTGAAGATCGACACGATCAATGTCGGCAACTGGTTTGCCAAGCAGTTCGGCGCGCTGATCGGTGCCGAACGCGCCATGGTTCAAAAGTCCGGCTACTATGCCCGTTCTGCACCGGCGAATGCGCGCGACCGCCACCTCATCCACTCCATGGTCGACTCGGCTGTCGAAAGTGCGCTGAACAGGGTTTCCGGCGTTGTCGGTCACGACGAAGACCAGGGCGGCAAGCTGCGCACGATCGAATTCCCCCGCATCAAGGGTGGCAAGCATTTCGACACGTCGGCGAAGTGGTTCTCCGATGTCATGGACTTTGTCGGGCAGAGCTGGAAGCCGGTCTGAGTGCGCTTGAATGCCTTCGCTCTCTCGCGAAGGCAGTTCCTTTCTTTTTCGGGGCAGGCGATGTGGTTCTGCCTCCTCGATGATCATTCCGCCCCGGTTGCCTCCCAAGGTGGCCGGGGTTCTTTTCGTTCATCAAGTCTCGGGAACTGCGGCGTTGACAGCGCCGGCAAATGGTGGCTTCACTTTCTGTTAATCAGCGCCGCTTGCAGTTGCGGTCGACACCGGGAGGCAATCATGTCCGTTGAAACCTGGCTGGCATTCGCGGCGGCTGCCGCGGTGATACTGGTGATTCCGGGGCCAACGATCCTTCTGGTCGTGTCCTATTCGCTCGGCTACGGTCGCAAGACGGCGGCTGTAACGGCGTCCGGCGTGGCCCTTGGCGACTTCGTGGCGATGACGGCCTCAATGCTTGGACTGGGTGCGTTGCTGGCCACCTCGGCCGAACTTTTCACGCTGCTTCGCTGGATCGGCGGTGCCTATCTGATCTATCTCGGCATCAAGCTGTGGCGGGCGCCTATCCAGACGGGACCCATCAGCGACAATGACAATCTGCCTGAGCGGAGGGGCTATCGCATCTTCATTCACGCGTTCATGGTGACGGCGCTCAACCCCAAGAGTATCATCTTTTTCGTGTCCTTCGTGCCGCAGTTTATCGACCGCAAGGCGGACTTCCTGCCGCAGATGGTGGTGATGGAGGCAACCTTCGTGACGCTTGCCACGCTCAACGCTCTGGGTTATGCGTTCCTGGCTGACCGCGCCCGCAGCCTGATCCGCAAGGCTTCGGTGCAAAAGACGGTCAATCGCACGGGTGGTGCCATGCTGATTTCGGCAGGTACCGTAACGGCCATTTACAGCCGTGCCGCCTGAGGCCTCTCGAAGCCTTGGGTAAGCTCTTGGCGAAATTTCGCCACAAGCATAACACGAATTTGCCTTATTCGTGGTTAAGAGAGTATTATCGGAGCGGTCACAAACTTGTGATCGACCTTGGGATCAACGGGGAACAAGACCGCGTGATTTTGAAGAAGACCGTCAAAACCGGCCTGGCCGCCACAGGTGTACTCTCAGCGCTCTTTGCAGCAGGCTGTACATCGGTCGTCCAGACACCGGTTGACCAGCTGATGTCGGAACAGGTTGTTGTTCCCTCGGCCAAGCCCGGAACGCAGATCGCAGGCATTCCTTCGGCGGACGATATCCAGGCAATGGCGCAGATGGAGACCGAGGTCGCCAACGCCCGCGCCAAGATGCTGGAAGAAAAGCGCATCGCAGCGGCCGCCGCCGCTGCTGCAGCCCGCGAACAGGCCGCGCTCTGCGCGTCCATGGCGGCGAATGCAGCTCCCACCGCAGCACCTGCGGCCGGAGAGGCCGGGAAGAAATCAAGGGTCACCGAGGTCAGCGCTCCCGCCGTCAACTGCCCGGCCAAGGCTGGCGATCCGGTGACGGCTGCCGCTGAGAAGGCCGGTCCGACCGTCGAACTCGCCGAAGCCGTCAATACGCCAGCCACCAGCGTCAATTCCTCTCTGGCCTATGCCGCCCCGCCGCTGCCGGCGAGCAGCGACGCTTTCGCTGCTCAGAACCAGGCGATGCAATCGTCCGGCCTGATCATGGCGGATGCGCCTGCCTCAATGACGATCGCGATGGCACCCGACGCAAACAACGGCCGAATCAATCTGCTGATTTCGAAATATGCCTCCATGTATGGTGTGCCGGAAACGCTGGTGCATCGCGTGGCCAAACGCGAAAGCACGTATAACCCGCGAGCACAGCATCGCGGCAATTATGGCCTCATGCAGATCCGCTACAACACGGCCAAGAGCCTCGGTTACGACGGCGCTCCGACCGGTCTGCTCGATGCCGAAACCAATCTGAAATATGCGGTGAAATATCTGCGCGGCGCCTGGATCGTCGCCGGCAAGAACGAGAAGGCCGCGGACTGGCTTTATCGCACCGGCTATTATTATGACGCCAAGCGCAAGGGTCTGCTGGACGATATCCAGTAAGAGCCTCCGTCTCGCGTCAATGAACAAGGCCCCGGACTCACTGAGTCTGGGGCCTTTCTTTTGTCGCGTCTCAGAGGAGCGGGCAGGGCTCGCTCCCGCCAATGCGTCAATCCTTGATCTTTCCGGCGATCGCCGCCAGCAGCGCCTGTGGGCGGTAGCCGAGCCGCGAGGGCGTCAGGCCCATGCGCACGACGACGAGATCGCGGGAAGGAACGACGGCCACAGTCTGTCCGTCATGCCCCTGCAGCCAGAAGGCGTCGTCTGGCGCGCCGAACGAGGCATTCGGCTTTTCACCCGGTCCTGCCAGCCAGGTCTGCATCTGGGTGTAGACCCCGTTGGAGGTCGCGTTGGCGGTACGCATCATCCTCATGAAGTCTTCGCTCACCAGGCGTTTGCCGCTCCACACGCCGTCCTGCAACAGGAACTGGCCGATGCGCGCCCAATCGCGCGCCGAGGCATAGAGATAGGAGCCGGCTGCGAATGTGTCGGTCTGGTCGACTTCAAGAACCGCCGTCTGCATCCCGAGCGGGTTGAACAGTTCCTTGCGGGGGAAGGCCAGCGCCGTCGCCCTGTCCGGCATCTTGTTCATCCAGTAGCGCGCGATGACGACGGATGCTCCGGTCGAATAGTTGAACTGCGTATCGGGCTTGGCGACGAGCGGCTGCGAGATGGTGAAGTGCGCCATGTCGGGCTGCAGGTAAAGCATTCGCGTCACGTCCGACACGTCGCCGTAGTCCTCGTTGAAGGCGAGTCCGCTCTGCATCGCGGCGATGCTTCTCAGGCTGATCTCCTTGCGATCGTCCTTGGCCCATTCGGGAAAGAGGTTCCGGTCGTCGAAGGTAAGCAGCCCCATCTGCGCGGCGCGGCCAGCCAGGATAGCGTTGACGGTCTTGGTCATCGACCAGCCGACCAGCGGGGTCTTCTCATCGAAACCCGGACCGTAGGTCTCTGCGACGATCTTGCCATGGTGCACGACGACGATGGCGCGCATCCCCGGGCCGCGCAACGTGTCGTCCGAAAGAATGCCGGCGAGTGCCGGATCGAAATTCGCGCCCGCATGGTTGCCGATCGGCCATTCCGCGTTGGCATCTGGGATGGTCGGTTGCGGCGGTGCGGGCAGGATAGAGGGTGCAATCGCCTCGTCCGCAAGGTTCATGCAGCCGTAGCCGGCGCGGTAAACCGAGCTGCGCGGCGCGGCATAGCCGAGAAGCCGCGCGGTCACCTTGCCCTTGTCCTTGTCGACATCGAGCATGACGGCTTTCAGGATCGGGTTGCCCGGTGCCTGAACGTCGTCGGCCAGCACCTTCTGCGCATCACGACCGGCGAGGAAGACGTTGGAGCAGGCAATCTTGGCGGCATAGCTGTCACCAACCTGCAGAAGTTCCGGCGGTGCAACGCGGATAGCGACGAGGAAGGCGACGAGCGCGGCGACAAGCGCTCCGAAGACCCATTTCAAGAGCTTGAAGACGATACGCATGGAGCCTCCCGCAGCCAGCGTTTTTAAACGCGCGAGGGCGCGCTGTTCTCATCAGGGCTGCTGGCCCAGACTGAACAGCAAAGAGGCAGGCTTGTCCATCGCTGAACAATGTCGTTGGGGCAAATCTTTCAGGCGCGGCGCGCGCTTTCCTTGCCGACACGCGCCGCAATGAAGTCGGCGACAGCCGAGGCGGCAAGGGGGGTCGAGGAGAGATATCCCTGAACCTGCGACGCTCCGCGATGGCGGACGAAATCGATCGTATTGTCGGTGGTCTCGGGAACGTTGGCATTCGCCACCTTGATCGCCGCGCCGAACTGCAGCATGGCGTCCATAAGACCCGATCCTTCGGCGCCGGTCAGGACGCTTTGCGTCAGCGAGCGCTCCAGCTTGAGGCCATCGACATCCATCTTGATGACCTGATTGAGCGCGTGAAGCGAGACACCGAAGTCGTGCAGGGTCACCCGCACGCCAAGCGCGTGGAGCTGGGCCAGACGTTGCCGAACCCGTTCCATTCCCAGCGAGACGACATTTTCGGACAATTCGATCGTCAGACGCTGGGGAGGAAGGCCCGAGCGATCGAGACAACGCACCAGATGGGTGGGGAAGTTGTCGTCCTCGAATTCCTCCTTCGAGATGGCGACGGACACGGCGACATGGGCAGGCCAGCTGGCGGCCTCCATGCAGGCGGCGTTGAGAATCCAGGAATCGATCTTGCGTCTGAGGCCGCAGCGTTCTGCTGCCGGCAGGAACCGATCGGCGGCCATCAGGCCCTTTTGCGGATGCAGCCAGCGCAGCAGCGCCTCCATGGCCACCACATCGCCATTGCCGGATGACAGAATGGGCTGGAACTCCAGCAGCAACTCTCCCTGTGCGATCGCGCTCACAAGATCGCGCTCGATCTCCAGGCGGCTTAGCGACGCTTCCGCCAGCACCTTGTCGTAGAACATGACGGCAGAGCCCGGCTTGTCCTTGGCGCTGTAGAGCGCGAGGTCTGCCCGCTGCATGACTTCCTCGACGGGTTCGGCGGCTCGCAAGGCCTGGGCAATGCCGATGCTGACGCCCACATCCACCACGCTCTCATCGAGCTGCACGGGGCGCGAGATCAGCTCGGTGATCATCTCGCCCAGAGCCAGCAGCTCTTCATGGCTTGAGGAGGCGCGGACGAAAATAGCAAACTCGTCTCCACCGAGCCGGTAGACGGAGGCGTTTACATAAAGGTCTTCCAGCGATTCCAGCCGTGCGGCGATTTCCACCAGAAGCTGGTCGCCGGCCTGATGGCCCTTCGTGTCATTGACCAGCTTGAATTTGTCGAGGTCGAGCAGCAGCAGGGCATAGGTTTCGCGCTCGGCCGCGATCCGGCGCGCCGTGCTGTGGAAAGCCGCGCGATTCTTCAGCCCGGTCAGGTGATCGTGGAGTGCATCATGCAACAGACGCTGCTCCTGCTGGCGTCGGGCTTCCTCAACTTCGATCTGGCGGCGACGGTTGCGCGCAAATTGCAGCGCCACGAGGCCCATCCAGGCAGGCATTGCAGCGAGGGTGAACTGGGATGGATTTTCAAACGCCCACGAAACCAATGAGCCGCTATAACCGGTGAAACTGGCAATACAATAAAATGATACGGGTAAAACCGCACCGACTGCCGAACCAACGAAAACATAACGTTGCTCAATTTTCGGCAGAAACGAATTTAACATCATGTTAAACGCTCCTGGTTTGTGCGCGGACTCTAGGGCCAGTCGCGTTAACAGGTCGTTATCCGGGGCGGTTAATCACGGGTAAAGGGTCATCAAACTGTAGCGAATCGTGACTATGACTGCGCCCGCTTTGAAGGATTTCAATGGGGTTCAGCGTCGATGACGG
>DATMTA010000185.1:0-20573 GCA_035565055.1 Ensifer sp.
CCAAACGGCGCGGTGCCTCCGGCCGGGACAACCGCCGGCGCCGTCAGCCGCGATGCAGCTCTCGCCACGAGCGGCCGCGTTGCTATCGACACACCCGATCTTTCCGGCTCGATCAACCTGCGCGGCGCGCGTTTCGACGACCTGAAGCTGAAGAAGTATCGCGAGACGGTCGCCAAGGACAGCCCGATCATCACGCTGCTCAACCCGGCAGAAACGGCTGACGGCTATTTCGTGGAACTCGGCTATATCGGCGGCACCGCGCTCCCCGGTCCGGCCACCGAATGGAAGGCCGACGCCAATGCCAAGCTGACGCCGACAACCCCGGTGACGCTCACCTATACCAGCCCGGACGGACTGACCTTTGCCCGCACCATCTCGGTCGACCAGAACTACATGTTCACGATCTCCGACAAGGTGACGAATGGCGGCCAGCAGGCGGCCTCGATTGCCAGCTATGGCCGCGTGACGCGCTACAAGGAGCCCGAGACGCCTTCAACCTACGTGCTGCACGAAGGTTTCATCGGCTGGCTCGGCTCCAACGGTCTGGCCGAAGAGAAGTACAAGGCTGCCAAGGACAAGCCGCTCACCTACGAGAAGACGACGACCGGCTGGCTCGGCATGACCGACAAGTACTGGGCGACCACGATCATCCCGCCGCAGGCCACCGAATACGACGCCCGCTTCACCCATTTCGAAGACGGCACGCCGCGGTTCCAGGCGGACTACAAGAGCGCGGGCCTGTCGCTCGCGCCCGGCGAAACCAAGGAACTGAAGAACCTCGTCTTTGCCGGCGCAAAGGAAGTGCCGGTCGTTGATGGTTACGCCAAGGACGACTCCTGGTTCGGCAAGCTGACCGGCGGCCTCATCGGCACCAAGACAGTCGAGAAGGGCTATGACATCCCGCGCTTCGACCTCCTGATCGACTGGGGCTGGTTCTACTTCTTCACCAAGCCGATGTTCGCGCTGATGGACTTCTTCTTCCGCTATTTCGGCAATTTCGGCCTGGCGATCCTGGCGACGACCATCGTCATCAAGGCGCTCTTCTTCCCGCTCGCTTCGAAGCAATATGCATCGATGGCCAACATGAAGAAGATCCAGCCGAAGATGGAAGAGCTGAAGGCCAAGCACGGCGAAGACCGCATGGCGCTGCAGCAGGCCACCATGCAGCTCTACAAGGAAGAGAAGATCAATCCGGTGGCCGGCTGCTGGCCGGTGCTCCTGCAGATCCCTGTCTTCTTCTCGCTCTACAAGGTCATCTACGTCACGATCGAAATGCGCCAGGCGCCGTTCTTCGGCTGGATCAAGGATCTTTCCGCGCCGGACCCGACGTCGATCGTCAACCTCTTTGGCCTCCTGCCGTTCGAGGCGCCGACCATCGTGCATCTCGGCGTCTGGCCGCTGATCATGGGCATCACCATGTTCCTGCAGATGCGCATGAACCCGACGCCGCCCGACCCGGCGCAGGCCATGATCTTCACCTGGATGCCGGTGGTCTTCACCTTCATGCTCGCGTCCTTCCCCGCAGGTCTGGTGATCTACTGGGCGTGGAACAACTCTCTTTCGATCATCCAGCAGTCGATCATCATGAAGCGCCACGGCGTCAAGATCGAGCTGTTCGACAATCTGAAGGGCCTGTTCAAGCGACGAACCAAGGCCTGACGGCAGCAAGCTTGCTGAAATTGAGACCCCGGCGCCCAAAAGCGCCGGGGTCTTTCGTTGTCAGGCGAAGGGGTCGGTGCGCGGCGGCAGTGCCGGAACGTCGAATGCCTCAGGCGCAAGCCCCTTGGAGGCGCGCGCCACCATCATTTCGAACGCCGTTTCAAGATGGCGCGTGAAGCGCTCGGTGTCGAAGAGCGGCATCCGCATCCGGTTCTGATCGATGCGGGTCTTGAGCGCCCGGCGGCGCAGAGGGCTGCGGGCCATGCTCACGGCCATGTCGACAAATGCCCGCTCGTCCTTTGCCACCAGTTCGTCCAGGCCGAGAGCCGTCAGCAGGCTCTCCGAGACCCGCGACGCGAAGTTCGTGCCTTTCAGTGCGACGACCGGAACACCGGCCCACAGGCAGTCCGATGTCGTGGTGTGGCCGCTATAAGGAAAGGTATCCAGCGCGATATCGGCCACTGCCATGCGCGCCATGTGATCGGCATAGTCAGCGCGCGGCATGAAGAGGATGCGCGACGGCGCAATGCCGAGGCTCTCCATGTGGCTGGTGAAATTCTCGCGCGCCGGCCCCGGCTGGCAGAGCATCCATAGAACCGAGTCCGGAATGGCCTGCAGCACCTCGGCCCAGAGGGCGGCGACGCGCGCGGTGATCTTGGCGGGCTTGTTGAACGAGGCGAAGACGATCCCTTCCTCCGGCAGGCCGAGCGACGATCGCGAAGGCGGTTGCGGTCGCGGTCGCGGTCGTCCCTTGCCATCGTTGCACTGGTACGTCTCCGGCAGACGACAGAAGAGTTCGTGGTAATGCGGCTCGGAACCGTCGGGCAGCACGATCGGATCGCCGAGAATATAGTCGCAGTCGATACCGTAGCAGGTGCCGGGAAAGCCGAGCCAGGCGACCTGTATGGGGGCGAGTCCGCGATTGACGAGGTCGACCCGGGCATCCCGCGTGTGGCCCTTCATGTCGACCAGGATATCGATGCCGCGGGCGCGGATCGCCTCCGTGGCGGCATCGTCGTCAAGGTCGCGGATGACCACGAGGTTGGGGTAGCGCTTGCGGAATTCGACATCCGTGCCGACGAGATCCGCGTCGGTGTAGCAGAAGAGCGTGATTTCGAAGCGCTCCGGATCATGCGCCGCCAGCACGCCCTGGAAAAGGATCATGGTCGGATGCTGGTCCGAGACGTCGTTGGTCAGATAGCCCACGCGGATCTTGTTCCCGAATTGGTGCGGGCGGGCGCGGCGGGCGGCGCGCATATCCGGTGTGAACGGCTTGCCCGTGGGCATGTGCCTGATAAGCCCGTTCAGCCGCTCATCGCCGCACCACATCAGATGGAAGAGCGGGTCTTCGTTGTCAAAGGCCCAAGCCTCGCCTTCCAGCATCGCGCGATGAACCACCGCATCAAGCCGGGCAAGTTCGGACAGCGCCAGGCGTGGACGCAGGATCTTGCGCAGCGTGGACAGCGCCTCGACATTGAGCGGGCCGAGCGCCTGCACGCGACGAAGCAGCGCGAGCGCCTTGCTCTCCTCGAAGAGCTGGAGACGAATGCGGGCCGCGAGCGTGAGAAGAAGCGGGGCTTCTGCCGGCATCAGATCGGCGGCCATTTGATAGAAATAGGCGGCTTCAGGCAAGTGGCCGAGCCGCGAATAGGACTGGGCGGCAGCCAGAAGGACGGGGGCCGGCGCGCTGCCTGCAGCCAGAAACGGCGCCGCGCGCGTGAGACACAGACGCCAATCGCCTGCGCTGAAAGCCTGCAGGACCTCGCCGACTTGATCTTCCGTGCTCATGACACCCTTCCGCTGCGTCCCCGTCTTAGAAAGAGCGGCTTGCGTGAGACTGAAACGGCACGAGGGAGCCGGCCGGGTGCAGGCCGACTCCCCGGACTTGTCAGCCTCAGGCGGAGGCAAACGCACCCTTGTTGGCCTCAAGGAAGGCCTTGAGGGCGATCGGCGCCTTGCCCGTCAGCTTCTCGATATTGTCGTTGACGTTGCTGAACTTGCCAGCCGCCGTGTTGGCTTCGGCAGAGAGAATCATCGCGACGACAAAGTCAGGCAGGCCGGCGGAGGCAAGGCCCTGCTTGAGACCCTCGGACGGTACGTCCACGACCTGGATTGGCTTGCCCAGAATCTCGGTCGCAGCGGCAGCGATCTGGGCGACGGTCAGTCCCTCAACGCCCGTGAGCGTATAGGTCTGATTGGTCTTGTCCGTGGAAGCAAGCACGGCCGCCGCAGTGCGCGCCAGATCGTCACGGCCGACATAGGCATTCTTGCCGCCATTGCTGGACGTGAACCACTGGCCGGACTTGAGAGCATTGGCCAGCGAACCGATGAGGTTTTCGAAATACCAGCTGTTGCGCAGGATCGTGTAGCTGAGACCGGACGCCTTGATGGCTTCCTCCGTGCCCAGATGGTCCGGCGCGAAGCTCACCAGCGAATCCTCCGGCCCCGGCATGGACGTGTAGACGATATGTCCAACGCCGGCCGCCTTCGCCGCGTCAATGGCGGCCTTGTGCTGCGACAGGCGCAGGCCCGGCTGCCCAAGCGCGTCGGTGGAAATGAGCAGAAGCCGGTTGACGCCCTTGAAGGCGGCGGCGAGCGTGGCCGGCTTTTCGAAATCGGCAGCCACCGTCTTCACACCTTTGGCGGCGAAATCGGCGAGCTTGGCAGGATCGCGGCTGGCGGCGACGATGGAACCGGGCGCAACCCTTTGCGTTTCGAGGAGGTGCTTGATGACGAGACGGCCGAACTGGCCGGAGGCGCCGGTGACGAGAAGGGTGTCGGACATGGGTTCATCCTTTCAATTGCTGACGGGCAAAGCGTGTTGCCGGGGGCATTTCTACCCCGGGAAGATGGCAATAGATGCAAAGCAGCACTATTGTCTCTTTCAGTAACCAGGGCTACAATGTGCTTGCGAGCCTGTAAAGTAGGCATCGTTCGAGCACATAGGCACAGAAAGGTAACCGCCGATGAGCGAAGTCCAGGCGCGGCAGGTGGGCGACATACGGTCGCGCTTTGAAAGTTTCGATGCCGGCAATTGCCCCGTGCGAGACGTTCTGGGCCAACTTGGCGACAAGTGGAGCACGCTGATCATCGGGCTTCTCGGTGAGAAGGCACATCGTTTCGGCGAGCTGAGGCGCTCGATCCCCGACATCTCGCAACGCATGTTGACGCAGACGTTGAAGGATCTGCAGCGCGACGGCCTTGTCGACCGCACGGTGTTTGCGACCGTTCCACCGAGCGTCGAGTACAAGCTGACGCCGCTTGGCAGGTCGCTGCTGAGCCCGCTCGGCATGTTGATCGAATGGGCCGAAACGCATCACGGTGCGATCCGGCTGGCGCGTCAGGCCTATGAGGCCGAAGGCGCCTGACGGTTCAGCCGAATTTGCCATTCAATCGATATAAATTGATTGACACACGCGTCGCATTGTTGGGAATAAGGTCACAACGAGCGCCGGTTTTTGGCCGACGCAACGGCCGGTTCCAACCGGCGACAGACGGGAGATGAACATGACATCCAAGCTTGAACAATTGCGCGCAATGACGACGGTTGTGGCCGACACCGGCGACATCGAAGCCGTTGCGCGCCTGAAGCCGGTCGACTGCACCACCAATCCATCGATTGTCCTGAAGGCGCTGGGCACGGACATGTTCAAGGACGTGTTTGCAGAAGCAGTCGCCTGGGGGAAGAAATCGAGCCTTTCGCATGACGAGGCAGTCGCCGCCGTTTCCGATCGCCTGGCCGTTTCCGTCGGTGCAGAGCTGACCAAGCTGGTGCCTGGCCGTGTTTCCACCGAAGTGAACGCGGACCTCTCCTTCGATATCGAGGGCTCGGTCGCCAAGGCGCGTGAAATCATTGCCGACTACAAGGCCCGCGGCATCGAGAAGGATCGCATCCTGATCAAGCTCGCCTCGACCTGGGAAGGCATCCGCGCGGCGGAAATCCTGGAGAAGGAAGGCATCAACTGCAACCTGACGCTTCTCTTCTCGATGGCCCAGGCGGTTGCCTGCGCTGATGCCGGCGTCTTCCTCATCTCGCCTTTCGTCGGCCGCATCCTGGACTGGTACAAGAAGTCGACGGGTGAGAACTACACGTCCGAGACCGATCCGGGTGTCGTGTCCGTTCGTGCGATCTACAATTACTACAAGGCGCATGGCATCAAGACGGTCGTGATGGGTGCCTCCTTCCGCAATATCGGCGAAATTGAAGCCCTGGCCGGCTGCGACCGCCTGACGATTTCGCCCCAGCTGATGGACGAACTGGACGCCGACAAGGGCACGCTGGCGCGCGTTCTGTCCGAGGACAAGATCACGTCGGTCGAGAAGATCGCGATGGACGAGAAGACCTTCCGCTGGATGATGAACGAGGACGCGATGGCAACCGAGAAGCTTTCGGAAGGCATTCGCGCCTTCGCAAAGGACCTCGGCAAGCTGCGCGAGATCGTCGCCAAGGCCATGGCGTGATCGGCTGGGTCGATTGATCGAAGACTTCAGGGGAGCCGCCTTCGGGCGGCTCTTGCATTTTTGGCAGGCGCGTCTGCTGAACCGGTTCGCTTGCTGCCGCGCTGGCTAGGGCCTGTCAGGCGATGGCGGATGACACGGTCGCGCACAGGCCGGTGTGGATGGCTGCAAGAATCCTGTCTCCCCGCTGCGGACGGCTCCAGAGGTAGCCCTGCCCCGTATCGCAACCGAGGGCCTTGAGGCGCGCGGCGACTTCCTCGGTCTCGATCCCCTCTGCCACCGTCTTCAGACCCAGTCCCTGCGCCATGGAAATGATGGCTCGGCAGAGAACCGCATTCTTCTCGTTCTCTTCGAGGTCGCGGACGAAGGCCTGGTCGATCTTCAGCGTCGTGATCGGGAAACGGGCAAGATAGCTGAGCGACGAATAGCCGGTGCCGAAATCGTCAATGGTCAGGGAAACCCCCAGTGCGACGATGGCATGGAGGGTGTCGCTGATATTGCTGTCGTCCCCCAGCAGCAGGCTTTCGGTGATTTCCAGTTCAAGCCACTCACCCTTGCAGCCCGTTTCTTCCAGACAGGCGCCCAGGGTTCCGATGAAGCCGCCGAAAAGCAGTTGCCGGGCCGAAACGTTCACCGAGACAGCCACCGGCTCATCCCGGCCGATGTTCGCCGCCACGGCAAAACGGCAGGAGTCGAGAAGCACACGACGGCCGATCTCGATGATCTGTCCACTCTCTTCGGCGATCGGAATGAAGGTGCCAGGCGAGATGAAGGCGCCATCAGGCCTGATCCAGCGGCACAATGCTTCCGCGCCGTTGATGGCACCGGTTTTCAGATCGACCTTCGCCTGGAAGAAAGCCTTGAACTCATTGTTGCGCAGCCCCTCATTGATCAGGGTCTCGATCTCGAAACGGCGCTCCGCCTCGCTGGCCATGCGAGAATCATAGACGGTCGTGCGGGCACGACCTGCCGACTTGGCACCGTACAGCGCCATGTCAGCGAAGCGAAAGAGCGCATACTGGTCAAGCGTTTCGCCGACGCCGAACGCGATGCCGATACTGGTTGTGATCGGGATCTGATCGACACTCACATCGACAGGCGTTTCCAGCGCGTCATGGATTTGCTGCGCCAGAATTTCCGCCTCGCAGGACTGATGGAGCACCGGCATCACGATGGCGAACTCGTCGCCGCCGAGCCGGCAGACATGGCCCTTGTTCCCGACGACCTTGGTCAAACGCTGGGCAAACTGGAAGATCAGTTCATCGCCCACCGCATGGCCGAGGGTGTCGTTGACATACTTGAAGCGGTCTATGTCCAGAAGAAGCAAGGCGGTCAACGATCCGGATTCGTAGGCCTCGTTGAGGACCGCCTGCAGCAGGCTCTGGAACGAGCGGCGATTATGGAGACCAGTCAGGCTGTCGCGGAAGGCGAGCGCCTGAAGCTCCGCCTCGCTTCGGGCAAGCCGCTTTTCCATTTCCTTTCGCTCGGTGACATCGCGACCGATCGCGAGAACGCTATCCACGCCCCCGTCGGATCCGAACTCGGGGAAGAACCGGATTTCGTGGACGAAAGACCCTCCGTCCCGCGCTTCAAACGCGACCTCGCGCGTGACAGCCTTCCCCGTTTCGAACACGCTTTCCATCGCCGCCTTCACCTCAAGCGACGCGCATCCGTTCTTGAAGGTTTGCGGGTCCTGCGAGCCAATCTGCTCCGGCGTGAAGAAGTCGATGGTTTGGAAGAACTCCCGCATCGACCGGTTCGTGTGAAGATATTGCCCGCTGTGGCCGAAACGGATCAGCCGGTCCGGAATGTTGTCGGCGAGAGACCGATAGGCGAGCTCTCCCTGCCGCAATTCGTTGACGAGGCGGCGGGATTCGGTCGTTTCCCGCGCCGTGCCGAGGATTGCCATCGGCTTGCCCTCGTCGTCCCTGATGGCGAGCTTTCGGACATCGAAATAGCGTGTCGAGCCGTCCGCCCCCGGGGCAACGGTTTCGAACGTGACGACGCCATCGGACTGGAGCGCGAGCGCGTCGGTATTATCGTGAATCGGGTCCCGCCGTCCGGCTTCGGTTTCACGCGCGGTCTTGCCGATCAGCAAGGCGCTCGGAACCTTGTTGAAACGATCAAACATTTCATTGCACAGGACATAGCGGCCTTCCTCGTCCTTCAACCACACCATGTCCGGAAACAGCCGTACGGTCGAACTCAGCACCGCCTCCACCTTGCGTTGGGCGCCGAGGCGTTCAGCTTCAGTGCAGTCGCGCACATAACCGGCGAGCCAAAGCCCCCCTTCATTTTCCATGACCTCGCCACGTATCTCGATATTGAGAAGGACGTCACCGAGAACCACTTCGAGAAATTCGTTGATGGGGCCGCGGCATTCGAAGAGCTTGCGCATTCTGGCCAGGAAAACGCGAAGCCCGCTTTCGGGCATGGAGGCAAGGGCTGCCTGGTAAGTCGACTGAATGGCCGCCGGATTATCAAAGGTCAAGGGGCCCAGAACGCCTTGAGCCTCCTGGAGGACATAGCTGTCACTGCCCTCCCAACGAAGAACGAAAATTACCCCTTCAAGATATCGCGCGGCCTCCGTCAGCCGCGATGCGGTCTTCATGTATGCCCCCTCATTTGGCCCCGCTATAATTCATGAAAATTATTAGGATTTTCTAAACTTTCGCTTTACGGCGCTGCCCAAGCCGGGTTGGCAATGATAGCCTTTTGCACGCGGAAAGCCGTCGGCAGTGCGGTTTTGCTTGACATTCACGGCCAAAACATCAATTCCGGCCCGATATGCCGCTGGAGAAGACCATGGAAACACACGCGAAGGCTGGAGACGCCGTTCTCTTCGGCAAGCCCTGGGTTTTCATCCGCGGCGTGCCGGCGCTCAAATTCCTGCCCCCGGAAGGTCCGCCGGAGATTGCCTTTGCCGGACGCTCAAACGTCGGCAAGTCGTCGCTGATCAATGCGCTGACCGGCGTCAAGGGGCTGGCGCGCACGTCGAACACGCCGGGCCGCACGCAGGAACTCAACTATTTCGTACCCGATGGTTATTCGGGCGAAGACGGGGACCTGCCGCCGGCCGCCATGGTCGACATGCCGGGTTACGGCTATGCCCAGGCGCCCAAGGAAACGGTCGACAACTGGACGAAGCTGATCTTCGATTATCTGCGCGGCCGCGCCACGCTGAAGCGCGTCTATGTGCTGATCGACAGCCGGCACGGCATCAAGAAAAATGACGAGGAGGTTCTCGATCTCCTCGACAAGGCGGCCGTGTCCTATCAGGTCGTGCTCACCAAGTGCGACAAGATCAAGCCGCCGGCGGTCGTGAAGCTCCTGGCTGATACGGCCGAGAAGATCCGCAAGCGCCCGGCGGCCTATCCCTTCGTGCTCTCGACATCGTCCGAAAAGGGCGACGGGATGATCGAACTGCGCGATGCGATTGTCACGGCGCTGCGTACCTGATCGCAGGCTATCCTTCAGGTAAGGCCACCGCGACGGCGGCGTGGCGGTGAGTCTATCGTGTACTATCAAATGCGATGAGCCCGCCGCAGGAGAGTGTGCGACGGGCTCTTCAGTTTCAGCGCAATTCCTTACGGAAAACCGGATCCCACTTTTCCTGGAATTGCTTCAGGATCGTCAGTTCAGCTGACGCGAGGGATTACTTCGGCAGCAGCACGTGGTCGATCACGTGGATGACGCCGTTCGACTGCTTGACGTCGGCGATCGTCACGTGGGCGACATCACCCTTCTCGTCGGTCAGCGTGATCTTGCCGCCCTTTTCCTTGGCCTTCAGAATGCAGCCGCCAACAGTCTTCACATCATGCGTGCCGCCGTCGTCCTTGATCATCTTCTCGATGGCCGAGGACATGGCATCGGCTGCAACGACATGGCAGGTCAGGATCTTGACCAGCTTGTCCTTGTTTTCCGGCTTCAGCAGCGTCTCGACGGTGCCCTTCGGCAGCTTGGCGAAGGCTTCGTTGGTCGGTGCGAAGACGGTGAACGGACCCTTGCCCTGCAGGGTATCCACCAGCCCGGCAGCCTTCACGGCGGCAACAAGCGTGGTGTGATCCTTCGAATTCACGGCGTTTTCGACGATGTTCTTGTCGGGATACATCGCAGCTCCGCCGACCATCGGATTGGCGGCAAGTGCGATGGCCGGAACGGCGGCGATGCTGGTCACGGTGAGGATACGGATCAGTTTCTGCAACATTGTCGACTCCTGTTTGTCGGGACGCAAGTCCTTGCGCCTCATTTTGCTTCCTCCCCCACTGCAACTTCACGATTTTGCCATATTATGCAAAATCACGCGCAGTACTTCTTAGTAATACAGAACCAATTCGCTCGCGTGTCCTTACGCGAACGGTCTCTGCATTGGGGTTACGGGAGCATCTACGCAGCGACGGCGCGACAAGTTTCAGAATTATTCGACATTTATTTTTTTATTGAAACTGATCCATCGCAACGCGCCGTCGTAATGGCGCGCATTGTAAGTTCCAGTGCGAGACGGTTGCGGAATGTCAGGCGCCGATCTTGCCGCTGGCGACAACCGGACCTGTCGGCTTGCCGGTCGGTGAACCACCGAAGGGCTCGAGCGAAACGGCAAGCGTCACGCCATCCTTCAGACGATTACGCATGTCGGGCGGAATGACTATCGACCCGTCGCCCTTGTCGGGAAAGACGCCGAGGGGCACCGGCGCGCTGTCGCCTTCGATCAACCAGAGTTCGAGCGACTTCGATTTCTCGGTTCCGGCGGCCACCGGGGTTACCTGGAGCCGGCCGGTCTGTCGGTCGAACAGCGTCACCAGGCTGATCGAGGAGCTTGCCGAACCCATGGTCGCCACCACGGACGAGGTGGCGACGGGCTTGCGGAACAGGCCATCGGCGGTGGCGACAAAGAAGATGGCGGCCGAAAGCGTGACCAGCGTCAGCCCGCGCCAGAAGGTCAGCGAGTTCCAGACAGAGATCCTCGGCGCCGCGGCGGCGGCCTTGTTGAACAGTTTCGTCTCCACCGCGGCATAGAGCCAGGAGGGCGGCGCTTCGGCGGCGTAGTCGTTGTTGAAGCTTGCGAGGTTTTCCTGCCATCGCGCCACGATCGCCTGGAAGGCCTTGTCGTCGCGCAGCCGGTGTTCGACGCGGAGGCGATCGGGCAACGGCAGGACGCCGAGGACATATTCGCCGGCCAGCACCTCGTCACGGCTGCGGTCGCTCCTCTTGTTTTCCGGCGTCGTCATTGGTCCATGCACTCTCTCAGTTTGATCAGGCTGCGTCTGAGCCATGTTCGCATCGTATTCAGCGGAACCCCGTGCAGGCCGGCCAGTTCCAGGTAACTCATGCCCTCGACATAGGCGCTGCGGACAGCGTCGGCGCGGTCCTTTTCGAGACGCTGCATACAATCCTCTATCCTGCGACCTTCCGATGTCAGCACGGCAGCCTCTTCGGGTCCGGCCTGCGGATCGGCAATCTCGCCTGCCTCGTCCAGCTCGACTGCAGCCTGTCGCCTGCGTCGCAGCATATCCAGCGCATGGTTGCGCGCAATCGCGATCAGCCATGTCATCGGGCGGCCCATGTCGGCACGATAGCCGCCGGCGCTGTTCCAGACCTTGATATAGATCTCCTGCAGCGCCTCTTCGGCATCTGCCCTGTCCTGCAACATACGCAGGCAGACGCCGAATAGTTTCCGGCTGGTTTGCTGATACATGACAGCAAAGGCCTTCCTGTCGGCAAGCGCCACCTGGGCGATCAGCCGGGCGACCTCCGCCTCATCCCTGTCATCGTTGCCCGCCAAGAATACCTCATCCCGCTGGCTGAAGAATATTCCTCATCGGATTATTCACATCGCCGTGGAAACACACTAAACAATCGCCGACCAATTCCCAAGAGGCCATTTGATGTCCGAGACAGAAAGCGAAATGCAAGCCAGGCTCCTGGCGCAGGCCCTGCCCTTCATGCAGCGCTACGAGAACAAGACGATCGTCGTGAAATATGGCGGCCACGCCATGGGCAATGCCGAGCTGGGCAAGGCTTTCGCGGCGGATATCGCTCTGCTCAAGCAGTCCGGCGTCAACCCGATCGTCGTGCATGGCGGCGGCCCGCAGATCGGCGCGATGCTGACCAAGATGGGCATAGAGAGCCGCTTCGAGGGCGGACTTCGCGTTACCGACCAGAAGACGGTCGAAATCGTGGAAATGGTTCTGGCTGGCTCGATCAACAAGGAGATCGTGGCGCTTATCAACCAGACCGGCGAATGGGCGATCGGGCTCTGCGGCAAGGACGGCAACATGGTCTTCGCAGAGAAGGCCAAGAAGACGATGATCGACCCGGATTCGAACATCGAGAAGGTTCTCGATCTCGGCTTCGTCGGCGAAGTGGTCGAAGTCGACCGCACGCTGCTCGACCTGCTCGCCAAGTCGGAGATGATCCCGGTCATCGCGCCGGTTGCTCCAGGCCGCGACGGGAACACCTACAACATCAACGCCGACACCTTTGCCGGCGCGATTGCCGGTGCGCTCCATGCCTCGCGCCTGCTGTTCCTCACCGACGTGCCTGGCGTTCTCGACAAGGACAAGCAGCTGATCAAGGAACTCTCCGTCGCCGAAGCCCGTGCGCTCATCAAGGACGGCACGATTTCCGGCGGTATGATCCCCAAGGTCGAGACCTGCATCGAGGCGATCGAGGCGGGCGTTCAGGGCGTGGTCATCCTCAACGGCAAGACCAGCCATTCCGTCCTGCTCGAGCTGTTCAGCGAACAGGGCGCCGGTACGCTGATCGTGCCTTGAGCTGAAGCATCCTAACGACATGAAAGAAAAAGGCCGCGGAGCGATCCGCGGCCTTCTTTTTCTACTGTTTTCTCGACCGATCAATCCACCATCACAGGCGCCGCCGGGGCCCCGCCGGGCCGTTGGATGGCAGGCGGATTTTTCAGGATCAGTACGCCCAGGATGACGAGGAGATAGGCGACCAGATTGTAGATGACGGCAGTCATCAGCGAGCTGCTATAGGCCGCGACCGGTTGGGCGCCGGACGCCAGTTCTTTCGCCAGGGCGCGGAAGAATATTTCGCTGACGATGGCCACGCCGAGCGCGCCGCCGACCTGCTGGATCGCCTGCAGGGCACCGGAGCCCGACCCTGCGTCCTTGACCGGTACGCCGGCCAGAATGGTCTGGAACAGCGACGAGATCGCGAGACCGAGACCGATGCCGGCCGCGAGAAGCGGCACGATAAACACACCATAATGCAAGCTTTCGCCCAGGTTGCCGACGATGACGCGCAGCGCAAAGATGCCGATGAACATGAGCGCGAGACCGCCGGCGATACGCTGGCGCTGCCAGCGGAAGCCGAGGCGACCGGAAATTGCCGAGGCGACCAGCACGCCGATGGAGAAGGGCAACGTGTTGAGCCCCGACCAGAGCGGCGTCAGCCCGTAGCCCGATTGCAGATAGAGCGCGAAGATCAGGAAAAAGGGCGGCATGGCCGAGAAGAAGATCAGCGACATGGCCGCGCCGATCATGAAGTTGCGGTTCTTCATGAGGTCCACGGGAAGAAGCTGCGGCGCGCCGGTACGGCTCTGGCGACGCTCCCAGAGAACGAAGAGCACGAAGAGTACGACGGCGGCCGCGAGCATGGCGAAGCACCATGTCGCCCATTGATAGTTGCGGCCTTCGATCAGCGGGAAGACGAGCAGGAACATGGCCGCCGAGACGATGAGGATGCCCCCGAAATCGTTCTTCATGCCCGGATTGCCGGGAATTTTCGGAATGAACTTAGCGCCGAGGATCAGCGCGAGAAGGCCGATCGGCACGTTCATCAGAAAGATCGGGCGCCAGGCAAGGCCGCCGATATCCGCACCGATGATCAGGCCGCCCAGCACCGGCCCGATGACAGAGGCAAGGCCCGCTGTAAGACCGAAAAGCGAGAAGGCGGTGGCGCGCTCATGCGGCGGAAAGATCGTCTGGGCGATGGACAGAACCTGCGGCGTCATGACGGCACCACCTGCGCCCTGCAACAGGCGCGCAATCACCAGGAACTCGATGTTCGGCGCGAGCCCGCACATGATCGACGCGGTGGTGAAACAGCCGACGCCGATGAGGAACATGATCTTCTTGCCGACGATGTCGCCATAGCGGCCGAAGGGCAGGAGACCGAGCGCAAAGGTCAGAATGAAGCCCGCGACGACCCATTCGATGTCGGAGGAGGTTGCGCCCATGTCGTGCTGCAGTGTTGGCAGCGACACGTTGACGATCGTCACATCGAGCAGGTTCATGAAGCTTGCCATCAGGATGATGGCCATGGCAGTCCAGCGCTTTTCATAGGCTGGATAGGGCTGGTGGTCTTTGGGCGGCGAAGCGGTCATCGAGGTCTTTCCTAAGAGGCGGGTCTGAGCAATTACGTGGCAATAATGGATCGGATGATTTCTTCGCCGACGCTGTCAAACAGTGGCAGCAGGCTGCGAGGCTTGTATTGGAAGGCGACCAGCGCGCCGACGATCATGTGCGCAGCGGCCTCCGGGTTGAGCGAGGACCGGAAATCACCCGAGTCCTTGCCCCGTTGGAGCACCTTGACGAAAAGGCTGTACCAATGGCGGCGCATTTCGCCGATCGTGAGGGCGATCTCCTGATCAAAGGCGGCGCGATGGCCCAGCGCATCCATCAGCTGGAGCAGTTCGGGCTTGTTGAGCATGACCTCCTTATAATCGCGGATCAGCAGCCGGAGTTCTTCCAGCGGAGCCGAATCTTTGCGGCCAAGGCGCTCGTAATGTTCGTGGAATTCCTGGCGCATCGAATCTGCCACCAGCTCGATCAGGGCCTTCTTGGTGGGCACGTGATAGTGCAGCGTCGAGATATTGATGCCGACGCGCGCAGCGATCTCGCGCGTCCTGAGACCCTCGAAGCCTTTTTCCAGAATGATCTCCCGCGCAGCCTCGGCGATTTCCAGCCGGCGCTCCCCGGTGTTCAGATATTTGTGATTCTCTTCTGCCATCAATCAATCAATTGATTGAATTGTGCCCGGCTGTCAATTGACCTTTTTGAGGTGACCGAAGCATTTTCCACTTGATCTGGAGTGCACTCCAGAAACTATCAAGGACGGGTCTCAACGCTTGAGAGGGCGGAAACAGCCATGAAGATCGGCGAATTGTCGGAACGCTCCGGCCTCAGCATCGATACGATCCGCTATTATGAAAAGCTCGGCCTGATCGCCGCACCCTGGCGCAATGCCGGGGGAACGCGGGTCTACGATCCCGATATCCTTGGCTGGATCGACTTCCTGAAAGCGTTGAAGGCGACGGGGATGCCGCTCTCCGACATGCAGGCCTATGCCGGGATGCGGGCGCGCGGCAACGCCACAGCCGCACCGCGACGTCTCATGCTGGAGAAGCAGCGCGAGATCGTTACGGCGCGGATCGCGGAGCTGACGGATTGCCTCAACCTCCTCGACTACAAGATCGCCAATTACCACGACATCGAACGCGCCCACGACCTTGCCGATGCGGCAAAGGCCGGGCGCACCGGCCGAAGGAGCCAGACCCGATGACTAAGACCCAACCATCACCGACCCCGTTGGAACTGGGCGAGGCGCTGAGCCGCCGCCTCAATCCCGAACTCCGCGGCATACTTGAAGCTCGCTACGACGGGCTGGTGCCGGGCTTTACCGACACGCTGATCGAATTCGCCTATGGCCGGCTCTATGCCCGCGAGGGACTCGACCTCAAGACCCGGCAGATCGCCACCGTCGCCGCGCTGACCGCACTCGGCGGCCAGACCGGGCCGCAACTGAAGATCAATATTGAACATGCGCTGGCGGCCGGCGCATCCGAGAAGGAGATCACGGAGGTCATCTTCCAGATGGCCGTCTATGGCGGTATGCCGGCGGCTATCAACGGACTGAATTCGGCCATGGAGGTGTTTGCGGCGCGGGCGGCTTGATCATTCGCCTCCGAAGGTCCGGCCAGCCCCGCGCCGGACCTCATCCGCAAGAATCCGATTTTCTTCCCGCCCCGGCTCTGTCATAAGGGCCACCATGACCGCGACGCTTCCCAGACCTTCCCTGCCAAACCCTGCCGATTTCGCCGATGTGCGCGAATGGGTGTTCGATCTCGACAACACGCTTTATCCGCACCGGATCAATCTCTTCGCGCAGATCGACCGCAACATGACGGCGTTTGTCGCCAATCTTCTGGGAATGGACCCGGTCGAGGCGAAGACGCTGCAGAAGCGCTACTATCACGATCACGGCACCACGCTGAAAGGCCTGATGCTGCATCACAATGCCGATCCGAGCGCGTTTCTCGAAGCGGCCCATGCGATCGATTATTCCGGCATTCCCGCCGATCCGGAGCTGGGCGACCTACTGAAGGCGCTGCCGGGCCGCAGGTTCATCCTGACGAACGGGACAGTGGCCCATGCCGAAGATACGGCCCGCGCGCTCGGCATTCTCGATCATTTCGACGACATCTTCGACATCGTCGCAGCCGATTACGTGCCGAAGCCGGCGGGCGAAACCTATGACAAGTTCATGGCGATGCACCGCATCGACACGACCCGCGCCGCCATGTTCGAGGACCTGCCGCGCAATCTTCTCGTCCCACATGCGTTGGGCATGAAGACGGTTCTTCTCGTGCCGGAAGTGTTCGAGACGGGCTTTGTCGAGGCCTGGGAGAAGGCCGGCGAGGACGACGCCCATATCGGCTACATGACACACGACCTCAAGGGTTTCCTCAGCGCGCTGCTTTAGAGCCTTTTGTTTACGCAATTCCGGACGCGAAACCGGTTTCCACTTTCGCTGGAATTGCTTAAGCCCCGCCATTCCCGGACTGGCGATAGTGCCGTTCGACAATGGCCCAGGCCTCTTCTGCCGTTTCGACGAAGTTCAGGAGCTTGATGTCGTCCGGCGCGATCGTGCCGAACTCGGCCAGCGCGTCGAAATTGATGATATTGCGCCAGAATTTCTCGCCGAAGAGGATGAGCGGGATCCGTTCCATGCGTCCTGTCTGGATCAGCGTCAGGGTTTCGAACAGTTCATCCATCGTACCGAAGCCGCCGGGAAAGACGGCGACGGCTTTCGCCCGCATGATGAAGTGCATCTTGCGGATCGCGAAATAGTGGAAGTTGAGGCTGAGTTCAGGCGTCACGTAGGGGTTCGGCGCCTGTTCGTGCGGCAGCACGATGTTGAGGCCGATGCTGGGCGCCTCAACGTCATGCGCACCGCGATTGCCGGCCTCCATGACGCCCGGCCCGCCGCCGGTGACGACGACGAACTCGCGGTGTTCATACTCCGCCGAATATTCCGAGCACAGGCGGGCGAACTTGCGCGCCTCGTCGTAATAGACCGACGCTGCCTCAAGGTTCTGCCGCTGTGTCTCGTTCTTCGCCGCCCATGCCGGACGGCCGGGCTCTGGAATGCGGGCGCCGCCGAAGAGCACGACGGTGGAGCGGATGCCCGCCTCGTCGAGGATCATGCCGGCTTTCAGGAGTTCCAGCTGCAGGCGCACGGGGCGAAGTTCGCGGCGGCACAGGAAGTCGTCATCGGCGTAAGCCAGCCGATAGGAGGGCGAGGCGGATTGCGGGGTCAGCGGCACGGCTTCCGTGTGGGCGCGGTCTTCCCGGTTGTCGCGCAGCGGCGCCCATTCCTGCTGTTTCGCCTTGCCGTTCCTGCTGCCATTCGCCATTGCTGCACTCTCTTCAAGATTGACGGGCAAGCGCCCGTCGCTTAGGACTGACGCCCGATATCCCGGACGTCGATCCGGTCGATGATAGACAGCGAAGTTTAAGGATTTCCCATGCACGCAGCCGATCTTGCCGGGCTTGAAAAGACCATCGAAGCCGCCTTCGACAACCGCGACAGCATCAACACATCGACCCGCGGCGAAGTGCGCGATGCTGTCGCCGAAGCGCTGAACCTGCTGGACAACGGCAAGGTCCGCGTGGCCACGCGCGGCGAAGACGGCCAATGGACCGTGCATCAGTGGCTCAAGAAGGCCGTGCTTCTCTCCTTCCGCCTCAACCCGATGGAGATCGTCAAGGGCGGTCCCGGCGAATCGAGCTGGTGGGACAAGGTCCCCTCCAAGTTCGACGGCTGGTCGGCGCTGGAATTCGAAAAGTCCGGTTTCCGCGCCGTTCCGAACTGCGTCGTTCGCCGCTCGGCCTATATCGCCCCCGGCGCGATCCTGATGCCCTCCTTCGTCAATCTCGGCGCCTATGTCGGCGAAGGCACGATGGTCGACACCTGGGCGACGGTCGGTTCCTGCGCGCAGATCGGCAAGCATGTGCATCTCTCCGGCGGCGTCGGCATCGGCGGCGTTCTGGAGCCGCTGCAGGCCGGCCCGACCATCATCGAGGACAATTGCTTCATCGGCGCCCGCTCGGAAGTGGTCGAAGGCTGCATCGTGCGCGAGGGCTCGGTGCTCGGCATGGGTGTCTTCATCGGCAAGTCGACGAAGATCGTCAACCGCGCCACCGGCGAGATCACCTATGGCGAAGTCCCCCCCTATTCCGTCGTCGTCGCCGGCTCCATGCCGGGCAGCTCCATGATGGGCAATGGCCAGGCAGCACCCAACCTCTACTGCGCCGTCATTGTGAAGACGGTGGACGAGCAGACCCGCTCGAAGACCGGCATCAACGAACTGCTGCGGGATTGATTCTGCCACTGGCCGAATTTGCCGTTCCTCCGCGGCACGGAGCGCGGAGGAAACTTTCGTAAAGTCAAACGGGCAAGCTCTCCCGAGCCTGCCCGTTTGTCGTTTGGCGACCAAGTGAATGATTAGTGTGTCGCCAAGGTTTCGAGCAATTCGTCCAGCCGTTCGAGCGTTGAAGCCAGCCCTTCCTTCATGCCCATGTCGATAACCTTCTGAAGGTCCTCCGCCGTGGCATAGGTGACGACCGTCACGACTTTCGTGTGAACGCCTTCATCAAGGAATGAAACGTCCCATTCCGCCTGGGGAAGGTTGGTGTTGACCGCGCCGGTCTCATCGGTAAATGCATCGATAGCGGTGTAATTCTCGATCGGACGAATGGTCTTGTAGTCCAGGCGACCCCAATACTCGGCACCGCCCGGATCGACCATGGCGTAGTGCCAATGCCCGCCTTCGCGAAAGTCCATGGATTTTGTCTTCGTGGTCAGCGGCTTGGGAGCAAACCAGCGATCGAGCAGCTCGCTCTTGGTGTAGCAATCCCACACCAATTGCCGTTTGCCGGCAAATTCTCTTTTCACCGTCAATGTGTGCTGCTGCATGTCGGCAGCAAAGGTGAATAGAAGGTCAGGTCTCATCGGGCTCTCCTTGTAATGTCATCAAGAGGTTATCGAGGTTGGCATAGCGGCTCTCCCAGATAGCCCGCTGCTCGTCGAACCAGCGCTCTGCAGCGGCCAAGCGGTCGGGATTGAGCTGACATGTCCTGACGCGGCCTGCCTTGGCGGACGTGAGCAGGCCCGCGCTCTCAAGCACGGCGATGTGTTTCATGAAGGAGGGCAGCGCCATGTCGAATGGGGCCGCCAGTTCGCCGATGGCGGCGGGTCCACGGACAAGTCGCTGGACCACCGACCGGCGTGTGGGGTCGGCCAAGGCGTGAAAGATGGGGTCGAGTTCGTGTGTATAGTTATCCATACGGCTAACTATACACACGAAATTAGTTAGATCAACGGCTAACTATAAATTTTTCGCTGAACTCCCGCAAGTCTCAGCCGTCCACCTCGGCCGCGACCGGAATTGCCGGCTGCGCGCCCGGCTTCAGGCAGGCGAGCGAACCGGCCCTGGCGGCGCGGGAGAGTGCCGTATCGAAATCGAGGCCGGCGTCGAGGCTGGCGACGAGGTAGCCGCAGAACGTGTCCCCTGCCCCGACGGTGTCGACGGGGGTGATCTTGAGGCTTGCGGCCTTGTGGAGCCTGCCGTCGCGCACCGCGACCACGCCGTCGGCGCCCAGCGTCACGATGAGGGTCTGGCCGGTCTTGGTCGAAAGGTCCTGCATGGCGGCGATGCGCGCATCCGCGGAAAGCCCGCTCTTGCCGATCAGGAGTTCGAATTCGGTTTCGTTGGAAATGACGATATCAGCGAGCGCCGAGAGGCGCGCCGCATCCGCCGTCAGCGGGGCGGTATTGATGACCGTCGTCACCCCCTTGGCCTTGGCGAGCGTCAGCGCCTTTTCGACGGACGCCGGCGGAACTTCGAGCTGGAGCATGAGATAGCCGCCCTTCTCCGTCGCAGCGACCGCCTTCTCGGCGTCGGCTTCCGAGACTTCGCCATTGGCACCCGGCACGACGACGATGACGTTTTCGCCGTCGCCGCCGACGAGGATATGGGCGGTGCCGGTGGGCACCGCTGCGGTCTTGGTGAGCGAAAGATCTGCTCCACCCTCGGCGAGCAGCGCCAGAGCGTCCTTGGCGAAGGCGTCGTCGCCCACGGCGCCGGCCATCTTGACGGAGGCCCCGGCGCGCGTTGCGGCAAGCGCCTGATTGGCGCCCTTGCCGCCGGC
>DATMTA010000186.1:0-18968 GCA_035565055.1 Ensifer sp.
AGCGCTTGGCATCAGCCGGGCCACGCTGCATCGCAAGGTCAAGCGGCTGGGCCTCAGCTGAGTTGCGGATGTATCCCTGAAACGAAAACGCCGTGCGTTCGATTGAGCGCACGGCGTTTCTGTATCTGGAGGAAAGCCCGATGATCAGTCGAAGAGGCTCGAGACCGAGGCTTCCATGCTGGTGCGGCTGATCGCTTCGCCGAGAAGGGGGGCGGCTGTGATGACGCGGATATTGTGCGCAGACTGGACCGCCGTGGTCGGCTGGATCGTATCGGTGATCACCAGTTCCTTGAGCTTCGACGAGCTGACGCGGGCGACTGCACCGCCGGAAAGGACGCCGTGCGTGATATAGGCGGTAACGCTGGTTGCGCCGTTCTTCAGCAGCGCTTCTGCCGCGTTGCAGAGCGTGCCGCCGGAGTCGACGATGTCGTCGATGAGGATGCAATCCTTGCCGGTGACATCGCCGATGATGTTCATGACTTCCGATTCACCCGGCCGGTCGCGGCGCTTGTCGACGATGGCGAGCAGACAGTCGAGGCGCTTGGCGAGCGCGCGCGCACGCACCACGCCGCCGACATCGGGGGAGACGACCATGAGATTCTGTAGGTCGTAATGATCCTTGATGTCGCGGGCGAGAATGGGCGCTGCGAAGAGATTGTCCGTCGGGATATCAAAAAAGCCCTGGATCTGGCCGGCATGAAGATCGAGCGTCAGCACGCGGTCCGCGCCTGCTTCGGTGATCAGGTTGGCAACCAGCTTGGCCGAGATCGGGGTTCGGCCGGAGGCGCGACGGTCCTGACGCGCATAGCCGAAATAGGGAAGAACGGCCGTGATGCGCCGGGCAGACGAGCGCCGGAACGCATCGACCATGATCAGCAGTTCCATCAGGTGGTCGTTCGCCGGGAACGAGGTCGACTGAACCACGAAGATGTCTTCCCCGCGCACGTTTTCCTGCAGTTCGACGAAGATTTCCTGGTCCGCGAAGCGCCGAACCGTGGCCTTTCCCATGGGAACTTTGAGATAGTTGCAGATCGCTTCGGCCAGAAGCCGGTTCGAGTTCCCTGCGAAAACCTTCATGATGGTCCGCCTTGATGATGCTGAATGGCGGCCTTTTAGCGCGCTTGCCCGTGAATGCAAGCGGGAAACGCCGATTCTCCGAGTTTTCCCGTAAATTGGTGTATTCGCGGATAAATTGGTCACATCATCCGCGTCGGGAGGTCTTCCAGGCAACGTATTGGTTGATCGTATCGGAGGCGATCTTCGACATCACCCCCGGCGGAACGTTGGCCCAGGGGTCGGCGGATTTGCCCGGGATCTTCTCCTGTCCCTGCAGGCGGGTGAGGCGCGCGCCGGAGGCGTCGAGCACATCCCAGACATAGGTGATGGTTGTTCCGCCGCCATCGTCGAAGGCCGAGAAATAGCCCTTCAGCATGTTTTCGGCCGAATTGTCGGACGACGGTTTGATGGAGATCCCGCGTGCTGACGCGTTGCTCGCCAGTTCGCGGGAAAGCGGGGTGACGGCGGAGATCGGGGCGCCGATGATCGGCAGGAAGCGGATCGATCCGCCGGCCACCGCGCTCTCGCCGGCGGGCAGAGTGCCCAGAACGCCGGGCGCCTGCGGTTGGCCGGATGCCTGATAGATCGATTTCTGCGTGGCCGACACGCCGCCCGGTGAGCCGAGCATCGGGCTTCTCGGTCCGGTCTGCGGCGGCATGGCCTGCTCGTCGCCTCCAGGTGTCGTCGCCGTCTGCGGGAACTGAGTCTGCTGACCGCCTATGTTGCGGTTTTCTTCGGCGGCGAGGCTGGTCTGCTCAGGGGAGTCGAGCGCAGGCGGCGCGCCCTTCTGGGTGGTCGCGGTCTTCTGACCGGGATCCCCGATCGGTTCGGGCGGCGTCATGAGGCTCGACGTCGTGCAGGCGGAAAGCAGGCACATCGCTGCGGCTGCCAGCGCTGACACGAGAAGCTGCCGCATCCTGTTCCGTCCTCCTCTGCGTTCGGGCTGGAATTGTCAGGTATTAACGGTCGCCCGATGCGTCATGTCAATGACACGCCCCCAACATGCTGGGGACGCACCCGGGGCGGCGCGAGGATTTGGCAGGTCCCAGCGGTTTCTGCGCCGGTTCAGCCGGTGAGCAGCCGAAGTGGATGGCGCGACAGCGGCTTCGGTGCATCATCTGTCGTCAGGTAAGTCTGGCCAAGCGTCATGGCGAGGCCTGATTCGGAATCCATGATGATCATGTGCACGAAGAGCGTCATGCCTGGCTCGATCTCCTGCGGATTTCCGGCATGGAACATCTGGTGCTCCATCCAGGAGGGCGAGAAGCGAGCGCCAAGCGAGTAGCCGCAGGCATTCAGTCGATGTCGCGCCAGACCGCGCTCGTCCATGATACGCGCGTGAACATCGAAAACCGTACCGAACGTATTGCCGGGGCGAAGCACGAGTTCAATGGCCTCGATCGCCTCGCGGCAGGCTTCGAAGAGTTCGACCTGGCGCGGCTCCGGTTCGCCGATGACGATCGTGCGCATCATGGCCGCATGATAGTGTGCCGAGACGCCCGCCCATTCCAGCGTCAGCTGGTCGCGCTCCGAGAGGGTGCGCCGGCCCGCCTTGTAACGGCAGAGCAGGGCGTCCGCGCCCGAGCCGATGATGAATTCGTTGGCCGGATAGTCGCCGCCACCGGAAAGAATGGCGCCCTGCATGGCGGAGAGAATGTCAGCCTCGTTGGCACCGGCCTTTGCCAGCCTTATCGCCTCGTCGAGCGCCATATCGGCAAGCCGCGCCGCTTCCGTCGTGCAGGCGATCTCCGCCTCGCTCTTGACGAGGCGCAGCCCGCTCACCAGCAGGGATGCATCGATGATTTCGCAGAAGTTCATCAGCTGTCGATCGACCAGATGGGCCGTGCGGCCGGTCATTCCATGCGTGTCGTATTCGACGCCGACGCGGCAACCGAGAAGATCCAGTTCGTTGAGAAGCTCCTTCAGATCGACCGACGGATCGGCATTGGCGCGGTCGACCCAGATGCGGATGTCGGAGATGTTGGACGTATGGCGGGCCTGTCGCAGATCGGCCGAGCGGGTCAGCAGGACCTTCGTACCGTCCGCCTTGACGACGAGTGTCTGGAAGAAGCAGTAGCCGAACGTGTCGTAACCGGTCAGCCAGTACATGCTCTCCTGCGCAAACAGCAGGATGGCGTCAAGCTTCTCCTCGCGCAGGCGCGCCGTCAGGCGGTCCATTCTCTGGGTATATTCCCGTTCGGAAAAATGCATCGCCATGGTCTTGTCCTCCCGGTCCGATGCGTTCGGCGGTCTCGGCGCCTTTCGCAGGTCTTGATCGTAAAACTGCGTTGCACGTTCATGTAGCACGCTTCAGCAGGCAGTCAGAGTCATGCTTGTGCAGCCTAACCCAACCAGTTTTCAGTGCTGCGGGGACCGTAAACGACGGCCACCACCAGAATGCCGTATGGCATCGGTTCATAGATGACGATGTAGCGTCCCTCGATCAGTATCCGCGCTGTTGGGCTCAGCTCAGGACGGAGAGCCCCCATGTGCGGCTGGCTGGCAGCTAGCTCTGCCTTATCCAGAATGCGGCGCAACAAACCGTCTGCCGCCCGCTCATTGTCGGGTGCGATCGCACGCCAAATTTCGCGTAAGTCTTCTTCTGCGCGTGGGCTCAGGACATATTTAGCCACGTGAGCGCGCTTCCGCCTTCCATTCCTTGAGAAGCGTATCGGCGTTTACTTCGCGGCCTTCGCCACTTGCCATTCCTTCGTCGTAGGCTCTTTTCAGTCGCGCCAGTTCCATCTGCCGGATTTCCTCCCGCTGCTCCCATAGGCGGAGCGCGTCGCGAACGATTTCGCTGTTCGAGGCATAGCCGCCACTGTCAACGGCGCCCTGCATCATGGCCGCTTGGTGGGGAGTGAGGGATACGGTCAGCGTCTTCATGGTCGTGGCTTTCATAATTGAAAGTTATAGCACCTCCAGCAAAGTTTAACAAACTTTGTTAGCTCATTCGAGCATAATCGCGGAAATCTGCCGGCCGTAATCCGGTTCCTTGCGGTGCGTTGTGCGCCGGTAGGAATAGAAGCGCTCCTCGTCGGCATAGGTGCAATGGCCGGTCATCGCTGCGTTGACGCCGGCGGCCTTGAGGCGCGCGACTGTCAGACCTTGCAGGTCGAACATGGAATGGTCGGCATTGACCGAGGGTGTGAAGAATCGTCCGTAGAGCTCGTCGAAGGCGATGAAGCGTTCAACGAATTCCGGGCCGACCTCGTAATTGGCGGCGCTGATCGAGGGGCCGAGAACGGCACTTATGCTCTCGCGCTTGGCACCCAGTGCGATCATCGCATCGATCGTGTTTTCCAGAACGCCGTAGAGCGCACCTTTCCAGCCGGCATGGGCTGCGCCGATGACGCGGTTTTGCGTATCCGCAAAGAGAACCGGGCCACAATCGGCGGCCAGCACCCCAAGGACGATGCCGGGCGTGGCCGTCACGAGGGCGTCCGCTTCCGGACGCTCGCCAGCATAGTCATCCGCCACGGTCACAACATTCGGCGTGTGGGCTTGATGGACGGTCGCCAGTTTCTCGATGGGCGCGCCGAACCAGGCGGCGACGCGGGCTCGGTTTTCGATGACCCTCTGCGGCGTGTCGCGCGAGCCGAGGCCGACATTGAGCCCTTCGTAAATGCCTTCGGAAACCCCACCCTGACGGGTGAAATAGCCGTGGCGGACCCCGTTTCCGGAAGCGGCCTGCAACGCATCGCTGATGATCGGGCTCAGGCCTGCGGGGATGTCCATGATATTGTCTCCCGTTGTCGTGCCTGCGTCACGGCGTCTGCGCATTGATGCAGGTCACCGGATCGGGCGGATGTTGCAAACTGCGGATGGGTCTGTCAATCGTCGGACTGGGCGCCTGTCGGGGCTTCGGTGGACGGCCGGCGGGCGATGAAGGGCTCGAGTTCCATGTGGCTGGAAGAAACGGCGAGAACCTTGAAGAGTTCCCCCATGTTGCCGGCGCCGTCACCCGCGAGGCGATCGACCGCAGTCTCGATTTCCTCCGCCGCAAGGCTTTCCTTGCCTCGGGCAAGTGCTTCGGCACGCTCGTAAATGCCGAGACCGGCGAGGAAATCGCCCTGATGCATGACGCCGTTGACATGCAGGCCGGACAGATGTGCCGTCTTTGCCAGTGCCTCGAAATCGACATGGCTCGTCAGGTCTGCTTCGCCCGGATGGGCGAGCGGCGGGTCGAACTGGTGGGCGCGGATCGCCTGCAGCGTATCGCCATATCCGGAAGCGACATGGCCGTAATCGATGATCAGTGCCGAGCCGCCGCCTTGGAGAAGCCGCTGGCAGAGCGCCTGCATGACCGCAAGCCGGGCAGGGGCGAATTCAACGATCGCGCCCATCGGCTGAGGCCCGGGCGGACCAGGAAGGAGGGCGGGATCGACGCCCGCCATGCCGGCAGCGAAAGTCAGATTGTCATCCGTATCGAGGCCGACCATGCGCTCGCGAAAACCGGTCGGCGTCTTGACGAACTGGCGGATTGGGATCGCGTCGAAAAGCTCGTTGGCGACCACGAGAATGGGGCCGGGCGGGATGCCGTCGAAGCCGTCGTGCCAGGTGATCTTCCACTTGTCGGCCACCAGCGTCTGCGCCTGCACCTTGCGCAGGCGTTCGCTCGTTTCGATCAGGTGGATCTGCGCGGCCTCGAACATGTCGGGCTGGAGTTTCTTGATGACGCGAATGATGTCGGACATCATCGTGCCGCGGCCCGGGCCGATTTCGGCGAGGTGAAATTCCGCCGGCGCGCCATGCGCTTTCCAGGCCTGCACGAGGAAGATGCCGACCATCTCGCCGAAGAGCTGGCTGATTTCGGGCGCCGTGGTGAAGTCGCCCGCCGCGCCGAAGGGCTCGCGCGTCTTGTAGTAACCGTGTTCCGGGTCGGCCAGGCACAATGCGAAATAGTCCGTCACGCTGATCGGACCGTTGGCGCGGATGAAGGCCTTTATCTTTTCCGCAAGCGGCGTCGTCATGGGGCGGCAGCTTCCGGGTTCGGCAGACGCGCGGCGGCGCGTCTGGCGCGCCACATCGCCCACAGGCCGGCCGCGACCATCGGCAGCGAAAGCAGCATTCCCATGGTCAGCCAGCCGCCGAAGAGATAGCCGAGCTGCGCATCCGGCTCGCGGAAGAATTCTCCCGTAATGCGGCTCAGGCCATAGCCGCAGACGAAGACGCCGGTGATGAAGCCGGGGATCTTCAGTAGCTTCGGACCATAGGCAAGCGCGCTCAGGACGGAAACGAGGACGATACCCTCAAGGCCTGCCTCGTAGAGCTGGCTCGGATGGCGCGCGAACGGGCCGCCGGTCGGGAACACGACAGCCCACGGCACGTCGGTGATCCGGCCCCAGAGCTCGCCGTTGATGAAATTGGCGACGCGCACGATGCCGAGCCCGATCGGGACGACGATGGAGACGATGTCGAAAAGGCTCCAGACGGCGATCTTTTGCGCGCGAGCGAAGAGGATCATGGCGATCGTCGTGCCGAGAAAGCCGCCATGGAAGGACATGCCGCCATCGTAGACGCGGAAGAAGCGCAGCGGATCGGCGATGATATTGGGCAGGTCGTAGAAGAGCGCATAGCCGACCCGGCCGCCGACCACGATGCCGATTGCGGCATAAAGCACGAAATCGTCAAGCTGCTGGGCCGTTACCGGGGCCTGGCCGCCTCGCCACAGGCTGCCATTGGCGATGAGCCGGCGGGCATAGAACCAGCCGAGCATGATGGAAACGACATAGCCGATCCCGTACCAATGCACCTTCAACGGGCCGATTTCGAAGGCGATCGGGTTGAAGCCGGGAAAGGCGATGGCCGCCATGGTGATGAGTTCGCTATGCAATCTGGTGCAGCCCCACTGTTTCGCGCCGGAAAATGAAGGGTGAAAGGGGCAGGGTCAAGGCGATTTTTCTGCGCTTTGGTAAACCGGCTTGCGGATCGTCAGGAACGTGTTCTCGGGCCACGCAATTGTGCTTGCATAAGACGACGCGACGACCTACCTCAGTTTCAGAATGTTGATGTCCGACAGGCAAGGGAGACGATCATGTCCACGGGACCGAACCGCATTTTTGACGATTTCGCCAAGCTGATGACGGATGCGGCAGGCGCCGCCCAGGGGCTTCGACAGGAAGCGGAGACCGCATTTCGCGCTCAGGCAGAGCGGTTCATGAACTCGATGGACCTCGTCAAGCGCGAGGAATTCGAAGCCGTGCGCGAAATGGCGGTGAAGGCGCGTGAGGAAAATGACGCGCTGGCCGCGAGAATCGCCGAGCTTGAGGCCAAGCTGGCGGCGAAGAAGTAAAGACGAGGCTGGGGCGGTCGGCGGGCTTCGGATACACGGTCCGCGACGCCTTTTCCTTTCACAGAAAGCTTTGTCGTCAAATTGCGAGCGGGCTCGTTTTGCGAGCCCGCTCTTTCTATTGATGTGTCATGCCATGGCGGCGTTCAGCGTTATCTGCCCAGGTTCTCCCGCTTTCGGATGACGACGGATCACGATTTCCACATCGCGGCTGAAGCGGGTGAGGAATTCCATGAGGCGTTCCACGGAAAAGCTGCGGAACTGGCCCTTCAGCATCCGGGAAACTTCTGGCTGGGATATTCCCATGATCTCGCCCGCTGCCGTCTGGGTGAGTTTCTGCTCATCGATAATATCTTCAATGGCGCTGACAATGCGGGCCTTCAATTGATGCTTATCCGCTTCGGGATAGCCCATATCGGCAAAGATGTTCCGACTGCCTGTCTTGATGGTTTCCTTGCTCATTTCAGAGCTCCTTTGCAGGGTTGGCCTTGTAGTCCTGTTCGGCAAGCCGGAGGCGTTGCCGGATGAGGTCCAGGTCTGTCTTCGGGGTCTCAATCCCCTTCTTGGATTTCTTCTTGAATGCATGGAGTATGTAGACAACATCGGCAAATTTGACGGTGTAAACGGCCCGATACGTATCTCCGTCGTGGTCGTCGATAATCTCCACAGCGCCACTTTGCGCGCCCTTCAGCACTTTTGAATGCCTGGGCGTCTTGCCTTCCTGTACGCGGTGGATGGCATATCCCATGGCGTCATGCACCGGCTCGGGAAATTCCATATAGTCTTCATAACTGGACCCGATCCAGCGGAGCATCTTCAGCGGTCGTATGATGTCGCTCATGGAAGCTGATTATGACTAAATGGTCATAATTGTCAATGATTCCCTTGCCTGCTCTTTGGTGGAGTGGTTCCTCCTGTTTCGGCCATTTTCCGCTTGCCTGTGTATGAGCCTGTGCATGAATCACTGCCTGTTCGCAGGTGCATTCATCGGACTTCCATTCAACCGAATTTTTTCGGAAATTTTCTCCACCTGTGGATTCGACCGAAAAATCATTGTCGCAGAGTCAGTTATGCCTTTGCGATCAAGCGGCTCCTAAAGTGAGTTGAGGATTTCGGCCCCCAAAAGCCGTTGCGGCGGGGGTGGCGGGAGCGGGACGTCGCTATAGACTGATTTTCAACGACGATTCGAAGCGGCGCAAGTTTCGGGCAGGACGACGCGCCTAGCCTTTTTACCGCATAGGATCGTTTCATCTTTGTATCTGGCGCGTGACATGTGTTTGGCGAGTGTGTGCTTGTCGCCGAACCGTTTGCGGGTCCGATGGAGAACATGCCGAATGAGCCTTATAGACGTGCAGATCGCGCGCCAGTCGAACCCGGTCGACATGATCGAGTTTGTTGCCGCCAACAATGACTGGACCTTCGAACGGTCCGGCGAGGACGAGATTTCGATGTCGGTGGGCGGCCGCTGGGCCGACTACAACGTGTCCTTCTCCTGGATGGAGGATTTCGAGGCGCTGCATCTCGCCTGCGCCTTCGATCTCAAGGTGCCGCAGAGCCGCGTCAACGAGGTGATCCGCCTCCTGTCCATCGTGAACGGGCAGGTGCTGATGGGCCATTTCGACATCTGGCGGCATGAGGATGCTATCATCTTCCGCCAGTCGCTGCTGCTCGCCGGTGGTGCCGAACCTACCGACCGTCAGGTCGAGGTTCTGCTGTCGAATGCGCTGGATAGCTGCGAAGCCTATTTCCAGGCCTTCCAGTTCGTCGTCTGGTCCGGCATGGACGCGCAGGAGGCGGTCGATGCCGTCCTGTTCGAAACGGCCGGAGAAGCGTGAGCATGGCGCCGACGAAAAAGATCGTCCTTCTCGGTGCAGGCAATATGGGCGGGGCGATGCTCGCCGGCTGGCTGAAAAGCGGCATCGCCGGCTCGTCGATCCTGATCCTGGACCCGAAGGTTTCGGATTCGATGGCGGCGTTGGCTGCCGAGCATGGCATAGAGGTCGTTGCCAGTCCGCCGGAAGGCATGAAGGCGGAGATCATCTTCCTGGCCGTGAAGCCGCAGATCATGGATGTGGCGCTACCGCCGGTCAAAAGTCTCGTGGGTCCGCAGACGGTTACCGTGTCCATCGCAGCGGGCAAGACGCTTTCTTTCATCGAGGGGCATCTGGGCGAGGGCGCCTATGTGCGCGCCATGCCGAATACGCCAGCCATGGTCGGGCGCGGCGTGACGGGCGCCTATGCAAATTCCGCCGTGACGGAGACCCAGAAGACTGCGGTGCATGATCTGCTCAAGGTCAGTGGTCCGGTCGAATGGGTGTCTTCGGAGGCGGATATCGATTCCGTCACGGCCTTGTCGGGCAGTGGCCCGGCCTATGTTTTCTATCTCGTCGAGTGCATGGCTGAGGCAGGCCGAAAACTCGGTCTGCCGGCGGATCTCGCCATGCGTCTTGCTCGAGAAACAGTCTCGGGGGCTGGTGAACTCCTACACCAGTCCCCCGAGGATGCTTCGCGGCTGCGGACCAATGTGACGTCTCCAGGTGGCACGACGGCTGCGGCGCTCTCTGTCCTGATGGCGGAAGGCGGAATGCAGCCGCTGTTCGATGCTGCCCTTGCGGCGGCGCGAAAGCGTGCCCAGGAACTGGCGAACTGAGCGGCCGGACATGACCGAGACGATCACCTATGCCGATTTCGAGAAGGTAGATATCCGCCTTGGAACCGTCATCGAGGCGGAACCCTTTCCACAGGCGCGCAAGCCGGCGATCAAGCTGGTGATCGATTTCGGGCCGGAGATTGGCCGCAAGAAATCCTCGGCGCAGATCACCGTGCATTATTCGGCTGAAACGCTGATCGGGCGTCGCGTGATGGCCGTCATCAACTTCCCGCCGCGGCAGATCGGACCGTTCATGTCCGAGGTGCTGACACTCGGCTTTGCCGATGCGCAAGGCGCGATCGTGCTGGCGGGCGTCGAGCTGCCCGTTCCGGATGGCGCCAAACTCTGCTGATCACTTTTCTCCGGCGGCGTTCGGATGCGCCGCATTTCGCCCCATTCGGGGCGTAGGCGTGATTCCAAGGTTTTGAGGGGATAGCCATGGTACTGGACCAGAATTTTCGCGTGAGCTGCCTGCCGCGCGCCCGCGAGGTTGCCGAGGAGTGGCGGGCGACGCATGTGGTGTCGCTGATCGATCCGGAACTGCCGGATCACCTGGTCCCGGTCATCGGCCGCGGTGAACATGTCGTGGCGCGGCTGCGCGACCAGGAAACCGCTGCATTTACGGCGCATTTCCCGGACGTTGTGATCAGCCTTTTCGAGACCGTTCGCCCGGCCGTCGAACTGCCGGACAGCCGCATTCTCGTCCATTGCCACGCCGGCGTCAGCCGCTCGACCGCCTTTGCCTTCTGCCTCATGGCGCATCGGGCAGGCGCGGGGCAGGAGTCGAAGGCCTTTGAGGCCTTTCTCAAGATTGTCAACAAGCCTTGGCCGAACCGTCGCATCGTCGAGATCATCGACACACATCTCGGCCGCGGCGGAGCGCTCCTTGAGCCGCTCGACGCATTGCGCGCGCGGTACCCGAAGCGCATCGATGCCTGGCACCGCTTCAATCTGCGTCGGCCGTATCCGGAACTTATGGGCGGCTACGGAAGATAAGCTTGATCACGCCGGAATGCGGATGATGGCTCTGAGCCCACCCATCGGGCTGTCGTCCAGCGTGACGTTGCCGCCGTGGGAGCGGGCGACGTCTCTCGCGATCGAGAGGCCGAGGCCGGTTCCGGAAGCGTTCAGATTGCGCGCCTCGTCGAGCCGGAAAAACGGTTTGAAGACCTCGTCGCGCATGGCGAGCGGGATGCCGGGGCCGTCGTCATCCACCGTCACGGTCAGCCATTTGGCGCCGTGGTCGGCTCTGACCCGCACGTTCTCGGCATGTCGCCAGGCATTCGAGGTTAGGTTCGAAATCAGCCGGTTGAAGGCGTTGGGCCGCACGCGGATTTCGTCGCGGCCTTCGATTGTCGCCGTGAAACCCTTGTTCTCCAGTTCCGCGTGCATTTCGAGGCGGCGCATGACCTCGCTGAGATAGACGGTTCCCACATCCTCCTCCGCTTCCGAGCGGACGAAGGCGAGATAGCCTTCCAGCATCGACTGCATGTCATTGACGTCCTGGTGCAGCGGCTCAAGCTCCTTGTCGTCGCCGAGAAGCGCAAGTTGCAGCTTGAAGCGGGTCAGGATCGTACGCAGGTCGTGGCTCACGCCGGAGAGCATGGCCGTGCGCTGCTCGACATGGCGCTCGATGCGCTCGCGCATCAGAATGAAGGCGAGGCTGGCCTTGCGGATTTCATCGGCACCGCGGGGCGCGAAATTCTCCGGCATCTTCTGGCCCTTGCCGAAGCTTTCCGCGGCCTTTGCCAAAGCGGTGATCGGTCTGATCTGGCCGCGGATGAACAGAACCGAGATGCCGATGAGGATCAGCGACGTCACCACCATCCAGATGATGAAGATATGTGTGTTGGAGGCGTAAGCCGAGGCGCGCGGGGCAAAGATGCGCAACACGTCCTTGCCCACGAGAATGCGGATTTCGATGATGCGCGAATTGCCCACCGTGTCGATCCAGAACGGCTTGGCGATGCGGCGTGCGATCTCCTGGCTGAGAAAGTCGTCGAGCAGGGAGAAAAAGGGCTTTGGGCGCGGCGGCGGCAGCGTGCCGTTCCTCTCGACCGAGATGTCGAGCTCCAGGCGCTGGCTGGCGATGCGCTTCAGCTGCGCGAAATCGTCGTCCTGCGGATAGGTCTCCATCATGTCGATGACGGCGGCAATGTCGCGCGTCACCGCGCTGGAAAGCCGCTCGGTCACCATGTGCCAGTGGCGTTCCATGAACAGATAGGTGACCACGCCCTGCAGGATGAACATCGGCAGGATGATGAGGAGGAGCGAGCGGGCAAACAGGCCGGTCGGCAGCTGCCGGCGCAGCCAGCGGATGGAGCGTTTCCAGCCGGACGACGGCGCGCGGTCCCGTTCGGGACGGATCGCGTCGAAGCTGTTCGGCTTTGCATCCGTGTCCGCCATGCGCGCCTTATTCCGTGTTGAGACGATAGCCAATGCCGCGCACCGTCTGCAGCCAGACCGGGTTGGAGGGGTCGTCCTCGATCTTGCGGCGCAGCCGGTTGATCTGGACGTCGATGGTGCGCTCACCGGTTTCCGCGTCGCTGCCCACCAGCTCGTGGCGTGGAACCGTATCGCCCGGCCGCATGGCGAAAATGCGCATGATCTCCTGCTCTCGATCGGTCAGATGCACGAATTCGCCACTGCGTCTCAGCTCTGCCTTGGTGATCGAGAAGGTGAAGGGGCCGAACATGATCTGTTCGATCGCGGGAGGCCTCTCGGCCGCGCTGCGGCGCAGGATGTTGTTGATGCGCAGCACGAGTTCGTGCGGGTCGAAAGGCTTGCCGAGATAATCATCGGCTCCTGCTTCCAGCCCCTCGATGCGGGATTCCGGTTCGCTGAGCGCTGTCAGGACGATGATGGGGAAGTTGCGGTCCTTGCGCAGGGATTTCGTCAGCGCGATGCCGTTTTCGCCCGGCATCATGACGTCCGCGATCAGCAGGTCGAAATCGAGGCCCTCGAGCTTGCGGCGCGCTTCCTGGCTGTCGGCGGCGGCGGTTACCCGGAAGCCTTTGTCCTGCAGGAACCGCTGCAACAGGTCGCGGATCCGCTTGTCGTCATCAACGATCAAAAGGTGAGGGGCATCATCGGCGATCGGGTCGATCCTGGCGCTTGTGATCATTCTCGTCCTCCTTCGCCCTCTTCGCACATGCGGGTCAGGAACCGCACAACCTCGGCCCGTTCTTCCGGCGTTGCCGATGCCAATGCGTGCGCAATGCGGCGATGCTGGGGCGCTGCCAGTTCCAGCGCCAGGTCGCGACCGGCGCGCGTGGGGTAAAGGCAGCGTTGCCGACGATCCTCCGGGCCTGCAATCTGGCAGATATAGCCCTTGTCGATCAATTGTTTGAGGACGCGCGCCAGCGACTGTTTGGTGATTTTCAGCGTGTCGAGCAGCGCTGCTACCGTCATTCCCGGTTCGCGGTTGACGAAATGCATGACGCGATGATGCGCGCGGCCCATGTCGCCTTTCTCCAGAATGGCATCCGGATCGGAAGTGAAGGCGCGATAGGCGAAGAAGAAAAGCTCGATAATCTCGAAGTCCATGCCGTCGGCGGCCGTCATCGGCTCCATGATCGGTTCCGGCCGGCCTGTCTTGCCGCTCCGTGTGCGTTGAACCTGGGGCATGTGCAGTCCTCGTGTCATCCTGTGTCAGGGCCGCCGTCTGCGGCCCCCATGTCGCGACAGACCGTAAATGTCCATCCGATCAACAGCAAGACATGAGTTCTCTTTGCCCCCGGCGGCATGGGTCGCAACAGCAGCGGTCCCGAACAAAATCCGGCCCGCGGCCTGCCTTCGCATTCCATTCACAGCGCCTGGGTTGTGATGACTGCTCAGTGCCGGTGGCGAAGCATACCCGTCGTGAGGGCACCGACGACCGGCGTCAGGATCGCGCCGCCAAAGCCGCCGGTGTAGATATCCACCAGCGCGCCGGACACGGCACTGTCGCCTGTCGTCAGATGAAAGATCAAACCTCCCAGAAGGCCACCCAAAGCGCCGACTGCGGTTCTGCTCCAGGCGCTGAGCGCCGGCTGCTTCATCGCTGCACAGACCGCGTTACCTGCAATGATGCCGGCAACCAACTCGATTGCAATGCTTGCATAGTCCATGAAATGCCTCCCGTCAGTCCATGATCTGTCAGAAGCTTCATGCGAATTCCCGATGATGTCAATGACTTAATGACGCAGATTGATCCAGATCAAGGTCTCAAGCCGGCAAATATGCCGCGGGCTTGACAAAAGGCAAAACGAGCCTGTTTCGCTGGGAACCGTTCGTTCTGGGCTGGCGTTGTAAAACCGAATCCGATAGCAGCAAGCCAACGAATGAGGGGGCACATCTCATGTCTTCGATGCAGGTTTCCAACGATGAGTCGCCGCGGACGATGCGTCCGGTGGCCATCCTTTTCTTCACCGCCGTGATCGGCGTCGCGGTCTTGCTTGCGGCAACCGCATCCTTCGCCGTCTCGCCACTGGCTCCGGTGGACGCGGAAATCTCTGTACGGTGAATTCACCTCTACCGGTGTTCCCATTGCCGCCGAGTTCCTCTATCCCGTTCAGGCACTGACAACGGAGGTGAGACATGGCGAAGCTTCAGGCGGGGATCATCCCGGTTACGGCCTTCCAGCAGAACTGCACGGTTCTCTTCGACAGCGAAACCAAGGAAGGTGTCGTCGTCGATCCGGGCGGCGACGTGGAGACGATCCTTGAGGTACTGAAGTCGAATGGGATCGCCGTCAAGGCAATCTGGCTCACTCATGGGCACCTCGATCATGCCGGCGGCGCCATGCAGCTCAAGGAGGCGCTCGGCGTCGACATTATCGGGCCACACAAGGACGACGAGACGTTGCTGAAGAACCTGGAGGTTCAGGCAAAGAAATACGGGCTCGACACGCCGATGCGCAATTGCACACCGGATCGCTATCTAGAGGATGGCGACAAGGTGGGGTTCGGCAGTCATGTGTTTGAGGTGTTTCACACGCCCGGTCACGCTCCGGGTCACGTGATCTATTTTCACCGGGAGGAGGGGATCGCCCATCTCGGCGACGTTCTCTTTCATGGTTCCATCGGACGCACCGACCTGCCGGGCGGCGATCACGCCACGCTGTTGAACTCCATCAAGACAAAGGTCTTTCCGCTCGGAGATCATGTAGGCTTCATCTGCGGCCATGGTCCCGGGGGCCGCATCGGCGACGAGCGACGGAACAATCCATTCCTCGTCGGGCTCTGACGCGACAAAGCAACAAAAAATGCCGGGCAAACACCCGGCATTTTCATTCCTGACCTGATATCCGCTCAGCCCCTGCAGAAATGCTCGCGACCATCATAGCCCACGAACGTGCCGCTCTGCGGATCGAACGAGCGATAACGGCTCGAGCAATAGCGGTACCAGCTGCGCGACCACGGAGCCAGGCTCGGGCGGTAAACCGGGACCGGCTCTTCATAGACATAGGCCGGACGGTAATAGACGCGGCGCGGTGCATAATAGCCATCGTCGTAATAGCGGCGCGGCGGCGGACTGGCGAGCGCCGCACCGGCAATCACGCCTACAGCAAGACCGGCCACCCCGGCTGCCAGCGCATCACCACCACCATGGTGACGGTGATGCCATTCCTGGGCAGACGCGCTGCCCGTGACTGCGAAGGCTCCGACAGTTGCGGCGCAAGCGATCGCTACAAATTTCGAAAACTTGTTCATGGCCTTTCCTTTCGTCCATGGGCGCGATCAGATCGCGCCGTTGTGACGAAATTAGGTCGGCGAAGCTGAACGCAGTCTGAACAATGGTTAAAATTCCGCGAAAGGCCGGTTGGTTCCATGACGAAACAGAAAAACCGTGACCCGGGGCGCCAAAAGGCACCCGCAAATCGCGGTTTCAAACTCTGTCAACCGTCGAGGTTGCTCAGGCTCAGCCGGTAACCGTGAGGTTGACCGCCTTCGGGCCCTTTCCACGACGATCCGGTTCGGTGTCGAAGGAAACCTTCTGGTTTTCCGTCAGGCCGTTAAGGCCCGATGCCTGAACGGCGGAGATGTGAACGAAGATGTCTGCGCCGCCCTTGTCGGGCTTGATGAAACCGAAGCCCTTGTCGGTATTGAAGAATTTTACAGTGCCAGTCTCGGCCATCTGTCTCAGGTCCTTTTCTCACGCCCGTGCCGCTACGGGCTCATGCTGCGCCTCCAGGGGAGGCTATCGGCAGGCAGTCGAGGTCATGCGGAGGAAAGGTCCTGTTTTGTTACCGCGGTGCATATGGAAATCGGACCTGCCTTGCCCCATCCCCAAACTGACCGCCCGGAACTTGTCGCGTCTCCGGAGCGCAGAAATTATAAGGTCTTCCCGTAAGTCCACAGAATTCTGTGAACGACGCGCAGAGTGATGTAGTTCTGAAAAATTGGCAAGCGAAACTTTTGCGCGTTTTTGAAAACCTCTTGCATCAACTTTAGAGAAATTCAAAAGTTTAATTGCCGTGTAACTAGGCATGTTTTGCAAGTGCTTGAAAAACAAGCAGGAACGATTTGCAGCCATGCGCGGTCGTCAGGCAACCGCTCGCGCTCTTCGGGAGAGGATTTCCGGAACGATTTCAACGAGGAGCATGGCGAGGAAGATGACGCCGCAGCCAACATAACCCAGCGGCGTGATTGTCTCCCCCAGAATGAGCGCGCCGAACGTTGCTGCGAACAATGCTTCCGAGGACAGGAAGATCGCCGCCTGCGGGGCGGTCGTGTAGCGTTGACCTATGACCTGGAGGCTGAAGGCGAGACCAGAGGAGAAGACGCCCGCATAGGCGATCTCGAGACCGGCATTGCGGATCGCATCCCACGAAATCGGCTCCAGGAAAATTGCGACAGCCGTGGCGCAGACGCCGGTAACGGCGAACTGCCAGGCCGAAAGAAGAAGCGGGCGCCCGCTCTGGCTGGCGAAGATGCCGATCAGGAAAACCTGCACGGACCAGAAGAAGGCGCAGACGATGGTCATCCCGTCCCCATAGGAGAGACTGGAGAGTGCGCCGCCGCTCAACAGGAAGATGCCGAAAAGCGCCAGAATGGCGGAGGGCCAGACGATCCAGTGGGGTGAACGGCGCAGGATGACGACCGTCAGGATCGGAACCATGATGACGTAAAGCCCGGTCAGGAAGCCCGAATTGGTCACCGTGGTCGTCAGCAGGCCGATCTGCTGCGTGACCGCTCCTGCAAAGAGCGCAAGGCCGATGGCGGTGAAGGCGGCATAGCTTCGAAGGCTGACCCGGACGTTGGCGCGCCGCGCCTCTCTCCAGGCGAAGGGCGCGACGGCGGCCGTCGCGACGAGAAACCGCAGGCCAATGAACCAGAAAGGCCCCAGCGATTTCATCGCGCTCGACTGCACGACGAAACCTCCACCCCAGATGGCTCCTGCGAGAAGCAGGCAAAGATTGGCTTGCAGGCGAGACATGAAATGACCTTGTGCGGGGGAGGTTTTGAAGCGCATCGCGCGGCGATTGTGGCGCTTCTAGCAGCCGGCATCCTCAGGCTCAAGGGCGGTCGGGAGAAAACCGTTCCGGGATGAACGGGGTTTGTCAAAGGGCAGGGCGAACCGAAATGCGGGGAGGGTGACTGCCGCTGCTAGCCCCTCTCCGCGTCGTCGGGGCAGACCGCAAGGCCGCACGAGGAATGGGCGAGATGGTGTGAGGTGTCGCCGGATATCGGGGTGTTCGAGAATTCGGCTTTCGCCAGGATGTAGAATCCGTTTCCGATCATCGCGAGGCCGGAAAGCGCCAGCAGCAGCAGCAGGGCGATCGCCAGGCGAATGGCGCGTGGCTGAGGCTGCCGGTCGGGCGCCTCAGAGGGCATCGATCATGTCCTCGTCCTCCCGCCGCCCGCCACGAGGGCCGCCGAAGGTCAGCATGACGAAGCTGCCGCCGATGAGGGAGAAGGAAACGAGAAGAGCGCCGGTCTTGATGTCGTGATCCGCGAGCGTCGGAGAAAGCGAGCCGGTGACCACGGCGTCGTCGCCAGAGGCTGTCACCGCGGGCGTCTCAACGTCGCGCGAGTTGCCGGGGGCAATTACCGTCTTCTGGTTTGCCTTCGTGCCGTCCATCGCGAGGACTACCGGCTTGTCGAGGCGCTGGCTGATCTGAACATGAGACACGATCGCCGGCTGGCTGTTTGCCATCGCCGCTTCGGCATGACGCGCGGAGAGGGAACTGGTGTCGGTCGCGGAGGCGGAATTCATGATGCCCGCGAACATGAAGACGAGCGCGGCCACGAACACGATGGCGAGCCAGCCCATGATGTTTTCGTTGCGCTTCAGTCTTGTGTATTCCAGTTCGTCTTCCAGAAACATGATCTTCCCCAATCTTCCTGCCCGCCGTTGGACCGGCCTGCAATGTCTCTATCGATCCGCGTACGCTGATGCTGTTTCCTGCGGCACAGGCGCACCGAACCGATGTCTTATTTTAAAACGGGTCATCGTGGCCTCAGACGGGTCAAAATGTGACGTCAGGCGAGATTTATCGTGGCCAATTCAAGGCACGCGTGAAACTTGTGTGACAGTCTCGTGCCATGGCTGCCCGCAAAGTCCCGAATGTTAAGATTTGTGGCGCAATCGTGAAGCGATGTTGCGCTGCGGAAAATTATTTTAATGTGGTTTTACAGTCGTTTGCCGCGGGTTTATGGGTGGTTTCGAACCGGATACGCTGCACCAAGGAGACAGGCTATGAAAGATGCACTCATGCGTTACGCTACACCCGCAATGACATCACTTTTCGTGATTTCACTGATATCTGGCGTGATCATTTTCTTCCACATCGGACCCGCTTGGTTGCATGGCGTGCACGAGTGGCTGAGCGTGGTTCTGATAGTGCCGTTCGTCCTGCACATGTGGCGGAACTGGAGGCCGTTCATAAACTATTTTAAACGTGCTGCCATGCCGCTGAGCCTCGCGGTCGGGGTTGCCGCCGTCGCTGCCTTCGCGCTTGCGCCGGCGGGCGCCGAGGGCGAGAGA
>DATMTA010000187.1:0-18473 GCA_035565055.1 Ensifer sp.
TCCCAAACGGATCACCCACGATGGGGCGCGCGGTAATAACCTTTGCCGGCATCGGGCATCTGTGCTCGGGTCACTGCCCCGATCAATAAAATACGAGACCGGCCGGGAGTATCTTCAGGTAATGAAAGAGTGCGTAGAGCAGCGCGAAAATGATGACAACCGCGAGGAGATAGGCTGATCCCTCGACAATGATCCTTGGGATGTTCAGGGGCTTCGATGATTTACCCTGGTCGTAATGCCACTTGATCGAGAAGAACATGCCTATTCCAAGCACGCCAACTTTGAAAATGATGAAGACGACAGGGACCCAGTTCATTATTTCATATCTTTCCTGATTGATACATTCCGCGCGTTTCGCGGAGGCTCGCCCGATCACGGCGCATGAGTTCACTTTCCCAGCGTCCAGACTGCGTTAGACGATAACGCGGTGAAGGCCTGCCGGCTGGACGAGAAGGCTGGCCAACTGGTTCAGTCCGTCCTCGAGTTCAGACCGATCGGACGCGGCTCCGAGGGAAATGCGCACCGCTTCCGGACCCGGCTTTCCAAAGGAAAAGGCCGAGCCCGGAACGATCAGAAGGCCCGCGCGCAACGCGGCCTCTGCGAGGTCGTCTGCGCGCTGTTCCCCCGCTAATCGAAGCCAGCGATGATGGCCAAATATGTTCGATGAGGGGGCAAATGCGCCGAGCAGCGAGGAAGCCATCATCTGCCTTTCCAGTGCTTCCTGACGGATGGCCGTCGTGATGTCCACCAGAGTCCCATTCATGATCCATTGCCCGGCGAGGGCTGACATGAGGGGAGGCGCCATCAGCAGCATCGATCGGATGACAGAGGCCAGTTGTAATGCCCTTGCTGTCTGTGGCACCTGGACATAGGCAACCCGCATGGCTGGTGTCGCACATTTCGAAAGTGTCGATATATGCCACGTTGCCTCCGGCATGAGATCCGCAAAGCTGAGGCTCGGCGCATCCAGCAAGGGACCATATGGGTCGTCTTCAACGATCATCACGCCATAGCGACGCGCGATCCCAACAATGGTTGCACGTCGCAATTCCGGCATGGTCGCGGTCGTCGGATTGTCAATATTGGGGATCACGTAGAGGAGCTTTGGCGGTCTTGTCCGGCAACTGCGTTCGAAATCCTCGGGCAGCAGGCCTTCTTCGTCCATGGCGATCGGGTCTAGGTCCAGACGCAGGTGAGCAGCCAGAGCCTTCAAACCGGGGTAGGTAAATTCACCCGCGGCAATGACGTCACCTCGAGACAGCAAGAGCTCACAGATAGAGCAAAGCGCACTCTGGGCGCCAGCCGCAATAACGATACGTTCGAATTCGGCATTCCGGACACGCTGCTTGAGCCATCGGGTCGCCGCCTGTCGATCGGGTTCTGCGCCGGCACTGTCCTGATAATGGAGGTTCAGCAGTCCCTTGCTGTTGGCGAGCACATCAGCAATTCCCTCCGGTATCAGCCGTCTGAAATCGATCGAGGCGGGCTGGCAGGGAATGTTCATGCTGAGATCGAGTACCGCAGGCCGGGCCTTTGAGGCGCGCTCAACCGAATATTCTCTCACGAAGGTGCCCCTGCCGATCTGGGCCTCAATCAGTCCGCGGCGGTGAGCTTCATTGAAGGCACGGGTTACCGTTGTCAGATCGATCCCCAATGCTTCGGCAATGGAGCGCTGCGGAGGCAAGCGGTCACCCGCTGCAAGGGCCCCAGCCTGAATGTCCTGTTCCAGAGCATCCGCCAAACCGACATATTTCGTGCGGTTTCCGCCGGCTATTCGTGCCTTCCACATAATCGAAACCCATATTGTATGCTTCATGATCCATACAATATGGTTATCATCCGTACATTCCTGATGGAAGGAAGATTCCGCAGCGGCGCAAAATGTCGCAGGAAAGCGCTGGTAAGGCAGCAGATCTGTGATCTGATGTCGCCATCGGTGTAGATCTGCGGGGCGACGAGCCTCCTCATTCCTTCAGAAATGTATGGACCGCCATCCGCTGAAATTGCTGCGCGGCACAGGACGCGTCGTTTCGGTCGGAAACATGCTCTCTGAAGGCTGAAAGACCTTCCGGCACCAACGCGGCCTGACGAATTTCCAGGGCCCAGGCACCGCATTCCATCAAAGGGCACAAAAAAGGTCCCGCCGACATTCTCGGCGGGACCTCTATGCGAATTCCAATGTTCTCTTGGTAGCCCTATGCGCTTTCGCGGATCATCCCGCTTATCGAGTGGATCCCGTGATCGCGCAGGGATCGACGCCATAGGCCGGTGCGCATTCAGCCTTGGATGCGATTGCGCGGGGAGCCGTGAACGATGCGCCCAGGATGATGAGTGCCGAACACGCGAAGAAAATTGCGATGGATTTGCCCATGTTACATGTCGCCCTGTGATACTTATTGGCCGTCCCCGGGGGGCGACGCGTCCTTTGGAAGGGTGCGCGACGTCTACGCCTGGCCCGTTATGAGATCAATAACGGAGTAACCTGAATCCGAGGTTAAACGCCGAGGAAAAAATTCGTGGTGCATTTTAGCAACGTCACAACCTGAAACAGGTGCGCCACCATGCCTCAACCCGCTGCGCGAGCCAGCAAGCGGGTGAGGCCGGGTGTAAAACAGGTCTTCAGGCGGCCTTGCCGGTGCGAGCATACTGACCGGCGGGACGATAATGCACGAGATAGGACGGGATGATCGCAGCAACCAGCGTCGGCGTGACGCCGAGCGCCGCAAGCGTTCGGCCTTCGGCTTCCGCTTCCTTCGAAACCACGTTGTCGTGCTTCAGCAGCTTTACCTGATCGGAGGTGATCGGCGGCGTGATGAGCGGGATCAGCGAGGCCACAGAGCCGGCCAGCGACGCGAGGGAGAAGGGCAGCGATACGAACGTCTTCTGGCGATCGATCTCGGAGAGCATGATCTCGAGACACTGACGGAAAGTCAGGACTTCCGGGCCGCCGAGTTCGTAGATGCGACCGGCCAACGCCTTGCCGTCGACGAGGTTGGCGACGCCTTCCGCGATATCGCCGACATAGACGGGCTGGAACGCGGTCTTGCCGCCGCCGACGAGCGGCAGGAAGGGGGCCGTGCGGGCCATGTCGGCGAACTTGTTGAAGAACTGGTCTTCCGGTCCAAATACGATCGAGGGACGCAGGATCGTGGCGTCGGGCAGTATTTCGCGGATCGCCTTCTCGGCCAGGCCCTTGGTGCGGGCGTAGTCGGAGTTGCTGCCGGAGTCGGCGCCGATGGCCGACAGATGGATCAGCTTCGCGCCGGCAGCGCGGGCGGCTTCAGCCACGGCGCGGGCACCAAAATCCTGGACCGAGTCGAACTTGTTGCGGCCGTTCTCGAAGAGAATGCCGACGCAGTTGATCACGTAGTCGGAGCCCTGAACTGCGCGGTCGACGGAGTTGCGGAAGCGCAGGTTTGCCTGGACGAAGGATATCTGCCCGACATTGCCGGCGGGCTGCAGGAAGCCTGCGAGATCGGGACGGCGAACGGCGACGCGAATGCGGTAGCCGCGCTTGGCGAGCGCCCGGACGATATACCTGCCGACAAAGCCCGAGCCGCCGAAAACGGTGACGAGTTTGGTCTGGTTGGCAATTGTCATGTCGGGCGCTCCTGAATGTCCTGTGTTTCAAGGTCTCTTAGACCAATTCGCGCCTTCCGTGAAGGCGTGATTTTGCAGTGCACGCGGCCCCGCAAGCGCCTGCTTACGCGCCTTCGACCAGAACGATTTCGCCGTCGGCGATTTCCTGACGAATTGCAGCCGCAATCTGATACTCGGGCGAGTGATAGCAGGCCTGGGCCGTCTCGAAACTGTCGAACTCGATAATGACGTTGCGCGCGCGCGCCGTGCCCTCTGCCGCCTCGGTCTTGCCGCCGCGGGCGAGGAAGTTCGCGCCGTATTTGTCGAAGGCGACTTTCGCTGCGGAGACATATTCGTGATAGCGCTCCTGCACGCGAATATCGACGCGAGCGATCCAGTATCCCTTGGCCATGCGGGTTCCTCCCTTTGATTATTTCACGGTTGCCATTTCGGCGAGAATGGCGCGAGCTGCTGCCTTCGGATCGTCCGCCTTGACGATGGGCCGGGCGACGACGAGATGGCTTGCACCGGCGCGCAAGGCATCCGCCGGCGTCATGACGCGCTTCTGGTCGCCCTTGTCGGCGCCGGCGGGACGAATCCCGGGGGTGACGACAGCCATGTCCGGACCGACAATCCGGCGCACGGCGCTCGCTTCTTCCGCCGAGCAGACAATGCCGCCCATGCCGGCGATGCGGGCCTGTTCGGCGCGGCGCAGCACCAGCGTGTGCGGGTCGTATTCATAGCCGGCGTCCATCATGTCCTGCTCGTCCATGGAGGTGAGCACGGTGACCCCGAGAAGGCAGAGGTCGGAGCCGCTGGCGGCGGCAACGGCCGCCTTCATCGCCTTCGGATACGCGTGCAGCGTCAGCATGGTCACACCCATCTTGACGATGTTCTCGACAGCGCTGGCGACCGTGTTATCAATGTCCAGAAGCTTCATGTCGAGGAAGATCTTGCGACCGCTTTTGGCGAGCTCGCGGGCGAAATCCAGGCCGCCGGCAAAGGCCAGCTGATAGCCGATCTTGTAGAAGGTGACTTCATTGTCGAGCTTGCGGACGATTGCCTCCGCTTCGCGCACGGTCGGGACATCCAACCCGACGATCAGCCGCTCGCGCATGTCTGCAGTCATGGAAACACTCCGATCTTGCCCATGCCGGTGGATTCGCACGCAAGGCGCGGGTTGGCAAGGCATTTGTGGCCTTTATCCGCCGCTCCGGGCCACCGAGTTGGCCGTGCGAACACTAGCTGCGTCAAAGCGGAAGCCGGCGGGAACGCCGCCCGCGCCGAAACTGATATCGAACGCACGCGCCTCGCCCGGCAACAGAGTCACGAGCATCTCATCGACCGCGGCATCTGGATGAAGCGCGTCGGCCAGAATGGTGAAATCCCGCAGCAATGTCTTTGCCGTGATCATCACCCTCACGCGATCGGCGAGGCGCTCTTCCCGATAATCGAAGCCCGGCTTTGGATAAGCGATATCCTGGTCCTTCGCGAAGAACCACAGCGCCTCGGCCTTGCCCATGCGGGCGCGCAGGAACTCACGCGAGGGGTCTCCCGGCGTGACGATTTCCGTCGGCAGTTCGATCTCGGTCGCCTCGAAGCGGTCGCAGAGCACGCGCCAGACCTTGTGGCTCGCCAGCACGTTGCCATCGACATCGAGTCGCTCAATTGCGAAGGGCACGCGCCAGAACAGCGTCGTTTCGTTGACGGCGAACGCTTTCAACGAGCCATCGCGTGGCTGGATGGTGAGTAGATGCGGCTGATAGGCCTGTCGTAGCGCATACCAGAGCGGCTTTTTGCGACCGGCACCATCAATCGCCGCCCATGAGGTAACCGGCCAGCAATCGTTGAGCTGCCAGACGATCGCGCCCATCGTTACCGGGCGATGCGAGCGCATGTGCTCTATGCCGAGCCGGATCGCACGGGCTTGGTTCAATTGGGTGACGAAATGCCAGTCCTCAAAGGTTGAGGGTTCGGGGAACCAGCCTTCGAGCCCACGCAGAAGCTTGTCATTCCCCAGCGTCGCTTTCTGATGATGCAGGACGCCGGGCGAAGCCGAGGCGGGTGCGTTGTCGCGCACGGCTTCCTTGATTGTCGCGAGCGTCGGAGGTGCCTGCCAGCCGAATTCGGAACAGAAGCGCGGAATGTAGTCGCGATAGGTCTCGTAGCCGACATCGTTCCAGACGTCCCAGATATGCATACAGCCATGGTTCGGCAGGTTGGGCGCACGATCCATCGAGCCGGAATAGGGACTGCCAGCCCAATAGGGCCGCGTCGGGTCGATCTCCGCGACAATCTTCGGCAGCAGGTCGAGATAATAGCCAGCGCCCCAAGGGCGATTTTCCAGCATGTCCTGCCAACTCCAGTCGAAATAGCCCCAGATATTCTCGTTATTGCCGTTCCAGAGAACGAGCGAGGGATGCGGCATCAAGCGGGCGACATTCTCGCGAGCTTCGGCCTCGACTTCGCTCCGCACCGGCTCGTCCTCCGGATAGGCCGAGCAGGCGAAGAGGAAATCCTGCCAGACGAGGAGACCAAGTCTGTCGCAGGTCTCGTAGAATTCCTGGGTCTCGTAGATCCCGCCACCCCAGACGCGTAGCAGATTGATATTCGCATCGCGCGCCTGGTCGATCCGCGTCTCATAGCGCTCCGGGGTCACGCGCGGCAGGAAGCAGTCGTCGGGAATCCAGTTCGCGCCGCGCACGAAGATCGGGACATCATTGATGACAATGGTGAAGGCAGAGCCGTGCTGGTCCGCCGATGTGTCGAGGCGGACAGACCTGAAGCCGGTCTTGCGGGTCCAGCGATCGAGGACTGCGCCCGTCTCATCGGCCAGAACAACATCGAGGTCGTAGAGCGGCTGATCGCCGATCCCATGTGGCCACCACAGTTTCGGGTTCTCAACATCGATCGAAAGAGCAATGTGGTTCGATCCCATAGGGAGGGCGACAGCAGACTGCAAGCCAGCAATGGACATCGTCAGGGTCAGCTCCTTGCCGACTGCTCCGCCGGCAACTGCGACCTCTGCCACCACGCGCCCGAGCCCGCCGGCAAGCGTCACCTGCGGACGCACCTCGGCCAGCCGGACGCCTGACCAGCTTTCCAGCGTCACCGGCTTCCAGATCCCCGCAGTCACCAGCGTCGGCCCCCAGTCCCAGCCGAAATTGCAGGCCATCTTGCGCACGAAAGGCCATGAGCCGGGGTAGTTTGCCGGGATTTCCGCATCAGAACCGAGTTCAGCGCGCACCTGAGCGCCATAGTCTTCGACGGGCAGGAAATCGACCTCGAGACGATTGCGCCCTTCGCGCAAGTGCGCGGCGACATCGAAGCGGTAGCTGCGGTTCATATTGCGCGTGCTGCCGATCGCCTGGCCGTTGAGCCGGATATCGGCCACCGTATCGAGTCCCTCGAACACCAGCTCATGGTGTTCATCATCCTGCCCGGACCAGTCGAAGTCCGTCGCATAGCGCCAGGTGGAGCGGCCGATCCAGTCGAGCGCGATCTCGTTGACGTCGAGATAGGGGTCGGGGATGAGATGTGCGGCAAGCAGGTCAGTGTGCACCGTGCCCGGAACTGTCGCGGCGATCTCGGCTGGAAGGTCTGGAGCAGTGGAGGGGCCTGCAAGCCGCGTCAGCGTCCAGTTGTCCGTCAGTCTACGCTTAACAATCATCAGGCCGTCACCGGGTTCATGCAGGTCCGGGCCACAGTTCCATCTTTTGCCAGTCGCAGGCAAGCCGTCTTGTTGAGAGATCGAACATATAAAGATTGCCGCCCGCGCCCGGCGGCTGGTCCGCATCGCGCCCGATGGCCCGGCCTTCGAGATGGCACTTCAGAAGTGTGCCGACGCCGCCATGGCCTATGAAGAGGATGGGCACCCGTGGATCATGATCGGCAAGGACGGCGTCGACCGCAGAGACGATGCGCGCCTGCGCATCGACGGCTCGTTCCCAACCTTTGAAACTCTCGTCTGGATGGGCAAAGAACCGGTCGGCCGCCTCCTCGAATTCCGGCGGCGGCAGGAAGCCGGTTGCCGAGCGGTCGTTCTCGCCCATGTGGTCCGCAATCTCCACCTTCCAGCCAGCGGCCTCCGCCAGAATGGAAGCGGTCTCGACCGCCTTTACCTCATCGCTCGAAACGACACGGCCAATCCGGCGAATCCATGGGCTCCGCGCGGTCTCGATCGCCCGCCCGCGGCCCAGATCGGACAATCCCCATTGAGGAACTGCAACGGCGGGGTCGATCCGGACCTGCGGATGGGTGAGATAGAGCGCGAACACGAGGTCGGCTCAGGCGTTCTTCGTGTAGGTCCAGAGCTGCGCCGGTGGGATGTTGCGCACAACGAAATCGAGATGCTTGATCGTGTAGCTCTCGGGCTTCGCCGCAACCGGTGAAATCGGGCCGTAGGAGATCTGTACGATCGGCCGACCGGCCGGAATACGCTCCAGCAGGCTTTCGACGAGCGCAATGCGGCCGCTCATCGGGAAGTTGAGAAGCGGAATGGCCGAGATCACGCAATCGAACGTCTCGTCCCGCAGGTCGCCGAGCGACGTATCGAGATCGAAAGCGTCTCCGTTGATGAAGTGAACGTCCGGAAAACTTGCCGTCAGATGATTGTAGAACGGCGTCGAATATTCGACCGAGACGAGGCGTTGCGGTGGAATGCGATTGAGGATCGCCTTGGTGATCGCACCGGTTCCAGGCCCGAGCTCAAGAACCTTCAGGCCCGAGGCCGGATTGATGACGCGCGCCATGACGCGGGCCGTGACTGAGGACGTGGGGAGGATCGCGCCAACCTGTTTGGGCCCTTCGATCATGCCGCGCACAAAGCGCAACTCACCATCGAAATGTTTGCCGATTTTCTTACGCACCAGCCCGACAACCATGTTCTCTCCATCTGCGACGCAACCGTGAATGATTCCACTATTGCGACGCGATAAGACAAAAACAAGGCGCAATTGGACAAGCACACCGAAATGTGGCCCATTTTAGAAATTTGACGAACGGCAAGTCTTCAGACGCGCATCGGCATCAGCACGTAGAGGGCGTCGTCGCCTGCTACATCGCGCACGACCGTCGGAGAACCCGGATCCGCCAGCAGGAAGACGGCTTCGCCGCCAGAGAGCTGCTGGGTGATATCGAGCAGGTATTTTGCGTTGAAGCCGATCTCCAGCGGATCGTTGTCGTAACCGACGGGGACTTCATCCGTAGCGGAACCCGAATCCGGGTTGTTCACGGTCAGCGTCAGCTGGCCGTCGGAAATCGCGAGCTTCACGGCGCGGCCCCGCTCGGAAGAAATCGTCGACACGCGATCGACTGCGGCCTGGAAGGTGGCGCAATCCACACGCATTTCCTTGTCGTTGCCGGACGGAATGACGCGCTGATAATCGGGGAAGGTGCCGTCGATCAGCTTGGAGGTCATGACGATCGGGCCGGTCGTGACGCGGATCTTGGCGTCGGAAATCTCGACCGAAACGTCACCTTCCACGCCGTCGACCAGCTTCTGCAGCTCGCCGACCGTCTTGCGCGGAATGATGATGCCCGGCATTCCTTCGGAGCCCGATGGTGCCACGACATCGGCGCGGGCCAGACGGTGACCGTCCGTCGCCACAGCGCGCAGCTTGAGGTCGCCGCCGGCTTCCACGGTGTGCATGTAGATACCATTGAGGTAATAGCGGGTTTCTTCGGTCGAAATCGCGAACTGCGTGCGGTCGATCAGCATCTTCAGGTCGGAACCCTTGACCTTGAAGGAATGGCTGAATGTACCGGCCGTCAGATCGGGGAAGTCGGACACCGGCAGGCACTGCAGCGAGAACTTGGAACGGCCCGAGGCAACCGTCATCGAGCTGCCGTCCGTCGTGGTCGCCAGCATCACTTCAGCGCCGTCGGGTAGCTTGCGCACGATGTCGTAGAGAAGATGTGCCGGAACCGTGGTGCCACCGGCCTGCTCGACCTGCGCTGGCGTCGACTCGGTGATTTCGAGGTCGAGGTCGGTCGCCTTCATTTCGAGGCTCTGGCCTTCGCCGCGCAGAAGCACGTTGGAGAGAATCGGGATCGTGTTCCGTCTTTCGACCACGCGATGCACATGGTTCAACGACTTCAGAAGATTGGAACGCTCGATCGTAATGCGCATGGAACTGTTACCGTCTCTGTGGCTGTCGCACGTCAAACGAACGTGCGGCTCGGGTCTCGATCCCTGTTCAGGGTCCGGATGATGTGGAGCGGCAAAATGGCAGAAACAACCCCGGAATAGCAAGGGTCTCGGCCAAAGTCGCACAATTTATCTCGCTCGCGCTTGCTGCAGCGCTTGCTTTCGCGCGAGACTGCTCGCAAAAGGCGGGACTATGACGGAAATCGGCGCAAAAGAACGAACCTACAGGATCGGCAACACGGAAGTGCTGGCGCGTCCGCTCGCTCCCGGTCTCTATCTCGTCGCCACTCCCATCGGCAACCTGGGCGATATCACGCTGCGCGCGCTTGAAACGCTGGCCGGTGCCGACGTGCTCGCCTGTGAGGATACGCGCGTCACCCGCGTGCTGCTGGACCGCTACGGCATCCGCAATCGGCCATTTGCCTATCACGAACATAATGCCGGCGAAGCGGGACCGCGGCTCCTTGCCTTTCTGGAGCAGGGAAAGACGGTGGCGCTCGTGTCGGATGCCGGTACGCCGCTTGTCTCCGACCCCGGCTACCGGCTTGGGCAACTGGCGATTGAAGCTGGCTATCCGGTCATTCCGATCCCTGGCGCTTCGGCGCCTCTTGCCGCGCTGGTCGGTTCGGGTTTGCCCAACGACGCCTTTATGTTTGCCGGCTTCCTGCCCACCAAGGACAAGGCACGCCGCGACCGGCTCGCGGAACTGAAGGACATTCCCGCTACGCTGATCTTCTTTGAATCGCCGCATCGCATCGATGATACGCTGGCCGCTGCCGCCGATGTGCTGGGTGGCGACCGTGCTGCCTCCGTTTGCCGCGAGCTCACCAAGACATTCGAGGAATTCCGCCGCGGCACACTGGCCGAGCTTGCCGTCGCTTATGCGGACGCAGCCGTGAAGGGCGAGATTGTGCTGGTCATCGGCCCGCCAGGAGAAAAGGTGGCAGACGAGATCGATGTGGACGCGCTTCTGCTCTCGCTTGTCAACGACATGCCGGCCAGCAAGGCCGCGCAGGAGGCCGCAAAACAGACGGGCCTTCCCCGCCGCGACCTCTACGAGCGGCTGATGGCGCTGAAGGGCTGATTGATGGACCAAGGGCCGCAGAAGAAAAAGCGTGCGGCCTACCGTCTCGGATTTTCCGCCGAGTACAAGGCGGCACTCTTTCTTCTTCTCAAGGGCTACCACATCGCCGCCATGCGTTATCGCACAAGGGGCGGCGAGATCGACATCATTGCTCGCAAGGGAGATCTTGTCGTCTTCGTCGAGGTAAAGGCCCGGCGCTCGCTGCAGGCAGGCATAGACGCGGTCAGTTTTGAAGCGCAAAGGCGCATTCATGCCGCCTCTGCGCACTGGCTGTCGAGACAGCCCGATTTCGCCCGGATTTCCGCCCGATACGACATTCTCGTCATATCGCCCTTCCGGCTGCCGAAGCACATCAAGAACGCCTTCTGATCATCTGCCCGTCATACAACACATGAATAGTGGCGATGCGCTGCCGGGGCAATTGTCATGTGGCTGTCACATTCCTGTCGCGTGTGCGTCATCAAACTTGCATAGGCAGCTGAAAGTCAAATGAAAGTTCCCGGCGGCAATTCGAAGCAAATTCGAAATCAGTCCGCTTGACCATCCTTTTGAACCCGCTAAAGTCAGCACTCTTCTGAGGAGGAGAGGAAACATGATCAAGAAAATCGCTTTGGCCGCTTTGGCCCTCAGTCTGTCGTCGTCTGCATCGCTTGCAGCCACCCAGATCACCTGGTGGCATGCCATGGGTGGTGAACTCGGCAAGAAGCTCGACGAAATCGTCGCCAATTACAACAAGTCGCAGGACAAGTATCAGGTCGTCGCCAGCTACAAGGGCACTTACGCCGAGACGATGACTGCCGCGATTGCCGCCTTCCGCGCCAAGCAGCAGCCCGACATCGTTCAGGTCTTCGAAGTCGGCACCGGCACGATGATGGCCGCCAAGGGCGCCGTCTATCCGGTCTACCAGCTGATGAAGGACGCGGGCGCTGAGTTCGACCCCAAGGCGTACCTCCCGGCCGTCGTCGGTTACTACACCGACACCCAGGGCAACATGCTTTCCATGCCCTTCAACTCGTCCACCCCGATCCTCTATTACAACAAGAACGTCTTCAAGAAGGCTGGTCTCGACCCGAACACGCCGCCGAAGACCTGGGAAGACGTCGAATCCTTCTCCAAGAAGATCATGTCCTCCGGCGCCGCCAAGTGCGGCTTCACGACGGGCTGGATTTCCTGGGTTCAGCTGGAAAACTTCTCGGCCTGGCACAACCTGCCGATCGGCACCAACGAGAACGGCTTCGGCAGCGTCGATTCCAAGCTCTCCTTCAATGGCCCGACCCAGATCAAGCATTGGGAAAACCTGAAGAAGTGGCAGACGGAAGGCATCTTCCAGTATGGTGGTCCGGAAGGCGGCAATGACGCACCGCCGAAGTTCTACAGCCAGGAATGCGCCATGTACATGAACTCGTCGTCGTCCCGCGCCGGCGTGGTCAACAACGCCAAGGACTTCGAAGTCGGCTACGGAATGCTGCCTTATTATTCCGACGTGAAGGGCGCTCCGCAGAACACCATCATCGGCGGAGCGACGCTGTGGGTGCTGAAGGGTCACGACGCCGAAGAGTACAAGGGTGTCGCCGACTTCTTCCGCTATCTTTCCTCGGCTGAAGTTCAGGCTGACTGGCACCAGTTCTCGGGTTACCTGCCGATCACGCAGGCCGCCTACGACCTCGGCAAGAAGCAGGGCTATTATGAGAAGAACCCGGGCACCGATGTCGGCATCAAGGAAATCACGCTGAACACGCCGACCCCGAATTCCAAGGGTCTCCGCTTCGGCAACTATGTCCAGATCCGCAAGGTGATCGACGAGGAATTCCAGGCGCTGCTCGGCGGCAAGAAGAACGCCAAGGAAGCGCTCGATGCCGTCGTTGAGCGTGGCAACAAGCTGATCGCCGAGTTCGCAGCCGCGAACAAGTAAGCCGACAGACCTTCGGGTTCCAATCTGGCGCGTTCGCTTCATCGCGAGCGCGCTTTCCCAATCCAGGCATCCGCCCCGGAGACGGCCATGCAAACAAAACGCACAATCTTCAACAGCAAGATCCTGCCCTACTGGCTGATCCTGCCCCAGCTTGCCGTGACGCTGATTTTCTTTGTCTGGCCTGCCTGCCAGGCGGTCTGGCAGTCATTTCTGCGGGAAGACGCCTTTGGCACCAGCACGCAATTTGTCGGCTTCGACAATTACATCGCCATCACCCAGGATCCCGGCTACCTCAACGCGCTGATCGTGACCGTCATCTTTTCGGTGGCGGTTGCGGCCGTGTCGATCGTGCTTGCTCTGGTTCTGGCAGTTGCTGCCAATTCGCTGCTGAAGAGCCGCAGCCTCTACACGACGCTTCTCGTCTGGCCTTATGCGGTGGCGCCGGCCGTCGCTGGCGTGCTTTTCTGGTTCATGTTCAATCCCACCATCGGCCTCATTCCCTATCTGCTTGAAGGCATGGGCTACCATTGGGACGACCGCCTGAATGGCACGGATGCCATGATCCTCGTCGTCGTTGCCGCCAGCTGGAAGCAGATTTCCTACAATTTCCTGTTCTTCCTTGCCGGGCTGCAGTCGATCCCCAAGGCGCTGATCGAGGCCGCAGCCATTGATGGCGCAGGCCCGTTCAAGCGCTTCCGCGACATTGTCTTCCCGCTGCTGTCCCCGACAACCTTCTTCCTCCTCGTCGTCAACGTCGTCTACACGATGTTCGATACGTTCGCGGTCATCCATGCGACCACGCAGGGCGGGCCGAACCAGGCGACGAACATCCTGGTCTACAAGGTCTTCACCGACGGCTTCATCGGGCTCGATCTCGGTTCGTCCGCGGCGCAATCCGTCGTGCTGATGGCGATCGTCATCGCGCTTACCTTCATCCAGTTCCGCTTCGTCGAGCGCAACGTGCAATATTGAGGATGACATGGTCGAACATCGCCCCTTCCTGAAGCTCTTCGCCCATCTCGTCCTTATTCTCGGCGTGGTCATCGTCGCCTTCCCGGTCTACGTCGCCTTCATCGCGTCGACCCACAAGACGACCGATTTCATCACCGGCGTGATGCCGGTCCTGCCGGGCTCGGACTTCTTTTCAACCTACAAGACCGTGATTTTCAATGGCGTCGCCTCTTCCGGCGCACCTCCCATTGGCCTCATGCTGGGCAACAGCCTGATCATGGCGCTTGCCATTTCGCTGGGCAAGATCGCGATATCGATCCTCTCGGCCTACGCGATCGTCTACTTCCGCTTTCCCTTCCGTCAGCTCGCCTTCTGGATCATCTTCGTGACGCTGATGCTTCCGGTCGAAGTGCGCATCGTTCCGACCTTCAAGGTGGTCGCGGACCTCGGGATGCTGAATTCCTATGCCGGGCTATCGATCCCGCTGATCGCGTCGGCCACCGCGACATTCCTGTTCCGGCAGTTTTTCCTCACGGTTCCGGACGAATTGCTGGAGGCCGCCCGCGTCGATGGCGCGGGGCCGCTGAAATTCTTCAAGGATATCCTGCTGCCGCTGTCGCGCACCAATATCGCCGCGCTCTTCGTCATTCTCTTCATCTACGGCTGGAACCAGTATCTCTGGCCGCTGATCGTCACCACGGACAGCGCACACTATACCATCGTCATGGGCATCAAGCGCATGTCGGATGTCACCGATGCCGAGCCGCAATGGAACCTCGTCATGGCGGTGGCGATCCTCGCCATGCTGCCGCCCGTCCTCGTCGTCATTTTCATGCAGCGCCTTTTCGTCAAGGGCCTGGTCGAAACGGAGAAGTAAGAACATGGCTGCCATCGACATCAAGGGCGTCGGCAAGACCTATGTGGGCAATGTCAACGCCGTCAGCGATATCTCGATTGCGATCGCCGATGGAGAATTCATCGTGCTGGTCGGACCATCCGGCTGCGGGAAATCGACGCTGCTGCGCATGGTCGCCGGGCTGGAAACCATCACCGACGGAACCGTCTCCATCGACGGACGCGTGGTGAACCAGATCGAGCCGGCCGAGCGCGACATTGCCATGGTTTTCCAGAATTACGCGCTCTATCCGCATATGAGCGTCTACGACAACCTCGCCTATGGCCTGAAGAATCGCGGCACGCCCAAGGCCGAGATCGACGCGCGCGTGGCGGAAGCCGCCCGGATGCTGGAACTGCAACCCTATCTGGAACGCAAGCCCCGCGCCCTTTCCGGCGGCCAGCGCCAGCGTGTCGCCATGGGCCGCGCCATCGTCCGCAAGCCGGCAGCCTTTCTCTTCGACGAGCCGTTGTCGAACCTCGACGCCAAGCTGCGCGTGACCATGCGCGGCGAGATCAAGCAGCTGCAGAAACGCCTCGGCACGACTTCGATCTACGTGACCCACGACCAGCTCGAAGCCATGACACTGGCCGACCGCCTTGTCGTGCTCAACGGCGGACGCATCGAGCAGATCGGCGCGCCGCTGGAGGTCTATCACCGCCCGGCCTCGACCTTCGTGGCGAGCTTCATAGGTTCCCCGGCGATGAACCTGGTCAAGGCAAGCGTTACCGGTGGAGAGATCTCGGTAGGCGATGTGGAGACAGGCCTTCGAGCCGGTCTGCCGAATGGACTTGTCATTGTCGGTCTGCGGGCGGAAGATCTTCGCCTGTCGGACAGTGGCGCTGGATTGCCCTTCAACGTCGCCTTTGTCGAGGATCTGGGCGCACAGCGTCTGCTTCATGGGTATTGCGGAGAGCAGTCGGTTGTTGTCGCGGTTTCTCCCGATCTGCCCTTGCCGGAGGAAATTAGGCTGACAATCGCCTCCGACCGGCTGCATTTCTTCGCTGCCGATACCGGAAAGCGGATCGAGCCTGCTTCGGTTTGAGCCGAAGATGTGCCGATCCGGCACATTTCTCGCGGCGTCCATATCGAAATTGCGCATGTTTCCTAAAATGCGATCTTTCGAAGTAGGAGTTTCGTGAGACCTTTCGGGCAAGATGAGCCCCAAGTTTTACGACAAGGGGCCCTTCATGGCATTTCATCTTCTGCCGATTCAGGCATTCATGGCTTTGGTCGCCGGCGCGAAGCCGCTTATGGATCTGACAGACGTTCCACCGCTCGTGGCGGCCTCTTCGGCGGCCATGGAGATGAAGCCGTCGCCCATCGAGCCGACCTGGATCCTTTCCGGCGCGCCGGTGGCACGGGTTGCGGAACATTCGCACAGTGCCGACAAGGCTGCCATGACAGCGCTTTGGGACTGCACGGCTGGTTCGTTCCGCTGGCACTTCGCTTGGGACGAAACCGTCATGATCCTGGAAGGCGAAGTGCGCGTCACGGATGAGCGCGGCGCTGTGCGCGTCTTGAAGGCCGGAGACATCGCCTATTTTGCCGGCAACACATGGGCGACCTGGCAGATCGACACCTATGTCCGCAAGATTGCGTTCCTGCGCCGGCCTTTCCCCATGCCGATAGCGCTCGCCATCCGGGCCAAGGGCAAGCTGGCACGTTCGGTGGCCGCGTTGAGCAAACGCCCGTTGCGCTCGGCACTCTGACGGCCTAAATATCCGGGGCAATTATCCTCGGGGTTTGAAATGGCAAAGATCAGGAATGTCGCGGTCCAGATGGACCATGTCTCGTCCATCAACATCGCGGGCGATTCCACCTTCGCCATGAGCCTGGAAGCCCAGGCCCGCGGCTACCGACTCTTCCATTACACCCCGGAGAAACTGTCTCTGCGCGATGGCAAGGTGTATGCGACCGCCGAACCGATGGAGTTGCGTGACGTCAAGGGCGACCACTTCACGCTCGGCGCACCCGAGCGCATCGATCTTTCGACGATGGACGTCGTTCTGCTGCGGCAGGATCCGCCCTTCGACATGGCCTACATCACCTCGACGCATATCCTGGAACGTGTCCATCCGAAGACCCTGGTGGTCAACGACCCTGCCTGGGTGCGCAATTCGCCCGAGAAGATCTTCGTGACCGAATTTCCGGACCTGATGCCGGCGACCCTGATCACCCGGGATGCTGCCGAAATCCGCGCCTTCCGCGAGGAAATGGGCGACATCATCATCAAGCCGCTCTACGGCAATGGTGGCGCCGGCGTCTTCCATCTCAAGAAGGACGACCGTAATCTCTCCTCGCTGCTCGAAACCTTCGGCCAGATGTTCCGCGAGCCCTTCATCGCGCAGCAATATCTGCCTGACGTGCGCAAGGGCGACAAGCGCATCATCCTGATCGACGGCAAGCCTGTCGGCGCGATCAACCGGGTGCCGGCCGAGCATGATAGCCGCTCCAACATGCATGTGGGGGGGCGCGCGGAGCACACGGAACTGACGAGGCGCGAGCAGGAAATCTGCGACCGCATCGGCCCCGCGCTGCGGGAGCGCGGCTTCCTCCTCGTCGGCATTGACGTGATCGGGGACTATCTGACCGAAATCAACGTCACGTCGCCGACCGGTATTCGCGAGGTCAAGCGCTTCAGTGGTGTCGACATCGCGAGCCTTCTGTGGGATGCAATCGAGGCCAAGCGCGCTGGCTGACGGCCGCCACGATTGCCGTTGACGCCCAGCCCATGACGTTCTGATCCGCCAAAGCACGATCAGCACTAGCAACGCCTATTCGAGTTTTGTTCACGGGATGCAACTTCATACAACCCAGTGGCGATTTCTCGCGCGTTTCGTTTCCAATTTGTTCTTGCTTCATTCTTGCAACTGTGCGAGTGGGGGTAAGGAGATAGATTGGAAAAAAGCCAAACGTCGTCCTTTGTTTCTGGCGCAGTTGTATCCGCTTGCGCGATTTCGGTCTCAGCGTTGGTACTGGGTCTTCAAGTCAGTCATTCAAGAACCGGCTTGGCCGTCGCTTTAGCAGTCCGACAGTTTTCCCAGGGTCACCAGCTGTCGCACAGAGATGGTTTGTGCCGACGCCAGGAAAGATCTGGCGAAGCGCTGATCAACTCGCCGAGAGCGAGAGTAGTTTCTCCAACGCCTCTGAGCTCTGCGGTCTTGTGATGACGCCAAAGCGGGATAGGTGAGGCAATCCGATCAACCAGCCGCCGTCATATCGTGCCGAATACGCAGCCACTCTACCCCAACCAATATGTTGCTTCGTAAGGCTTTCAACACCGAGAAGCTCGGCCACGATTCTGGTGGCTTGTGTACCCATCGTGATGACAATGGATGGTTTCGCCGAGCGCAGTGCCTCCACCCAGAGTTCCATTCCAAATTGCACCGATGCCTTCCGATCTTTAAGGCTCCGCCAATCTGGCGAGCGAAATGGGACAAGGTTCCCTGCCAAGACATGTTCCGGCTTAATATCCAGCTTCTTGAACAGAGCTAGAACCTGTCTCTGCAGGCTGCTTTCGCCCGGTGCATAACCCGCCCAACTCTCATTGCTGTAGGCGCTTCCGCTGTCCATTGCGTAGCGACCATGTGTGTCATCCTCGGTCGATCCACCTGGATTTAGCCCTATGAAGGCTACTCGGGCTCCGCACAAGGTTCGCTCGGGGCTGTACAGAAAGCGCCAACCAAGGGTGTTTCGGCTTCGCTGATAAGCCGCTTCAATCAGGTCTCTAAAGTCGTTGGTCACTTTCGTCCCGCCGAATGTAAGCGGTGTTTTGACCCCACCTTCCGGATCAGCGTGCGATCGTCGATGTTGTGGCCGAACGAGGCTCCGACATATGACGATTACAGGGTTTACGCATAGCACCAGTGTGGACGTGCCGGCGCAACGGTTTGAGGTCTTC
>DATMTA010000188.1:0-17089 GCA_035565055.1 Ensifer sp.
GCGCAGCAGATCGCGCCGGCTGGGCCGCGCGGGCGGCGGGGGTGGTGGTGGTGGCGGCTCGAGCGCGCTCATGTCGAAGAAGGTGCGGATGATTTCGGCCGCGACCTCGGTTGCCTCGTCCATGCTGGCAAATTCGAAGACCGGCGAGAAGAGCGAACAGGAATCGACGCGTCCGACGCCGTCCAGCTCGCCGACGATGAACTCCACCTCGCCCGCGGGCAGGTTCAGCCGGACGCTCTTGCCCGCCGCGACGGGCTCGATCTCCGTTCCTGGCAAGGGTGTTGCAATGAGGTTCATGAACCAGGGCGTCGTCACGACCCCCAAGGCCCGACCGCCCCAGGCGCGAAAGCCGGTGGCGGCGACGGCAAGCGCCGGATTGCAGATCGGCACGTCGGCCATCGCGGTTTCCGCGATGAACCGATAGCGCGCTTCAAGCGCGGCGGCGATCGCCGCTGCCCTGTCATCCTGAAGATCCGGCGTCGCCAGCATCACGCGTTCTCCGCACCCAGCGCCATGAATTTCGACTGCAGCGCATCGCAGTTCGGACAGCGCCAGTCTTCCGGCAGCTCGGCAAAGGGCGTGCCGGGCTCGATCTGCCAGACGGGATCGCCCTCTGCCGGGTCATAGACATGCCAGCAGATGCCGCATTCCATCTTGCCGTCGATGCCGGCCTCTTCGCGCTTGCCGAAATTCTCGAAGCCACCGCTCATTTGAAATAGGCCTCCTCGATTTCGCGGATGCGCACGGCGCTGTCCTGAAAGTCCTCCTCCGCCGCAATCGCCACGGCGGGAATGGTGCAGATTTCCAGCGTGTCGAGAATGATCGTGTCCATGGCATTGTAGAACTGCACGGACCAGACGTTGCGCGCGCCCGTCGCCAGCACGCGGCAGGTGCCATAGCCGCGCGAGGTGAGCTGCACGGGGCCTGCGCCCAGCGTCTCCTGCAGGAAATCCATGTCCTCCGGGCTCATCGGCAGCAGCGAGAAGGTGATCGTATGCGCCTCGTCGCCCGGCTTGTGCGTTGCCATCTTGCCGGAGATTTCGTGCAGGACTGGCATGACATTCATGGCGCCCGCCGGCGGTTGACCGTAAGCGAGGTTTGACGGAAGGGCTGCGCAGGCCTCGGCGACCACGGCGGGGATAGAGGCGACCTCGACATAGTCGGCGACGAGCCGGTCGGCAGCGTCAGTGAAGCGTATGCGCCAGACACCGGCCATCAGCGCTTCCTGGATCTGCGCGGTAATCCCGTTCGACAGAACAGCAACGCCCGAAACCTCGCCCTCACCCAGCGTCTCGGTGATGAGCATGCGGTCGTCTTCGGAATAGTCAGTGATGTCATAGAGCTGGCCCGGCGCGCCCTCTTTCTGCTTCTCGAGCGCATCGGCGATTTTCGGCAGGAGAGCCGCCGTGTCGCGACAGCGCTGGATCATTTCTTCCGCCGTGGCCGTGGCCAGGAAGCTCAGCTTGCGCGCGGCCACCGGAACCTCGGTGCCGATCGGCATCACGGTCATTGCAGTGTCTTCGCCCTCGGGGGCAACCCAGAACCCGGCCTTCATGCGTCGATCCTCACGCCACCATGGGTAATCTCGACCCGCTGCGGCGCGGGCGTCCTCATCGGCTCGGCGCCCGGCTCCAGCCAGTCGCCGATACTGTCCATATATTCCGACCAGTCGCGGACCTTGGGCAGGATGCCCATGATGTCGCTGCGGCGGGTGACGACGAGGCTCGGCATGATGACGACATGGAAGCGCGCCTTCAGCTTGTCCTCATGCCCGCGCCGCACCACGCCACCGCGCAGGCGGCCCTGGAATGTCTGGAGGATTTCCGGAAGCACAACGGCAACGTCATTCGTTTCGCTGCGCTGCTTCGGATCGCCGGTAAAGAAGATGATCGTGTGATCCACCTCTTCCGCTGCCGGCGCCAGAAAGGCGTCGATATTGGTTTCGTCCAGAAGCGGCAGATTCATGCGCTCGCTGAGCGCACGGACAAGTGCTGACGGCATGGGCTTCCTCCCCTTGAAGGCCAGTATTTTTCCTTGCGAAGAACTTTGCAAAGGCCGTGCCAGTTGGCAGGAAACGAAAATTCCACTGAAATGTAAGGAGAATTTGCAGCGGCGGAAATCTGCCATCGATCAATACTGGAAAGAAGGTTTCCAGTATTGAGAATTCGCTTTTCACATGTCGCGCAGATGCGCCGGCAGCTCGGGCTCGCGATTGATCAGATCGGCGAAGAGCGCATCAAAATTCCGGCCCTCGACGGCCTCGGAAAGCCCGGTCAGCGCGTCGTCGATTGCGCGCGCTTCCGCCTCGTCCAGAACGCGGATGGCGGAGCCGAGATGCGTCAGAACCCAGGTGCCGACCGGCTGCTCGCCGATCAGCATCATCGACAGCGTATGCGTCTGCCCATGCCGTTCGCAGACGGCCTCGAAGGGGCCGGAGATGACGACCTGCATGGGGATGCCGATGCACATGGGTTCAATCCTTGTCTCTGGAAATTCGGTCGCCCGGCGGAAATATCCGCCGGGCGTTCATCTTGGGAGGTGAGGTCAGGAGAGGTGGGCGACGCTTTCTGCACGTCGCTCGTAACGCTCGAAATCGATATCGTTTTCCAGCAGCGGCGGAACCACTTCGCCGGGCGCGCGCGCCTCGATGCCGATCCCCCATTCGCGCAGGACATCGACCGCCACGCTGAGCGCCTGCGGGATCACCGCCCGCACCGGCTCCGTCACCGGCCCGCCCCAGTCTTCGAGATCGACCGGCTGGCAGCCGATCAGCGCGAGACGCTCGGGATAGCCACCCATCAGGTCAGCGGCGCTCAGGACTTCCTGGAAGCCGGTCTGGTGCAGGCTCATCTTCTTCGCGCCGGTGAATTTTGGCACCTCGTCGTCGCGCACGAGTTTCAGCGTGCCGGGGACGAGTCCGTAGTCGATGGCGTCAAAGACGATCAAGTAATCGGCCTCGGTCACGTAATGGACGAGATAGAGCCCCTGCGTGCCGCCATCGAGAATGGTGACATTGTCGGCCACCCTGTAGGCCTGATGAAAGGCCTCGACGGCGCGGACGCCGAAACCTTCGTCAGCCCAGAGGATATTGCCGATACCGAGAACGAGGACTTTCGGCTTTCGCTCCGCCATCTCAGTCGTCCTCCTCGTCCTTGAACAGGCGCTCGCCGGAAATCATCGAGGAGATGATGCTTTGCCGGCTCATGATGTCCTCGCGCACGGCCACATAGATATGGACCATGACGAAGGTGAGGATCACCCACATACCGAGATGGTGCAGCGTGTGGATATCCTGGCTGTTCGGGAAGATCGAGAAGACCCAGCCGAAGAGCTTGAATTCCCAGCTGTCGCGGCCCGTGCCTTCGCTGTAGAGCGCAAAGCCGGTGATCACCATGAAGAACATCGGCAGTGTCACCATGAAGAACATCGTGAACTGGGCAAGCGGATTATGCCCGACATATTTCTTCGGCTGGCGGGCGAGGAACGTATACCACTTCACCTCATGCAGCCATTCGCTCCAGAAGCGCCCGCTCCAGAATGGCACGTAGAAGATCTGGCGCGCGTGCTTGTTGCCGACAATGGCCCAATAGACGCGCAGGATGAGGAAGATCGCCAACACCTGCCCCGCCGCGAAATGCGTGAAGCGGATATAGCCCATCAGGAAGTTGGCGCTTGCTTCCCCCGGAACGGAGGGAAGCGGCGAGCCGATGAAATAGCCGGTCAGCGCCAGCGTCAGGATGGCCAGCGCATTGACCCAATGCCAGATGCGCACGGGCGCTTCATAGACATAGACGCTCTTGCGCTCGATCGCCTGCTCGCCATGGGCGTCGGCGGCCTTGGTTTCGGAATACGACATCCCCCCATCCTCCCCTCAGCGCACCTGGACCTTGGCCATTTCCTGTCCATCCGGGCTCATGACATGCGTCGAGCAGGCCAGGCACGGGTCGAAGGAATGGATGGTCCGGAGGATTTCCAGCGGCTGGGTCGGATCGGCCATGGGCGTATCCATGAGCGATGCTTCGAAGGCGCCGATATTGCCCTTCGGGTCGCGCGGGGAGCCGTTCCAGGTGGTCGGCACGACGCACTGGTAGTTGTCGATCTTGCCGTCCTTGATCTTGATCCAGTGGGCCAGCGCGCCGCGCGGCGCTTCCGTGAAGCCGACGCCCTTGACTTCCTTCGGCCAGGTTTCCGGCTTCCACTTGTCGACAAAGGCGGTGGCGCTGTCGCCGTTCTTGATATTGGCGATCAGCTTGTTCTGGAAATGCCGCATCTGGTAGCCCGCCCATTGCGATTCCAGCGCACGCGCTGCCGTGCGGCCAAGCGTGGAGAAGAGGGCGGAAGTCGGCAGGCCGAGATCCTTCAGAACCTTGTCAACCGGCTCCTTGAACTCGGGTTTGCCCTGCGCATAACCGACGATCCAGCGGGCGAGCGGGCCGACTTCCATGGCATGGCCCCGCCAGCGCGGAGCCTTGATCCAGGAATATTTGCCGTCCTCATCGAGCTGCTCGATATTCGTCTTCGTGCCCTTGGCCTTGGGGCCGAGCTCGTAATGCGGCTCGGTGACACCGTCCCAGGGATGCAGACCCTTGCTCTCGTCCGGATATTTGTACCACGAGTGGGTCACATATTCCTGGATCTGTTCCGGGTCCGTGTGGTCAACGGGGAAGATCTCGTTGAGATTGCCGTTGATGATCGCGCCGCGCGGCAGCTTCAGGCTGGCTTCCGAATAGTCATTGGCATGTTCCGGCACGTCGCCATAGGCCAGCACGTTCTTGCCCGACAGGCCGCCGCCATAGAGCCAGTCCTTGTAGAAGGAGCCGATGGCCATGATGTCGGGGATATAGACCTTGTCGTTGAACTCGATCAGCTGGTCGATGATCGAGGTGACGTAATTCAGCCGTTCCATGTTGATGGCGCCGACGCCGCCAACACCATCGACATTGATCGGGCACGGAACGCCGCCGACCAGCCAATTCGGATGCGGGTTCTTGCCGCCGAAGATCGTGTGGATCTTGACGATTTCCTTCTGGAAATCGAGCGCCTCAAGATAATGCGCCACGGCCATCAGGTTGGCTTCCGGCGGCAGCTTGTAGGCCTTGGAGCCCCAGTAGCCGTTCTTGAAGGGGCCGAGTTGTCCGGATTCGACGAATTTCTTCAACCGGCCCTGAATATCCTTGAAATAGCCGGGCGAGGAGAGCGGCCAGTCGGAAACCGACTGCGCCAGCGCCGACGTCGCCTTAGGGTCTGCCGAGATGGCCGAGACGACATCGACCCAGTCAAGCGCGTGGAGGTGGTAGAAATGCACGACGTGGTCATGCACCTGCAACGCCAGCTGCATCAGGTTGCGGATCGAGTTGGCATTTTCCGGAATGAGGATGCCGAGCGCGTTTTCCACTGCACGCACGGAGGTGAGTGCATGGGTGCCGGTGCAGACGCCGCAGATCCGCTCGGTGAAGGCCCAGGCGTCGCGCGGGTCGCGGTTCTTGAGGATCACTTCGATCCCGCGCCACATCGTACCGGTGGAGACCGCGTTGCGGATGACGTTGTTCTCGTCGACATTGACCTCGACGCGCATGTGACCCTCGATGCGGGTCACCGGGTCGACAACGATGCGCTTGCCGGAATTGTCGAGATTGAAGCCGTTCGGCGTTTGGATTGTCATTGAAGTATCTCCCCCGGAAGTCTCAGGCGTCGGTCTTTTCGCGTTTCGTGGTGACGCGCTTTACCGCCGTGATGGCGGCATGCGCGACGATGCCGGCGCCGACGACGCCCGCCGCCGTGCGGCCGATCTGGTCGGCATTGGCCTCGATGCCGAACTGGTTGATCGTCGTGAGGCGGTCGTAGAAGGAGCCCTTGTCCCAGAAGCCGTCTTCCGAGCAGCCGATGCAGCCATGACCAGACTGGATGGGGAAGGAGACGCCGCCGTTCCAGCGCACGGTCGAGCAGGCATTATAGGTCGTTGGGCCCTTGCAGCCCATCTTGTAGAGACAGTAGCCCTTGCGCGCACCTTCGTCGTCCCACTCCTCGACGAACTGGCCGGCATCGAAATGCGGGCGGCGATAGCACTTGTCGTGGATGCGCTGCGAATAGAACATCTGCGGACGACCCTGGCGGTCCAGTTCGGGCAGACGGCCGAAGGTGGTGATGAAGGTGACGACGCCGGTCATGACTTCCGCAATCGGCGGACAGCCCGGAACCTTGATGATCGGCTTGTCCTTGATGACCTTGTCGATCGGCGTAGCCTGCGTCGGGTTCGGCTTGGCGGCCTGCACGCAGCCCCACGAAGCGCAGGCGCCCCAGGCGATGATGGCCATGGCGTCTTCCGCCATCCATTTCAGCTTTTCGACGAAGGGCCGGCCGCCGTCGATGCAGAACATGCCATCCTCGTTGAGCGGCGGGTTACCTTCGACCGCGAGAATGTACTTGCCCTTGTACTTCGCCTTGGTCTCTTCGAGGATGGCTTCCGCCTGCTTGCCGGCGGCGGCCATGATCGTGTCGTCATAGTCGAGCGAGATCATGGAGAGGATGACATCCTTGACCAGCGGATGCGCCGATCGGATGAAGCTCTCCGAACAGCAGGTGCATTCGAGGCCATGCATCCAGATGACGGGAACGCGCTCCTTGGTTTCCAGCGCCTGTTCCATAGCCTTGGCGCCAGCCGGGCCGAAGCCGAGGCTTGCCGCCGTCAGGCTGCAGAATTTCGTGAAGCTTCGCCGGGTGATCCCCTGACGGCGAATGACATCGTAAAAGGTTTCGGTTGCAGCCATGCTCTCCTCCGGCATTTTCAAGTTTGTTCCATCCGCGCCGACGCTGCGCCAGACATGATCAGGGGTTCAGCAAAAACCGGACCAGTTTCGCGGGCACGAACCCGGTGGCGGAAAACAGATTGAATTTTAAGGATTTATTTTGCCGAAGGCGCGGCTCGTGCCTCGCAGGTCGAAAACTGATGACAGACAAAGACATGACCGGCTGGAAAGCCGGTGACCGGGCAATGGAAAGGGGATTGTCAGCGCCTGCCGCTCAATGCGCGGTGCAGACCATGCAGGGGTCGAAGGAGCGGATGACATGCTGGAGCGCTGCCGATTTCGCCCCGAGCGCGCCGGTCTCGACACCTTCCAGCGCCTGTTCGAGCGGCCCGGCAAGGCCGGTGCGGTCGCGCGGCGAGAAATTCCAGGTGGTGGGCGCGATGATCTGGTAGCGCTCGATCTTGCCGTTGGTCAGCGTCACCCAATGGCCCAGCGCCCCGCGCGCCGCCTCGACCAGACCTGCAGCACGGGCATCATCCGGCAGGGCGAAATGGGTGGAGAAGGCATCCTTGAGACGCAGCTCCCTGAGCCAGCCCTGCATCGCGTGAACGAGAATGGCGGTCTCGACAAGGCGGGCGATGACGCGGGTGCGGACCGAGGTGCCGCCGTCGCGGGCGATCAGTGTCGTGATCAGCGGGTGGCCAGCGACGGTGAGGCGGGCGGCAGCCCCGGTTTCCATCGGCTTGCCGTCGATGCGCGGGGCCTTGGCCCAGGAGTAGGCCCCGTTTTTCAGCGCATCCGGCCTCGTTTCGGCGTCGAAGGGCGTCTCTGCCGTATCGCTGAACCAGGAGAAGGCAACGTCTTCCGAAATGCCGCTGCCATCGAAGGGCGTCACGCTGCCAAGGCCTGCGATGCCTGCGGGGAAAAGCGAGGTCTCGGCCTCATGGTAAGCGCCATACGACAGAAGAAGGCCGGGTCCACGTCCGAGATCGCGGAGAGACAGATCATCAGCAATCGCCAGAAAGGCGCTGAAATCGCCACCGCCTTTTGCGCGGAACGCCTCCAGATCCTCTTCCGTCTGCATGGACAAAATGTCGTCCAGCGACACACCGAAGAGGGTCTGTTCGAGGAAGACCTGCGTGTCGGCGAGAATGGCGGCCAGCCGCACCCGCTCGCCGATATCGATCGTTTTCGTCACCCCGCCGGGCTGAAAGGCGAGCGAATGGGGCCACTTGCCGGCAATCAGCCCCATGATTTCCAACAGCCGGCGGCGGGCGGGAAGATATTCGGCAGACGCATTGCCGCTCACCGCCTTGAAGCGCTCGACCGTCGGCTCGAACCACGCGCGCCCCGCATACTCTGCCCGGGCGAAATCGGGCATGAAGAAGAGATAGAAATGCGTCAGATGGTCGGCGATGTTCTCCGCCGCGTGCGCCAGATTGGTCGCCAGATAACCGTTTGGTGCCGCGCGTCCCCCGGCGAGATTGCGCAGCGCCGTGGCCGCCGCGATCGATTGCGACACCGAACAGATGCCGCATATGCGCGGCGCAATCACCAGCGCATCCGAAGGCGGGCGGCCTGAAAGAATGGCCTCGAAGCCGCGATAGAGCGTCGTCGTCACTTCGGCACGAGCGATCACGCCGTCCTGAATGTCGAGCGCGACCTCCAGATCACCCTCGACGCGGTTGAATGGCCCGGCAATAACGCGCGTCATTCGCGGCCCGCCTTGCCCCGTTGCGGGTCGGTGGTCACCCTGTCGGATGTGGCATTCTTGCGCACGCGGTCAGGCGTCGCGGATTTGGAAAGTGCGGCGAGCGCCACGAACCAGGCCTTGGGCATGTCAAGCGGCAGGCCGACCGGGATACCGGCCACCTTGGGCGTCTTGAGGAAGCCGTTCGCCGCCTCGAAACCGGGGGAGGTGCAGGCAATACAGGAAAAGCCGCCATGGGTGCAGGAGCCGCCGCCGTTCCAGGCGCGCTGGTTGCAGTCGCCCACGGCCTGCGTCGCCTTGCAGCCGAGATGTTCCATCATGCAGCCAAGGTCCGAGAGCTTTTCGGCGCTTGCCTTGAACTCGTAATATTCGTTGCGGTCACAGCCGTGATGCGCAAGCGTCTTGGCGTAGAAGCGCGGGCGGCCGAGCTTGTCGAGGTCGCTTGCCGCAAACTCGTTGAAGGCAATAGCGCCCAGCGTTTCCATGATCCAGCCGGGATGCGGCGCACAGCCGGCAATGTTGATCACCGGCATGCCCGACGAGGACCGGAACTCGCGCCCTAGCGCCCCGCCCTCCAGCCCGTCGCCATATTGGAGGCCGCTGACATCCTCCGAGAAGGGCTGGGCAGCAGGGATCCCCCCAAAGGCCGCGCAGGTGCCGACCGCCACACAATAGTTGGCGCGCGGCGCAAGCCTGCGCACCCAGTCCAGCGTCGTCTTGCCGGTGCCCGCCATGCGGCTGTAAAGCCCCGTGCCATCCGGACCCATCATGATAGAGCCCTCGATACATAGGATATCGAGGGGGCGGCGGCCCTCGGCCACGTCCTCGAAAATCTCGATCGCCTCGCTGCCCGATTCCTCGCTCAGCGACGGATGCCAGAGCAGGTCGATCCCGAAAGCCTGCAGCTCGCGCATGAAGCCCTTCGCGCCCACCTCCAGCACAGACATGGTGCAGCCGCCGCAGCTTCCGGCCTGGAGCCAGAGCAGCGTCTTGTTGGTGCGCGATGGGGTGCCAGCGTTCATCCCGTCTTTGTCGCACCGGTCAGAAACCGCGTCAACGGTTAGCCGCGATGCACGCCCGGCATCCGTGTCCGGAATATTAGTTGACATCACAACTCGCTTGGGCTCAACTGTATGAGTTGTAATCGCAACTCGTGACAACGGCGCTGGGAGTGCGCGGCTGTCATCGATTTTTGGAGGATTTCAGAATGAATTTGATGTCACGTGCCGCGTTCGCGGCCGCGAACCCTTTGTCGTGCGATGTCGGCGCCGGAAAACCCGGCTCCGTTCCGATCGCGCAGTGAGGGAGGCGGACCATGACCATGATTGAAGGACACCGGGCTTTCGAGCCGGCTGAAGGCATCCCTGTGTGGGATATCGACCCCTATGACGAGGCAATTCTGGCTGATCCGACGGCCTATTATGCAGAGCTGCGGGCCAAAGGGCCGCTCGTCTACATCCCGAAATATTCGGTTCTCGCATCCGGTCGCTACGAGGAGACGAAGGAAATCTTCTCCGATCACGAGAGGTTCGTCTCCTCTCGCGGCGTTGGCCTGAACGACTTCCGTTATGGAACGCCCTGGCGTCCGCCGTCGATCATCCTTGAGGTCGATCCACCGGAACACACCCGCACGCGCAAGGCGATGGCCCGTGCCTTGTCACCCAAGGCCATCGCCAAATTCAGGGACGACTTTCAGGCCAAGGCCCTCGAGATCGTCGACGCCCTTCTCGAAAAGGGACAGTTCGAGGCGGTGACGGAACTTGCAGAGGCCTTTCCGACGGCCGTATTTCCCGAGGCACTCGGCATGGTCGACCATGATCCGCGCCCGCTGGTCGATTATGGCGCGATGGTCTTCAATTCCATGGGACCGGACAATGCCTTGCGTCGCAAGGCGGCGAGTATGATCCCGGAAATCGTCCCCTGGATCATGGCCGCCTGCGCGCGCGCGCGCCTGCGCCCCGATGGCATGGGAGCCATCATCTACGAAGCGGCTGATGCCGGAGAAATCACTCAGGAGGAGGCCGGACTGCTGATCCGCTCGTTCCTGTCGGCCGGGGTGGATACGACAGTGACGGGTATCGGCAACGCGCTCTGGTGCCTCGCGTCCAACCCCGGTGAGTATGAGCGGCTAAAGGCAGATCCCTCACTGGCCAGACCCTGCTTCGAGGAGGTTCTTCGCTACACCTCGCCTGTTCACACGTTCGGCCGGACTGCCGGTCTCGACACAGAGGTCGCCGGCCTTCCAATCGCCGAGGGCAGCAAGATCATCTGCGTACTGGGAGCGGCCAATCTCGACCCGGAGAAATGGGAGGACGCGGACACGTTCCGCATCGACCGCCGGCCGGCCGGCCATCTGGCATTCGGCGCGGGCATCCATGGCTGCGTCGGGCAGAACATCGCCCGCATGGAACTTGAAACGCTGCTCACGGTGCTCGTGCAGAAGGTGCAGCGCATCGAATTCGCCGGCGAGGCTGTCTGGCGGCCCAACAACGCTATTCACGCGCTCGACCAAATGCCTCTTCGGTTCATTGCAAGATAGGTGCACGAATGACCAGATTGATTTTCATTGCGCATGACGGTGAGCAGATTTCCGTTGAAGCTCGTGATGGCGACAGCGTCATGCGGGCCGCGCTGTCGAATGACGTCGATGGCATTGTGGGCGAATGCGGGGGCTCCATGATGTGTGCCACCTGCCACTGTTACGTCGACGAAGCGTGGGCGGACGCGGTGGGAGCCCGCGCGGATGGCGAGGAGGATATGCTGGAAAGCGCCACATCTGAGGTCAAACCGTCGAGCCGGCTCTCCTGCCAGATTAGGATTCGTCCGGATCTCGACGGCCTGATCATTCATCTTCCGGAGAGCCAGACATGACGCGCGTCGTTATTGTCGGAGGCGGCCAGGGAGGGTTCCAGCTTGCCGCAAGTCTGCGGCAGGAGGGGCATTCCGGCCCGATCGTCCTTGTTTCCCAAGAGCCGGACCTGCCCTATCAGCGGCCACCGCTTTCCAAAGCCTACCTGAAAGACGGCCGGGCCGAGGGCATTGAACTCAGACCTCGGAGCTTTTTTGAGCGCAACGAGATCGATGTGATTGCGGGCGAAACCGTGGTGGCGATCGACCGGCCCCGGCAAACCGTCCTGACGCAGAGCGGGATAGCGATCGCTTACGATCATCTCGTGATCGCGACTGGCGCGCGCAACGTGACGCCCCCGATCCCTGGGCTCTCTGGCGGCAACGTCTTTGCATTGCGCACTGCGGCCGACGCTGATGCCCTGAGGCTCGCGCTTGCGGCTGCCCGTCGCCGCCCAATCGTCATTGGCGGCGGGTTTATCGGCCTGGAATTTGCGGCGGTTGCCGCCTCGTCCGGCCATTCCGTAACAGTCGTGGAAGCGACCGAGCGCCTCATGGCCAGAGCCGTCTCGCCGGCCATGTCGGCATATTTTCGGGGCTTTCACGAGGCGATGGGCGTAGCTTGGCGACTTGGAGATCCTGTCGAGGAAATCCTCCGCGCGGCGGATGGGAGCGTCTCGGGTGCCCGACTTCGCAGCGGAGAAATCATCGCGGGAGACATGATACTGGTTGCCGTGGGTGTGCGACCGAATGTCGAACTCGCCGAGAGCGCCGGACTGCGCGTCTCCAATGGCATCGTCGTTGACGCCCAGCTCCTGACGGACGATCCTGCGATTTCAAGCCTGGGCGACTGTGCCGCTTTTCCTGACCCGATCACAGGCGTTATGACACGGCTTGAGTCTGTCCAGGCCGCGACGGATCATGCCCGAACGATCGCGCGCAGGCTGACCGGGAAGGCAGAGCCATATTCCGCGCTGCCCTGGTTCTGGAGCGATCAAGGCGCGTGGAAGCTTCAGATCGCAGGTCTTGCCGGCGATGGAGACGATCAGCTCGCGGTCGAAGCAGGTGAGGGAAGAAAGCTGGTCTTTCGTTTCGCTGAGGGCCGGTTGCGGGCTCTGGAGACGCTCAACGCCGCGGCCGAGCACATGGCCGCAAGGCACTTGCTCAAGTCGCCGGGCGGCGTGACCATGGATGAACTTGCGGAAATGCGGTATGACATTGTGGCACTGGCAAAATCAAGGAAAGCACGCGCCGCATGACATCTGCCGAAAGGCCTTCCAACGCGCCGGCAGAAACCGGCGCGCATTGCCCGGAACATCGGATTTCAAGCCCAACGATGACACGGGATGGGATCGAGATTCTGGACATCTCGAACTACACACCCTTCTTTCTTTCCAGCATCAACAACGCCTTGTCGCGGGGCGCATCCAGCATTTACCGACAGAAATTCGGTATCGGCATCAGCGAATGGCGTGCCGTGTCCATGTTGGCCATCGAACCTGATATCACTGCAGCCCGCATCTGCGAGGTGGTCAATCTCGACAAGGCTGCGGCGAGCCGGGCGCTCGCAACGCTCGATGAACTCGGCTATCTCGATTCCGAGACGTCCGAAACCGACCCGAGAAAAAAGCGCTGGCGATTGAACCGCAAAGGCTACGATCTTCATGAAGCGATCATGCGCATCGCACTCGCGCGCGAGGAGGCTTTGATCGAGGGCGCAGATCCTCAGGACTTGGAGGCAACCATTCGTGTGATGCGGATCATGCTGAAGAACGTCCTGAACCTGTGACATTGATCCTCGACGATCGCGATTGCTTGGGCCAGGGCCGCGAAACTCCGCGGCTTTCTCTTCCCAAACGCACAGATGATCGGCGCTAGCGCCGATCAAATTGAGAAGCTGGCGTCTGGATTGGCCCTCCGTCGAGGCAGGCCAGACCAGCAGATTTCGGCGTTCGCTGGAATTGCTCTATTCCGGGAAAATCCCGGTCTCGGTGGCGACGCGCCGATAGGCGGCACCGGCGGTAAAGCCGCCGTCGATGACGAAATCCTCGCCGGTGATGAAGCTCGACGCATCGGAGGAGAGGAAGAAGACGAGATCGGCGATCTCTTCCGGCTTGCCGGGACGCTTGAGCGGCGTGATCCCGATCATCGGCTTCAGATGCGGGCTCGATGCATTGAGGCCGGTGACGACGAGGCCGGGGCACACCGCGTTGACGCGGATATTCTTCGGCGCCAGTTCCATGGCGGCACTTTTGGTCAGACCGCGAAGGCCCCATTTGCTGGCCGTGTAGGCCGGGTCGTAATGGCCGGAATAGCCGCTGTTGGACGAGATGTTGACGATCGCGCCGCCGCCGCTTTCCGCCATCAGGGCGCTTGCCGCCTGGATGCCGAGGAAGGAGCCGGTGAGGTTGACGCGCAGGACCCGTTCCCAGGCTTCAAGCGACGTGGTCTCGACCAGCGTGCGGTTGATGATGCCGGCATTGTTGACCAGCACATCGAGCCGGCCCTTCCACGACTTTGCCAGATCGATCACCGCCGACCAGCTTGCCGGGTCGGTGACGTCGAGGCGGATGAAGCGGGCCTCGCGGCCTTCCTTCACCAGTTCGGCTGCCAGCGCCTCGCCCTCGTCTACGAGAACATCGGCGATGATGACAGCGGCACCCCTGGAGGCGAAGAGGCGGATTTCCGCCTCGCCCTGGCCCCGCGCGCCGCCGGTGATGATGACAAGCTTTCCTTGAAAATCAGTCATGGCCTTAGCCCCTTGCTTCGATCGTGCGTTGCGTCTGATCGCCAAGACCCTCGATGCCCAGCGTCATGACCTGACCGACCTTCAGGAAGACCGGCTCCGGCTTGATGCCGAGGCCGACGCCCGGCGGCGTGCCGGTGGCGATGATGTCGCCCGGCTCCAGCGTCATGAACTGGCTGATATAGCTCACCAGATGGCGCACACCGAAGATCATGTTGGCGGTCGTGCCGGTCTGGCGGCGTACGCCGTCGACATCGAGCCAGAGCTTGAGGTTCTGCGGGTCCGGCACTTCGTCGCGCGTGACCAGCCAGGGGCCGATCGGGCCGAACGTGTCGTGGCTCTTGCCCTTGGTCCACTGGCCGCCGCGCTCCGACTGGAAGGCGCGTTCGGAGACGTCGTTGACGACGCAATAGCCGGCGACATGGTCGAGGGCCTTGTCTTCGCTGACATATTTCGCCCGTGTGCCGATGACGATGCCGAGTTCGACTTCCCAGTCGGCCTTGACCGAGTTGCGCGGAATTTCCACGTCGTCATTCGGGCCGATGATGGCGCTGGTCGCCTTCATGAACAGGATCGGCTCTTCCGGCGGCGCTTTCCCGGTTTCCTTCGCGTGGTCGCTGTAGTTGAGGCCGACGCAGATGAACTTGCGTGTGCCGGCGACACAGGGACCGATCCTGCCGGGGGTAACCTCCGGCAGGCTTTTCGGGTCGGCGGCTGCGATGCGGGCAAGGCCGCTATCTGAAAGCACATCGCCGCCGATATCGGCGACAAGGCCCGAGAGGTCGCGAATCTTGCCGTCGCTATCGAAAAGGGCGGGCTTCTCGGCGCCCGCCGGGCCATGACGCAGGAGTTTCATCAGGCGCGCCGGAAACCGACGAGGAGCGAATCGTCCACGTCCGGCAGGTTGATGACGATATTGTCCGGCGTGCGCGTGGTCATCCAGACCAGCTCTTCCGTCGTCGACATGTTGACTTCGATATGCGGCCAGTAGGGCGGCACGAAGATGAAGTCGCCTTCTTCCATGTCGAGATATTCCTGCCAGTTCTCGCCGAAATAGATGCGCGCCTTGCCCTTCAGCACATAGCCGCCGGTTTCGGCTTCGCCATGGTGATGCGGATAGGAGCGATAGCCCGGATCGTTGGAGACCTTGCCGAACCAGATCTTGGTGGCGGGCGTATGCTGCGGGCCGACGCCCGAAATGCGGATGCAGCCGCCGGACTGGCCGGTATTCTTGTCTTCCTGACCCTTGCGGGTGATGACGGGCATGACTGTATTGGACATGGTTTCCTCCTGGGATTTGAGTGGTTCAGGCACTTCCACGGGGATGGATGTATGTTCTGTTGGCGTTCGGGGCTCCCCCTCACCCCGCCTCCGCTCCGCTCGGCGACCCTCTCCCCAAGGGGAGAGGAGGAGTGGCGAGGCTGCGGCTTTCTCCCTCTTCTCCCCTTGGGGAGAAGGTGGCGCACAGCGCCGGATGAGGGGTTCCCACATCCAGCAAGCAGGCAGATGAGGGGGCCTCACCCGAAAACCTCAGTTCCTCAATCCGGAACGACGGCCAGCGCCTGGATTTCGATCTTGGCGCGGTCTTCCATCAGCGCGACGACCTGGACTGCGGCCATCGGCGGGAAGTGGCGGCCGATAATCTCGCGATAGACGGCGCCGATTTCCTTCATGCGCGACTTGTAGGCGTGACGATCGGTGAAATACCAGGTCATCTGGATCAGGTGTTCCGGCTTGGCATCGGCCTTTTCCAGAACGCTGACGATATTGATCAGCGTCTGACGGACCTGATCGACGAAATCGTCGGATTGGAACAGGCAGTTCTCATCCCAGCCAACCTGGCCGCCGACCTGCACGATGCGGCCGCGCGCAGAAATGCCGTTGGAATAGCCGACCGGCTTTGCCCAGCCATCAGGTTGAATGATTTCATGCAGCATCTTTTGGCTCCAGATAGCGTGTGAGGCCAGCGCGGATATCGTCCGGCCAGGCGCGGGATTTGTGATCTTCGGTGGAGGTCAGAACGATGCGTTGGCGCACCGTCCAGATCATGTCCTCGCCGACGCGGACATCGGTCTCGAGGTCGAGCGACGAGCGCCCGATGGCGCGGACATGGACGGAGAAATCGAGCACGTCGCCATAGACGGCCGGCTTGATGAATTGCAGGTTCATGGTCACGGTCGGCAGGCCGAGACGGCGCTCGAACATGATTTCCTTCCAGGTGATGCCGAAGGAGGCAAACATCGCCTCGTTCACATCGACCAGATAGGACAGATAGGCCGGGTGATAGGCGATCCCGGTCAGGTCGCAATCGCCGAAGCGCATCGGCTTGGATATCTTGAATGGCATGAAATCTCCCCTTCGTATCTTTTGTTCTCAGCCCGCCAGCACTTCGCCGCCGGCGACCGCAATGGCCTGGCCGTTGATCGATTGCGCTGCCGGTCCGCAAAGCCAGGCGACCGTGTCGGCCACCTCGTCCGGCTGAACCAGCCGTCCCTGCGGATTGTGTTTCGTGAATTCGCCCAAAGCGGCCTCCGCCGTGCGGCCGGTCTTGGCGACAATGGCCTCGACCGAACGGGCGATGATCGGCGTATCGGTGAAACCGGGGCAGACGGCATTCACCGTCACGCCGGTCTTGGCAAGTTCCAGCGCCAGCGCCCGCGTCAGCCCCACGACGCCATGCTTGGCGGCGCAATAGGCCGAGACATAGGCGTAGCCCGTGAGCCCCGCCGTCGAGGCAATGTTGACGATGCGCGCGCCCTTACCAAAGGCCTTGAGATCCGAAAGCGCCGCTTTCGTCACATTGAACACGCCCGTCAGATCGACACCGATCACCTTTTCCCAGAGATCGAGTTCGGTCTTTTCAAACGGCGCGCTCGGGGCCTCGCCGGCATTGTTGACGAGGATTGAGACCGGGCCGAACTTGGCCCGCGCTGCCTCGAAACCACGGGCAATCGCTGCCGGATCGGTGACATCGACGCCGGAGACGGCCAGCGTGCGGTCAAGACCAGGCTCGGCGGCCAGCGCCTCCAGCGGCTCGGC
>DATMTA010000189.1:0-3791 GCA_035565055.1 Ensifer sp.
ATCGCGCGAAAAGGTCAATCAGTGCCTGCGCCGTTTGCGCGAAAGCAAAGTGGTCGACGGAACGCAGGGCAAAATCCGCATTCTCAATCGGAACGCGTTGGAAGCCTATGCCGAGGGTGTGGCGTCCATCACTTGAGCCGCGCCTCGACGACAGAATGCGGCAGCGAAAGCCTAGAGCGGGATGATTTTAGGTGGAATCGCAATTGGGATTGAACGAAGCCGCTTTCGCGGCATTTGGAGGATCTGATTGCATGAAGCGCTCCTGATTGAAGGAATGGGCTGTTTTGCCCAACCTTCAATCAGGAGATGACGATGACGGAGATGAGCCCTCTACGCCGGCGCATGATCGATGACATGACGATCCGCAATCTTTCGCCAGCAACGCAACGATCGTATTTACATGCGGTAACGAAGTTCTCGCGCTATTTCGGGCGATCGCCAGACCGTCTTGGACTGGAAGACGTGCGCGCGTTTCAGGTGCATCTGGTTTCATCGGGCCTATCATGGCCAGCCTTGAACCAGACAGTTTGTGCCCTGCGGTTCTTCTTTGGCGTCACGCTTGGTCATGGCGAGATACCGGAGCGCATTGCCTATGCCCGGACACCGGCCAAGCTGCCGACGATCCTCAACGGCGACGAGATCGTGCGGTTTCTGGAAGCCGTTCCAAGCTTGAGGACCCGTACCGCACTGACGACAGCGTATGCGGCGGGGCTGCGCGCCTCGGAAGCTGTCCATCTCAAGGTCCGCAACATTGATGGCGAACGCGGCATCATCCGCGTCGAGCATGGCAAGGGCGGAAAGGATCGCAACGTCATGCTGTCAGCGCAGTTGCTCGCGATCCTGCGGGTCTATTGGCGGCTGGCGAGACCCGAGGTCTGGCTGTTTCCGGGTCGGGACGAGACCAAGCCCATCGACGTCCAGGTTCTGTATTCTGCCTGCCGTTCGGCGTGCGCCGCGGCCGGCATCGACAAAAGGGTAACGGTGCATACGCTGCGCCACAGCTTTGCCACCCATCTTTTGGAAAGCGGAACCGACATCCGCATCATCCAAGTTTTGCTCGGCCACAACAATCTGTCCACCACGGCACGCTACACGAAGGTTTCCAATACCCTGATCCGCAGCACGACCAGCCCGCTCGACCGACTGACGCTGGAGGTGGTGCCGCCAAGCTGAGCAAGTTTCGCCATGGCGGCGGGACTGGAGGTGGCGGATATTTTTCGCCGCCACGGGGAAAGATATCGTCAAGCCCACGACACCCATCTCGGGCGTGTCGAACGCCGGGTCATGAGTGCGGTCGAGATGTGCCGGACCGCTCGCCTGGGCGGGCATGTCCAGCAATGTCAGGACTGCGCGGCGTTCCGCATCGCCTATAATTCCTGTCGCAACCGGCATTGCCCAAAGTGCCAGGGACAGGCGAGCCGTGACTGGCTTGCTGCCCGACAGGCCGACCTTCTGCCTGTCGGCTATTTCCACGTGGTCTTCACCCTACCGCAGCAGATCGCCGCAATTGCCTTCCAGAACAAAAATGCCGTTTACACGATCCTGTTTCGCGCCGTCGCCGAGACGTTGCGCAAGCTTGCTGCCGATCCCAGGCATCTGGGTGCAGAGATCGGCTTCATCGCGGTGCTGCACTCCTGGGGACAGAACCTCCATTTTCACCCTCATATCCACTGCATCGTGCCGGGCGGCGGATTGTCGGCGGACCAGTCCCGTTGGGTTCCCTGCCGGGCAAACTTCTTCCTGCCCGTGCGCGTTCTGTCATCCCTGTTCAGGCGGTTGTTTCTTGAAGAGCTGAAGCAGGCCTACGACCTGGACCAGCTTCGGTTCTTTGGCGATATCGCCGGCCTGGCCAATCCGGCGGCGTTCAATCACATTGTCAAAGAAACGCGGCGTGTCGCCTGGGTGGTCTATGCCAAGCCGCCATTTGCCGGACCCGAACAGGTGCTGGCCTATCTCGGGCGCTATACCCATCGCATTGCCATCTCCAATTCCCGCCTCGTCAGCATCGATGGCGATCGAGTCACATTCCGATGGAAGGACTATCGAACGGGCGGCAGGCAAAAGGTAATGACGCTCGATGCCCACGAGTTCATCCGCCGTTTCCTGCTTCACACCGTTCCGGACGGCTTTCACCGCATTCGTCATTATGGCCTGCTTGCCAATGGCCATCGGCAACTGAAGCTGGACCTGTGCCGAAGCCTGCTCGACGTCCCGCCGCCGGAACACCCGGTCGAAGAACCGGACACAAAGCCACCACCTTTGCTGCACCGCTGCTCCTGTTGCGGCGGAACCATGACGATCATCGGCGCGTGGACCCCGCTCCAGCCGGTACGTCGGCCAGCATGGAACGACAGTTCATGATCATATTACGCGCGGCATCATTGCAACGATCAGCGTCGGCATGCCGAAGAGCCGCGGTGCGAGTGCTTTGGCCAATCGTGCCCGAGCGACGTTTCGGTCGATGCAAACCAGCCGACAGGCGCGTCAAAGACACCGCAAATACCGGCAAGAATCTCCTTCCATACCTGTCCACGGGCTCCGGCAAGGCTCAACCCTGCAAAACGCCATCCACCGCTTCGGCTAAATCCCCATAGCGCCAAACAACCCGCGCCTTCGCTCAATCCGGCTTCAATGAGGTCCGATCAGTGAATGCCGCACGCACAGCGCCCGGACCTCACAGAACCCTCCAGATTCCCTTTTGGACACAAATCAGATTCACCCTTCTGGCCGGTAAGGAGGCCGGTCTGGATGGCGAGACCTTTTTCGAATGATCTGCGAGAGCGTGTTGTCGGGGCGGTGACGCAGGAGGGGCTGTCGTGCCGGGCTGCGGCCAAACGGTTCGGCATTGGCATCAGCACCGCGATCGATTGGGTGCGGCGGTTCCACGCAACGGGCAGCGCAGCACCCGGCCAGATGGGCGGCCACAAGCCGCGGGCAATCTGCGGTGGCCACCGGGAATGGCTTGTCGAACGCTGCCGCGCGAGTGCGTTCACGCTGCGTGGGCTGGTCGCGGAATTGGCGGAGCGGGGTCTGGACGTGGATTACCGGTCCGTCTGGGCCTTCGTCCAGGATGAAGGGCTGAGTTATAAAAAAAGACGCTGGTCGCCAGCGAACGGGAGCGACCCGACGTCGCCGCCAGGCGGGCGCGCTGGCTGAAGCATCGCCATCGCATCGATCCGGCCCGCCTTCTCTTCATCGACGAAACCTGGACGAAGACGAACATGGCGCCGCTCAGAGGCTGGGCGCCGCGTGGCGAGCGGCTCTTGGGCAAAGCTCCTTTCGGCCATTGGAATACGATGACCTTCATCGCCGCGCTTCGAACCGACCGCGTCAGCGCACCATGGATCATTGATGGCCCCATCAACGCCGAACGCTTTCTCATCTACGTTGAAAAGGTGCTGGTGCCAGAACTCAAACCTGGCGACATCGTCGTGATGGACAATCTCGGCTCGCATAAAGCCAAGGCGATCCGGGTCGCCATCCGCAGGGCCGGCGCCCGACTATTCTTTCTGCCGCAATACTCCCCAGATCTCAATCCGATCGAGAAGCTCTTCGCCAAGATCAAACACGGGCTGCGACAGGCACAAGCCAGAACCCGCAACGCCATCGACGACGCGCTTGCAGCTATCCTCCAAACCGTCTCGCCAAAAGAGTGCCTAAACTACTTCAAGGAAGCCGGATATGAACGGACGTAAAATCATCCCGCTCTAGTCGAGAACTCCCTGGCAGAAATTGATCCGGCCGGCTGTATCAAATCTTCGTCTCGATAACCGACCCAAGGAACACACGAT
>DATMTA010000190.1:0-50645 GCA_035565055.1 Ensifer sp.
ATCCGGGTTGTCCACCGGATGCCGGCCATCGTCTTGATGCGGGATGGTGAGGCTCAGCCCAGCGCGTGCGTGATCTGACCATCGCAGATGGTGACTGCGACGGACAGGCCGGAGACGGCATCGGGTGCGGTAGCCTCGATATCGCCGGTCAGCACAACGACATCGGCGAGGTAGCCGGATTTCAGGATGCCTTTGCGGTCTTCCATGAACTCCACCCAGGCGCAGGCCCTGGTGTAGCCTTCCAGAAGTTCCATCAGCGAAAGCCGCTGGTCCTTGAGATCGCTGCGCCAGGTCTTGCGGACGAGTGCGCCCTGGATGCAGGTGATCGGATCGAGCGGGGTTACCGGCCAGTCGGTGCCGAGAACGAGGGGAACGCCGCTATCCTTGATTGTCCGCCAAGCGAAGGCCAGTGGCCAGCGCTTCTCGCCGATCCGCGTGAGATAGGGCTGCAGTGGCAGATCGCCCGTGCCCGGCGGATGGGTCGGTTGCATGGAGCCGACGATGCCGAGTGCGGAAAGCCGCGGCACGTCCGTCTCCTCTATCGTCTCGATATGCTCGATGCGATGGCGGCTGTCGCGTTTGCCGTTGAGCTTGCGCGCATGTTCGTAACCGTCGATCACCTCGCGCACGGCTCCGCTGCCAATCGCGTGCACGGCCATCTGGAAGCCCAGACGGTCGGCTTCGGCGGCCACGGCGTTGAACTGCTCTGCGGGAAACAGCGGATCGCCGTTTTCCTCCGGCCGGTCGCCGTAGCCGCCCACCATGACGGCCGTGCCGGACTCCACGACGCCGTCGGCGAACATCTTGACGAAGTCGCAGCGCAGGCGATCCGTGTTGTACCGCTCGCGCCAGACGGCAGCCTTTTCCGAAAGCACGCTCAGCGGCATGAAGTTCTTCATGTGGTAGGGCATTCGGACGCGCACCGGCAGGCCCTCGGTCCGTTCGATCTCATCGAGCAGTTCGAGCTGATAGAGGCTGCCGTCCATGTTCTGGAATGAGGTGATGCCGAGGCTGGCGCAATAGGCGAGGCCCTTCTTGAACAGGGCGACGTCGCTCGCGCGCTGATCGGACGTGACGGAGCCCGGGTTGCCACCGGTGGCGATGCCGAAGCGCTCGCGTCCGCCGTTGGCGCCGAGTTCCAGCACCGGGCCCATCGCCTCGCTTTCCCGCAATTCGCCGGAAGCCAGGCCATCGGCGCCCATGACGATCTCGTTGCCGACGCTCAAGGTCTTGCCTTCGAGGATGCCGGCGGCCTTCAGTGCTGCCGTATTCGCCCAGCCCGTATGGTGGTCGGGCGCGATGAGGAGGAGGGGGCGCTCCGGCGAGATCGCATCGAGCTTCTGTCGATCGGCGGCCGCGTCGCCGAAGATGAGATAATCGGCACTGTTGCAAACCAGCAGAGGCAGGTCCGGGTTTTCCGCTGCGTAGGCGGAAACCGCCGTGCGCAGCGCGGCTTCGCCGCGGATGCCGATCAACGACAATTGCGTGAGACCCAGCGAGCCGCCGAAAATATGCATGTGGGATTCGTTGAAGCCCGGCATGATCGTTCCGCCCGCAGCATCAATGACCCGCGTCGCCGGCCCGGCCGACGCCATCGCATCGGCGTTCGAACCGACCGTGACAATCCGGTTTCCGGCAATGGCGACGGCCTCGGCGCGTGGCAACGCGTCGTCCATCGTGATGACCTTGCCGTTCTTGATGACGATGTCGGCAAACTGACCCATGGTGTTCTTCCCTTTGGCAAATGCTGTTCATGGCGCGCCGGAAGGGCCGGCGCGCTGTTGTTCTGTCGGTGATTGATGGTTTCGGCTGCGGCTTACTTGCGCAGGTTCGTCCAGATCTTGTTGTAGAGCTCGATGACCTCGGCGCTGCAGGGCGGCGAGAACTGCACCTTCATGCTGGCCGGACGCTGCACTTCCGGAGAGTTGCTCAGATCCTTGTCCATGAACTTCTCGGAACCGGTGATGCCGTTGCTGTAGGTCGCGAAGTTGGAGATCATCGCGGCGTTTTCGGGATCCATGATGAAGTTCTGGAACAGCTTGGCATTCTCCATGTTCTTGGCGCCCTTCAGCACGGCGACGTTGTCGACGAAGCCTTCGACGCCCTCCTTCGGGAAGCCGAATTTCAGCGTGGCGCGGTTGGCGCGGGCGCGATAGGCAGCCCCGTCCCAGATGACCGAAGCATCGACGTCCTTGGACTGGAGCAGCGTGATCCCGTCATAGCTGAAGGTGCGCCAGGACGGCTTCGCGGCCAGCAGCAGCTCGTTGATCTGCTTCAGCTCGGCCTTGTCGGAGGTGCACAGCTTGAAGCCCTTGTAGTGTTCCGCAGCATGGATGACCGAGACCATGTCATCGAGCACGTTGATGCGGCCCTTCAGTTCCGCCGGCGGATTGAAGATGACGCCCCAGGTGTCGATATCGCCCTTGTAGACTGCGGTGTCGACTGCAAGGCTGGTGATGCCGATCTGCCACGGAACGGTGTAATGGCGGCCCTCGTCATAATAGAGGTTCACCATTTCGGGCTTCATGTTCTTGAAGTTCTCCATCTTGTCGGGCTCGGTCGCCTCGAGAAGACCTTCCTTCTTCATGATGTCGACGGCGTAGTCGGACGGGACGACGATGTCATAGCCGGAGCTGCCGGCCTTGACCTTCGCCATCATGGATTCGTTGCTGTCATAAGTGTCGAGGGTAACCTTGACGTCATATTGCTTCTCGAACTTCTTCAGGAGGTCCGGATTGGTGTAGTTGCCCCAGTTGTAGATGTGCAATTCGCCGGCGGCGTAGGATGCGGAGGCCGAAAGCAGGAGCCCGGCCACGGCAAGCGATGACAGTTTCTTCATTGCGATAGTTCCCTTCTTGTTAGGAATTTAGTCCTGCTTCTTTCGTGTCAGGACGAATGAGAGAATGATGAAGGCGACGGACACGGCGAGAAGCACCGTGCACATGGCGTTGAGCTCGGGGGTGACGGTGTTGCGGATGCGTGACCAGATGAAGAGCGGAAGTGTGGTCTCTCCCGGCCCTGCAATCAGCTGGGTGATGGTGAAATCGTCGAAGGAGACGATGAAGGCGAGCGCCGCGCCGGATGAGATGCCGGGCAGCAGAAGCGGCAGCGTCACATAGCGGAAGGTCTTCCAGCGGTCGGCATAGAGGTCGGCAGCTGCATTTTCGAGCGTGACGTCCATGCCTTCCAGCCGCGCCTTGATGGGCAGATAGACGAACGGGATGCAGAAGGATGCGTGCGCCAGCACGATCTTGAGAATGCCGAAGCTGATGCCGAATGTCTGGGCGATGAAGGAGAAGAAGGCGAGTAGCGACACCGCGCTGACGATCTCCGGAACGATCAGCGGCGATGTGATGATGAGCGTCGTCGCGGCCTGTCCCCGCCAGCGTTTCACGCGCGTGGTGGCCAGTGCCGCCATAGTGCCAATGATCGTGGAGATGACGGTGGCGGCAACCGCGATGCCGATCGACAGGATCGCCGAGTCGAAGAAGCCCTGGTTCTGCATCAGTGTGCCGTACCAGCGCAGCGAAAAGCCCTGCCAGGAGGCACCGATGCTCTGCGCATTGTTGAACGAGAAGACGAGCACCACGAGGATGGGCAGGTAGAGCGTGACGAGGCAGACGATGGCGATGAAGCCGAAGCCGGTCTGGCGCTTGATGTCGATCTTTCCGCTGGAACCGAAACTAGCCATGGTTCACCTGCCCCGAACGGCGGATCTGGAAGAGAAGTGCCAGCATGACGAAGATCATGAGCACAATCGAGAAGGCGGAGCCCAGCGGCCAGTTGCGGGACGAGCCGAACTGCAGCGCGATGAGGTCGCCGATCATCAGATGGCTGCCGCCGCCGAGCAGCAGCGGCGTCACATAGGCGCCGAAAGCCGGCACGAAAACGAGAATGCTGCCCGTTACGATGCCGGGTTTTGCCAGCGGAATGATGATCTGGGTCAGCACCTGGAGGCGGTTGGCATAGAGGTCGAAGCCGGCTTCGGCGAGGCGGAAATCGAACTTTTCGAGCGAGGCATAGATCGGCAGAACCATGAAGGGCAGAAAGCTGTAGACCAGCCCGAGCAGGATGGCGAAGTTGGTGAAGAGCAGCGTGACGGGGTGATCGAGAACACCCAGACGGATCAGGATCGTGTTGATCAGCCCCTCATCGCGGATGATGAACATGACCGCGATCGTCCGCACCAGAAGGTTCGACCAGAAGGGGATGGTGAGCAGAAGGACCCAGAGATTCCGTTTGTCGGCTGGCCGCGTCGCCATGAAATAGGCGGTGGGAAAGCCGACCAGCAGGCAGATGGCGGTCGTCACCACGCCGAAGATCGCGGTGCGGATATAGATCTCCAGATAGGCCGGCGAGAAGGTCAGGGTATCGTCGAACATGTCGCGCTGAAAGAGAAGCGAGACATAGGCTTCGAGTGAAAACTGCGGAACGACGCCGCCATATTCCCCGGACTTCAGGAAGGAATAGACGACGACGATCATGAGCGGGATAAGGCCAAGAATGACCATGATCAGGATGGCGGGGAGGGCAAGCAGGCGGTGACGCCGCCGATCCTGCCTGTCCTGAAGGCTGGCGAGTTCCGACATGGGCTCAGTCCTTCAGGATCTGCGCGACGCGGGGCGGAATGGCAACGCCAATCCTCTCGCCCTGGCTCAGACCTTCCTTCGCGCCCGGCCGGTTCTGCTGGCGGATGGTGAGCGCCGTGCCGTCGCCAAGGCGCGCGTGAATATGCCTGTCCGTGCCGAAATAGACGATCTGCTCGACGGTCGCATCGACCGCCTGCGGTGATCCGGGGACGACGACTTCCAGCTGTTCGGGCCGCACGACAATGGTCACCGCGCCCGAACTGGCCACCGATTTCGCCGTCAGCGCCTCGACGGTGGGGCCGCAGCGCAGCTGGACGGTGCCTGCGCCTCCGGCACTCCCGGTCAGTTCGCCCTCAAGGAAATTCGTCTCGCCGATGAAGCCGGCGACGAAGCGGTCTGCAGGATGTTCGTAAATCTCGTGCGCCGAACCGATCTGCAGCACCTTGCCGCCATTCATGACCGCAATCCGGTCCGACATGGTGAGCGCTTCTTCCTGGTCATGGGTGACGAAGATGAAGGTGATTTCGGTTTCCTGCTGCAGACGCTTCAGCTCGATCTGCATCGACTTGCGCAGTTTCAGGTCGAGCGCGGAGAGCGGTTCGTCGAGGAGCAGCAGTTTCGGCCGTGGTGCGAGCGCGCGAGCAAGGGCGATGCGCTGCTGCTGGCCTCCCGAAAGCTGTGTGACGGCTCGATTGCCGGCATGTTCAAGCCGCACGAGACGCAGCATCTCATCGACCGTGCTGGCGATTTCCGCTGCGGGCTTGCCCAGCATCTTGAGGCCGAAGCCGATATTCTCGGCGACCGTCATATGCGGGAAGAGCGCATAGTTCTGGAAGACGGTATTGATCGGACGCTTGTTCGGCGGCAAGGCCGAGATGTCGGCTCCGTCGAGCAGAATCCTGCCAGCGCTCGGAGCCTCGAAGCCGGCCAGCATCCGCAGAAGTGTTGTCTTGCCGCAGCCGGAGGGGCCCAGAAGGGTGAAGAACTCGTTGGACCGGATGTCTATGCTGACATCAACAACCGCACGAAAATTGCCGAAATCCTTGAGAACACCAAGGATCGAGACAGCGCCGCCGCTGGCGGCCTGATGGGACGCACTATTTTTCATGACTTCAAAGGCAACCCAGTTCGAGCTTTGCCGAATTGCATCGGTTTCAAACTCCCAGTTTCAATTTTCCAGTGTCGCGGTTCTTATGATGGGACGCAGGAAGCCATTGTCGCAAAGTATAAACCTGCGACCGACAGTTCATCGGATGGAATATATTCGCCCCATAAAGAAGATTTTACGCAGCGTCTGTTTGATAACCAGACGTCACACGTCTTCCCATGGGCACTTACATGCCCTTCAACGGCCCTATGGAAGCCGGTGAATTTTTGTTCCCCGCTCTCTTGTTTTTTATTGGCGGATGTCACTCACTGTACAACGCGAACCATATGTGTCAATAAAATATTTCACGGCATAAAAGTTTTTACGGAGGCTGGGAGAGGTTGAATCAGAAAGCCACGGCGGGCCTGCGCGAGCGGCAAAAGCAGCAGCGACGGGAAGCGATCATGGAAAGCGCACGCGCTCTTTTCGAGCGTGTGGGCATTGAGGAATCCTCCATGGCGATGATTGCGGCGGAGGCGGGCGTTTCGACGCCCACGGTCTTCAACTACTTTGGCAGTCGCGACGAACTGTTGCTGGCGCTCATCTTCCAGTGGCACCAGCGGGCGGTTGATCACTACCGGATGCACATCCAGCGCAAATCCGACAGCCTTGCGAACGATCTCTGCGAGCTTTTGAGCGACCTCACCAACGGTTCGCTGGAAATGTTCAGCAAACCTGTCTGGCGCTACGCCGAGTCCACCGCCATTCGCTATCCGCAATCGGAATTCGTGCAACGCTATACCGAGATCGATCTGGCGCTTACCAAGACGATCAGTGCAATGCTGTCCGCGCATTCTTGCAAGACGCGGCAGGGCGACGGTTTTGATGCCGATGACCTTGCTTCGATCATTTACAGCCACTGGTTCAATCATTATCTCGCCTGCCTCAGGGACGAGACGATGACGATCGAGGCGCATCTGGCCCGATTGCTTCGGGAGATCAGGCACCTGCTAAACCTGATCTTCGAAGACGCCTGACCGGATACGCCGCGACAGTTCATTCGGCGAAGCCGATGATGCCCTTGATCTCGAGGAAATCGTCGAGACCGAATTCACCGTATTCTCGGCCATTGCCGGACTGTTTCATACCGCCGAAGGGGGCATAGGTGTCCCAGTCGGGATAGTTGATGTGCACATTGCCGGCACGCAGCCGCCGGGCGACGCGGCGGGCGCGATCAATGTCGGAGGACGAGACATAGGCGGCTAGGCCATAGACCGTGTCATTGGCGATGCGAATGGCATCCTCCTCGTCCTTGTAGCCGACGATGGACAGAACCGGCCCGAAGATTTCCTCGCGCTCGATCCGCATTCCGGGCTTCACATCGGCGAAGACGGTGGGGCGGACGAAGTAACCGCGGTTCAAACCTTCCGGACGGCCGAGCCCGCCGGCCGCCAGCGTCGCGCCTTCGGAAATGCCGGACGCGATGAGATCCTGGATCTTGTCATATTGCATCTGGCTGACGACCGGCCCGAGCTTGACGCCGTCGCGGTCGGCCGGACCGACAGTCACGGAGCCGGCAGCTTCCGCTGCGACCGAAGCTGCCAGATCCATACGCTCCTGCGGCACCAACATGCGGGTCGCCGCATTGCAGGACTGACCGGTATTGTCGAAGCATTCGAGCGTTCCCTGGCGCACCGCAGCCCTGAAATCGGCCTCGGCCTCCTGGAGAATGATGTTGGCGGACTTGCCGCCGAGTTCCTGATGCACCCGCTTGACGGTGGCGGCTGCAGCCTTGGCCACAGCGACGCCGGCGCGGTTCGAGCCGGTGATCGAGATCATGTGCACGTCCGGATGCGCGGCCATGGCCTCGCCGACCGTGGGACCGTCGCCATTGATCAGGTTGAACACGCCTGCCGGAACGCCCGCCTCATGCATGATCTCGGCAAAGACGAGCCCGCTGATCGGCGCGACTTCGGACGGCTTCAGGATCATGGTGCAGCCGGCGGCAAGCGCCGGCGCAACCTTGCAGGTGATTTGGTTGAGCGGCCAGTTCCAGGGGGTGATCATCGCCACGACGCCAATCGCTTCCTTGGCGACCAGCGTCTTTCCGACCATCCGCTCGAAGCGATAGTCCTTCATCACGTCGATCATGGTGCTGATATGGGCCGAACCACTGCCGACCTGGTTTGCCAGCGCCATCTTCTTTGGCGCGCCCATTTCGTGCGAAATCGCCCAGGCGAGATCTTCCGCGCGCTTCTTGTAGACAGAGAGAACCGACTTCAGGAGGTCGAGGCGCTCCGCCGGCGTCGTGAGATAGAAACTGTCAAAGGCGCTGGATGCGGCCGCCACGGCGCGGTCCACGTCGCCCTTGCCACCCAGCACGATCGTCGCAAAAGCTTCTTCCACGGACGGGTCGATGACCTCGAGAACACCCTGTGGATCGACCGGGTCCACCCAGTCACCATTGATATAGAACTGGCCGTATTGCTTCATCGGGAACTCCTGGAGGAACTGCTGACATGCCGTTATAGCGATTGACGATATTCAACATTTGATCATAATTCAATGCGATTTGATCAAATTATTGAGGGAATTTTTCCCGCCTGCGTAACCGCGTCTCATCACCCCCGAAGGAGTTGCCATGTCCGAACACGCCCTGATCCTGATCGACTTCCAGAACGACTATTTCGAAGGCGGCGCGTTTCCGCTGGAAAAGACCGATGCGGCGGCTGCCAATGCGGCGAAGCTCGTTGAGCGCTTTCGCAAGGCTGGGCGGCCGGTCATCCATGTGCGGCATCATTCGACGGAAGAGGATGCGGCCTTCTTCGTGCCGGGCACCAAAGGTGCGGAGATCCATGCGGCGGTTTCGCCTGCTGCCGGAGAGCCGGTGGTGACGAAGTTCAACATCAACGCCTTTCTCGATACCGACCTGAAGGCGCTGCTCGACACGCGCGGTATCCGCCATGTCACGGTCGTGGGAGCGATGAGCCACATGTGCGTGGATGCCTTCGTTCGCGCGGCATCCGACTTCGGCTATGGCGTGACGGTGGCGCATGATGCGGTTGCGACGCGCGACTTGGCTTTCGCCGGACGCACGGTTCCGGCAGCCGATGTGCATGCCGCCTTCATGTCGGCGCTGGCCTTCGCCTATGCCGAGGTCGCCTCGACCGAAGACCTGCTGCAACGATGACGAAAAGCGCCGCCGCGGATGATGCGGCGGCGCATGTCTCTCTCAGAGACCGAGGGCGATTCCGTCCTTGCGGGATTCCGATGCGCCGGCGAGCGTGCCGTTTTCCCAGTCGATGCGGATCACCTGCGCACCGCCGATCGGGTCTTCGGTCGGCACGATCTCGAAGCCGCGCGCCTTCAGTTCTGCAATGGTGGCCGCCGGGACGGTCTGTTCGACCTCGATCTTCGGCTTGAGGCCGCTTGCCGGAACCAGACGCGGCAGGTCGATGGCGTCCTGCATGTCCATGCCGTAGTCCAGCACCTTGGAGATCAGGTGGGCATGGCCCATGGCCTGGTAATACCCGCCCATGACGCCGAAGGACATTTCCGTGCGGCCGTCCTTCGTCACCATGCCGGGGATGATCGTGTGCAGCGGCCGCTTTTCCGGCGCGATCATGTTGAGATGGCCGCGCTTCAGCGAGAAGCTCTGGCCGCGATTGTGCAGGATCACGCCGGATTTCGGCGCCATGATGCCGGTGCCGAAACTGTCGAAGACGGAGTTTATGAAGCTGACTGCGTTCCGCTCGGAATCGACGACTGTAATATAGACGGTGTCGGGATGGAGCGGCAGCTCGAAAGCCGGCAGGTCGGCAATCGCCTGCTTCAGGTCGATCATGCCGGCAAGCTTTTTTGCCAGATCGCCCGACAGCATTTCCTCGATCGGCACATTGACCTTGGAAGGATCGGCGAGCCAGGTGTCGCGCGCGGCGTAGGCAAGGCGCGTGGCCTCGAGCTCGATATGGATGCGGTCGACATCGTCCGGCGCGCCCTTCGCCTCGAAATGCGAGAGGATGTTGAGGATCATCAACGCGATGATGCCTTGTCCGTTCGGCGGGCATTCGTGGATCGTGTAGCCGCGGAAATCGGTGGTGACGGGCGTGACATATTCGCCCCTGGCGGCGGCGAAGTCTTCCAGCGTATGCAGACCGCCGAGTTCGCGCAGACGGTTCACCATGTCCTCTGCCACCGGTCCGCGATAGAAGGCATCGCGGCCTTCCGCCGCGATCTTTCTGAGCGTCGCGCCCAGTTCCGGCTGGCGATGCATCTCGCCGATGCGCGGGGCGCGGCCATCGATCAGCAGGATGCGGGCCGCATGTTCGTCGGCGGCGAGAAGCGGCGTTTCCTTCGCCCAATCGCGATGCACGCGCGGCGCAATCGCATAGCCGTTCTCGGCAAAGGCGATGGCAGGCACCAGAACATCGGCGAGCGGCAGGCGTCCGTGATCGGCATGCAGTCGCGTCCAGGCATCGATGGCGCCGGGGATGGTGACGGCGGCGGGGGAGGCGCGCGGAACTTCGGTCAGCCCGCGTTCCTCGAACCAGTCCACGGTGAGTGCTGCGGGCGTGCGCCCCGAGCCGTTATAGGCAATCACCTGATCGCCGCCCTTCGGCGCATAGAGCGCAAAACAGTCGCCACCGATGCCGGTCGAGCCCGGCTCCACGACGCATTGCACGGCGCAGGCGGCAATGGCCGCATCCATCGCGTTGCCGCCGGCCTGCAGGATGTTGATCGCGGCCAGCGTTGCGGACGGGTGCGAGGTCGCGGCCATCGCCTGAGCGGATACGGCGACCGAACGCGTCGGCGTTTCGAAATTGCGCATTGCCTTATGAACTCCCTGATATGCAGTCATGCGAACCCTACCGCTTGCGGTAGGGCGTCAGCCTCACCTCGAGCAACTGCAGCGCCCTTACGATGAGGAAATTGAGAAGAAGATAGATCGCGCCGGCGGCCACGAAGACTTCCATGGCGCGGTAGGTCTGGGCGATGAGGTCCTGTGCGATGCCCGTCACTTCCGTGAGCGTGATGATCGAGGCGAGCGACGTGCCCTTCACGATCAGGATGATCTCGTTGCTATAGGCGGGCAGCGCCTGGCGCAGCGCCAGCGGAAGCACGACCAGCCGCAGGGTCTGGACGCGGGTGAGCCCGAGCGCGAGCGAGGCTTCCGACAACCCGCTTGGCACGTTGCGGATGGCGCCACGCAGGATTTCGCTGCCATAGGCGGCGGTGTTGAGGGTGAGCGCGATGATTGCGCACCAGTAGGGTTCGCGGAACATCCACCACAGGCCGATGGCTTGCAGGTTCGGGCGGAACTGGCCGAGCCCGTAATAGATCAGGAATATCTGGACGAGCAGCGGCGTACCGCGAAAAACGGCGACGAATGCCCGGATCGGCAGGACCGCGGCGGGCCTGCCGCCCTGCTGCGCCAACGCCAGCGCAAGCGCCAGAAGGAAGCCGAGAAACACCGAACTGCCGGCGAGCTGCAAGGTCAGCGGCAGGCCGGAGAGAAGTTTCGGGACGATTTCAAGAAAGAAGCCGGGATCGATCATCGATGCACCAGCCCGCGTGAGGCCCGGGTTTCCGCGCGGTTGAAGACCATGCCGGTGACGGCTGCGATGACAAAATAGAGCGCGGCGGCGGCGCAATAGAACAGGAAGGGCTCGCGCGTCGAACCCGCGCCGATCTGAGCCTGCCGCATCAGTTCGACCAGACCGATGACCGATATGAGCGCCGAATCCTTCAGCACGAGCTGCCAGACATTGCCCAGCCCGGGAATGGCGTGGCGCAGGAGCTGCGGGACGATGACAAGGCGCAGCATCTGGAAGCGCGTCAATGCCAGCGCCTTTGCTGCGTCGAACTGGCCGCTGTCGATGGCCAGATAGGCCCCGCGATAGACTTCCGCCTGATAGGCTCCTGAGATGAAGCCGATGGTCACGACGCCGGTGGCGAAGGTTGGCAGGCCGACAAAGCCCTGCGCGCCGAGGAGCCGGGCAACAGATGTCAGCGCGACGCTGCCGCCGTAATAGAATAGATAGATAGTCAGGAGATCCGGCACGCCGCGAAAGATCGTGCCATAGGCGGAGGCAAGGGCCTGCGGGATGCGCGCCGGCGACAGCCTGCCGGCTGCGGCAAGGCCGCCGAACATGGCACCCAGCGCGAAACCGAGAACGGAGAGGATGAGGGTGATTGCTGCAGCGCCCAGAAGGGCGGCGCCCCAACCTCCGGCTCCGAAGCCGAGCAAATGGATTTTTTCGAACATGCGGGTTCAAGACCTGTCAAACGGCGCGGATGGCGCAGCCGCTGGAAAAAGGGCAGGGACCGGACGCCGCAGGACGCCCGATCCCCTCCGGTCCGCCAGGATCACTTCACCGGGGTGACGTCGGTGTGCACCCACTTTTCCGAAAGGCGCTTGATCGTGCCGTCGGCAATGGCCTCGCCGATCGCCTTGTTGAACATGTCCTTCAGCGCCGTGTCTTCCTTGCGGATGCCGGCACCCGTGCCGAGGCCAAAGACGCCTCCGACAAAGCCGGGGCCGGCCAGCGTGTAATCGGCAAATTCCGGCTTGGCGAGCGTGGCGGCAAGGGCGGTCTCCTGCGCGAAGAGCGCATCGACGCGGCCGGCAGCGAGGTCGAGGTCATGCTGTTCGGTGGTCTTGTATTCGCGGATTTCGACGGTGTCGGCGAAATATTTCTTCAGGAATTCAAGGTTGGACGTGCCGGACTGGACGCCGACAACCTTGCCCTTGAGAAGCGGCTTCAGCTTGTCGATCGCAGCCTTTGCGGCAGCCTCGTCCTCAAGCTTGAACTTCTCGTTCGAGAGGCCGAGCTTGCCGAGATCGCTGTTCTTTGCTGTGGCGAATGCCGAGGGATCGACGGCGTAGGGCACAGTGAAATCGATGGTTTCAAGACGCTTCGGCGTGATGAACATGCTGGCCATGATCACGTCGAACTTGCCGACCTTCAGCGAGGGGATGAGGCCGTCCCAGTTCTGCGCGATGATCGTGCACTTGATCTTCATGCGGTCGCAGAGATTGTTGGCGAGTTCGATTTCCAGACCGTCGAGCTTGCCGTCGGCTGTCGTGAAGTTCCAGGGTGCATAGGCACCTTCAGTCGCGATGGTGATGGCCTTCGGTGCATCGGCAGCGCCCGCAAGCGGTGCGGAGACGAGGGTCATGAAGGCAGCCGCGAATGCGGCCATACGACGGATTGTCATGGCTGGTTCCCTTTTCGTTGTGCCGCGTGTGCGGCTGTTCCCCGTCCTTGCCGGATGTTTCTCCGGCTTCGGACAAATTTGACCGACCGGCATCTATCGCCGGCTGGGACTTGCAAACTCGGCCAGCAGCGAGGCTGTGCCGAGAACATGGTCTTCCATAACCCGCTCGGCTTCTGCCACCTTGCCGGATTTGAAGACGTCGATAAGGTTCTGGTGCTCCTCGCGCGCCGAAAGCGGCTTTTCGACATAGTCGAACCAGATGCGCATGTAGGGCTCGATGGCCACATGGAGCGCCGCGATCTGGCGGATCAGCTTGGGCCTGCCGCTCAACCCGTAGATATAGGCGTGAAATTCCTGGTGTCGCAGCACCCAGTCGCTGCTGCCGGCCTCGCCTGCGCGTTCCATGCGCAGAAGCAGCCTGTCCAGTTCCTCGAAATGCTCTGCCGTCAGTCTCGGCATGGCAAGACGCACGGCCAGCCCTTCGAGCACGGAGCGGATTTCGAAGGCTTCGTTCAATTCGTCCAGCGTCAGGCCCGCGACCACGCAGCCACGATTCGGCCTGAGTGTCACAAGTCCGTCAGCGGCAAGCCGGCGAAACGCCTCGCGTACCGGCATCCGGCTCATCCCGATCTCGGCGGCAATGTCTTCCGGGATCAGCCGCTCACCCGCCTTGTAGCGGCCAAGCCTGAGTGCCTTGTGAAGATAGAGATACGCTTCCTCCTCGGCCGTGGAGGCAACGGGTGACGGGGAGGAGAGATTGGCGATCATCTGGCTCACTGGATTTTTGTATCCACTTATCCAAACACCGGAGCGGACCGGTCGTCAAGGGCAATTTCACGATTTTGATAGCCGGAGAGGAGCGAAACCGCCGCGCGGAATGACGGATAGCGCGCGGGCTCCTGCGGATGAACTGCGTCTGAATGGAGCCTTCAGCTTCGGTTCGAAGGCAGGCGGCTACAACAGGGACGTTCAACCGCGGTCCCATCCGCTCCAGGAGATAACGCCCATGTTCCGCACGTCCTTCATCGCAACCGCACTCGTTGCGCTGGTCGGCTTCAATGCTGCCGTTCCCGCCATGGCCAATGATGTCCGCATCGAACAGTATGGCTGGAGGAACTCCGCCGGCGGTGCGCAGGAAGGATATTCGAACCGGATCCGCACCTACCAGAACGGCGACTATAACCGTCTGGTCAGCCGCCAGAACGGCCGGCATAATCTCTCGGCCATCGGTCAGGAGGGCTATAACAACTACGGAGCCACCTATCAGAACGGCAACCGCAACACGGCCGGCATCGGTCAGTTCGGCTCCAACCACACGACCATCCTCACCCAGGACGGCAATGGAAACATCGCGGCCGGCGTGCAGGTCGGCCATGGGTGCAGCGCCAATGTGAGCCAGGGCGGCAATGGCAATGTCGCCGCCTTTGTCCAGGCCTGCCCGTAACGGGCAGGCGCAGGAAACGACGAGGTCCAGGGGGAAACGCCCATGTTCAACTTCAAGTCCAACATTGTCACGTTCCCGCGTCTGATGGCGGCTGCTCTCGCCCTCATTCCGGTGGTTGCGGTCTCCACGATGACCACCGCCGGGACGCTCGAGAATCCCGGGTTCTGCGACATCGGCGCAACGTCGGCCGGCGGCGGCATGGTCAAACTCGATGCCCTCGTCCATGCCGACAGGGCCGTCTCCGGCAGCTACACGTTCCGGGTCGAAAAGACCGGCGGCGGGGGGAGCTCCACCATCAACCAGGGCGGCGATTTCGATGCGAAGGCCGGCCAGACGGCAACGCTCAGTTCGGTCTCGCTCGGCTCCAAGGGCGCTCAGTACAGGGCAACGCTCGATGTCACCTTCGGCGGCAAGACGGTGAGCTGCACGAAGGAGACAGGCAGCAACTGATCGTCTTCCTCCTCATGATCAATCCTACCAGGGGCGCCGGTTGCGGCGCCCTTTCTCGTTCGGCGAGGTCCAGCGACTGAACGCCAACTGAATGGGGGATTCCGGCTACGTTCAGTCCGGTCATGCGAAGGTTGATCATCGCTGAAGACAGTGTTTCTGGAGATCACACCATGACCCGCACCATGTTCAAGTTCGCAACCGTCGCTCTGCTCGCAGCTACCGTGGCCATGCCCGTCTCGGCCTTCGCGGGCGGGCGCATCTCCTTCAACATCGCGCCCGGCAATGCCCGGGATGCACAACTGTTTTCCACGGGGTTGCGCGCCTATTCCCTCTTTCGCGGCATCCGGGACGGCGATATCCGCCAGCTGGGCAATGGCAATGCCGCAGGTCTTGCCCAGGCTGGCCGGGGCAATCTTGGTATCATCCAGCAGCAGGGCAACGGCAACCGGGGCACGCTGCGGCAGAACGGCAACAACAATGCCTACGGCCTTTTCCAGTATGGCCGCAACAATGACGACGAGGTCGTGCAGAACGGCAACAATGGCAGCGGTGCCACCTTCAGCTTCGGCTGGTAGGTGGTGCAGGGGCCTCGGCGGTCGTATGGTTCTGCCCGGCAATTCCTGACGCGAAACCCGTTTTCAATGCACTGGAATGGCTTAGACCGGCGCTGCCCACAATTCGATATAGACGTGGTCATTGTCGCCGGCTTCAGCCAGAGCCGTCCCGAAATAGACGACCTTGCCGAGGTGGCTGTGGGGGCCTTCGGGCACTTCCAGCTCCGCACGGGTGCGGCCGAAGAAGCTACCGTCCGGCTGGATGGCCATGTGGCCGGCATTGGTCACCATGACCGGCGTGCCGTCCTCCAGCTCGAGGCAATAACGCGCTTCGACCGCATAGGATCCATCCGGCAGGGCCAGCGCGAAATCTGCGCCGCCGGGGATGATGCGTCCGCTCCACCCGGCCCCTACCACTTCGCCACCGATGATCGGGAACATGGCGCGTGTCTTTCCTTGTGTAGTGGCAAACTCCAGCGCCGGGCCGATATCGGCCCGGATGACGCAGGCTTTCGTGAGCACTGGCGCGCCCAGCGTTCGGCTGGCGCCGAGCGTCGTCATGTCGGCGGTCAATGTCTCAGGCTTCATGGGTGATCCTTCCATCGCAAATGGTCATGCGGATACCGATTTCCGCGATCTTGTTGACCGGCGTCGCCTCGATATCGGCTGTCAGCAGGACGAGGTCGGCCAGCATACCGGGCCGCAGCGTGCCGGTCTTGTCTTCCATGTGGCCGGTGTAAGCGCCGATGGAGGTGAAGGCCTTGAGGACATCGGCAAACGGCAGGCGATGGTCGGGCAGGCCCGGCAGATGTGGCTCGCGCGTCAGCGCCGTCTGGATGCCGAGCAGCGGATCGATCGGAACGATCGGCCAGTCGGACGAGAAGGCGACCTTTGCGCCGGCCTCGTGCAACAGGCGCCAGGCATAGGCGTGAGGCGCACGCTTCTCGCCGATGCTGCGGCTCGTCGGTGTCTCGCCGACCGGGGCGTGGAGCGGCTGGACGGAGGCAATCACGCCGAGTTCGCCGAAGCGCGGAATATCGGCAGGGTCGATCATTTCGATATGCTCGATGCGATGGCGGCTGTCGCGCGGACCGTTGGCCATGCGGGCGGCCTCGTAGCCATCGAGCGCGATGCGCACAGCGGCGTCACCGATGGCATGAACGGCGATCTGCAAGCCCCGGCGATCAACCTCGATGGCGGCCTCCTTGAAGGAGGCCGCATCGAAGATCGGGTCACCGCGCAGGCCGGGCTTGTCGGCATAGTCATCGAGCAGGGCCGCCGTGCCGCTTTCAATGACGCCGTCGATGAAGATCTTCACGCGGCCGCAGGTGAGCGTGTCGCCGGTAAAGTCGCGCGTCATGGCGGATGCACGGTCGAGTTCGCTGAGCGGCATGTCGCGGGTGAAATGGAATGGAACCGAAATGCGCGCCAGAAGCCCGCCCTCGGCCTGAACGTCGCGCAGCAGTTCCAGGAGATGCCGGTTGCCGTCCATGTTGTGCATGGACGTGATGCCCTTGGAGGCGGCGAATTTCATGCCTGCCTTGAGGACTTCCACATCGTCGCGCCATTCATCGGGCGTCGGCTGCACGGGAGGCTCGATGCCTGACATGCCGAGCATTTCGCGGCCGCCGGTGGTCCGCAGGTCGAGCACGGGTAGCAGGGCGAACTTCTCGCGCAGTTCACCGGTTGCGAGACCGTCTGCGCCCATCATGACCTCGTTGCCGGCCGGAAGCTCACGACCGTTCAGGAGGCCTGAGGCCGTGAGCGCTGCCGTGTTGGCGAAGAGCGTGTGGAAATCATAGGCCATCACGGCGATCGGCCGGTCCGGGCAGATCCGGTCGAGCGCATGGCGGTCGAGCCGCGTGCCCTTGCCGAGAATTTCATAGTCCGCGCCTTGCGCCAGAAGCAGGCCTTCGTCCGGCTTGGAGGCGGCAAAAGCCTGGAAGCCGGCGTTCAGCGCGTCGAAGCCATAAACGCCGGGGAGCTGCAGCAGGGTCTGGCCGTAGGCGCCGGAAAACAGGTGCACATGGCTCTCGACGAAGCCCGGCATCAGCGTTGCGCCATGGGCATCGATGAAGCGCGTTTCGGGGTCGGCATGGTCGATAACCGTCTCTTCGGTGCCGATCGCGATGATCCGGTTGCCGCCCACGGCGAGCGCTTCGGCCCGGGGCATATCGTCGTCCATGGTCAGCACGCGGGCGTTCACGAAGATGAACGAGGCTTTCATTCAGGCATTCCTTTGCGGATGGGATGGGCGATGCAGGCATCGTCGAAAATCATGTGCAAGAGCGGCAGGATGCGGGCGCGAAGCTCGGCTTCGTGTTCGGCCAGCGTCTGTTCCTCGATGGAGATCAGCCGGAAGAAACAGGGGGTCCAGACGTCGTGAATAAGGCAGGCGAGAAATTCCGGCGAGGCCGGCGTTCCGGAACGCGTTTTCAGCGCAACTCCGGCGAAAAATTCGGCAATGTCGGTGACCAGAGCTTCTGTGATCTCGCCATATTGGGTGGAGAGTTCGGTCTCCGGATGCCGCATGGGCGCGGACTCGGCATAGCGCCAGACGCGTTTGTCGGCGATTTCGAGCGTCCGGCGCGAGACACGAACGAGCAGCTCCAGGATCAGCGTGCCGAGATCGGTGTCTTCGGCCCACTGGAGGTGGCGATCCTGGTCGCGCGCGGCCATCGTACCTTCCCTGATGAGCGCGATCAGCACTCCGTCCTTCGAGCCGAAGTAGTTGAACACCGTGGGGGCTGAAATGCCGGCCGCGGCGGCAATATCGGCCATGGTCGTGGCGTCGATCCCCTGACTTTCAAACAGGGCCTGCGCTGCCGCGATGATCTCGTCGCGGCGCTTGGCCTTCTGCCGGCTGCGCAAGCCGGGTTCTGCCTGCTGGGGGAGCTGCCTACGGAGCGCTGTCATTTTCTCTTTTCGGAATAAAATTTTTGTCTGTGTAAAAAATTTGGTTGACTAACGTTATTTTGTCAATACCCATATTGAAAACCTATAAGGGAACAACAGCACATGCTCGACATTCGTGGATTGTCCAAGCGGTTCGGATACGGCAAGGGCGAGGTGACGGCCTTGCATGAAGTATCCTTCAAGATCGCTGAAGGAGAGTTTTTCACCCTGCTCGGCCCGTCCGGCTGCGGAAAGACGACGCTTCTCAGGTTGATCGCCGGGTTTACCGGCCCAAGCGGCGGGTCTCTCGTCCTCGATGGCAAGGACATCGCCGCGATGCCGCCGAACCAGCGGCCGGTCAACACGGTGTTCCAGAGCTATGCGCTCTTCCCGCACATGACAGTGGGGCAGAACGTGGCCTTCGCGCTGGAAGCGCAGGGTCGCCCGAAATCGGAAATCGACCCGGCTATCGACAAGATGCTGACGCTGGTGCAGCTGCTGCATTTGAAGAACCGCAAGAGTTCCGAACTGTCCGGCGGTCAGCAGCAGCGCGTGGCGCTGGCCCGCGCGCTTGTCGCCAAGCCGCGCATCCTGCTGCTCGACGAACCGCTTTCCGCACTCGACATGAAGCTGCGCAAGGACATGCAGATCGAGCTGAAGCGCCTGCAGCGCGAAACGGGGCTCACCTTCATCTTCGTCACCCATGACCAGGAAGAAGCGCTCACCATGTCGGACCGCATCGCCGTCATGAGCGGCGGCCGCGTCCAGCAGATTGCCACACCGCGCGAGCTTTACGACCGTCCGGCCAACCGCTTCGTGGCGGGCTTCATCGGTGAGTCCAATTTCCTTTCGGCCACGGCGAAGGGCGGCGTTGTCGAGGTCGCCCGAGCGCGTATCGCGCTGCCGGACGTCGCTGACGGTGCGGTGACACTGATGATCCGGCCCGAGCATGTCGTGCTGTCAGCCAACGCGCCGGACGTGCTGCAGCTTGAGGCGACCGTCGCCCAGCTCGTCTTCTTCGGGACGGACACGCATGTCCATCTCGTCCTCTCCGACGGCGAAAAGCTTGTCGCCCGTGTGCAGAACGCTCTGCATGGCGGCCAGACGCTCAACGAGGGCGAGCGCATCACCATCTCGCTGCCGGCCAAGGCGCTTCGCGTCGTCAGGGACGAGGAGATCGCGGCATGAGCGGCCCGGAAACCTGGCGCCGCTGGGCGCTCGCGCTGCCCGCCGTTGTGGTGATCATGCTCTTCTCGATCCTGCCGCTCGGCGTGGTTCTGGTCTATTCCCTCCTCACCCCCGGCGATTTCGGCAACGTCAAGTGGATCTTCTCGACGGACGGCTGGTTCTCGGTTCTCTTCGAGCGCAACATCTTCGATGACACGATCGGCCTGTCGGGCGCCAATCTCGGCATTCTTTTCCGCTCCATCGTTCTGTCGATTGTCACCACCCTGATCACCCTGATCTTCGGTCTGCCGACCGCCTGGTTCATCGCGACGCGCCCGCCCGCACAGCGAAATTTCTGGCTCTTCCTGATTACCATTCCCTTCTGGACCAATCTCCTCGTCCGCACGATCGCCGTGCAGGAAATGATCCGCTCGGAGGGCGTGTTCAATCGCATCCTCCTGGCTGTCGGCATCATCAAGGAGCCGATCCAGATGATGTTCAGCGACTTCGCCGTGCTGCTCGGGATGACCTATGTGTTCCTGCCGCTCATGGTGCTGCCAGTCTATGCGGCCATCGAGAAGTTCGACTTCCGCCTGGCCGAGGCAAGCTACGATCTCTATGCCTCGCGCTTCTTCTGCCTGCGCCGCGTGATCCTGCCGCTGATCCGTCCCGGCGTCATTGCCGGTTCAATCCTCGTCTTCGTGCCCTCGCTCGGCGCCTACGTGACGCCGCGGGTCATGGGTGGCGGCAAGTCGATGATGCTCGGCAACCTGATCGACCTGCAGTTTGGTCAGGGACGCAACTGGCCGCTGGGTGCCGCCCTTTCGATCACGCTCACCGCCCTCGTTCTCATCGCCCTCATCTGGTACACGCGCATCACCTCCGGACGTAAGGAGCAGAGCCATGACTAAGCGCAGCTTCGATGTGACCAAGCTGCCCGGCACGGCCGTCATGGCTGTGGCCTGCTTCGTCATCCTCTATGTCCCGATGGCAATCCTGGTCGGCTATTCCTTCAACTCCGGCAATGTGATCGGCAACTGGGAGGGCGTTTCCCTCAGGTGGTACGGCGCGGCTCTGCATAACCAGGCCTTCCTGGATGCGGCGATCAATTCGCTGATCCTCGCAACGACCGCATCGGTGATCTCGACCGTGTTTGCAACGATGGCTGCCCTTGCCACGACCCGCACCGACAGGTTCCGCGGCGAGGGGACGATCCACATCATCCTCAACCAGCCGCTCATGGTGCCGGAAATCGTGCTGGCGATTGCCTTGCTGATCATCATCGGCCAGATCAAGCAGGCGACCGGCTATACCGGGCTCGGCTTCCTGATCGCCGCGCACACGACGTTCTGCATTCCCTTCGCCTACCTGCCGATCCGGGCGCGGCTGGAGGGCATGGACCTGAGCCTGGAGACGGCGGCCGCCGATCTCTATGCGAGCCGGTTCTACACGTTCCGCCGCGTCACGCTGCCGCTGCTGGCGCCAGGCATCCTCTCGGGTTTCATGCTGGCCTTTGTCGTCTCGCTCGACGACCTCGTCATGAGCGACTTCCTGAAATCGCCCGGGCAGGACACGCTTCCGACCTATCTGATGAGTGAGCTGAAACGAAACCTCACTTCCGAAATCTATGCCATTTCCTCGCTTCTTCTTCTGCTCAGCGTGCTGATCGTTGCGGGGTCATGGGTAGCGACACGCAAGAAAGACTGAAGACAAGAAGTCCAGAGGAGAATGACATGAAATACGCATCCCGCATGGCAGCCGCCACCGCCATTCTGATGGCAACCGCCCTTCCGGCGCTCGCCGCCGGCCAGCTCAACATCTACAATTTCGGCCTCTACACGCCGCCGGACCTGATCAAGAAGTTCGAGCAGGCCTATGATGTGAAGGTCACGGTTACGGAATACGATTCCAACGAGACGGCAATGGCGAAGATCCAGGCCGGCGGTCATGGCTTCGACATCATCGTTCCCTCGGCTTACGTCGTTCCTGCCTACATTCAGGCCGGCCTGCTGATGAAGAGCGAGCCCTCGCAGATGTCCAACTTCAAGAACGTGAAGTCGGAATGGGTCGACATCGCCTGGGATCCGGGCCGGCACTACACCGTGCCTTACGTCTGGGGTACAACCGGTGTCATCGCCAACACCAAGGTTTACAAGGGCGACCTCAACACCGCCGCCATCATCTTCGATCCGCCGCCGGAACTGAAGGGCAAGATCAACGTCGTTCCTTCGATGAACGAAGTCATCGACATGGCGATCAACTATGTCGGCGGCCAGGCTTGCACGACGGACAAGGCGGTTCTGAAGAAGGCGCACGACAAGCTGATGGAGGCCAAGGCGTCCTGGGCTTCGGTCGACTATCCGAGTTTCGAGAAGTTCGTGAAGGAAGACCTGAACGCCTCGATCTTCTGGAACGGTGCCGCCATGCGTATCCGCGCCGAGAACCCGGGCTTTGCCTTCGGCCTGCCGAAAACCGGCTATCCGCTTTGGCAGGACAACGTCGCCATTCTCGCCGACGCCAAGAATGTCGAGAACGCCAAGCTCTTCCTGAACTTCCTGATGGATCCGGAAAATGCCGCCCTGATCTCGAACTACACGCGCTACGGCAATGCCGTGACCGGTTCGGAAAAGTTCATGGATGCGGATCTGCTGAAGGCTCCGGAGCTCAAGATTCCGGACGACCTGAAGTCGTCCGCGCATTTCCTGACGTCCTGCCCGCCGGATGTCCAGCAGCTCTACGCTCGCATCTGGACAGACCTGACCAAGTAATCTGCTTCAGCGCCCGGTCGGCTGCCATCCGACCGGGCCTTTTGCGTCTGGCCGTCTCGGCAGACGCATGAGCCAAGGCCCGTCGGGTGCAGAGCGGGCAAGGAGGCGATGCAATGAAAGCGGGGCAGTAGGATTACCAGACCCTTTGGACGTTGAAATTCGGTCTATAGGGGCAGGTCACCGTATTCAGGGTATCCGCTGTGCCTGTCGCAGTCTGCTTGTCAGATCCTGTCCTGCATGATTTCCGCGTAGTAGGCGAGCAGCAGCGCGACATGCGCCCGGTAGACTGCAATCAGGCGCGGGGTGAGGACGATGTTGTAGCTCGCCCGGTTCTCGATAATAATAAGCCCGTGCCTTTCCGCCTCTGCGAGAAGCTGCCGCAGATGGCTGCGCGACAGGTTGTGCCGGCGGGCCAGATCGGCGAGCGAAACGGACACATGCTTGCCGCCGGAAATATCGTGATCGAACGCGCCGGCCTGCTGGAGGATCACCGAAATGATATGGAACCCGCCATCGTGCGCCGTGAACGGACGCATGTCGTCATAGTGGTTCCAGGGCGCGAAGCCGGCCAGGATGTCGAGCCCGGCGGCCTGGATGAAACGCCGGCGGACGGTGGGATCGGCGTAGCGCGCGACGCAGATTGGCTTCGCAAGCACGATATCGGCGCCTTCGAGCATGGCCTTCACGATCGTATCGAGATGATCGACGAACTTGGGTGAGGGCACCAGTCGACCCCTCCGGCGATCCGCTCCCTGCTTTGTCTGGAGGTAGTTGCCCAGCTCCATCATCTTCAGAAAGGCATAGACACGGCCGCGACTGGCTACACCAAGCCGCTCGCAGGCGTCCTGTATCCGGCTGATCGTCAGGTTCATTGACGGATCGTCCTGCGAAAGCGTGTCGAAGACGATGCAGAGGTTGGCAATCAGGGTGCGTGCCGTCTCGTTCACAAGGAAACGGGCAATCCCCGGGCCCTGATAGAGCCGGATCGCCATGAGACTGAAACAGGCCATCGCCCTGTAGAATTGCGGATGCCGCTCGAAGTCGGCGGCACGCACAAGAAGATCGGGCGTGACGTCGGTACGCGGTTCAGGAAACGCTTCTGATATCGAGTTCATGATGGTCAGCGACGAGCAACGAAGGAAGAGCAACCGGTGGTTTTATCAGGGGCGAAGAAGAGCGTTATACAATCGATCCAAAATTCGCCACCCCGGATAGCGTCAAACAGAACCGAAGTGTCTCGATTTTTTGTCTGCTCAAGGCTAGCAGACTTGAGCGCAGGTTCACTTTACTCTGTTTTTTCTCATTTTTTGGGCTGGGCGCCCCGATCAGGTCGATGCAAAACAGATTGCCATTTTCCTATTTCGACACAAAAGCGAACCACAACGGTCTCGGCCGCGCCATGTGGTTCGAGAACATCAACGTGATGTTCGACGTGAACCTGAACATCCAGAAAGATGCGGCTTTTTTTGCAGAGGTCGGTGCAATCCTTCTAGGGGATACGGTCGTCGGGCAGTCCAGCAGCGTTTCGCAGTCCTTCGAGCGGTCGCGCTATCGAACCGCGCGCGACGGCCTGAGCCACTATCTGGTCCAGTTCTATGTCGGGGGACGCTGCGGCGATCGCAGCTGGGCCGAATCCGAATGGACGCGTCCGGGCGACCTGCTCGTGGTCGATCTAGCACAGCCACTCATGACGGCGGCTACCGATTTCTCCAATCTCAATCTCATCATTCCGCGCCGTCTGCTTGCACCGCTGCTCGTTTCGCCGGATTCTCACCATCTCCGGATCATCCGCAGCGAGTTGCCGATGGTCAGGATCCTCAGGAGCCATGTCGCCGAACTGATGGGGGCGGGACCGCAGCTGAGGCCCGCCGAGGGGCTGGCGATCCTGCAACCGACCCTTCAGATCGTGGCAGCCATCCTCAACGGCGAGGACGCGCGCGACCTGGACACGCCGGGCGTACATGCATCCCTGCAGCTGGAGATCCGCCGCTTCATCCAGGCAGAACTGTCCAATCCGGATCTCAATGCCGACACCGTAGCCGCGCGCTTCGGGATCTCCCGTCGCAAGCTCTATTATCTCTTCGAAGGGGATGGCGGGTTCATTTCCTATCTGCGCGCCCGGCGGCTTGAGGCCATTCGCGGTGCGCTCATCGACCCGAAGCAGGCCGACCGGTCGATCTCGGAGATCGCGAACCGGTTCTGCTTCGGCAACCGGTCCGGTCTCGTCGGCGCCTTCCGCCGCGCCTATGGCCTGGTTCCCCGCGAAGCCCGTGCCTTCGGTCAGCTGGGTTCGAACGGGAATGACGCCTCGCCACTCCATGCCGCGTGGCGCAGCTGGATCCAGTGCTCGCGCTGATTCTGTTGTTCCGTCGAGGTCTTGCGTCCCCGATTTGCACGGCAATCGACAAATTTCACACGACTCTTGCACGCCATAGCACTTCGCCCACGGGGCTCTGTCCACCCCTCCCGACCTGCGAGTAAGTACCTCCAAAGCTTACAGGAAGAGAAGAGGTGACCCATGGGTTCAGATCTCATGAGCCGCAGGACCATGTGTGGCAGGAACCGGCTGGCGACGGCGCTTCTTGCCGGCACGTCTGCCTTGACCGTACCCGCCGCCCGGGCAACCGCCTTGATTCAACCATGGGCATTGTTTCGAGAGCGCCAGCGCCAGCATCGGCTGCCAGTTCATCGTGCTGCCCGCCTGTTCCCTCGATTTGCGCTGTTTGCGGTGAAGCAGAGGCTGCACGCAAAAATCAGCTATTGCGGCGTTTTGGGATTTGGCCTCGCCGCCAGCATGGCGACCGGCGCGCTTGCCGGTAGCGTGACGACGCCAGGAAGTTACGCCGATCTCGGCACCTTGGGGGGAACAAGCTCCTACGCCAGCGGCGTCAGCGCCGACGGCGCCGTTGTCGTGGGCCAGGCCTGGACGACCAACGACGCCCTGGGCCACGCCTTCCGCTGGACGGCGACCACCAATACCATGGTCGATCTCGGCACCCTCGGGGGGATGGACTCCGCTGCCAACGGCGTGAGCACTGACGGTTCCGTGGTCGTGGGGTGGTCCTACACCGCCAACAATGTCGCACGGCGTGCCTTCCGCTGGACGGCGGCGACCAACACCATGGTCGACCTCGGTACCCTTGGGGGCTCATACTCCGATGCAAACGCCGTCAACGCCGACGGCTCCGTCGTCGTTGGCTCAGCCTACACGACCAACGACGCCGCCCAGCACGCCTTCCGCTGGACGGCGTCAACCAACACCATGACTGATCTCGGCACCCTCGGCGGGGTATTTTCCTTTGCCTGGGGCGTCAATGCCGACGGCTCCGTCGTCGTGGGTGAGGCCCTCACGACGGGCGACGTTGCATCCCACGCTTTCCGCTGGAGCGCGAGCACAAACACCATGGTCGATCTCGGCACCCTCGGCGGGACAAACTCTGCAGCCCAAGGCGTCAACGCCGACGGCTCCGTTGTCGTGGGTACTGCCGACACGGCCAGCGTCGGGGTAAACCACGCCTTCCGCTGGACGGCGGGAACCAACACCATGGTCGATCTCGGCGCGCTCGGGGGAACACTCTCGTCTGCCTACGGCGTCAACGCCGACGGCTCCGTCGTCGTGGGCACTGCCACTACCACCAACGATGCCGCGCAACGCGCCTTCCGTTGGACGCAGGCCTCAGGCATGATCTCTGTGGACGATTGGCTTCGCAGCCAGGGCGTTACCCTGACCAACGACGTGACACAGTCGGCCAACGGCGTTTCCGCCAACGGCAACGTTATTGTTGGTCAATTGGAGAACAATCACGCCTTCATCGCCCGCGGCGCCACCACGGTAACGACGGCCGGTCTCATGGACGTGTCCAACTTCCAGCAGAGCCTCGTCAGTGTCCCGCGCGTGTCTGGTCAGTTGCAGAACGCGGACATGGCGATCAATGGCGCACATTCCTCGCCGCTCTTCATGCTGCTTGACGCGGGTCAATCCTCCGCCTGGTTCACGGGTGACGGCGGCTATGCCAGCACGAAGACCGCGCAAGGCGGTCTGGGTGCCGGCGAATTTGGCTTCGGGCGCGGCCTCGATGACGGGTGGACCGTGCGCCTTGCCGGCGGCGGGCAATATGCGGGGATGGACACTGAGAACGGCGGCAACGCGACCTTCTCGTCCGGCTACCTCGCGCCCGATGTCTCGCATGTCATAGGCGGTAATCTCGTTGCCACGCTCTCCGGCTACTTCAACTGGGGCAAGGCCGATATCCGCCGCGGCTATCTCAACGGGTCCGCCAACGACAGCTCATTTGGTTCCACTGCGACGCAGACCTACGGTGTTCGCGCCCGCGTCGATTGGCAGGACGCCTTCAAGCTCGCCTCGACCGGCATCTCGCCCTTCGTCAGCTACACCTATCTCAATTCGCAGATGAACGGCTACACCGAAACCGGCGGCAGCTTCCCCGTTCGCTTCGACGGCTCGCGGGAAATTTCCAACACCGTTCGTATCGGCGCAGATGCCAAGACCCCGCTCACCGACCAGCTCGCCCTCGTCACCCGCCTCGAATACGGCCATCGGTTCGAGAAGGCCGGCGCCGGGGTTAGCGGCCAGATCCTGGGGCTTTCAGCTTTCTCGATCGATGGCGCCGCCGTCCAGCAGGACTTCCTGCGCGGCGGCATCGGCGTCAACTATAAGCTCGGCGATGGCGACGGTCTCGTCATGCTCAACACCTCCAATCAGACGGGACGCAATGTGACGTGGCTCTCCGCGAGTTACCGCGTGAACTTCTGACGACTTCGCGACGAGCAGGCGTGCACCATCGGTGGCCGCTCCATCTCGCAGAAGCCTTGTCCCCGGCGAGAGGACTGAATTCAACGCGGCCATCCAGGCGCCGCGACAGTTCCCTCGACGACTTGGCAAGGGCTAACTTGATGATCGCAGTGCGACTTGATCAATTTCCAAATGCTGATTGAAACGACAGGCTCGGGTTTGCCATTCGAGTCCCATAAAGGCAGAACTATCGAACGTCGGGGCTGTGGGGTCTGCCCTATCGTCTACCGCTATGGTTATACCTGGGGTATGTTCGCGTCTTCGTTGATATCCCTTCCATGCGACGCGACCATCTCAAGACGTTCCGCGAATTCCTTGCGCAACACGCGTCGCAGTTCTGCCGCCTGATATCTTTTCAGATCGATCGGGTTACTCGGCTTCAGCGCAGGGACTTCAACTGGACGACCGTTATCGTCCACCGCAACCATGGTGAAATAGCAGGAATTGGTATGCCGCCGATGGCCTGTGCGGATGTTTTCGGCCTCGACCCTGACGCCGATTTCCATGGAGGTTCGGCCTGTATGATTGACCGAAGCCCGGAACGTAACGAGTTCCCCGACATTGATCGGTTCCTTGAATACGACCTGGTCGACGGAAAGCGTAACTGCGTATTGCTTCGAATATCGTGAAGCACATGAAAACGCCACGCGGTCGAGCAGGTTGAGCAGCGCGCCCCCATGAACCTTTCCGCTAAAGTTCGCCATGTCCGGTGTCATCAGCACGGTCATTTCCAGGCGGCAAAGATTAGGCTCGGTTGGCAGCATAAAGGGGCCCTTCTGAATCGACTCGAGTCAGATTTCGCATATTAATGCCCAACGTACTACTGCCGTCGATATGCTTGCGCCTGCTTCGTCGCAAGAAAGAACAAGGGCATCACCGCACAAGCCGGAAGCTCGCAAATTTTGACGCTCGTCACTGTCAAGAGTTTGACCGGGTCAGGATCAGAGGTCGAATTCTTTTCCGGTAACCCACGCGGGTGGTGAAGGCCGCCAAGGTTTGGTGGACACGACCGGACAAGGCAATTTGCTGTGTGACGATGAGGTGTGGCTTCACCGCGCCCAGCGTGGCGGGGTCTTGGTGAGAAACGCCTCGATCCCATGGCTGGCTTCTTCCGTTTCCCAGGTGTCGGCAAGCGCCGCGATCGTCGCCTCGATCACGTCGGGCTCGATCCGCGGGCCGAGCGAGCGGGCCAGCCGCTTCGAGGCGGCAACGGCGCCCGAGGCGACGGACAGATAGGGCGCCACTTCCGCCTCGATGGCGGCATCGAGGTCTTCCGGCTGGACGGCCCTTGCCAGAAGGTCGAGCGCCACGGCCTCGGGGGCCGGGAACAACCGGGCCGACATGAAGACGCGGCGTGCCTTGCCCTCGCCCATGCGGGCCAGAACATAGGGGCTGATCGTCGCGGGGATGAGCCCGAGTCGCGTTTCGGTGAAGCCGAATTGCGCGGTGACGGGCGCAATGGCGACATCGCAGACGCTGATAAGGCCCAATCCGCCGCCGAAGGCGCTGCCGTTGATGCGGCCGATCAACGGCTTGTCCATCGTATTCAGCACGAAGAGCGCATCGGCCAGCCCGCGCGCCTGCTTCATGCGGGTGGGGCGGTCGGCCTCGATCTGCTGCTTCATCCAGGAGAGATCACCTCCAGCGCAGAAGAAGTCCCCCGCGCCGGTGAGGATGACGGCGCGGATGGCGGGATCTGCCGACATGCGGCCAGCCATGTCGATCAGTTCCGCCTGCATCCGGTCGGTCATGGCATTGCGCTTTTCAGGACGGTTGAGGGCGCAGGTGGCTACACCGCGTGCGTCCACGGTGAGAGTCAGGGTTTCGTAGTCTTGCATCATCAATCCTTTCGGCCTCAGACCAATTCAGCGTTTCATAAAAACACTGAAATGGTCCATCCGATCGACGCGGCGCGGACTTCAGGCGAAAATTAGTTCGTTGTCTTGCTTGGCATAGACCTACTTCTCACGAGTTGGCTCTCCGGTAAATCCGTGGCCGTTCATTGCGTGTTCGTAACCGGACCGAAGCAGGCGTGATGGCTCGGCTGCACGTCGATTAGGTCGAGGCAGCTGCAGTTCAGTATGCCGTGTAACAGCTCGTGTCCTTCCAAGCGCAGTAAAACGTTCGTGGTGCGCTAACTGGTTCCAGTCGGATAAATTCCTGATGCACATACGGGCATGGCGCGAGCTTCAGCGAAGCCCGAACAGCCGGGCGCGAACCTGGTCGATGTGCCGGAGCATTTCCTGCTCTGCCGCGCCCGGGTCGCCTGCCTTGATGGCGGAAACGATGGCGGCATGCTGCCTGTTGGTTTCCAACGGGGCGCTGTCTTTGCCGAAGACCGCATTGAGCCGTTGATCAAGACCAGACCGGCCCTGATTGCGAAGCGTATCGTACAGCAAAAGCAGCAGGCCGTTATGCGTGGCCTCGGCGATCAGTCGATGAAGACGCTCGTCGAGCCGCTTCCATTGGAGATAGGACTGGGTTTCTGACATGTCGGCTATGCAGCGCTCCAGCGCGACCACGTCAGCCGGGCGTGCCGAAATGGCGGCGCTTGCCGCCAGCTGCGGTTCAAGCAGCCGCCTTGCATCCATGATGTCGCCGAGACTGATCCCTTCGGACCATCCGGGTGAACTGGGATCGATATGCCTTGGGCCGACAAACGTACCCTTGCCGACATGACGCCATATCACGCCTTCTTCCTCAAGCCGCTTGAGAAGTGTGCGCAGGCGGCCGCGAGAGACATTGATCAGTTCCGCGAGCCGCGGCTCCGGCGGAAGCTGCGGCTCGCCTTGCTGCATGGTCGTGTCGATGAAGGCGCGCAGACGCAGATCATCGCTCTCTGATGTCACGGTTTTCTCCCTTGTTTCGAAACTCGTAACCGCATCGCAATCTCAAATCAATATCAAATCAATTTTGTGATTGACACGTTTCAATATCGGCCATTAAGTTGAATGAAAGCTGAATTGGTATTGGGAGTGGACATGAGCGACGTATCGACTGTTGCGGGGCAACCGACCCTCTTTCTGGGAACGGATGATCTGGCGCAGGTCTTTTCATGGCATCACGCCATTGAGGCTCTGAAAGCCGCTTATGCCGCCGACTGCACGGACGCCATGTTTCCCCAGCGCTCTATGGCGCGCGGCCCGGGGCTCTGGCTGCGCACCCTGACGGGCGTTGCGCCGGTGGGCGGCGTCATGGGAGCGAAATTGATCGCCGCCAATACGCGTAACAAGCGTGCGAGCTATCTCATTCCGCTCTTCGATCAGGAAAGCGTCGAGCTGCTTGCGTTGATCGACGGCAACTCGATCACAGGCTATCGCACGGCCGCAACAACGGCTCTTGCGCTCGATAGACTGGCGCCGGCCGGTGCAGTTTCCGTCGGCATTCTTGGAACAGGCTTCGAGGCTCGCAATCACCTCAAGGCGCTGGCCGCGGTGCGCAGCATTTCTTCGGTTCGGGTGTTCAGCCCGAACCCGGAGAGCCGCGCCAAATTCAGGGCAGAGATGGCGCCTCTTGAACTTGAGATTGCCGGAGAAGCCACGGCTCGCGACGTCGTGCAGTCGGCGCCTCAGATCCTGATCTGCGCTGCCCGCTCGCGAGATGAGCAGCCGCTCTTCGAAGGCAGCTGGCTTTCTACGGGAATGACGGTCGCGTCCATTGGCTCGACACTGCCCGAGCAACGGGAAGTCGACCCGGAAACGATCGCGCGGGCCAACCTCATCGTCGCCGATATGGCGGAAGAAGTGGCGCACGATACCGGTGACATGAGAGCGGCGGCGCAGGCCGGCGTTTCCTTCGACCAGAAGCTCGTCCCGCTCACCGACGTGATGGGCGGGCGGCATCCCGGGCGGACATCGCTCGACGATATCGTGCTGTTCAAGTCGGTCGGGTCGGCGCTTCAGGATCTGACCGTTGCAGCCATGTGTTTCGGCCGGGCCCGTGAGCTGGGACTCGGCACGCCTCTCCCGCAAACAATTCGACCGGTGCTGAAATGACCCTCGCTGTTACTTCCGATCCTGCGGCCATTCTTTCGGATCCGACGCTGTTCAGGTCCAGCGCCTATGTGAATGGCGGCTGGGTCGATCAGGGGGAGAGCGGATCGTACGAACTGTTCAACCCCTCCACGGGTGCAAGGCTGGCGGAATTGCCGAAATTGAGCCGGGGGCAGGTGGCGCGTGCGATTGACGCCGCGCATGAAGCTTACCTTTCCTGGCGGCAGGTTCCGGCCAAGAGCCGCGCGATCCTGCTGCGCCGCTGGTTCGACCTGATCACGGCACACGCCGACGATCTTGCCCGGCTGATCGTTCTTGAAGAAGGCAAGCCTTTCGCGGAAGCCAAGGGCGAGGTGGCCTATGCGGCCTCGTTCGTCGAGTGGTTTTCCGAGGAAGCCAAGCGCGTGCGCGGCGATATCATGGCGGCTCCGGAGAAAGGCCGCCGGATCGTCGTCCTGAAAGAGCCGGTCGGGGTGTGCGCGGCCATCACACCCTGGAACTTTCCCGCAGCCATGATCACCCGCAAGGCGGCGCCCGCGCTCGCCGCCGGATGCACCATGGTGGTCAAACCCGCAGAGCAGACGCCCTTGACTGCCCTTGCTCTGGCAGAACTGGCCGAACGGGCAGGCATTCCCAAGGGCGTTTTCAATGTGGTCATGGGCAAGGCGCGTGAAATCGGGCCTGAACTGACCGGAAACACGCTGGTGCGCAAGATCACCTTCACGGGCTCGACGGAAGTGGGCCGCCTTCTTCTGGAGCAGGCATCCGCCACGATCAAGAAGGCCTCGATGGAACTCGGCGGCAACGCGCCGCTGATCGTCTTCGACGACGCGGATATCGATCAGGCCGTCGAAGGCATGATTGCCACCAAGTATCGCAATACCGGGCAAGCCTGCATCAGTGCCAATCGCGCTTACGTTCAGGCCGGCATTTACGACCGTTTCACCCGGCAACTGGCAGAGCGCGTGGCAGCGCTGAAAGTGGGCGACGGGTTCGACACAGGGGTCCAGCAGGGACCGCTGATCGATACCGCCGCGCTCGAAAAGGTTGAGGAACACATTGCCGACGCCGTTTCCAAGGGCGCTGAGGTCCTCAGCGGCGGAAAACGCCATGCGCGTGGCGGCCTGTTTTACGAACCCACGGTTCTGGCCGGTGTGACATCCGATATGCGGGTGACGCGCGAGGAAACATTCGGCCCGGTCGCGCCTGTCGTTCGCTTCGAGACCGAGGCCGAGGCGATCGCCATGGCCAATGATACGGAGTTCGGCCTTGCCGCATATCTTTTCTCGAAGGATGCCGCCCGCATCTGGCGCGTCGCTGCCGCCATCGAAGCGGGAATGATTGGCATCAATACCGGGCTCATCTCCAACGAAGTCGCGCCATTCGGCGGCGTCAAGCAATCCGGCATCGGCCGGGAAGGCTCGATCTACGGCATCGAGGAGTTCCTGGAAATGAAATATCTCGCCTGGCAAGGCGCTGGCGAAACGCTGTGAAGGGAAGAAGCAATGGCGTCCTACAAGAAAAATGAGGCCCGCGAATGGGCGCGCGAGAAGCTGGTTGGTGTGATCAACTGCACCCTCCCGTCCTTTTCGAACGATCTGAGCCGCCTGAACGAGAAGGCCATCCGCCATGATACCCGTCTCGCCATCGAACACGGCTTTATCGGCTCGCTGGCGGTTTCCGAGGTCTCGATCACGCTGGACGAATATATCGACTTCACGTCGATGATGAAGGACGAGGCGGGCGATCGGCTGGTCATCACGCATCACGCCAGCTGGAACACGCTGGAGCAGAATATCGAAGCCGTGAAGCGGGCCGAGGCCGCCGGAGCCGAATTCGTGCTTCTGTCCTATCCCCCGGCCTTCTATCCGGAGAGCGAGGATGACATCTATCGCTATACCAAGGCTCTGTGCGACTCGACCAATCTCGCGGTCATTCTGTTTCCGATGTTCCTCTGGGGATTTTCGCCGCGCATCCATCCCTCCGACATTCCGGTTTCCCTCATCCGGCGCCTGATCGACGATTGCCCGAACATCGCGGCCATCAAGGCCGAGGGCGGTTTCCCCTCCATTCAGAGTGTGATCGAATGCGACCGCCTGTTCGGGAAGGAAGTGGTCATTTCCATGCCGATTGAGGGGGAGTTGATCCCGCTCTCGCAGATCATGCCGATCCAGCTGTCGGCGACCAGCGACCATGAATATTGGGGGCCGCTGATCCCGCAGGTCTTCAACCTGTTGCGCCAGGGCGAGTTCGACAAGGCCAGCGAAATCTACTGGCGCATGCATCCCGCCCGCAAGGCGAAGGGGCTGGTCGCCCAGCAGATGCACGGCGGCCATTTCATCAATCGCTATGTCTGGAAGTTCCAGGGCTGGCTGCAGGGCTATAACGGCGGCCCGCTGCGCATGCCGACCCAGCGCATTCACGATCCGCAGATGCTGACGCTGCGCAAGGGGCTGATCGACGCGGGACTGAACCCGTCGATGGAGCCGTTCCGGGAATTCTTCATCGGCCGGAACCCGATGTAAGCGATTGAAAATCGCGGCGCACCCTTCTGGAGGAGAGGTTCCAGGAGGGCGCCGGAGCAATTCCCGCAGCCGTGACGCGGTTTGCGTCGGGAATTGCGCAGAAACGAAACAGATAGCGCGTTGCAGCGGTCCGTTCATCGCTGAAACTCTTCAGTTGGTTCTGAACCGTCCCAGGGAGGGGTGATCATGAAGAAATGGCTTTCGGGAATTGTTGCGTCGGCGTTGTTGCTCGCTGCAGCTCAACCGGTATGGGCGCTGGACAAGGTCCGCTTCGGCAGTATCCGGGTTCCGGTGCAGGTGTTCGTCGGAATGAAGATGGGCTTCTTCAAGGAAGAGGGCATCGAGATCGAGTCCGTTTTCTACAAGTCCGGCTCGGAAATTGCGCCTGCACTGGCGACCGGCCAGGTGGATGCAGCCATCACGACGTCGGGTGCGGCGCTTTTCAATGCGCTGGCGCGGGGCGCAAAGATCACCCTCGTGGCAGAGGCTCTGGCCCCGGAACCCTCCGCGCCTGGCGGTGACCCAACGGGAATTGTCGTCCGTTCGGGCCTCATCAAGGATCCGGCCGCGCCGGCTAAGGATCTGGCTGGCAAGACGTTTGCAACGACGGCACCGGGCCAGATTCTCGATATCATGCTCAAGACCTATCTGCACAAGATCGGTCTTAAGGCGGCGGACGTGAAGATCGTCGGGATGCCGATGCCCGATGTCATTCCCGCATTGTCCAACGGAGCGATCGACGGTGCAATCGTGATCGACCCGTTCATGTCCACGCTCTCCGCGAGCGGAAAGGCGACGATCGTGGCTCGTTCGGCGGATATCCTGCCCAACGCATCCCAGGCCTTCATCGCGCTCTCCGACAAGATGATGCAGCAGCCCGATCTGTCGAAGCGGTTCGTCCGCGGTTATCTGAAGACAAACGAGTGGATGCGCCAGGAATTGCCGAAGCCGGAAGGGCGCAAGAAGATCGCGGAGATTTACCAGGAATTCGTTCCCGCCGAAAGTGCCGCGGCCTATGAACGGATGTCGCTTGGCACCGCCTCGGCCTCCGCCGCGATCAATGTCGATGGCGAATACGGGCTGAAATGGCAGCTGAACGTCCTTCGCGAGGAAGGGTTGATCAAGGGCGATCCGCAGCTTGAAAGCCATTTGAACAACGAGATCCTAAAGGAGGCGGCCAAGAAATGAGCGCGGCAGATGCAGTGGGCAAACATGTTCCCGGCAAGTTGGAAGTCAAGGATGTCAGCCGGATTTTCGGACCTGCCTCCAAGGGCTTCATGGCGCTCGGTCCGATCGAACTGACCGTGGCAAGCGGGGAGTTTCTCTGCATCGTCGGGCCGAGCGGATGCGGCAAGTCTACCCTTCTGCGCATGTTTGCCGGTCTCGATTCTCCATCGACCGGCAGCATTGCCATCCGCCACGAAGACAAGGCCCGGCCGATGACGGCCATGATCTTCCAGCAGGAATCCGTTTTTCCCTGGCTGACAGTCGAGGAGAACGCTGCCTACGGGCTGAAGGCGACGCGCAACTGGAAAGGGGCTGAAAGCCAGGAGCGTGTCGATTACTTTCTGGAGAAGACGGGACTTTATTCCTTCCGCAGGTTTCGTCCCGATCAGTTGTCGGGCGGGATGAAACAGCGGCTTTCGATTGCCCGCGCTTTTGCCACCAATCCCGAAATCCTGCTGATGGACGAGCCTTTCGCAGCCCTCGATGAGCAGAACAAACTGCTCATGCAGCAGGAACTCGCCAGCCTCTGGGAGGAGTTCAGGTCGACCGTGATCTTCATCACCCACGGGCTCGACGAGGCGGTGCTCCTGGGCGACCGCGTGGTGGTCATGAGTTCGGCTCCAGGCCGCCTCATTCACAGCATGCAGATCGATCTTCCCCGTCCCCGTCATTCGGCGGACATCAGGCGCATGCCGGAATTCACGCGTTACACGAGCGAGCTCTGGGACATCCTCGGTCAGGAAGTGCTGGAAGCACGCCGCCAGGAAAACAAGCGCATTCAGCGGCAGGGAAACTAGAGCATTTCCGGTAAAAACCGGATCATCGGAAATGCTCTATCCATTTGTTTTTTTAGCAGTCCGGACGCAAAATCGCTCACGCACTTTTGCCGGACGTGCTCCAGGAGGCCATCATGGCGGCAGTAGAATTAACGACGCCCACCCGGTCTGGCAAAGGCTCAGGTCTTGTCAGCGCCCTTCCGCTCGGCATCATCTTTCCGGTGCTTCTCCTTTGCCTGTGGGAACTGGCAGCGCGGAGCGGGCTGATCAATGTTGCCTTCTTCCCGGCTCCGACGACGGTTCTCGCCACTGCGGCTGCGCAGATGCAGACGGCGCAGTTCTGGGGCGATCTGGCGATCAGCCTGCAGCGCATCGCCATCGGTCTTGTGATGGGAGCCATACCCGGCATTCTGGTCGGCCTTGCCATGGGCCTCTTCCGTCCCGTCCACGAGGCGCTCAACCCGCTTTTCGCAGCCGTCTTTCCTATCCCGAAAATCGCGCTGCTGCCGCTGCTCCTGCTGATCTTCGGTATCGGCGAGACCTCGAAATATGTGGTCATCGCCATCAATGTCTTCTTCCTGATGACGCTGAACACCTATGCGGGCGTGGTCGGCATCCCGAAAATCTATTTCGATGTTGCGAAAAACCTGAAGGCCTCCCGCCTGACGACCTATCTGACGGTCGCGCTTCCGGGGGCCTTGCCCGGCATTTTCACGGGCCTGCGCATCTGCATGGGCACCGCGCTCATCCTGCTGGTGGCCGTGGAGTTTTCCACCGCCGATTCCGGTGTCGGCTACCGGATCTGGTGGGCCTGGACGGTTTTCTGGGTCGATACCATGTATGTCGGCTTTCTAGTCATCGCCGTGCTGGGTCTGGCCTTCTCCTATCTCCTGGATATCCTGGAGAGACTGATCGTGCCCTGGCGGCAGCAGCGGCACTGAGCCTTGGGGCCGCAACGAATGCGGTTCCCACATCTCCATCCCATTGGCTCATCTGGCACAGACATCGAAAGGCGATGAGTGGAGGATCTGCCCGATTTACTGGGAAAGCCTTGTGACCCTGGCGGAGAGTTCGGCGCGATTGGAACAGCCCATTTTCTCCAGGCAGCGGGTCAGATGGGTGCGCACCGTTGCAAAGCCGATATTCAGGACCCGCGCAATATCCTTGTCGGAGCAGCCTCGGGAAACAAGGAGAGCGACATCGCGCTCACGGTCGGTCAGCACGGACAGCGTCACGTCGGGCGCGGCGGACAATGCCCGCTTGAGCAACGGCGCGAGGACTTTCAGGAGTCCGATTTCGCGATCGGCGAACTCCGGCTGGCGCCTTGTCCGCCAGATGCGGAGATCCGCCAGCTCGCGTCCATTGTCCTTCATGAAGACGTTGATGCCATGATCGAGCCCGTCCTTCATCAGGAAGTCGTTGAAGAACTCCGTCTTGCTCAAATCGGTCCTGGAAATGACTTCGTCGACATAGGCGGGCCGCCAGAGGCTGCGCAATTGCCGTGTCATCGGATCTCGATACTGAAACCAGCTGCGGTAGGACTTGATGGCCTCAGGTGACTGGTTGATGACGAACGGCTCGTCATAGGAATTTGTCTTGGGGTTCCATTTGTAGGAGGCAAGCGCCTCCGAACGCATCAGTTTCAGGATGTCGGGAAAGATGCTTTCCCTGATTTCCAACTGCCCCGGAATGCTCAGCCTGCCGACGATATCTGCGAACAGACTTGCCTCTTCAAAAGTCAGATCGAGTCCAGTCCCGCTCATGCGAGCCCCCAGTGATTGGCGGAATGTTTATTGTCCGCTCAGTTCCCTTTGAGGGAATGAAAGCAAATAACATGCCGAAAATCAAGAATTCTCGGTCCAGTCGACATTGTCGTCGCGTGGCGGGAAACAAACGTCCCCCAGCAAAAATGCGGATGGTGGTGACCGCCTGCTCCTATTAGCCCTTTCCCGGTGAAAATCTTATCCGGGAACTCAGATGACACTCGAGCCATTCACGTTGAACGAAGCCGCGTCCGCCATGGTGAGGGGCAAGCTGGGAGCCGAAGAGCTTGTCGCGGATCTGTTGAAGAAAAACGCAAGCCATGCCCCGATCAACGCCTTCGTGTCGCTGGACGATGCACAGGTCTTGCGCGATGCCCGTCAAGCCGACGCGGAGCGCGCTGCCGGGCGGTTGCGCGGGCCGCTGCACGGTCTTCCGATTGCCTTCAAGGACAATATCAATGTAGCGGGCTACGTCACGACCGCGGGAACGCCGGCGCTGCGCGACTACAGGCCAACCAACGACGCACTGGTCGCGAGCCGGCTTCTGAACGCGGGGGCGATTGCCTTTGGCAAGAATGGGATGCACGAGCTGGCCTATGGTGGAACCTCCGCGAATGTCGCGTACGGTGCGCCGCGCAACCCCTTCGATCATGCCCGCACCTCCGGCGGATCGAGCGGCGGCAGCGGGGCAGCCGTCGGCGCCCGGCTCGTGCCTGCCTCCATCGGCACCGACACGGGCGGCTCGGTGCGGATTCCCGCGGCCTTCTGCGGGACCTGGGGATATCGACCGACGACCGGACGTTGGCCGACCGACGGTATCGTGCCCATTTCCACGACGCGAGACACGCCCGGACCGGTTACGCTTTCCGCGGCTGATATCGTCCTTCTCGACGGCGTCGTCACCGCCACGCAGCCGGTTGGAGCGTCAGCCCTGAAGGGTATTCGGCTGGGTATTCCGCATCGGCATTTCTGGGAGCTTGTCGATGCCGAGGTCGCCGCCATCTGCATGGGTGCGCTTGAGCGGCTTGTCGCCGAAGGCGTTGAACTTGTCCGCGTCGATCCCGAGGACCTGCTGGAGCCCTATGCCGCAAGCGCCATGCCGATTTCGATTTATGAAGGGAAGGTCGCTCTCTCGGCATTCCTGGCCGACCAGGGCATTCCGCTGACCTTTGCAGAGGTGGTCGAGCAGGTGGCAAGCCCGGATGTGCGCGAGATCCTTCTTGCCCAGCTCGATCCTGCCACTGCGGTCAGCAGATCGGCCTATGACGCGGCAAAGACCATACACCTGCCGGCATTGACCTCAGCCTATTCTCGTCTGTTCGAGGTCAACCGGATCGATGCGCTGGCGTTTCCCGTCTGCCGCTTGGCGGCGCCTTTGCTGGACGGGACCGAGACTGTCGAAATCGCCGGCACGGTTCTGCCTAAATTTCCGGCACTGATCCATAACACCGATATCGGCAGTACTGCCAGCCTGCCAGGCATATCGATCCCTGTCGGACTAACGCAGGCGGGATTGCCGGTTGGCCTGGGTCTCGACTTTCCCTTTGGCAAGGACTCGGCCCTTCTCGGCTTCGCCCTGGCAGTCGACAATCTGTTTCCGGCGCTGTCTCCATATTCCTGATGTCGGGAGAGAGGCCCACCAAGCTGAAACGGCTTTCCAAGAGCGCGCGCAGAGGCCTTTTCGGTCCGGCACCTCTTTGGAAAGGTCGAGAGGGCGGGTCCGCAGAAATGCTGATACAAACCGCTGGAGCCGCCACTAGTTTTATTCAACAGTGTACGCTGTCGAAGGGAGATTGCCATGAGCCACGACGATCACACGATGCCACCTTCCACACTTGCGCTCAGGATCAAGGCGATCGAGACGCTGATGGTCGAGAAGGGCAAGATCGATCCCGGCGCGGTGACGGAAATTGTCGATATTTTCCAGAACAAGCTCGGTCCGCGCATCGGCGCCGGTGTCGTGGCGCGGGCCTGGTCCGATCCCGCCTTCAAGGCGCGCCTGCTCGAAAACGGAACCGAGGCGCTGAAGGAAATGGGCGTCAGCGGCTTGCAGGGGGAGGCCATGGTGGTCCTGGAGAATACGCCAGAGGTTCATAATGTGATCGTCTGCACTCTCTGCTCCTGCTATCCATGGACGGTGCTCGGCCTGGCGCCGATCTGGTACAAATCTGCACCCTATCGCAGCCGCATCGTCATCGAGCCCCGCTCTGTCCTCTCCGAATTTGGCTTGAGCATCGCCGGGGACCGGGAAGTGCGCGTCTACGACAGCAATGCCGAAATCCGCTACATGGTGCTGCCTGAGCGCCCGGCCGGTACGGAAGGCTGGAGCGAGGAGAAGCTTGCTGGCCTTGTGACCCGAGACTCGATGATCGGCACCGGTGTCCCGCTCGCCGCATCGGCAATCTGAGGAGATCAAGGTCATGAGATCGATTGCCGATATGGGTGGAATGCAGGGTTTCGGCCCGGTGAATCTCGCCGACAATGACACGCGGTTCAAGGCGGAGTGGGAGGCCAAGACCTTCGCCGTCAACATCCTTTCGCTGGCGGCCGGCTGTTTCAACATCGACGAAAGCCGCTATTCCATGGAGCGAATGCCGCCGCTCGACTATCTGGCGACTTCCTACTACGAGCATTGGCTCCATTCGCTGGAGGACCTGCTGATTTCCAAGGGCGTCTTCACGCAGGAAGAATATCGGGCCCGGATCGCCGAACTTGCGCACAAGGGGGATGGTCATGCTGCCTAAGGAAATGGTCGCCATTGCCGTGGCCACGGGTGCCCCGACATTGCGCGCGGTTGAAAGCGCGCCACAGTTCAAGGTCGGCGACGAGATAATGACCACCAATGACAATGTTTCGACACACACCCGCCTGCCGGGTTATGCGCGCGACAAGCGCGGGACCATCGTCGGTTACGAAGGCGCGCATGTCTTCCCTGATGCCCATGCGATAGGGCGGGGGGAGTCTCCCAACCATCTCTATCGCGTGCGTTTCGAAAGCGAGACGCTGTGGGGCAAGGGCAGTGACGGGCCGGGGGCTGTCTATCTGAGCCTATGGGAAACCTATCTCGTAGGGGGAGCCGCGTCGTGATGCAGAGTGATCTGACCATCGATCCGCAATGGCTGGACCAAGGTCCCGCCTTTTCCGAGCCCTGGCAGGCGGAAGCCTTCGCATTGACCATGCAATTGTCACGCGCCGGGCACTTCACCTGGGCAGAATGGGTCGCGGTCTTTTCGGGCGAGATCAAGACTTCCCCGCAAAGGGGCGACGAAGACGTCAACACCGCCTATTATCGTCAATGGATGCAGGCGCTGGAAAAGATCCTTGCTGGACTCAGCATGGCGACAGACGCGGAAGTCGGCGACTACGAGGAGCATTGGAAGCGCTCCTATTTCCACACCGAGCATGGCAAGCCCATCGAGTTCCGCAAGGGGTTGGCGCCAATCCCACCGGGCGCGTTGGAAGCGCTCGAACACGATCACCACCATCACCATCATCACGGGCACGATGACCATGACCATTGCGGCATCGGCGATCATGAGACGCATCTCGGCCCGGTTGCGGTAAGCCCTGCGCAGAAGCCCGCTCGCGCCTGATCCTTCCTCCATGAACCCATCGCTGCGACATGCAGCCGACTGCGGGGCCGCAAGGTCCCGCATTTTCTTTTCTGTCTGATTTCAAAGCAGAAAACCCGGGAAATCCGGTCATTCGATTATCCGCAATACTGTTGATCCCGGTTCCCTGAGCCGCCTCCTAATATGCTGAAGACGGCCCTCAAGCAGCACGACAGGCAGACGCCGGAGCTGACTTGCGGCCGGAAAAGACCGTACCGACGGCAACAAGATCGACAGAGGAAGAACGATGACATTTTCGAGCGATAACATGAGGCTCAACCGCCGCAAGTTCCTTCAGGCCGTCGGCGCCGGTGCTGCCGCCGGTGCGGCGAGCTCCGTTTTCCCGGCACCGGCCATTGCCGCGAGCCCCACGATCAAGATCGGCTATATCAGCTCCAAGACAGGCTCCCTTGCTCCCTTCACGGAAGCCGACCCGTTCATTCTCGGGAAGGTGCGGGAGGTGTTCAAGGACGGGCTTGTCAACAATGGCAAGACCTACAAGGTCGAGATCACCGACATCGACGACCAGTCGAATTCCGACCGCGCCGCGACGTCGGCCAGCCAGCTGATCAACAACGAAGGTATCAATCTCATGCTCGCCCATGGCGCGCTCACGAATGTTCCGGTCGCCTCGCAATGCGAAACGGCGGGCATTCCGAGCATCACCACCATGGATCCCTGGCAGGGCTGGATGTTCCCGCTGAAGGGCAAGCCGGATGTCGGGTTCAAATATGTGAACCACTTCTTCTGGGGCATCGAGGATATCATCTCGACCTTCATCGGCATGTGGGACGCGCAGAAGACAAACAAGAAGGTCGGCACGGTCTGGTCCAACGATCCGCCCGGCAAGGTCTTCGGCAGCGCCGATATCGGCTTCCCGGCTTCGCTCGGCAAGGGCGGTTACTCCATCGTGGATGTCGGCGAGTTCCAGCCGGGCGCCGACGATTTCTCCCGCCAGATCGTCGCCTTCCGCGATGCGGGCTGCGAAATCGTCACCGGTCTCTTCTCGCCGCCGGAATGGGCCGTCTTCTGGCGCCAGGCCCAGCAGCTCGGCTTCAAGCCGAAGATCGCGACGCCGGCCAAGGCGCTGCTCTTCCCCTCCGGCATCGAGGCGCTCGGCAAGGCAGGCGACGGCATGTCGACCGAAATCTGGTGGACGCCAAACTATCCCTTCAAGTCCACGCTGACCGGCCAGTCCTGTAGCGAGATCGCAGCGGAATATTCCAAGGTCTCCGGCAAGCGCTGGACGCAGCCGATCGGCGTCGTCCATGCGCTGTGGGAACTGGGCATCAACGCGCTGAGGAAGGCTGCTGATCCGACCGATCCGGACGCCATCCAGGCCGTCATCAAGTCCACCAGGATGACGACCGTCGTCGGCGACATCGACTGGGCCGGCAGCCCGATCAAGAACGTTGCAAAGCTCAAGATCGCGGGCGGCCAATGGCGTCTCCAGCCTGACGGCACCTATGACCTGAAGGTCACCTATAACAAGAATGCGCCCGAAGTGCCGATCCAGGCGGACTTCAGCTTGGATCTGGCGAGAAAGGCTGGATGATGCCGGTCGCCGACACGATCAGGGCGCTCACTGTCGAAAATGTCGTGAAGTCCTATGGCGGACCGATCGTGTTGGACGGTGTCAGCATCGCGGTCGATCCCGGGAAAATTCTCGGGATCATCGGCCCCAACGGTTCGGGGAAGACGACGCTGTTCAGCGTGATTTCCGGAGCCTTCGCGCCCTCGTCCGGCAAGGTCTTTCTTGCCGGACGTGATGTCACATCGCTCGCAGCCTCGGCACGGGCGATTGCCGGTATCGGCCGGACGTTTCAGGTGCCGCAAACCTTCTCGCATATGTCGGTCTATGAAAACGTGCTCGTGGCGGTCGAATTCGCAGCCGGGCTCAAGGGGCGCGACGCTGAAGAGGCGGCCTTGCAGGCGCTCGAGGTCTGCGGGCTGAAGAGCCGCGGGGACCTCATTGCCGGAGGGTTGCCGCTGCTCGACCGCAAGCGTCTCGAGCTTGCCCGCGCACTGGCTACCAAGCCTTCCGTGCTTTTGCTGGATGAAATTGCCGGTGGCCTGACCGATGACGAGGCCGCCGGTGTCGCGGCCATCGTCAAGACTTTGGCGGCCAGCGGCATCGCGATCATCTGGATCGAACATCTCGTCCACGTTCTAACCCATGCGGCCGACGAACTCGCGGTGCTGGGTGAAGGGCGCATCATCGCGCAGGGCGAACCGCATGAGACGATGCGGATGCCCAAGGTGCGGCAGATCTATCTTGGCATGGAGCCTGACATCGATGATATCGATCACTGACTTGCGGGCCTCCTATGGTCCGCTGCCGGTCCTGTTCGGCTTCGACCTCGACGTGGCGCGCGGCGAGACGCTGGCGCTGATCGGGGCGAACGGCGCCGGCAAGACCACGACCTTCGCCGTAATGACCGGACGGCTCAAGCCGCAGACGGGCAGCGTCACTGTCGATGGCCGTGACATTTCCGGTTTCACGCCCATGGATATCGTCGCCCACGGGTTGGCGCTGGTGCCCGAGGGGCGACAGCTCTTCCCGAGCCTCACGGTAGAGGAGAACCTTCTGGTCGGCGCGCATTCGCGACGTTCCGGCGGGTGGACGATCGAGCGCGTCTACGAGATCTTTCCGACGGTGGCAGAATTCCGCAAGCGCCCGTCCATGGCGCTGTCCGGCGGACAGCAGCAACTCGTCGCCATCGGCCGTGCACTCATGTCGAACCCAAATGTGCTGCTCTGCGATGAACTCTCGCTTGGCCTGTCTCCGGCCGCTGTCGATATCGTCTATTCTGCACTCGGCAAACTCAGGGGCGAGGGACTGACGACGGTGATCGTCGAGCAGGACATTGCCCGTGCGCTCTCCGCTTCGGATCGGTTCGCCTGTATGCGCCACGGCCAGATCGTGCTCTCCGGAGCGTCGCAAACGGCGGACCGGGCGGAAATCTCAAACGCCTATTTCGGGATGCGCTGACATGCTGGAAACACTCATCAACGGCGCCCTGATTGGCGCACTTTACGGGCTATACGGTCTGGGCCTGTCACTCTGCCTTGGGCTGATGCGGCAGATCAATCTGGCGCATGGCGACTTCATCGTCTTCTCGGCCTTTCTGGCGCTTCAGCTCATGACGCATCTCGGCATCCACCCGCTGCTCACGCTGCCCATCGTCGTGCCGGTCATGTTCGCGGTTGGCTGGCTTCTGCAGCGTTTCGTCATCGAGCGGACGCTCGGCCGGGGCGAGATGCCGCCCATTCTGGTCACCTTCGGCCTTTCGGTCATTCTCCAGAACGTGATGCTGCAGCTTTTCAGTGCCGATACGAAGAGCCTCGATCCCGGCGCGCTGGGAACGGCAGCGGTCAATATCGGCTCGGTCGCCATCGGTGTCCTGCCGCTGCTGACGCTGGCCGTATCGGTCGGGATTTTCGCGCTGACCGCTGCCGTCTTCGGCGGCACGCGCTTTGGACGCGCAGTACGGGCGACGTCGGACAATGAGGCGGTCGCGCAATTGATGGGCATCGCGACGCGCCGTGTCTTTGCCAATGCCATGGGCTTTGCGCTGGCGATTTCCGCCATTGCCGCGATCTTCTACGGTATGCGCGGCACGTTCGACCCGTCAACGGGCCCGGAACGGATGCTCTTCGCCTTCGAGGCGGTGATCCTCGGCGGGCTCGGCTCGATCTGGGGAACGCTTGCCGGCGGCATCATTCTCGGGATCGCCCAGGCAGCCGGCACCTTCATCGTCCCGAGTCTCGGGCCGCTCGTCGGTCATATCGTTTTTCTTGCCGGCCTGCTGCTGATGCCGGGTGGTCTGTTCACCAAAAGGACACGTGCATGACGCTCGCTTCCCCTCTCGCCCGGTCGCTCGTCACAGTCGGGCTGGTCGCTGCTGTCCTCTTAGCCATTCCGTTTGCCGGCTCACGCTATGCCGTGCTGCTGACGACGGAAATCGCAGCCGTGCTGTCGATCGCGCTCATGTGGAACCTGCTGGCCGGGTTCGGCGGCATTGTCTTCATGGGCTTTCAGGTTTTTGTCGGCATTGGCGGCTACACGCTGTTCATGGTCGCCAACGGTCTCGGCATGCCGCCTTTCCCCTTCGTCATTGTCTCGGCGCTGGTGTGTGGAGCCTTTGCGCTCCTGATCACGCCGATCCTGTTTCGCCTGTCCGGGGCGCAGCTTGCCATCGGCTCGTGGGTCATCTCCGAAGTGGTCAGGCTGATCGTCTATCATACCGCCGTGCTCGGTGGCGGTGGCGGCGTTGCGCTGACGGCGGTGCGTGGGATTGATCGGTCGGTTCGGCTCTTTGCAACCTACGGCACGGCTGCAATCGTTCTCGTCATTGCGCTTCTGACCTGTGTCGGCCTGATGCGGGGGCGCTTCGGTCTTGCTCTTCGCGCCATGAAGGACAGTCCGATTGCAGCAGAGGCGATGGGCGTGACGATCCGCAAGACACAGACATATGTGCTGCTGATTGCTGCGGCCATCGGCGGTGCGGCAGGAGCCTGCTACTACATGGTTGCCCTGCAGGTGAGCCCCACGGCGGGCTTCTCGATGAACTGGATGGCCATCATTCTCTTCGCCGTGATCCTCGGCGGCATCGGGACGCTGGAAGGACCCATTGTCGGTGTCGCGATCTATTTCCTGCTGCGCGAAACCATGGGCAATATCGGCTCGCTCTATTTCATCATCCTCGGCCTGCTGGCGATCGGCGTCACTCTCTTCGTTCCGGGCGGAGCATGGGGACTACTGAAATCGCTGATCCGGACCGATCTCCTCCCCATCCGCCGCAAGATGCCGGATAGCCGGCCCGTCGTTTGAGGTTCGTGCTAGTGGACACGCGTTCGAGGATCTGCTCGACTGAATAGGCCCGTCGGCCAATGGACACACCTACGGCTCCGGTCCCCTCCCGAGGCTGCTCAGGTGTCGAGCCACAGGACGACCCTCTCCTTTTGAACTTCCACCAAGATACAGACTATGGTTAGCGAAACGTTGTTCGGCTGGAGGCTAGGCAAAAACGAAATTTTTGGAAATCCGCGTGGCAAGAGATACGACGATTTGAGAAGGCTGGGCAATTGGGGGGCGCCGCACCGATATTCCTCAGCTGATCTATTCGAGCCGATCGCAAGAGCGCCCGCGCCCTTCAGTCCTCTTCGGACAGATGCCGCTGGGCGGATTCCTTGACCTGGCCGACTTCGGCCAGAAGCCGTGTCAGGACGGCGGGTTCGACCTCCGCCATCATCTCCCTGATCCAGCGCTCATGCGCCTCCGCCATGCCTTCGAAATAGGTCCGGCCCTTGTCACTGAGACGGGCGACGGTGACGCGCTTGTCGTCAGGCAAGCGCTCGCGAATGATCGTGCCGTCCGCCTCGAGACGCTCGACGAGACCGGTGACATTGCCGTTGGTGACCATGGTGCGGCTGGACAATTCGCCGAGGCGCAGACCGTCCTTCTCCCGATAAAGCTGGGCGAGAAGGTCGAACTGCGGCAGCGTCGCGCCGAATTCGCGGCGGAGCCTGCGGCGGATTTCCTGAGACATGAGTTTGGTCGTTGCAAGCAGGCGCAGCCAGAGCTTCAGCTCCTGCTTCTTGCCCTCCTGGGCGTCGCTGGCAACCAGTTCGAGATCCATCGCATGTCCGCCTGCATCGAATTAAAGTCGAACCTTACCTGCTGGAAGCGGCCCCAGCCGTCAAGACTTTCCTTGAGGCCTGAAGCAATTGCCCCCAAGTCTCGCGATTGGCTCAACCGGCCAGCATCTTCGCCAGCATGAAGCCGGAGCCTGCGCCAGTACCGGCTCCCGGCCAGGTGGCGGCGCCACACATATAAAGGCCTTCGACGGGGCTCTTGTAGCGCGAGTAACCCGCCACAGGACGGAATAGGAAATTCTGGTCGAGATGATGAGAACCCGACAGGCTGTCGCCGCCGATGAGGTTCGGGTTTTCGGCCTGCAGATCGAGCGGTGACCAGACCGCGCGGCCGCGGATCATGGATCGGAGACCGGGCGCGTAGGCCTCGATGATCGAGAGGACGCGATCGGCATAGGCCTCTTTCACGCTCGCCCAATCTGTCGCTGTGATCTCGCCGGCGGCATCGCCCTTGATCTGGGCGGGCAGGACGCGGACCTGAATCCATAGCACATGCTTGCCCGCCGGCGCGCGGGTTGGGTCGAGTGCGGTCGGCTGGCCGACGACGAGGGCAGGTTCGCGGGGAAGAAGACCCGAGACCGCCTCGTCATAGAGCCGGTTCATCATGGCAAGGTTCGGGGCGATGTGGACGTAGGCATAGGACTTCAATTCCGGCGAGGCGGACCAGTCGGGCAGGTCGTCCAGCGTCAGATGGATCATCATGGCGCCGGGGCCGGGGCGGTAGGTCGCTAGACCATCGGCGAAACGACCGGGCAAGGCGCTGCCCTTCACCAGGCCGTTGAAGAGCAGCTTGGGGTGGATGTTGGAGATGACCGCCTTCTTCGCCGTCAGCTTGCGGCCATCGGCAAGCGTCACCGACTTGGCGCGACCGCCTGAAACATCCACGGAGGCGACCGGGGAATTGAGGAAGAGTTCCCCACCCTTGGCTTTCAGCAGACCCGTCATCGCCTTGATGATTGCATCCGCCCCGCCCTCGCCGATGACCATGCCGAAGGCCTGGTTGGTCATCGTCTCCAGATAGGGAAAGAGCGCGCCGCCGGCGGCATCCGGCGGAAAGTCGAGATGCAGGCCCCAGGCGGCCATCATCGCCTTCAGTTTCTCATTGTCGAAATGACGGTCGAGAAAACCGCGTGGCGAGGAGAGGAGAAGGCGAAGCAGATCGGTGAGCAGCGGAACGCCGCCGGCGCGCCACGCCTTCCAGACAGTCTTGAAGCTGCCGAGGGAGGGCATTGGATTGCCCAGAAGGCCAAAGAGATGCGGCGCGACCGATCCGAATTCGGCAGACATGGCGGCAAAGCTCTCGGCATCCTTTGGCGAAAGCGCTGCAATGGCTGCCTTGTTGGCGGCGGCATCCGTGCCGATGCCCAGATGGGTCCCGTCCGGGAAGACGGATGCGAAGCATTTCGGCGCGGGGACGAATTTTAACCCATGGGCGGCGAGCGCGCCGGCATAGGTCTGATGGAAGGTGGAACCGACGAACATGGAAAGGTTCATGGCCGCAATGTCGTGGCGGAAACCGGGCTCGATCAGCTCCTGCGTCTTCACCGCACCGCCGGCGCTGGCCTTGGCCTCTATGACCGCGACCTTCCAGCCCTTCGCTGCCAGATGCACGGCGGTAGCCAGACCATTGTGCCCCGCGCCCAGAATGATCGCATCGAATTCAGACATGTCGTTCCCCCGATTTTTCGGATTTATTTCTGTATGCATACATCTTCCAAAAAATGCATCAAGCTTAAAATAAATCCGGAAGCTGGGAAATGCGTCGCCTCGGCCCTCTGTTTTGGGGCATTGGGGACGAACGAGGCGGTCCTCGTCATATCGGGAATCGCGACTCGAAAAGTCTCCACGCAAAATTACTTGCATTTACATATTTTGCGCGCTAGCGTCGCGTCAATGCAGGACCCGGCCGGGCTTCCGCCGGGTGCGCATCCGCCACATAAAAGGGGATCACCATGACGGATACAAGCTCACTTTCGCAACTCGCCGCCCAACTTCTGACCGGCAAGGTCAAGGTCGTTGACCTCACAGCACCGCTCGGGCCCGATACGCCGGTTCTCTACCTGCCGCCGCAGTTCGGCAAGAACACGCCGAGCGTCAAGGTGCACGAGATTTCGGCCTATGACGAAAACGGTCCGTTCTGGGCCTGGAACTGGCTGGAACTCGGCGAACACACCGGCACGCATTTCGATGCGCCCTGTCACTGGGTCACCGGCAAGGATCATCCCGGCAACACGACCGACACGATCCCGCCGCAGAATTTCGTCGCCCCGGTCAATGTCATCGACCGTTCCAAGGAAGCCGCCGCCGACAACGACTATCTCTTGACGGTCGACAGCATCAAGGAATGGGAAGCCGAGCACGGCGAAATTCAGCCCGGCACCTGGGTCCTGATGCGGACCGACTGGTACAAGCGCAACGGCTCGTCCGAAACCTTCCTCAATGCCGACGAAACCGGCCCGCATACGCCCGGCCCGACGGCGGAAGCCATCGAATACCTGCTCTCCAAGGGCATTATCGGCTGGGGTCAGGAAACCATCGGCACCGACGCCGGCATGGCCGGCGGCATGACCCCACCCTTCCCGGCGCACAACCTCATGCACAAGGCCAACAAGTACGGCCTCGCCAGCCTGTCGAACCTTGACCAGCTTCCGGCCAAGGGCGCGATCCTGATTGCCGCTCCGCTCAAGTTCGTCAAGGGCACGGGCTCGCCGGTGCGCGCTCTGGCGCTGATTGCGTGAGATATCCCGGCTTGGGCTGAAGGCAGGGCAGGGGCGGTCCCACATCCCTCTTCTCCCCTGGGGGAGAAGATGCCGGCAGGCAGATGAGGGGTCCGGATGGCTCAACATCGATGAGAACCTCTCATCCGGCGCTTCGCGCCACCTTCTCCCCAAGGGGAGAAGAGGGATCAAGCCTCGCGCCTTTGCCAAAAGCACCGCAAACCGCATGAAATGTGAACACGAACCATCCCCATCAGGAGATGACCCATGAGCGATCCGGATTACATCATCGTTGGCAGCGGCATCAACGCGCTGGTCGCAGCGGCCATGCTCGGCAAGAAGGGCAAGAAGGTCCTCGTTCTCGAGCGCAATGCCCAGATCGGCGGCTGCCTGCGCACCGAAGAGATCACCGCGCCGGGCTTCGTGCATGACGTCATGGCCACCACCATGGTTCTGTTCGTCACCTCGCCAGCCTTTGCGGCGCTCGGCAAGGACCTTGAGGCGCGGGGGCTGGAATTCTGCCATTCGGCGACGCCGACGGGGGTTCTGCGGCCCGATGGATCGCATACTATCCTTGCCATGAACCGCGCCGAAAATGTCGCGAATTTCGACCGGCTGGCGCCCGGAGACGGGCAGGCTTTCGATCGCGAGATGAACCGTTTCGGCGGCAATGCCGGCTTCGTCTTCGGGTTGCTTGGCGGCAATCTCTGGTCCATGGCGACGGCCAAGCTCGTGGCGAAGGAGGCTTGGTCGCGTGGACTGAAGGGGCTCGCGAGCTTCTTCGGCGAGGCGCTGGCCCCGGCGCGCTCCTATCTGGACACCACCTACCAGTCGGACGAGATGAAGGCGCTTTGGGCGCCCTGGACGCTGCATTGCGGCCTGGGTCCCGAGAGCAGCTATGGTGCGGAGATGGTCAAGGTCATCGGCTTTGCCATCGAGCTGGCCGGCTGCCCGATCGTCAAGGGCGGCGCAGTCAACCTTTTGAAAGCGTTCGAAAAACTCATCAAGGATCAGGGCGGCGCGATCGTCACCGGCGCGGATGTCGATGAAGTCATCCTGGCGCCGGGCGGCAAGGCCAGCGGCGTGCGCCTCACCGATGGTCGCACATACGAGGCCGGTGCCGGCGTGGTTGCCTCGATGACGCCCGACCAGATCTACAAGCGGCTGCTCAAGAGCGGCGCAGCGGCGCTGCCGGACTATGTGAAGGACGGGCTGAAGGCCTATCGCTATGGCAAGGGCAACATGCAGATCCACTATGCCCTGAAGGCGCCGCCGCGCTGGAAGGCGGGCGAGGCGCTGGGGAAGGTCGCGCTCCTGCACCTGACCCCCGGCCTCGACGGCGTGTCGCGTTCGGCCAACGAGGCGGAACGCGGGCTGCTTCCGGCCGAACC
>DATMTA010000191.1:0-48634 GCA_035565055.1 Ensifer sp.
AGCTTGGGATCCGTGATGTTGCTCTTATCATACCAATAGAAGCCGGTGGCGATATGCTTCTGAACCGGCTGCCCCTTCACGGCTGCGAGAGCAGCCTTGACGGTTTCATAGCCGATGCCCACCGGGTTCTGTGTGATCGCACCGGCCATGACGCCGTCCATGATCGCCTGCTTCTGCGCCTTGCCGGAGTCGTAGCCGATGATGACGATCTTCGACTTCTTGGATTCCTTGACGCCGTTGACGACGCCGATGGCGGAACCTTCGTTGGCGCCGAAGAAACCCTTGATGTCAGGATGCGCCGTAATGATCGATTTGGTGATTTCCGTCGACTGAAGCTGGTCGCCGGCACCATATTGGATGTCGACGATTTCGATCTTCGGATACTTCGCCTTGATCTGCTTGACGAAGCCATCGCGGCGGTCGATCCCGGTGCGCGAGGTCTGGTCGTGGACGACAAGCGCAACCTTGCCTTCATTGCCGATGAGAGCCGCCATCTTGTCAGCTGCCAGGGCGGCGGCGGCGACGTTATCTGTCGAGCAGGTCGTGACAGGAATGTCGCTGTCCACGCCGGAGTCGAATGCGATAACCGGGATCTTTTCCGATTGCGCCTTCTTGAGCAGCGGGATGGCTGCCTTGCTATCGAGAGCGGCGAAGCCGATTGCAGCCGGATGCTTGGCGAGTGCCGCGCTCAGCATGTCGATCTGCTTGTCGACCTGGGCTTCGGTATCCGGACCTTCGAATGTGACCTGGATGTCGAATTCCTTCGCGGCCTTGTCGGCGCCAGCCTTCACAGCCTGCCAGAACTGGTGCTGGAAGCCCTTGGAAATCAGCGGAATGTAGATTTTGTCGGCCGCTTTTGCGACGCCGGTTGCTGCGACCACTGCTGTGGCGCTGACTGCGCCCAGGAATGTACGTCTTGTGAACATGATCTCCTCCTCAGGTTAGTTCACTTCGTTAGTCTGGTAGTCTCCTCGGGATGTACTCCACCCTCTGGTTTTTAACGGCGGAAGCCTCAGGCTTTCCGCTTCCGCATCATGTCCGCATACACGGCTATGATGATGATCGAGCCAGTCACGACGGTTTGCCATTCCTGGGGCATGGAAAGAATACGCAGGCCGTTCAGAAGCACCGACATAATCAGTGCGCCGATGACGGTTCCGAGAATGGTGCCCCGTCCGCCGGCAAGTGACGTTCCGCCGATGACGACTGCCGCGATGGCATCTAGTTCATAACCCTGACCGAGCGCCGGCTGCGCAGAGTTGAGGCGAGAGGCGATCACGAGGCCCGCTATGCCACAGATGCCGCCGGACAGCGAATAAACCGCCATTTTCCAATTATCGACACTGACGCCTGAGAGCCTCGCGGCTTCTTCATTCGACCCCAAGGCAAAGCAATAGCGGCCCAGTACAGTGCGACCCAGGATATAAGATGCTAGGCCTGCAACAATGAAGAGCACGAGTACTCCATTGGGTACCGGCACACCGGGAATGATATCGCCAATGAAGGATTCCGTAGAGATCAGGGGAAAGGATGGTGTGTCGTTGAAATAGATCGGCTTCGTGCCGGAGATAACCAGCGACAGACCTTTCAAGATCAGCATCATGCCGAGCGTTGCGATGAAGGGCGGTATCTTCATTTTTGCGATAATGGCGCCCGAGGTAAGCCCGACCAATGCACCGGACAAAATGGATGCAATGATGCCAATTGGCAGCGGAAAACCCCAGTAGGTCAGAACGACGCCTGCGATAATCGCTGTGAAGGTCATCAGGGTGCCCACCGAGAGGTCGATCCCGCCGGTGATGATGACGAGTGTCGCGGCGACGGCGAGAATGCCGTTCACGCTTGTTGCCTGCAAGATCGCCAGGATATTGGACGTCTGCATGAAATTCGGCGACGCAAGGCTGAACCCAATGACCAGGACAATGAGCGTTCCGAACGCCAGAAGCTTCTGTTGGGCGCCTGAAAACCGGCCTTTTGCGGTCGTGGCGGCCATAGGGGCCGCGATATCGGTGTTGGTCACCCTACCCTCCTCTGCATTTCTGTTTCGGTCTCGATGACCATCGATTCTCGCAGCGTGGCGAGGTGCATGATGTCTTCCTGTTTTGTCGCCGCGCCGCCCGGCAAAATGCCTGTCAGACGTCCCTCACACATGACCGCGATCCGGTGAGAGAGGCGCATGACCTCTGGAAGCTCCGAGCTGATGACGATGATCGCCTTGCCGCTCTTCGCGAGTTCAATAAGCAACTGATAGATTTCGGACTTCGCGCCCACATCGATGCCGCGCGTCGGTTCATCAAAGATGAGGATGTCGCAATTCCGCAGTAGCCATTTCGCAATGACGACCTTCTGCTGGTTCCCACCCGAGAGCAGCTTCACTTCCTGGGTATCGGAAGGCGTGCGAATTCCGAGCCGTTGGATGTAACCTTCCGCCGTCTTTTTCATCGCGTTTTCATCAAGTCGGCCTGGGAACTTCGTAAAGGACTTCAGCGAGGCCAGGGCAATATTGTTCCGCACGTCCATGGGAAGCGCGAGGCCGAAATGCTTTCGGTCCTCCGAGAGATAGCCGATTCCCGCCCGGACGGCGTCGTGCGGCGAGCGGATCGCGACGCTCTTGCCGTGGACGAGGACCTCGCCCTCTTCGAGCGGTTCGGCGCCGAAAATCGCGCGCGCCACCTCTGTGCGGCCTGCTCCCATGAGCCCGGCGAAACCCAGAATCTCGCCCTGGCGGAGAGAAAAGCTTACATCTTTGATTTCACGTCCGCGTCTAAGTCCTTTAACTTCCAGAGCTATCGGATTCGTTGATGTGTCGGGAACCTGCAGCGGCTCGTCCTTGACTTCGCGACCAACCATCTTGGTGATGATCGTGCTGATCGGTGTATCGGCGGCGGGAACGGTATCGACATATTCGCCGTCGCGCATGATCGTGACCCGATCGGCGATGCGCTTCAGTTCGTCCATTTTGTGACTGATGTAGACGACACCGACGCCTTGGGCCTTCAGATCGCGGATGATGGAAAAGAGGTCGGCGATTTCTGCGTCGTTCAACGCGGCGGTCGGCTCGTCCATGATCAGAACGCGAAAGCGGAAGGAGAGCGCCTTGGCAATTTCGACCATCTGTTGTTTGGCGATCGTGAGGCTGCCAACTGTCACTTGGGGGTCGAGCTTCAGGCGCATGGTCTTGAAGATGTCAGCTGCCTGCTGGTTCAGACGTTTCTCGTCGAGGCGGCCAAGGGATTTGCGCGGCTCGCGGCCAATGAAGATGTTCTGGGCGGCCGTCAGGTCATTCATCAGGCTGAGTTCTTGATGGATGATGCCGATGCCCGCCGATTGCGCGCTGCGCGGATCCGTGAGTTCGAGCTGCTGCCCCTCCATGAGGATTTCGCCGGTGTCGGGCCTATAGATGCCCGCCAGAATCTTCATGAGCGTGGACTTGCCCGCCCCGTTCTCACCCATGAGCGCATGAACTTCGCCCTCCCGCAGGTCGAAGCGAGCCGATTTAAGGGCATGGACGCCGGGAAACCGCTTCTCGATCCCCCTCATTTCGATGATTGTCTTCATTCAGCAGCCCTCCCAAGCCGCATGTAGCCGCTTGTGAGGCTAGATGGTGACGCCTCCATCCACCAGCATGGCCTGGCCGCTGACGAAGCGGCTGTCCGGCGAAAGAAGATAGATCACCATAGGGGTGATATCGTCGACGTTCGCAAGTCGTCCCATGGGCTGGCGGGCAATGAAGTCCTTCTCGGCCTGCACGGGATCTGCGGAGGCCGCAATTCTCCCCCTGAGCGACGGCGTATCAACTGTTCCCGGGCAGAGAGCGTTGCAACGCAGGCCCTGTTTGACGAAATCGGCTGCGATTGATTTCGTCAGACCGATGACGGCAGCCTTTGTGGCGCCGTAAGAGGCCCGGTTGGCAAAACCCTTGATGGAGGATGCCATGGAGGCCATGTTCAAGACGGATGCTGTGCCGGTCTCCCCTGCCCGCTCCAGCATGCCCGGCAGAAATGCGCGGCACATCCGCATCATGGCGGTCACGTTGAGATCAAACGCAAACGCCCAGTCGGCGTCCGCAATGTCGAGCACTGTTCCGTTATGAACGACGCCGGCGCAGTTGAAGAGACCGTCAAGTTTCGGCAATTTTGCCGCCAAAGCGTCGATTTCAACCTGTTTCGTAACATCAAGCAGCGACGTCCTGATGCTTGAATTCTCTGCATAAAGAGACTTCAGGGCGTCACTATTGATATCTGTCGCGTAGACGTTGGCGCCTTCTGCTGCGGCTGCCAGCGCGGAAGCCCGGCCTATCCCCTGACCCGCAGCTGTAATCAGTATATTCAAGCCGTTAAGGCGCATAGCTAACCCTTTACACGAGCTGTACTTAAACTAGTGCATGAAATTAAAGTAATCTGTCACGCGAGAGAGTGTTACATCACGGCACCAATCTGCCATGGAACGAACTCTGCCCCTCCGAAACCTAGTTCTTCACTCTTAGTCCGCTCGCCGGATGCAACACGGATAATGAGCTCGAAAAGTTCCTTGCCCTTCTCTTCGATACTCACACCGTCGGTCACTATATCCCCACAGTTGAGATCCATGTCGTCTGCCATTTTGGCGTACATTTCCGAGTTGGTTGCGAGCTTGATGCAGGGCGTCGGCTTGTACCCCGAGACCGACCCTCGACCAGTGGTAAATACGATCAGGTTGGCGCCGGATGCGACCTGGCCCGTCACAGAGCACGGATCGAAACCGGGACTATCCATGAAGACAAAACCCTTTGTGTCGATTTTTTCACCGAATTTGTAAACGCCGCTCAGTGGTGCCGTCCCACCTTTGGCGACCGCGCCGAGCGACTTTTCGAGGATGGTCGTCAGGCCGCCGCGCTTGTTGCCGGGAGATGGATTGTTGTCCATCTCGCCCCCGTTGCGGGCGGTGTAATCTTCCCACCAGCGAATGCGTTCGATGAGTTTTTCGCCGATCTCCGTCGTCTGCGCACGGCGTGTCAGAAGGTGCTCTGCGCCATAGATTTCGGAGGTTTCGGAGAGGATTGTGGTGCCGCCATGACGCACCAGGAGGTCGGAGGCATAGCCCAGCGCTGGGTTGGCTGTGATGCCGGAATAGCCGTCTGAACCGCCGCATTGCAGGCCGATCGTGATCTCGGAGACCGAAATTCGCTCCCGCTGCGCCCTGTTTGCGTATTCTGCGACGCCTCTGAGGGCCTCCAGGCCGCGTTCTATGGTGCGGCGGGTGCCGCCCTCCTGCTGGATCGTCATGTACTGCAGGGCGCCGTCTGCACGGATTTTACGCCCAGCCACAAGTTCAGGGATCTGCATGACTTCGCAGCCGAGACCGAGCAAAAGGATGCCACCAAAATTGGGGTTCTGGGCATAACCGGACAGTGTCCGGAAGAGCGTGGCATAGCCTTCGCCCTCTCCTGCCATGCCGCAGCCAGTGGCGTGGACGATCGGAACGATGCCATCGATGTTCGCGTATTGGTTGAGAAAACCCGCCTTTTCCGCTGCTTCGGCTATGAATTTTGCGACCGAGCCGGAACAGTTCACTGTTGTCAGTATGCCGATATAATTTCGGGTGCCTGCCTTGCCATCGGCGCGGCGGAAACCTTGGAAGGTCCGCACGTCGTTAGCGGGTGCAAGGGGCCTGCTCTGCGTGGCGTGACCGTAGTCTTGATGATATTCGCCCATTCCGAGATTGTGAACGTGCACATGTTCGCCGGCGTCGATATCTGTCTTTGCCTGCCCGATGATCTGTCCGTATCGATAAACGTTTTCGCCGGCAGAAATGTGTCGGGTCGCAATTTTATGTCCGCGCGGAACTGCAAGCTTCAAGGGCATGGAAATCTCGTTGACGCGTTCGCCAGCGGCCAGATCGCGCAGTGCGATGACCACATTGTCATTCGAATGCAGGCGAATCAATTTAGCGCCGCGGTCCATTCCTGTACATCCTCCCCCTTTAATTCTTGGTTTTCCGGGCCTCTGGCGCCAACTGGCATCAAATGTTAAATAGAGTTCTATCTTGACTAGTACGCAATGTCAACTAACATGTTAGACATTAATTGAGGAGATTCGATAGGGATGACGCAAGCTTTTAACGCACGAGCATTGACCGCGATCGACGATCTGCCGGGGTCGCTGGCGCAGCGCGTTTATCAATCGTTGCAGGAAGCGATCATGTCGCTGACGTTTCCGCCGGGCACCTTAATCCGCAAGGGCGCCATCTGCGATGAACTTGGCGTGTCCCGGTCGCCCGTGTCGGAGGCGATTACGAGGTTGGCGTCGGAGGGCCTGGTGGATGTGATCCCGCAGAGCGGCACGCGGGTCGCACGTTTCTCCATAGAAGAAATTCGCGAGGCCGCTTTCATGCGTGAGGCGCTCGAGGTGGCCGCCGTGGAAAAGGTTGCACGGGACCATACGCCCGAACAATACGCGAAGCTTGCCCGCAATGTCCGGTTGCAGGCGATGTTGGTCGAGGACCATGACACGACCGGGTTCTATCAGGCTGATGAAGAGTTTCATGCCTTGATGATGGAGTTCACTGGCTTTCCTGGTGTGGCGGCCGCAGTCGCGACCATTGCCCTCAAGCTGAAGCGTCCGAGAATGCTCCTGCTGCCAGAACCGGGCCGGAACGATAATGCGGTGCGCGAGCACCTGGCGATTGTTGAGGCCATCAGGGATCGAAACCCGGATGAGGCCCGTTCCGCCATGCGCTATCATCTGGCCCAGCTCGTCAGCCGTTTTGATCCCCTTGAGAAAGAGCATCCGGAGTTTTTCCGCTCACGGCAATCACATTGAGCGCCCTTCCCTCGCTTGTAGAGAGTTCTTGCATGAAATCGACTGATCTCATTTCGCTGAACAAGCGGACAAAGCGCCCTGTCCAGCTCACCCGGATGGGCTTTGGTGGAGCGCCGCTCGGCAATCTCTATCGGAAGGTCAGCGACGAGGACGCGCAGGAGGCTCTTCTCTCTGCGTTCGAGTGCGGCATCCGCTATTTCGACACCGCGCCTCAATATGGCCTCGGGCGCTCGGAGGAGCGCGTGGGTCGCGCTATGCAATCCTTCGGCGCCGACAATATCGTGCTCTCGACCAAGGTTGGTCGGCTGCTTCTCGATTGCGAGCCGGACGAGGTGACGCCGGAGAGTTTTGTCGATGTGCCGCAGAAGCGGATTGTCTTTGACTATACCTATGACGGCGTCATGCGTAGCTACGAAGAGAGCAAGGCCCGGCTTAACACGGACCACGCAGACATTCTGCTGGTTCATGATGTCTGCGCCTTTTCGCAGGGATCGCAGGAGGCCAGCGATGCGAAGGTGCGCGAGCTTTTTGACGGCGGTGGATATCGTGCGCTTGCGGAATTGCGTGACGCCGGTGAAGTCCTGGCGATTGGCGCGGGCGTGAATGAGTGGGAGGTCTGTGAGAAACTTCTGGGTCTGGGCGACTTCGATTGTTTTCTTCTCGCCGGCCGCTACACCCTTCTGGAGCAGCAGGCTCTGGATACGTTTCTCCCGCTTTGTGAACGCCGCGATGTCGGAATCATTCTGGGCGGGCCGTATAATTCAGGGATCCTTGCAACGGGTCCTGTCGAGGGGGCGCGCTATAACTACCGCCCTGCCCCGCCCGATATCATGGAGCGCGTCCGACGAATCGAATCGGTTTGCCAGTCGCACGCAACGCCGCTGATCGCCGCCTCGCTTCAATTCGTCTTTGGGCATTCTTGTGTAAAGACCGTGATCCCCGGGGCGGTGAGTCGCGCGGAACTTCTCTCAAATGCCAAACTCTTGGAAGTGGATATCCCCGCCGGGCTCTGGACGGACCTGAAGCGCGAGGGTCTTATCCGCTCTGATGCACCTGTGCCGGAGAACAACTGACATGCTTCGAAATATTCCGCCGATTCTCTCTCCCGATCTTCTTCATGCACTTGCCGCGATGGGACACGGCGACGACATCGTGATTGCCGACGCCAATTTTCCGGCAGAAAGCTCCGGCATACCCTGTATCCGCCTCGATGGAATCTCTGCGACGGATGCGCTGGAGGCGATCCTCTCGCTCCTTCCGCTCGATAGCTTCGTGCCGGATCCCGCTTTGGTGATGCAGGTCGTGGGCGACCCCACAGCCGTTCCGGAGGTGGTCAGCGAGTTCCAGGCGATCATCGACCGCGTCGCTGATAATCCGGCTAAGATTGGCAGCCTTGAACGCTTTGCGTTTTATGATCGTGCCCACGATGCGTTTGCTGTGGTGCAGACCGGCGAGCGCCGGCTCTACGGGAACATCATACTGAAGAAAGGCGTCATCAAGTGACGGATCGACCTGACCCGCTTCCAGGACTGAGGCGGTCGGGTGATGTTCCGCCGGCTAAGGAAATGCCCCGCCGACGGGCCGTAGTCTTTCATTAACCCTGTTGCCTTGCGCTATTTCACGAATCTGCGATAATAACGATTATTCAAACCGCACTACCCGAAAATCGTTATTTGGAAATCAGACTCGATGAACGCCGTCACCTCATCCGCGACACGCCGCGAAGCCTTTCATTTCGAGGATGAGATTCTCGAACAGGGTGACCTGATTTCGAAGAAGCTGCATCTGCTCAGCCTGCAGCGGTTTCCCCCGACAGCCCACAAGACGCTGAGGAGCTTCTCCCTGGCGGAGGTTGCGCATTTTCTGGGCGTCTCGCAGAGCACTTTGAAGAAACTGCATCTGGAAGGCAAGGGCCCCCTGCCCCAGACGTCTCCCTCGGGGCGACGTTCCTACTCCGCATTTCAGATGGCGGAGCTTCGCGATTACCTGAGCCAACACGGACGCGCCGATGTGAAGGATTATTCGCCGCGTCGGCGTCCTGGCGACAAGCTCCAGGTGGTGGCAGTCGTGAATTTCAAGGGTGGCTCAGCGAAGACAACAACGGCTGCGCACCTGGCGCAGCATCTGGCGCTGACTGGGCATCGTGTCCTCGCCATTGACCTCGACCCCCAGGCGTCGCTGACGTCTCTCCACGGATTTCAGCCTGAGCTCGATCAGACGCAATCGCTTTATGAAGCGATCCGGTATGACGAAGAACGGCGGCCGATCAAAGACGTCATCCGCCAGACGAACTTTCCTGGTCTCGATATCGTCCCCGCCAATCTAGAGCTGCAGGAGTTCGAATACGATACTCCTCTGGCCATGGCCAATCGCAATTCGAACGAGGGCAAAACCTTCTTCACCCGGATTTCGCGCGCTCTGGCAGAGGTTGACAATGATTATGATGTGGTCGTTATCGATTGCCCGCCGCAGCTGGGCTATCTGACGATCACGGCACTGGTGGCGGCCACGAGCGTGCTGATTACCATTCATCCTCAGATGCTTGACGTGATGTCGATGGGGCAGTTCCTGTTGATGCTGGGTGGCATCCTGAAGCCGATTCGTCAGGCTGGCGCAGAGGTGAATCTGTCATGGTACCGCTATCTTGTGACGCGCTATGAGCCGACGGATGTGCCGCAGGCGCAGATGGTCGGGTTCATGCAGACGCTGTTCAACGAATTCATGCTGAAGAACCAGATGCTGAAGTCGACCGCGATCTCGGATGCCGGCATTACCAAGCAGACACTCTACGAGGTTGAGCGGACGCAGATGACGCGGTCGACCTATGACCGCGCGATGGAGGCCCTGGAAGGGGTCAACGCCGAAATCACGCAGCTCATTCACGCCGCGTGGGGACGTTGAAGTTGTCGGCTGACAAAAATGGGGAAATATTGAATATTTCCAGTTATATAGGGGTGACAAACGATGGCGCGTAAGAATCTTCTTGCAGGATTGGCTGATTCCGAGGAAACAGCGCCCGCCTCCGCTTCTGCGTACCCGATGCGAGGCGCTTCAAAGACGATGATCCGGTCGCTCGATGAACTCGCCCGTCAGGCGGACAAGTTCCTGGAGGGCGAAGCTGTGATAGATATCGATCCGTCAGACATCGACGGGTCGTTCGTCTCCGACCGGCTGGAGGACGATGCAGAGCAGTTTGAAGCGCTGAAGGCGGCTATTGCCGATCGCGGCCAGGATTCGCCCGTTCTGCTACGTCCCCATCCAGACCGGGCCGGCCGCTACCAGATCGTCTTCGGGCATCGACGCGTCAGGGCTGCGCGCGAGCTGGGGCGCGCTGTGCGCGCCGTTGTCAAGGCGATCGACGATCGGTCTCACGTGATTGCACAAGGTCAGGAAAATTCCGCTCGTGCCAATCTGAGCTTTATCGAGCGGGCGCTTTTCGCCAAGCGGCTCGAGGATCTCGGCTATGGCCGGGACGTCATCGGTTCCGCGCTAGCGGCCAACGCGGCGGCTTTGTCGAAGATGGTTTCTGTGACCTCCCGGATCAGTGAAGACGTCTTGTCGGCCATTGGTCCGGCCCGCGGAGTGGGTCGCGAACGCTGGGTAGAGCTCTCATTGTTAGCCGGCAAGGAATCGAATGCGGAGCGGATTGAAGACATCGTCGCAGACCCATCGTTCAAGGCGCAGTCTAGCGATGAACGGTTCAACGGCGTCTATCTTGCGCTCAAGCAAGGTGGCAAGCCTGTCAGGAAGAGCAGGCCTTCTCAGAAGCTGGAGAATTGGCAAGCGAGGGACAAGCTCGTGACCGCGCAGATCTCCCAGTCTGGCAATTCGTTGTCGCTGACGCTCAAGTCGAAGAATGGAGCGGAATTCGGCCGGTATGTCGCCGAAAATCTGGACCGTTTTTACTCGGAATATCTCTCGGGAAAGAGAGGCCGATAAAAAGAAAGGCCCCCAGACGTCGCCGTCGTGGAAGCCCCTCTCTAAGTGTCGCAGCTTATGGGTCGCACGTCCTCGATTTGGCGTCAAGAGTCCGCATCGGATTTCATGCCGACGCGGACTCTTTTTTTGCTTTTGCGTGGACGGTCCGAAGCAGGCGAGCCGGTGTTGTTGTGTGGATGAACGAAGGGGCGGTGCCCATTTTGCTCCGTCTGCGGGAGAGCCCCAGGTTTTGGGTGACGCGTCTGGTCGGCAGTCGGTGTTGGGAGCGGCGGCTGCGCTCTTAGAAGGGAGAGCGGGCAGCGGTCGGAAGATCGTGGAGTTCTGAAACGAATGCGCTGGTGCAGTAGGTGAGGGGGCTCTCCCGGGAGAGCCTGATCGGTCGATTTCTGGCCCGTTTGACGTGGCCAGCGGGTAGCAGTTTATTCTGTTGCTCCTGATTCAGGATACGCGGGGTTGGGCAGAAACCATTGGAGCCATAAAAGGTGTGTCGTCCTCAGTGCGATACCGTTGCGGCCCTTCTTTGGAGAGGCCCAAGCCCGGCAGATGGCATTGTCTGTGGTGGCGTTCCCGGTTGCCTATTCGCGCCAGCAGTCACATGCATTCTATGACAGAGTGGCTGCGATCCTGCCCAAGAGCTTGGCCGCGCGTGTCTGCCAGCGAGCGTTCAAGTGCATGGCCGTGCAGACGGCATCCACCGGCACCCATCAGGCCGACATGGGCGGCTCGTCAGGGCCTGCTTCTTTAAGCTCGTATCTGTGCGGGGACGCGCTCTGGCGGTTGCCTGTGCCTCTCGCGGTCACCACTCGGGGTCAAATGGCACGATCCCATCGCGGCGACATTGGGTTTCGAGGGATCTTAAAGCCGCTGAAATGTGACGGATTTGGTCCCACAGACATCGCCGCAATAAGATTACCAGATTTCGGTCCGTCGCTATAGCGAATGTTTTGGCTTTCGTTGCTTTCAGATGCATATTTTCTGATTTTGATGGAGGTGGATAGATGTGAATGAACGCCCCGGATTCTAGCCGTTAAAGTTCTATCGGAGGGTCGGGGACGTTGCGGAGCTGGCTCAGCGGCCTGCGCAGGTACGGCGCCGCACAGATTGCCTGATGGCGATCAAGGGGCAGGGCCGTGAAATGGGCTGTTCCAACGGAACGCCGTCCCTGGCGTTGCTGCCTGGATCATGCCCAGTCCCGCAGGTCAGGATCGTTCGTGCTTCATCATCGGCTTGTCGGGCAGTCGAAGCCGTATGTGCGGAGCCTCGGGCTGCTTTTGCAATCAGTTGTCTGTGACGGGCGCGAAAACCGTAACAGATATTGTTCCAGCGAAGCGGTAACCTAGCGTGTGACGTCGATCACCACGCGGCCACGGATCTGGCCGACGATGATGGCTTCCGCCAATTCGGGAAGCCGTGACATCGGCTCGACGGTCGTCATCGTCTTGAGATGATCAGTGTTCAGCGTGGTGGCGAGCGTCTGCCAGGCCTGATGCCGCAATGGCATAGGTGCCATGACTGAATCGACGCCAAGAAGCGCCACGCCGCGAAGGATATGCGGCAGAACGGTTGCCGGCAGATCGGCACCGCCGGCCAGGCCGCAAGCGGCGACGGCGCCGCCGTAAATCGTTTGCGACAGGACATTGGCGAGCGTCGTCGACCCAACGGAATCGACCGCGCCGCTCCAGCGCTCCTTCTGCAACGGGCCGCCCTTTTCGGTAAGGCTTGCTCGGTCGACAAAGGCCGTTGCGCCAAGCGATGCGAGATAGTCGTGCGTTTCCTGACGGCCAGTTGAGGCGGTCACGTTATAGCCCTTCGTCGCCAGCAGGCTGATGGCGACTGAGCCGACGCCGCCGGCGGCACCAGTGACCAGCACCTCGCCCTGCCCTGGCTTGATCGCGCCCCAGCGCTCCAGAGCATCCACACAAAGGGCAGCCGTATAGCCGGCCGTTCCAATTGCCATTGCCTGTTCGAAGGAGAAGACTTCGGGAAGGGGGATTAGCCATTCCGGCTTCAGGCGCTGAAAGCGGCTGTAGCCGCCCCATTCCGTTTCCGACAAGCCGAAGCCGTTGACAACGACGCGGTCGCCGGCCTTCCACAGCGGCGAACGGGAGTCGACGACGACGCCTGCGAGATCGATGCCGCCGACGAGCGGCGTGCGTCGCGCGATGCGGCCCTTTCCGCTGACCGCGAGGCCATCCTTATAGTTCAGCGTCGAATATTGGATCTCAACCAGAACATCATGGTCGGGCAGATCGGCAAGGCTGAGCTCCCGGAACAGGCCCTTGGGCTTCCCGTCCACGGTGTCGATCACCATCGCGTTGAATGTCTCGCTCATGACTGCAATATGCTCCTGGCACTCTTTTGGATGGAACGAAAAAGGGAAAGCCGATTACGCCGACGGTTCGGCCGCGCCTTTGCGGCTTTCGCGCGCTGCAACGGCGGCCATATAGGATTGGCTGACATAATCGAGTAGGGCGTCCAACGCCTTGACGGCGCGGACCGCATCGGCGTTGCGCAGACCCTCGACGATCTCGCGGTGCAGGCTCACTACCTGTTGGCGCTCGCGCACCCGGAAAACGATCATGTTGGTGATGGGGATGAAGGCCTCGATGACGGTATACATCATCAGCTTCAGGGGCCCGTTGCCGGTCGAATCCACCAGGGCGCGATGAAAGCGGACGTCGGAGGCGCAGAAGTCCTCGTCGCTCAGGGACGGATCCTCCTGATTGGCGATCTCGTCTTCCATCAAAAGCAGGAATTCTTCTGCGCAGTTTGCGGCCGCCAGACGGCAGCAGATCGTTTCGGTTTCCCGCCGTGCGATGATGATTTCGTCGATATCGAATGCGCCGACGCCGACCAGAAGCGTGGCGGCCCCGGTGATCGCCTTCGACAATCCTTCCGGGTCCGGCCGCTTGACGAAATTGCCTCCGGTCGGTCCGCGTTTGGAATGAATGAGGTTCTGCGCGGCCAACCGTTTCAGCGCCTCGCGCACGGTCGGACGGGATATGCCGAAGCTGCGCGCAAGCTCTTCTTCGCTCGGAAGCCGCTCATCGATCTTCAGCCGGCCATCCATGATCGCGGAACGGATATTGTCAGCCACCTGCTTGGCAATTCCCGATCTCACAACCTCATCATATTTCAGGATCATGGCAGTCCTCCGGTCACAATCTGGACCATGCCATGAATGGATGCCAAACGCCATAGCCAATTTAAATATAGGTTTGACAAATATCGGAACCTGTATAACCATGATCCCAATAACTAAGGGAACAGCGGCTCATGGTCAGCCTTTCAGGCGACATAAATCCCCTTGCCGGGATTTTAGGGGCGAGTGGACATGCGGTGCCTAGCACGGCTGGCGCGCTTGTTGCTGCGCTGTCCCGGAGGCTCGATCCGGCCGCTATCCTGATGGGAGACACGATCGGCGAGACCTATCGCGGCGATGCGACGGATGAGATTGGCTCCTTGCCGGAGGTCGTTCTGCGGCCGCGTGATACCTCTGATGTCTCGCTTATTCTGTCCACCTGCCAAAGCCTCGGCCAGCCTCTGGTGACCCAAGGCGGGCGCACGGGGCTTTCGGGCGGCGCGCGTCCGCAGGTGGGCGAAGTTGTCCTTTCTCTGGAACGGATGACCACGCTGTCGGACGTTGACGCGCAGGCTGGTACGTTGATCGCCGACGCCGGTGTTGTGCTTCAGAGGGTGCATGAAAAGGCGGAGGAGGCGGGCTTCCTCTTCGGCGTCGATATCGGCGCGCGCGGCTCCTGCACGATCGGCGGCAATGTCGCTACCAATGCCGGCGGCATCCGCGTACTGCGTTACGGCATGTTCCGTGCCCAGGTCGCGGGGCTCGAAGTCGTGCTGGCGGATGGCAGCGTGCTGACATCGTTGCGCGGTCTGCCGAAGGACAATTCCGGTCTCGACCTCAATCAATGCTTCATCGGTTCGGAAGGGGTGCTGGGCGTCGTCACCAAGGCCTGCCTCAAGCTGCACCCTTTGCCCGCGACGAGCCTGAATTCCATGGTTGCGCTGAAGTCTCTCGCTCAGGCGCAGGCGCTTCTCGGGCGGCTAAGGCAGCGGCTCGGTTCGCTTCTCTCCGCCTTCGAGTTGATCTTTCCGGAGGTCTATGAAGGCGTTGCCCATGGCGGGTTTGCAAAACCTCCGCTGCCGGTTGCCAGATCCTTCTATGCGCTCATCGAAATCCAGGGGCAGCAGGCCGCAGACGGCGAACGCTTCGCGGCCGAACTGATGGCTGCTTTCGAAGATGGCCTCGGCGACGATGTGGTGCTGTCTCAGTCTTCTCGCGACTATCGCGCGCTCTGGGCCTATCGCGAGGCCTGCAGCACGTTCATTTTTTCCAAGCCGAACATGGCCGGTTTCGATGTGTCGCTTCCGGCCGCCGGGCTCGAATCCTTTATTGCGGCCGTTTCCGGTCGCCTGACGGATGTCGATGCCGAGGCGAAGCCTTTCGTCTTCGGCCACCTGGGCGACGGAAACCTTCATTACATCGTGCAGACGAAGAACGCCGACGCGGTTGCCGATGTCGTGCTCGAAACGGCCGCGGCCTGCGGCGGGGCGATTTCTGCCGAGCATGGCATCGGTCTCGACAAGAAGTCATGGTTGCCGCTGGTCCGGAGCCAGGCGGAAATCGACACGATGCGCCGGCTAAAACGGGCGCTCGATCCCCATCTGATCCTCAATCCGGGCCGTGTCTTCGACATGGATGCGCGCTCGACCGGAAGTGTCCAGTCATGAATGCACCGCTGATATCCGCCAGCCGCAAGATCAACGAAGTCGTGACGCTCGATGACCGTTACGCGCTCGAGAGCGGCACGATCCTGGTCTCCGGCACGCAGGCGCTGGTGCGGCTGCCGATGATCCAGCGGCAGCGCGACCTCGCCGCCGGCCTCAACACGGCAGGCTACATCTCCGGCTATCGCGGCTCGCCGCTGGCAGGCTTCGACCGCGAGGTGGTGCGGGCCCGCAAATATCTCGATGACGCACACGTGAAGTTTCAGCCTGGTCTGAACGAGGATATGGCGGCAACCGCCGTCTGGGGCACACAGCAGACTGCGCTGTTCGACGGGGCACGCTACGATGGCGTTTTTGCCATGTGGTATGGCAAGGGTCCGGGCGTTGACCGCAGCATGGACGTCATCCGCCATGCCAACGCCGCCGGAACAAGCCCGCATGGGGGCGTGCTGCTGCTCGTCGGCGACGACCACGGTGCGGCGTCTTCGACGCTGCCGCATCAGAGCGAGCATAACCTGATTTCCGCCATGGTCCCCATGCTGTCGCCGGCAGGTGTTGCCGAATATATCGACTATGGCCTTCTTGGTTGGGCGATGAGCCGTCATTCCGGCGCCTGGATCGGCTTCAAATGCCAGACCGAAATCGTCGAATGCACCGCCTCCGTCGCTATCGGTCCGGATCGGCCGCTGATCCGTTTGCCTGATGATGGCGTAGGCAAGGGTGAATTCGCGCTGCGCTGGCCCGATGGGCCGCATGCGATGGAGTTGCGGCTGGAGCGCAAGCTGGAGGCGGTCAAGGCGTTCGCACGCGCGAACAGGATTGATCGCCTCCTTGGCGCACCCATTGGAGCGCCCGGGGGTGCTCGCGGCCGCGGCCGGCTGGGTATCGTGGCAAGCGGCAAGGCCTGGCTCGATCTGCTCGGCGCACTGTCTCTGATGGAGCTGGGCGAGAGAGACCTAATTGGCTTGGGCATCGGTCTCTACAAGGTCGGCCTCGTCTGGCCGCTTGAGCCGGAGGGCATCACCGCCTTTGCAGAGAGTTTTGAAGAAATCCTGATTGTCGAGGAAAAGCGCCCGATCATCGAGGAGCAGTTGAAGTCGCTGCTCTTCAACAGCCCGGCCGATCGCAGGCCGCGCGTGTTCGGCAAGGTCGCGCCGGATGGCCAATTGCTGCTGCCGGCCTCGGGCGAGATTTCGACCCTCGCTGTCGCGCGTGCCATTCTTTCGCGGGTTGGCGTCGAGGGGGCCCTGGCAGCAGCCTCCGCCAAGGTCGAAGCCTTTAATCGGGCTTTGCCGGAAGAGCCGGTTGCGCTGAAGCGCGAGCCCTATTTCTGTTCCGGCTGTCCGCACAGTATCTCGACCCGCATTCCTGATGGCAGCCGGGCGACGACCGGTATCGGCTGTCACATGATGATCATCGGTGTCGAGGACAGGAAAACCAGCACCTTTACGCAGATGGGCGGCGAGGGCGGCGCATGGATCGGGCTTTCTCCCTTCACCGACGAGAAGCACATCTTCGTCAATATGGGCGACGGCACCTATTTCCATTCCGGCCTTCTGGCGATTCGTGCTGCCATCGCGGCCAAGGTCAACGCCACCTACAAGATCCTTTTCAACGACGCCGTCGCTATGACGGGTGGTCAGCGACACGATGGCGAGTTGAGCGTGCCCGGTGTCGTCGGGCAGATGCTGGCGGAAGGCGCGGCCAAGGTCGTTGTCGTCGCCGAACAGCCGGAGCGCTGGGTCGGCCGCCTACCGGCGAATGTCTCCATCCATCCCCGCGACGAACTTGATGCCGTGCAGCGCGACCTGCGCGAGGTGGAGGGCGTGACTGCGCTTGTCTACGATCAGGTTTGCGCGGCGGAAAAGCGCCGGCGGCGGAAGCGCGGCGCTTTCCCCGTTTCCGACAAGCGCGCCTTCATCAACGAGCTGGTCTGCGAGGGCTGCGGCGACTGTTCTGCCGTGTCCAACTGCATCTCGATCGAGCCGAAGGAGACCGAATTCGGTCGCAAGCGCAAGATCAACCAGTCGAGCTGCAACACGGACCTTTCCTGCATCAAGGGCTTCTGCCCGAGCTTCGTGACCGTGGAAGGCGGCAAGCTGCGCAAGCCGGTCGCGCAAAGCGCAAGCTTCGATGCAAGCTCATTGCAGCTGCCTGAGATACAGGGCGACCTGTCAAGACCCTACAATATTCTTCTGGCCGGGATCGGTGGAACGGGCGTCATCACCGTCAGCGCGATCCTGTCCATGGCGGCGCATATCGACGGGCTTGCGGTACAGACACTGGACCAGACGGGCCTCGCGCAGAAGAACGGAGCCGTCGTCTCGCATCTGAGGATCGCGGCTGATCCGGCGGCAATCAACACAGTGCGGATCGGCCCCGGCGAAAGCGATCTCGTTCTCGGCTTCGATGTGGTGGTCGCGGCCGGTCGGACGGCCTTGCCGACATTCGGCAAGACGCGCACGCGCGCCGTCATCGATGACCACTTTGCGCCGACGGCCTCCTTCGTGCAGAACACCACGATTGACCTCAAGCAGCAGTCGACCTTGCGGTCGCTGAGAAAGGCTGCGGCGGAAAACGCGCTGACGCTCATTCCCGCGACCGACGTCGGCACCTCGCTTCTGGGCGATGCGATTGCGGCGAACATGGTTCTGCTCGGCAGCGCCTGGCAGCAGGGGCTGGTGCCGATCAGTCTCGATGCCATCGAACGCGCCATTGCGCTGAACGGCACAGGTGTTGCGATGAACCGTTCCGCCTTCCATTGGGGGCGGCGACTGGCTGTCGAGCCGGAGGCGGTCATCGCAGCGGCTGGACTGAAACAGGAAGAGCCGAAGGTTGAAACGCTGGATGAGCTCGTGTCGCGCCGCGCGGCCTTCCTTGTCGACTACCAGAACGAGGCTTATGCAAACCGCTATCGGATGCTTGTCGATCTTGCCCGCAAGGCGGAAGCCATGGTCGGCGGTTCCGGAAGCTTTGCGGAGGCTGTTGCGCGCAATGCCTTCAAGCTGATGGCCTACAAGGATGAATACGAGGTTGCGCGGCTTCATCACGATCCTTCATTTGCAAAGGCGATCGCCGCGCAATTCGAAGGCGATTTCACCATCCGCCATCACCTCGCCCCGCCGCTTCTGTCCCGCAAGATCGATGCCCGCACCGGCCGGCCGGCGAAAATAGCCTTCGGTCCGTGGATGCGGACGGCGCTGGGTCTGCTCGCGCGCTTCAAGGGACTGCGTGGCACCGCCTTCGACATTTTCGGCAAGACCGAGGAGCGGCGGATGGAACGCCGTCTCATCGAAGACTTTGCGGCGACCGTGGACGAGCTGGCCAAGAGCCTGACGCCTGAAACGCTTGCGCTTGCCACCGAGATTGCCGGCCTGCCCGACATGGTTCGCGGTTTCGGACCCGTCAAGCTGGAGGCGGCGGCCAAGTTTGAAACAAAGAAGAAAGCCCTGCTCACCACCTGGCGGCAAGGCGCAGCCGGGTCAACACCCGTCACCCCCGGAGCGCGCGCCCATGGTTGAAAAGATCATCATCGACACCGACCCGGGACAGGACGACGCCTTCGCCATCCTGCTCGCGCTGGCAAGCCCCGAGATCGACCTTCTGGGCGTGACGGCCGTTGCGGGCAACGTGCCGCTCAAGCTGACCGAGCGCAACGCGCGACAGATTCTCGAGTTTGCCGGCCGGCCCGATGTGCCCGTCTATGCGGGCTGCGCAAAGCCGATGACCGGGCCTCTCGTGACGGCGGAGCATGTGCATGGGGCAACCGGTCTTGACGGCGCGGACTTGCCCGAGCCGTCCATGCCGCTGCAGGATCAGCACGCCGTCGATTTCATCATCGAGACGCTGAAGAGCGAGCCGGAAGGCAGCGTCACGCTCTGCCCGCTCGGGCCGCTCACCAATATCGGGACTGCGCTTTCCAAGGCGCCGGAGATTGCAGGCCGCATCCGCCGCATCGTCCTCATGGGGGGCGGCCTCTTCGAGGGCGGCAACATCACGCCCGCCGCCGAATTCAACATCTTCGTCGATCCACAGGCCGCCACCGTCGTTTTCGCCTCCAGTGTCCCGATCGTCATGCTGCCGCTCGATGTCACGCACAAGGTGCGGACGACGCGCGCAAGGGTAGACCGAATTCGTGGGTTAGGTGGCCGTTTCGGCGAGGTCGCTGCCGGCTGGCTCGACTATTTCGAACGCTTTGACGAGGCAAAATACGGGATTGAGGGCGGCCCGCTGCACGATCCGAACGTGATCGCCTATCTGCTTCGCCCGGAAATTTATGGTGGACGGAACTGCAATGTGGAAATCGAGACGGAATCCGAACTCACCAAGGGGATGACCGTGGTCGACTGGTGGGGCGTGAGCGGCCGGCCGCACAATGCCTTCTTCATCCGGGACGTCGATGACCAGGCGTTCTTCGATCTGCTCACGGAACGCCTGGCAAGCCTTGCAGGGGCTGCCGCCCCGGCGCAACCGAAGAGCGCCAGAGGCTGAGGATCAGGGAGCGGCAAAACATGCGACCCACTGCCGCTCCTTCGAAGAAATGGCCCCGGCCTTTGCCGAGGCCGGTCCCGTCAGTCCAGCCCCTTGAAGGGGGCATCGCGCACTTCGAGATATTCCTTCAGCGACATCTTCGCCAGATTGGCCATCCAGTCGCGGCCACGGCGGCTGACATGCAGCGCCGCAATCGCATGGACATTGTAATCCATCGAGGTCATGAGGCCTGCGGCGATCTGCTGGTTGTTGATCGAGGCCTTGGCATATTTGATGGCCGGAACCGGCATCCGGGCGAGCTTGCGGGCCAGCTTGTCGGTCGCCTCGCGCAGATCGGCCGCCGGAACCACCTTGTTGACGAGCCGCATCGCGAGCGCTTCCTGCGCATCCACCAGATCGCCTGTGTACATCAGCCAGCGGACGTCGCGCGAGGCGATCACCCAGGGCATGAACAGCGAAGGCGGGCCGGAATTGTGCCGGACTTCGGGTTCGCCGAACTTGGCATTGTCGGCGGCGATCGCCAGATCGCAGGCCATCATCAGTTCCAGCGCCCCGGCCAGCGCATAGCCGTTGATCGAGGCGATGACGGGGATCGGCGCCTTCCAGATATTGAGCAGGGCCTGCGTATTCTCGCCCATGTCGGCATGCCAGTCTTCGATATCGACGTCATAGTCGGCGCCCTGCAGGTCGTAGCCCGCCGAGAAGGCGCGGCCTGCGCCGGTGATCACCAGCGCATTGACGTCCGGATCGGCAACCGCCAGCGCGACCGCCGCGTCGATTTCGCGGATCGCGGTCTTGTTCATCGCATTCAGCTTTTCGGGGCGGTTCAGCGTGATCGTGGCGAATTTGTCTGTCGCGTCCTTTTCATAAAGGATGGTCTCGAAGGTCGGTGTGGCGCTCATGTTGGCAGTCCTTTCGTCAATGTTCATGCCCCGGAACTAGGCGTCCATCCGGATCCTGTTGGCTTCCAGAAAAGCTGCGGACAGGGCAGGGTGGACGGTCGCGGGGCATTCGGTGGTGAGGGAGCCGGCCAGGGACCCCTGGTGCGCGGCCTCGATCAGGCTGTCGCCCTGGTTGAGGCGATGGAGTGTGGCGGCGACCATGGCATCGCCAGCGCCGGTCATGTCGATCGGATTGGCCTTGGCCGCCGGGAAAATCGCGTAGCCATCCGCTGCGCAGACGGCCGTTCCTTCGGCTCCGAGGTTGACGATGGCCTCGGCAGCACCCGCCGATTGCAGCATCCGCGCGGCGTTGCGGGCATCGTCCAGCGAGGCGGAGGCGGGATTGCGCGTGTCGCCGAGAAACGCAAGCGCCTCGGCGATGTTCATGAAGACAAGATCGATGCCGGTAAGGTCCTTGGGCAGCCGTTCGACCTTTGCTGTCGATACCGCATCGACGGCGAGCTTCGCCCGCGAACCCTGCTTACGCCGGATCAGCGTGGAAACCGCTTCCGCCGGCAGGTTGCAGTCGGCGAAGATCCAGCTGGCCGAACCAACATGCGGCCAAGCCTTCTCCACCACGGCGGGCGTGAACTCGTCAAAGATGGCCATGTCGGACAGGCCGTGCCGCAGGGCGCCGGAACTTTCCAGGATGGCGATATACTCCGCCGTGCGGCCGGTCTCGCTGATCACCACCTGACTTGTGTCGATCCCCAGTTCGCGCAGATGCGTCAGCAGATAGCGTCCCGCCTCGTCATTGCCGAAAACCGAGAGAAGGCTGACCTCCTCGCCGAGACGGGCGAGATTTTCCGCGACATTGCGGCCGACGCCGCCGCTGGACATCGAGCCTCGAACGAGGTTGGACGTGTCTTCGACCAGGGGGGCCAGCGCCCGATATTTGCGATCGAGCGCGGCGCCGCCGAGGCACGCAATCCGCCTGGACGCTGGCAGGACATAACCGCGCCCCAGAATGTAGCCCTTCTGCATGAGCTGCACGATATGGGCTGCTACCGTGGAGCGGGCGAGCCCCAGCACACCCGCAATGTCCTGCTGACCGGCAAAGGGATTGGCTTTGACCAGTTCCAGAACCGCGCGCTCCTGTTCGCCAAGATCATCCATGGGTGCCCGATTTGATCCTCATATCGATTAATACAACAGATGTTGACAAGATCAACTGTTGTTGTCAACATCTGTTGCGTAAGCCTGAGAGTTCTAGCGAATAGCCGTTCTCCATGAAAGGAGTCGCGTGCCGTGATCCCCGATCAGACCATACCCGCTATCGATATCGGCCCATTCATCGCGGGCGGCTCGGGAGCGTCCGCGGTGGTGGCCGACATGGAGAAGGCTGCGCGCGATCTCGGGTTCTTCCTTGTTACGGGCCATGGCGTCTCCGTCGAGGCAACAACGCGGATCTACAATCTATCCCGCGCCTTTTTCGATGAGCCGCAAGACTGGAAGGTTACGCAGGGCCGCGCAACGGATGTCGAGGGTGGCGTTGCCTTTTCGCCAATTGCGGAAGAGGCACTGGCGGCGACGCTCGGCCTGAAAACGCCGGGGGACTACAAGGAGAGCCTGAATTTCGGTCCGCGGCTGAAGGGTGGCGCATGGCCGGCGAAGCCGGGCGGCTTGCAGGCGGCCTTTGAAACCTATTTCGGCGAGATGGAACGGCTGGCCTTTCATCTGCGCCGCGTCTTCTGTGCGGCGATCGGCCTCCCGGAGGCCTATTTCGAGCCGGCCTTCGAGGGGCATCTGTCGGCGCTTCGCGTGATCAACTATCCCGAACAGCAAGAATCCCCGCTGCCGGGGCAGATGCGCGCCGGCGTCCACACCGATTACGGCTTCATGACCATTCTGCGTTCTGAGGCCTCGCCCGGCGGGCTCCAGGTGCAGACACGGCAGGGCGAATGGCTGGATGCGCCGAGCATCGAGGGTGCCTATGTGGTCAATATCGGCGATGCCTTCATGCGCTGGACCAATGACGAATGGGTGTCGACGCCGCATCGCGTCGCCAACCCGCCGAGCGAACGCAAGGGAAGCGCCCGTCGTCAGTCCATCCCGTTCTTTCTCAATCCCAACGCCGAGGCGATGATTTCATGCCTCGAGCCTTTCACGCGCGGCGGCAAGACCGCGAAATACGATCCGATCAGTTTCGGCGACTACATCGCCCTGAAAACGAGGCAGGCCTTCTCGACAAAATAAGCGCCTCGAACCTCGCAACGAACATGCCCAGACAAGATCCAAAAAGGGGAACAGACATGATCAATATGACGAGACGACAAACATTAGGTGCGATGGCCGGCTTTTCTGCCGCCGCCATGTTCGGCAGCCGCGTTCGAGCGGACGGCAAGACCCTCATCGTGCCGACGCTGGGCGGGGTCTGGGAGCAGTTCTGGCGTACGACGCTGGCGCCGGCTTTTTCTGCCAAGACCGGCGCCAATGTGACGCTGGATACGGGCAACGGCCGTGCCTGGAGCGCCAATCTGCGCGCCGCGGGCGTCGCCAAGCCGCCTTATTCCTTCATCATGACCAACGAGGCCTTCGCCAACAGCCTGCGCAAGGAGGGCTTTTTCGAGAAGCTCGATCTCACGAAGGTGCCGAACTATGCCGACCTTTATCCGCTCGCCAAGAAGACGGATGGCTGGGGCGCGGTCGCCATGGTCTCGCCGATCGGCCTTGCCTATCGCACCGACCTCGTGAAGACGCCGCCCAAGGCCTGGAAAGACCTCTGGACGAATCCGGAATTCAAGGGGCGGATCGGCCTTTACAATTTTGCCAACACGGCGGGCAAGATGGAGCTGATGCTGTTCTCCAAGATCTTCGGCAAGGACCAGTATGACGTCGATGCCGGTTTCAAGGCGCTGGAAAAGCTGGGTCCGGTCATCCAGGCCGACTTCAACCTGTCGACGGGCATCGCGGCCGGTGAATTCATTGCTGCGCCCTTCGACTTCGGCGAAGTTGCCCGCCTGAAGAAGCAGGGCCTGCCGATCGAGGTCATCGTGCCGGAAGAGGGTATGCTGATGTTCGATCAGACGCTCAATGTTCTCGCTCACGGTCCTGAAAAAGACCTCGCCTATCAGTATGTCAACTGGCTGCTGGAACCGGAAACGCAGGGGCTGCTCATGCGCCAGTTCTTTGTCTCGCCGACCAATGCCAAGGTTGTCGTTCCCGATGACCTGAAGGCCGATGTTCCGATTTCCGGCGCGCAGATGGACAAGATCCTGACCTGGGATTGGGACTTCATGAACAGCAAGCAGGGCGCGCTGGCCGAGGTCTGGGCGAAGACCGTGAAGTGATGCGCGTCGCGACGCTGGCGCACAGGCTCGGCCAGTTCGGTGACTGGCCGGTCTCCACATTTCATGCAGAAACAGGGAAGTACCGATCATGACAGAGGTTAGCATCGAAAGGCTGACCATGGACTACGGCGTTCATCTCGCCGTGGACGGCATCTCGCTTCGAATCCGGAATGGCGAATTCATCTCCCTTCTCGGGCCTTCGGGCTGCGGCAAGACGACGACGCTGAAGATGATCGCCGGGTTCGAGCAGGCGACCAGCGGCGCCATCCGCTTTGACGGCAGCGATGTCATGCAGGTTCCCGCCGAAAAGCGCGACATCGGCATGGTCTTCCAGAACTATGCCCTTTTTCCGCATATGACGGTTGCCGGCAATCTCGCCTTCGGGCTGGAGATGCGCAAGCTGCCGAAGGCCGAGATCCAGTCGCGTATCGCCAAGGTGCTCGAGATGGTGCAGCTGTCTTCCCATGCGGAGCGGTACCCCATTCAGCTTTCGGGCGGTCAGCAGCAACGCGTGGCGCTCGCCCGTGCCCTGGTGATTGAGCCTAAAATCCTGCTTCTCGATGAACCGCTCGCCAATCTCGACGCGAAGCTGCGGGAAGAGATGCGTGTCTTCATCCGCGAAATCCAGCGCCGCGTGGGCATTACAACAGTCTATGTGACGCACGATCAGGCCGAGGCCATGACCATGTCCGACCGTGTCGTCGTCATGTTCGGCGGCAAGATCGCGCAGATGGGAACGCCTGCCGAGATTTACGATCAGCCCGCGAGCGTCGAGGTGGCTAAGTTCGTCGGCCAGGTGAACCTCATGCGCATGACCGTGGATGCCGTGTCTGCAGACGGCAGCATGGATTTGTCGGGTCCGTTTGGCCCGATCAGGGTCAAGGCGATCGCGGGCGCGGCGCCCGGCCGTTCGGTCACCGTTGCGGTGCGGCCTGAAGCCATCGATCTGGTGGCTCTGGGCGAGGGACGGCCGGCGACCATCGTCTCCAGCTACTATTCGGGCAGTCTGATGGACTACCGGGTGCGGCTTGCCGATGGAACGCTGATCGATGTCCAGACCTTCCCGAGGCAGCGTTTCGCCGATGGCGACGCGGTCGGTTTGAGCGTTTCAGCAGACCGCTGGTGGCCGCTGGAGATCAACGCATGAATGCGCGGGCCACGAAAAAGCGGGCATCGCTGCTGTTGATCGCGCCGGCGGGCCTGCTGATCTTCTTCTTCCTCGTCCTGCCCTATCTGACCATCGTCGTCATGAGTTTCCGGGTTCCCGGAGATGGGACGCCCTATGCGCCCGGCTTCACGACCGGCAATTATCTGCATTTCTTCTCGGACAGTTTCTTCCTCGTGCAGACGTTCAACACGCTGATGATCGGGGCCGTCTGCACGCTGGTCTGCCTTCTGCTGGGCTTTCCCGTCGCCTGGCAGCTGGCCCGCGGCAATTCGCGCTGGCGCGGGATCGCATATGGCATCGTGCTCTCACCTCTGCTCGTCGGCATCGTTATCCGCAGTTACGGCTGGACGATCATTCTCGGCAATAACGGCATGATCAATCGGACGCTCATTTCGATGGGTCTCGTCGACCGGCCCGTGGGGCTGATGTACAACACGCTCGGCATTGTCATCGCGCTCTCGCACGTCTTCCTGCCCTTCATGATCCTACCGATCATGAGCGCGATCCAGGGCATCGATCCGTCACTGGAGTCGGCGGCCCGGTCGCTCGGTGCCTCGCGTGCCACGATCATCCGCAGGATCATCCTGCCGCTCTCCATGCCGGGCATCCAGGCCGGCTGCATCCTGACCTTCGTGCTATCACTCTCGGCCTATGTGACGCCGGCGCTGATCGGAGGATCGAAGGTCAAGACGATGGCGGTTACCGTCGTGGATACGCTGGTCGACACGTTCCAATGGCCATTCGGGTCCGCGCTGGCGCTCATGCTTGCCGTCACCGGCGCGGTCATTGTCGTGATCTTCGCCCGGTTGACCCGCATGAAATGGAAGGTTGCCTGAGCCATGTCGAAAACATTCTTCACGATCTTCTGTCTTCTGATCTACATCTTCCTGCTCGCGCCGATCGTCGTGGTCGTTCTTGCCTCTTTCAATGCAGGTGCTTTCCTGACCTTTCCGCCGCAAGGGCTGTCTTTCCGCTGGTATGTCGTGTTCTTCCACAACGAGGTGTTCTGGCGCGCCATCAAGACGTCGTTCTGGATTGCCGGAGTGACCACGGTCATTTCCTGCATCATCGGGACGATGGCTGCCATCTACCACGTACAGTTTGCCGGAAAGCTCAAGGAGACGGTCCGCGTCGCGATGATGGCGCCATTGCTACTGCCGGAAGTGCTGACCGCCATTGCCCTGCTTTTCTTCGTGTACACGATCGGCATCGGCACTCAGACGGTGCTGCCGATGATCATCGGCCACGTCCTGATCACGCTGCCCTTCGTCTTCATCAACGTTTCCGCATCGCTCGAAACCTATGATGTGTCCTGGACAATGGCCGCGCGCAGCCTCGGCGCTGGCCCGTTCACCCGCTTCAGGCGCATCATGTTGCCGCTGATCAAGCCCGGGGTCATCGGAGGCGCGCTCTTCGCCTTCATTATCTCCTTCGACGTCTTCACCATTTCCTTCATGCTGAAGAGCGTGGGCATGTCGACGCTGCCTCTGCAGCTTTATGATTACCTTAGGACGAATTTCACACCGGAAGCAGCGGCGGTGTCATCGCTTTCGGTGTTCCTGACACTTGTGGTGGTGGTGGTGACCGAGAAGTTTCTCGGGCTCAAGATCCACCGTTTCTAATGGACTTGTCGGCGGCGGTGAAAACCGCCGCCCCTCAAGGATGTGGTTCTTATGGCAGGCGGTAGGCGATGACATAGTCGCCTGCCTTTGTGCCAATCGATCCGTGGCCGCCGGCGACAAGCACGACATATTGCTTGTTGTCGTTGCCGGTGTAGGTCATCGGCGTAGCCTGCCCGCCTGCCGGAAGGCGCGCCTCCCACAACTGCTTGCCTGTCGTCAGGTCATAGGCGCGGAAGTAATCGTCCACGGCTGCTGCCAGGAAAGCGACGCCCCCTTGGGTGATGATCGGTCCGCCGATGCCGGGCACGCCAAGCTTGAAGGGCAGGGGCAGCGGTGTCATGTCGTAGACCGTGCCGTTCTTGTGCTTGTAGGCGATCTGGCCGGTTCGCAGGTCGGCACCAGCGACGTATCCCCATGGCGGAGCCTGGCAAGGCACCTGCAGAGGACCGAGGAAGGGCTTGAGGATCACGGCGTAGGGAGCCCCTTCGTTGCGGTTCAGACCCTGCTCGCTTCCTTTAACCTGTCCCTTCGGCGGAACCTCCGCGCGCGGAACGAGCTGTGAAATGAAGGCAAGATAGGTCGGCATTCCGAACATGACCTGGCGCTGCGGGTCTACCGCGATGCTCCCCCAATTGAAGGTGCCGAAATTGCCGGGATAGACGATCGTGCCGTTGAGAGATGGCGGTGTGTAGCGCCCCTCATACCGGTATTGATGGAACTCGATCCGGCAGGCCAGCTGGTCGAAGATCGTCAAGCCCCACATGTCGCGCTCCTTGAGCGGCGGCGGATTGAAGGAGAGCGCCGAGACCGGCTGCGTGGGGGCAGCATGATCTTCCGGTATGGTTCCCCCTGGCGCGGGCACTTCCTTAACCGGCAGGATTGGTTCACCCGTGCGGCGATCAAGAACATAGATGTCGCCCTGTTTCGTGGGGGCGACCAGCGCCGGAACGATGCTTCCATCCTTGGCCGTCAGATCCAGGAGGGCCGGCTGCGCGGGTACGTCCATGTCCCAGAGGTCATGATGGACCGTCTGGCGGACCCAGCGCACCGCGCCGGTGTTGATGTCCAATGCGACGACCGACGATGAGTACTTCTCGACGCTCTCGCTTCGGCCCATGCCGAGCTGGTCAGGAACCTTGTTCCCGAGCGGTATGTAGACGAGGCCCAATGCCGGGTCGGCACTGAGGACTGACCAGCTGTTCGGCGAATTCGTGGTGTAGGTTTGTCCTGCCGGTAGCGGAGCGGTCTGGTCCGGGTTGCCGGAATCCCAGTTCCAGATCAACTTGCCCGTCGCGACGTCGAAGGCGCGAATGACACCCGATTGTTCGGTGGTGGAATAATTGTCGTTGACGGCACCGCCGATGATGATCTCGTTGTTCACGATCAGCGGAGGGGAGGTCGAATAATAGTAGCCGGCGGGGTCATATTTCATGCCCTGCTCCAGATGCAGTTCGCCGTTGATCCCGAATGATTTGCAGACTTGGCCGTTCGAAGCGTCCAGCGCGATCAGGCGTGCATCCGAGGTCGGGAGATAGACACGCTGTGAGCAAGGCGCATTGTTCGCGGCTGCGGCGTCTCGATAGTAGCTCACGCCACGGCAGGTCTGGTGCTGTCGGTCACCGTTGAGACCGACCTTGGGATCGAAGCTCCATTTTTCCTTGCCGGTCGTGGCATCGAGTGCAATGGCATGGTTATGCGGCGTGCAGAGGTAAAGCGTGTTCTCGACCTTGAGAGGCGTGACTTCATAGGTCGTTTCGCCGACATCGTCGGGACCCTTCATGTCACCGGTCTGGAAGCGCCAGGCCTCTTTCAGCGTGCCGACATTGGACGTGTTGATCTGCTGGAGCGGAGAATAGCGCTGGCCAAATTGCGTTCGCCCGTAATCGGTCCAGTCTCCTGCCGCGGACTTGTCCCCGAGGTTGGGGTCCGGCGACACGACGTCCGTCTGCAAGTTACCGGCGATATTATGCGGATCATTGAACATCGAAGCGACGGCGACAATGATGGCGATGGCAAGCGTAGCCAGAAGCGGACCGGCATAAACGCCTCCGCGGCCCTCAGCGCTCCGGGCGCGCAACGGACGGACGATCCACGGCATGGCCAGCCAAAGGCCGAGCAGAATGATGATGCCGCCGCGCGGCATCAGCGCCCACCAATCAAACCCGACTTCCGAGATCGCCCAGACCAGGGCGACGAGGACGAACGCGGCGTAGAGCCAGAGCGACAGGGCGTTGCGCCGCCACAGGAAAAACGCTGTCAGCAGGAACATGAGGCCGGCAAAGGCATAGAACCAGCTGCCGCCCAGGAGCAGAAGCCAGATGCCGCCTCCACCAATGACAAGTCCGATAATGGCAAGGATGAGCGAGGTGACGAGCAGAATCATGGTCGGCCCCTATTATTGATTGATTGCATGTGGCGTCGGCCGCTCATTGGCGGGTTGGTCCGTCGTCGCACTGGTTTTGAAATAGATGATGGCGGCGGCGATCAGGATGACGGCGACCGCGGCCCATAATAGCCGGCTACTCATGAAGTGCTCCCGAATGGTTGCCGGTAAAACACCCCGTACGTTCAATTGTTCCCGACGAGGAGAGCCTGCGTCAGTCTGCTCTCGCCCCCATCTATCAAGAAACCGGTATCCACATACAGCAACGCCGCCGCGAGCCGCGGCAGCGTTTTTTGTCGAACCCGCAATTTGGGCTATTGGCGCCGAGGGAGATCACGGCAGCCGAGATGGCGTCACGCGCCGTAGCGGTTCTGGTACCAAGACTTGAACAGCTTGTACTGGTTCTCGATCTGCCGCTGCTGCGAGGCGCTCAGTTTGTCCGTCTCGTTGAAGTGGAGTTCGTATTCGGGCTCGCCGTTCAGCACCATGAGATACTTGTAGTGCAGGACCAGATCAGCGCCCTCGTCATAGGATGAGAGCACCATCAGCGCCTCTTCCAGCTCCCGAGCTTCGGTGCGGGCCGTCGCATCGCCCTCCGCAGCCTTTTCACATAGCGCGATCAGGTGCAGCACCTCCTTCGGAAGAGCATTGCCGACCCCGGTGATTGCGCCGCCCGCGCCGCAATTGACGAAGCCATGATAAACGCCGGTGTCGACGCCGACCATAAGGGTAAGGCTGTCATCTCCTGAGGTAATATGCTCGGCCGCATAGGTCATGTCGGCTTTGCCGCCGAATTCCTTGAAGCCGATGAGGTTCGAATATTTTGCCCGCAGTTCGAAGAAGAGATCGGCGCGGGTGGCAAATCCATAATAGGGGCTGTTGTAGATGACCGCCGGAAGACCGTTGGCGGCTTCGAGAACAGCCGAGAAATGGTGCTTCTGCGCGCTCACCGATGTGCCGCGCGAAAGCACGCGCGGGATGACCATAAGCCCGACGGCGCCCACGGCGGCGGCATGGGCGGCGTGGGCTGCCGCCGTCTTGGTGTTCACCGCACCCGTCCCGACAATCACCGGAATGCCGGCTTCTGCCAGACGTCGCACGCCCTCCTGGCGCTCTGCATCTGTCAGCAGCGGCCAGTCTCCCATGGAGCCGCAATAGACGACGGCGGACATGCCGAGATCGATGAGCTCACGACCCTTGCGGACGAGCGCGTCGAAATTGGGCGTGCGGTCGGGATTGCAGGGGGTCATCAGGGCCGGGATACAGCCCTTGAATACGGATTCAGTCATGTCGGCTCCATCTGGATTGCGCAGGTCGGTTTCGGGTCGATCTGTCGTGTTATTCTCTCTGTATCAGGTCAACAGGACTTTGTCGACAAATAAAATACAAAGCTCTTCCGCGCACAATGGCTGATCTGAAAAGCTCCTCCGGAGCCTTCCCTGGAGTGCCGAATTCAGGGTTTTTGGATCAGATCTTGAGGTCCGCGCTCTGGCGTCCATCGCTTGCGATATAGGAGCGGATCTGCCGGACGATCTGGTCGGCATGGGCTTTCGCCAGACGATCCGCCGCATCGGCGTCACGGTTGATGACGGCCTGGATTATATCTTCATGTTCGCTGACATACTGGCGCGGCAGAACATCGTTGAAAGAGGAGTAATAGAGCCGAAGGATGCGGCGTCCTTCGTCGAGAAGCCGGGTGAAAAGATCGACGTAATAGCGGTTCTTTCCCGCAAGCGCGATGGCGACGTGGAAATCGCGATTGGTCGTGATCATGCCCAGCACGTCGCGCTCGGCGACGGCCAGCGCGAAATCTTTCTGAAGATCCCGGATACGGGAAATGTCCTCAAGTGTGCGGTTCATGGCGGCCAGACGAGTGGTGACCCGGTACATGAGCGTCAGTGCATCGAAAAATTCGGAAAGGCCGAGAAAGTCTATGTTGGAAACGATTGTGGCGCGGTTGGTCAGGGTCGTGATCAGGCCGTCCGCAGACAGACGAACAAGCGCCTCGCGGATCGGCGTGCGCGACAGCGAAAAGCGGTCGGACAGTTGCTGCTCGTCGATCGGGCTTCCTGGTGCCAGCTTCAAATCGATGATCTCGTTTCGCAGCGTTTCATAGACCGTGGATACGCCGTAGCCGCGCCGATGCGTTACCTTTTCTGCTTCTTCCACGCCGTTGCCCTTGTCCATTCGCCCGGTGCCTTTGCTCTCTCAAGGATTAGCAAATGCCATGGTTGGTGCAAACAGTATGTTTTCTGTCGACACCAGCTGTGGGGCGCTAGGTCAAACTTCGGATCATGCGGATGAAGTGCTGCTGGGCGGCGGTCGGCAGCCAGTCGCTCCTGGTGGTCAAGCCGATGGGTCGGCGGGTTGCGCTAAGGTCGAAATCAATGTTCCGGACCAGACCTCTGGCGATTTCTGCGCGGACCTGTCCGCCGGAAGCAAAGCCGAGATAGTCTGTCTGGTTCAGAATTTCACGCATGAGGATCAGCGAGCCCGATTCCACCAGTTGCCTTGGGGAGAGACCTTGCTCCTGAAAGATCCGGTCGAAATGCTCGCGTATAGGGGTGGAAGGGGCGCTGACAATCCAGGGATAGTGCGCCAACCTCGCCAGATCGGCTGGGGAGCCATCAAAAATGGGATGATCCGGGCGAGCGATCATGACGGCCGTGTCATGGAACAGTTCGATCTGCTGGATATCGTCGATCGGTGTCGGGTGTCGAAGTGCGCCTATCAGGAAATCGATATCGCCGCGTCTGAGCCCCGCCAGCAATTCGGAATAAGGACCTTCCGTCACCAGGATTGTCTGTGTCGGTCTCTGCTGTTGAAATTTGACGATCGCCGTCGGCAGAAGGTGCGAGCGCGAGAGCGGCATGGCGCCGATAACGATCTTGTTCCCTCCTTCTGCTCGCAGGTCGGCGAGTTCGGCCTCGGCCTGGGATAACTCGCTGAAGGCGAGGCGGCCTGCCCGTGCGAGGCTCTGGCCGAGCCGCGTGGCGATCGTTCCGCGCGCTGTCCGCTCGAAAAGTGCGCGCCCGGCCTCCTTTTCCAGCTGTGCGACTGCACGGTGCACGGTCGGTTGCGCCAGCCCGAGGCGGCGCGCCGCCAGCGTGAAATTCTCCGCGTCGCTGACGGCGATCAACGCCTCGATCTGGGCGGCAGTCACCGTGAGCAGCAGCCGCGGTGCGATGTCCGCGAGTGCGCGGTCCATGAGAGTCAGGGCGCGCTGCACCCGAAGCTGGAATATCTCGCCCGCCGGCGTCAGGAAGTGACCGTGGGGCGAACGGTTGAAGAGCGCGATCCCGAGCGTCGTCTCAAGTTTGGCGATGCTCTGCGTGACCGCTGGCTGAGACACCCGCGCTGTCTCGGCGGCCCGTGTCACGGAGCCCGTCTCGGCAACAGCCAGAAAGACACGCAGATGTCTGAGATTATAGCGCATCGCTGCCCGACTGGGCGAGACCCAACGCATTGAGGATGCGATCGGCGCGGTCGGGCAGGGACGCCTCGCCGCCATCCAGCTTGAGGGCTGCAATCTCCGCCTGCCAGTCGACGATGGCTGATGACATGCGATCCGGCAGGCCGAGTTCGCGCAATGTCGCAGCAACTTCGCGCATCTCCGCGGCGCGGCGCTCTCCATGCACCATCATGCGCTCAAGATTGTAGGCGCTGCGTTTTTCCCAATCGATTCCGGGGTCGGAGGCCTGCAGCGACGCGATGACCGCCGTCTCGACGCCCGCCCTGCGCGCGGCCAACATGGCCTCTGCCGTCAGGGCTTCCAGCCCCTTGATCATGACCGAACGAAGCATCTTGATGGAGGAAGCCTCGCCGACGCGGGCGCCGGCAATGCGTGGCTGCATTCCAAGACTGGTGAGGAATGGAAGGACGGCCTCTGCGGCCGAGCCACTGAGCAGGATCGGCGTTTCGTGGCGCTTCGGATGCACCGGAGCCATGACGGCGACGTCGACATATCGCCCTCCCGCGTCCTCGATCACCTTGGCAGACGCCGTCTTGGTCGCCGGAGAGCAGGAATTGCAATCGAAGAAGAACGCACCGGGCGCAAGATTCACGGCAGTCTCTCGCGCCGCCTGATGGGCACGATCGGCAGTGACAAGGCTGAAGACCGCGGCGGCGCCTTCAACTGCATCGGCATTGGATACCGTCAGCACCACATGCGCCGCCTCAGCCGCAGCCTCGAATGCCGCACGCCCGTCCGCCTCCCGCGCCTTCGGGTCGTAGGCTGCAAGTGTCGTGGCCTCGGACCGGAGCCATCCGGAGGCGAAGGCGCGCCCGGCCTCGCCAAAGCCGATGACGGCGATCTTCAAACGGTTGGTCTGCATCGTATTTCTCCTCCCTTGCGCATTGACAGGATGCGCCGGGAGGGACGGCAAATCCAGAGCCTATAGCAAAAACTTATGATCCGTCACGCACTTCGGAATTGGCAAGTGCCGTATTCCGGTCGACATTGGCGCAAAAGATTGTGCTCCGGGAGGACTCGATGACAGAGAAGAAAACTGCGCTGGTGATTAGCGCGCACGCCGCCGATTTTGTCTGGCGCTGCGGCGGTGCGATCGCCCTTCATGCGGCGCAAGGCTATGAGGTGACGGTCGTCTGCCTCTCCTTCGGCGAGCGCGGCGAATCCGCCAAGCTCTGGAAGCAGAAGGACATGACGCTGGAACGGGTCAAGGCAGCGCGCCGCGCGGAGGCGGAGAAGGCGGCCGCTGTGCTGGGCGTTCACGACCTCGTCTGTTTCGATCTCGGTGACTATCCGCTACGGCTGACGGACGAGGACAAGTTCCGCCTTGTCGATGTCATTCGTGCGGTGCAGCCAGCCTTCATGATGAGCCATTCACATTATGATCCCTACAATACCGACCACATGTATGCGACGCAGGTGGCGCTCGAAACGCGCATGATTGCGCAGGCCTGGGGCCACAAGCCGGGAGAAAAGGTACTGGGCGCACCGCAGCTCTATCTCTTCGAGCCGCACCAGACCGAACAGATGGGCTGGAAGCCGGATGTCTTCCTCGACATCACGCCTGTCTGGGACAAGAAGCGCGCGGCGATCGAATGCATGGAAGGTCAGGAGCATCTGTGGGAGTTCTACACCCGCGTCGCGCAGAATCGTGCCAACCATTTCCAGCGCAATTCCGGCGGCCAGTCGGGCGGGCGCGCCGCCCAATATGCCGAAGGCTTCCAGTCCGTTTTCCCGCGCACGGTGGACACGCTATGACCGAACCCTGTTTTGATATCGCCCATCTCGCTCATGTCGAGATGTACACCGACAAATTCGAGGAAAGCCTTGCCTTCTTCGTGAATGTCTATGGCCTGACGGTGTCCGGGCAGGACGAGAATTCCGCGTATCTGCGTGCATTCGACGACTACGAATTCCACACGCTGAAGCTCACCCGGCATCACACGACGGGCGTCGGCCACATCGCCTATCGGGCATCTTCGCCGGAAGCGCTGGAGCGCCGCGTGAAGGCGATCGAGGCCAGCGGTTACAAGGTGCTGGGATGGATCGAGGGTGACATGGGCCACGGCCGCGCCTTCCGCTTCGAGGACCCCTTTGGTCATGTCTTCGAGATCTACTGGGATACGGTGCGTTATGAAGCCCCTGAGGGCGAGCGTCCGTCGTTGAAGAATCTCGCGCAGCGCTACCATGGGCGCGGCGCAAGTCCGCGCAGGCTGGATCATCTCAACCTCCTGGCTGAGGATGTGAGCAAGTTTCGCGACTTCATGGTCACATGTCTCGGGTCGAGGGTGACCGAATATATCCAGCTCGACAATGGGCGCATCGGTGGCTGCTGGTTCACCATCAACAACAAGACCTACGATCTCGCCTGCACCGAGGAACATGGTGGAGGCTCAGGCCGGCTCCACCACGTGACCTACGCCACGGACACCCGTGAGGACATTCTGCGCGCAGCCGACATCTTCCTGGAAAATGGCGTTCATATCGAGACCGGACCCCACAAGCACGCCATTCAGGGCACGTTCTTCCTCTATGTCTGGGAGCCGGCCGGCAATCGGGTCGAGCTTGCCAATTCCGGTGCGCGCCTCATCCTGGCGCCCGACTGGAAACCCGTCTGCTGGACCGAAACAGAGCGCAAGAAGGGGCAGGCCTGGGGTCTAAAGACGATCGAGACCTTCCACACCCACGGCACGCCGCCGGTTGCGCGAAAGGAACATTGATCATGGGCGTCGTGGTGCAGAATATTCCCCGCGCCGATCCGGCGGTTATCGAAGGCCTTGCCCGTGCCGGCGTTGCTACCGTCCACGAGGCGCAGGGACGCAAGGGCATGTTGGCAAGCTACATGCGTCCCATCTATGCGGGCGCATCCGTGGCTGGCTCTGCCGTGACGATCTCCGCGCCACCCGGCGATAACTGGATGTTGCATGTGGCGATCGAACAGGTGCGACCAGGCGATGTGCTTGTTCTTGCGCCGACATCCCCCTGCGACAACGGCTATTTCGGCGATTTGCTTGCTACATCCGCGAAGGCGCGCGGCTGCCGGGGGCTGGTGATCGATGCGGGCGTGCGCGATATCCGCGACCTGACGGCCATGGGCTTCCCGGTCTGGTCCAAGGCGATTTCGGCGCAGGGGACCGTCAAGGAAACGCTGGGCTCGGTCAATGTGCCGATTGTCTGCGCCGGGGCGCTGATCGAGGCCGGCGATGTTATCGTCGCCGATGACGATGGCGTCTGCGTCGTCCGCTGCGCAGAGGCTGGAGATGTGCTCAAGGCGGCGGAAAAGCGGCTTGCAAACGAGGAGGCGAAGCGCAAACGGCTGGCTTCGGGCGAACTCGGCCTCGATATGTACGATATGCGCGGTGCACTTGCGGCCAAGGGGCTGAAATATGTTTGAGGACGGTATTCGCTGCCTCTGGATGCGCGGCGGTACGTCGAAAGGCGCTTACTTCCTCGCTGAAGATCTCCCGTCTGATACGGGCGAGCGCGATCGGCTGCTGCTTTCCATCATGGGCTCGCCCGATGCGCGCCAGATCGACGGAATCGGCGGGGCCGACCCGCTGACGTCAAAGGTCGCAATCCTGTCCCGGTCAAACCGCACGGATGCCGATATCGACTATCTCTTCCTGCAGGTCTTTGTCGATCAGGCGATGGTCAGCGGGGCGCAGGGCTGTGGCAACATCCTCGCAGGTGTCGGTCCGGCGGCCATAGAGCGCGGGTTGCTCCCCGCGAAGGATGGGGAAACCGAGGTTCGCATCCAAATGGTCAATACCGGAGAGGTGGCGGTGGCGCGCGTGTCGACACCCGGCGGCCGGGTGACGTACAAGGGCGACACGGAGATTGCTGGTGTTCCCGGCAGCCACGCCGCCGTCCCCCTTCTCTTTACCAACATCGCCGGATCGATGTGTGGCGCGCTTCTGCCGACGGGAAACGCCGTCGACGTGATTGAGGGCGTTGAACTGACGCTGATCGATAACGGGATGCCCTGCGTGATCCTGCGTGCATCCGATTTCGGCCTCACGGGCGCGGAAAGCCGTGACGAGTTGGAGGCGAACGCCCCGCTGAAAGCCCGCATCGAGGCAATTCGCCTCCAGGCGGGACCCTTGATGCGGCTGGGCGATGTCGCGTCAGCCTCGGTGCCGAAGATGGTCCTCGTTTCTGCGCCGCGGGCGGGCGGCGCGATTTCGACGCGCAGCTTCATTCCGCATCGCGCGCACGCCTCGGTGGGCGTCTTCGCTGCGATCACCGTCGCGACGGCGACCCGTCTGCCGCAAAGCCCCGCTGCTGCGCTCGCGGTCCAGCCGAACGGTGGTCAGTATCTCATCGAGCATCCGACGGGCGCGATGGATGTCTTCCTGGATATTGACGCGGCTGGCAAGGTCCAGGGCGCCGGCTCGATCCGAACGGCGCGCAAGCTTTTCGACGGTCGGGTTTTTCCCGTGGGGTGATCGCCGCAACCTCAAGCCACCTTGCTGGATGCTGCCATCATCATGTCCACGTGGATACTTTCAAACGGACAACGCAGCGCTCCGCGTTCATCCTTCTCGATCAACCCCAGCTCGATCAGCGCTGCGGCGTCTTCATGGACGCGCTTCACGTCCCGGCCAACTCTTCGCGCCAGCTCCCGTACACCGACCGTGCCGTTGCCTAGAAGCGCGTCGAGCAATTGCCAACGGCGCTCGGTCAGCCGGGAAAAGAATGCGCCCGGCGTCTCGAAGTTCAATGTTTCGCCCTGATATTCGCCTGCCTTGAGGCCGGCTTCTGCCCTTGCCCCGGCGGCGCGAAGGGCGGATTTCCAGTCGGGATTTGTCGTAATGGTCAGGGCTCTCATGACGGCCTCCGCTTTTGCACTTCGGATAGAAAGTCTTCGATCAGTTGATCCACCGTCGTGAACTGGTAAGGGAATTCCTTGCCATCCAGATGCATATGATCGCCCTTGCCGCGCTCATTGTCGAAGCCGACAACACGCAATCCATCCTGAATGTAGGCAAGGCGGTATTTGAAATCATGTGCGGCGGGTGGAACAGGAGCTGGCACTTTCCAGACGACGAATTGGATAATGCTCCCGTCAGCCAGAACGCTCTTATGCTCCGCGATCTTCTTGGCCTTCATGTTGTCTAAAATGCCAACGCTTGGAACTGTTGTCAAGTTCGCCAACATGACGTTCACGAAGCGGCGGAAGGCTCTGAGCAAACGAAGCCGTTACCGCAACAGCCGCCCCTTCAAGCAATCGCCGCCTGCGCCTCTGCGGGCGCCTGTCGATTCATCCAGTCGGCCGCGGTGCGGATGCCGCCGAGCGGAAAGACGTGGACCTGCGAAATCAGGCTGTCCGGGTTGGCCGCCTTATACTGCGCCAGACCGTTGATCACCTCGGTTGGTTCGTAGGGTGCGAGCAAGCGCGTCACGTCCATGGCCCGTTTCTGCAGGACTTTCAGCGACGGCCCGACCCCGCAGGACAGCGCGAACTGGATGAGGGTTTGCAGCTTGGCTGGACCGGCAATGCCAACATGAATGGGCAGACGGACACCAAGTTCGGCAATGCGCTCTGCCCAGCTTGCGATGGCTGCCGCGTCGAAAGCGAACTGCGTGACGATGGCCATCTCGGCATCCGTGCGTTCGGAAAAATCCTGCTTCCACAGGAGGCTTGCATCAACCTGTGCAGTCGTTCCATCTGCGTCGATATCGCGATTGCCCTCGGGGTGTCCCGCCACATGCAGTCGATTGTATCCATGGCGGTCGAACAGGCCGGTCTCGATGAGCTGAATGGCGCTGTGAAGCGTCCCCTCCGGCTTTGTCGGCCCGCCGCCGAGAAGCAGCGCCTCGCGAACGCCTGCCTCGTCGCTGTATCGGCGCACCCAGCTTTCAAGTGTCGCAACATCAGGAATGACGCGGGCAGGGAAATGCGGCATGACCGCAAACCCTTCCTCCGTTAGCCGCCGCGCTGTCGTCAGCATGTCCTCGAAAGGCGTGCCGGCGAGATGGGCGATGTAGACGCGCGTTCCGGGAGGCAGCAATTCACGGAAATTCTCGATCTTGGCTGCCGTGCGCGGCATGACCTCAATCGACCAATCCTGCAGAAAACCGGCGGTGTCGGGTTCGAGATCGGGCCTTGAAGCTTTGGCGTCGGCACGATTTCCGAAATTCAAAAAAGCCATCTTGCTCCTCCTCGATGTCTCTTGTTATGTATACATCTATATCGTCACAACAATCAATACGCCCGAGAAAGACGCTATAAACGCTAATTTTCCGAGGAGCGTCCCTGGTAATGTGTACGTATGGGCTGCGTGGAGCTATCCAGATTGAGGAGGAAGGGTGTGGGAGCGCCCTTCGGGAGGAGAGACATGACCGATTATATCCTGACCCTTCGTTGCGCCAATCGTAGCGGCATAGTGGCCGCTGTCGCTGTGCGGATCGCCACGCATGGAGGTGACATCTACGAGGCGCACCAATTCGATGATCCGGAAACCGGCATGTTCTTCATGCGGGTTGCTTTTTCCATGAAGGAGCCGGAGGCCAGCTTCCTCGCCGGGCTACAGCAGGAGATAGAGCGCTTCGGCCTCGATCTAACCCTCCGCGTCGCCGGAACGCGGCGGAAGGTCCTGCTGATGGTTTCCCGTTTCGACCATTGCCTGGGCGATCTTCTTTACCGGATGCGGATCGGCGAATTGAACATGGAGGCCGTGGGCATCATCGGCAACCATCCGCGCGAAGCGCTGAACCTGACGCTCATGGACGGCATTCCGTATCATCATCTGCCGGTCACGAGGGATACGAAGGCTGCGCAGGAAGCAGAGGTTCGCCGAATTGTTGAAGAGAGCGGGGCTGAGCTCGTTGTGCTGGCGCGCTATATGCAGGTGCTTTCGGATGAGCTTTCGCATTTCCTTTCCGGTCGGTGCATCAATATCCACCACTCGTTCCTGCCGGGCTTCAAGGGTGCGAAGCCCTACCATCAGGCCCATGCGCGCGGGGTGAAGATGATCGGCGCGACTGCGCATTATGTGACCGGCGATCTCGACGAGGGGCCGATCATCTGCCAGGACGTCGAGGCGGTCAGCCATGCCGACACCCCGGACGAGCTTGTCGGTAAAGGGCGCGACATCGAGCGGCGGGTTCTGGCGCGTGCCGTGACCTGGCATCTGGAAGATCGTGTTCTGCTTAACAAGAACAAGACGGTCGTATTCGCCAAGTGACGCAGTGCAGGGACTGTCCTGTTCGCCCGCATTGAAGCGTCGCGTCCACGGGTGCTATACACACGCCAGCAGAGGCGCTAAACGGCGCTCCGTCCGGATTATGCAAAACAAAAGCATGACGGAGCGCCAAGGGGGACAGACATCATGAGGGTCAGCGAAGCCGCCACCCATGGCCGCCGGGCTGTGATCGAGTTGCGCGAAAAGATCGTCAGCGGCGAATTGCCGGGCGGTATGCGTCTCTTCGAGGTGTCATTGGCGGAAACGCTCGAGATTTCGCGCACCCCGGTGCGCGAGGCGCTGTCGCGGCTCGCGGAAGAAGGCCTGCTCGATCGCCTGCCGAATGGCGGGTTCGTGGTGCGCCGCTTTGGCTATGCGGATGTGATCGATTCCATCGAATTGCGCGGGGTGATGGAGGGGACGGCTGCACGGCTTGCCGCCGAACGTGGCGCATCTCCGGAAGGTCTGGCGCGGCTTCATGACATTGTCGAACGGATCGACGCCTGCTTCGGGCAGGGCGACGAGGTCGATTTCGATGCCTACTCTGATCTCAACGAGGCTTTTCACCGCGAACTGGCAGGGCTTTGCGGAAGCGAGGTCATTCGACGCGAGGTCGAGCGTGCCTCGGCGCTGCCCTTTGCCTCACCCTCGGCCTTCCTCCCCAACAGAATGGAAATCGAGGCGTTTCGCAGGTCGCTCCGCTCGGCGCAGGAGCAACACAAGGCCATCGTCAACGCCATTGTCGGAAGAGAGGGCGCGCGGGCCGAGTTCGTCGCGCGCGAACATGCCCGCACCGCGCGGCACAACATTGAATACATCTTCCACAAGGACCCGGATTTGCTCGCCAAGATCCCCGGTCTTGCCCTGATCCACCGGTAAAACCCGCGAGCGGCTGCGCCCCTTGCGGCGACGATCAATCGGGAGCACATCAATCTCACGGGAATCCACGCCAGGGGCACCGAGCGGCAGATGCATGATGGCTTCAGATCCCTGCGCTTTCCCGGAAAACTCCTCCAAGTTGCGTGAAGTACACTTTCCGTTCGACCTGGGCGTGTCTGGGGGAGAAAATCTTGTCCTGACCCCCTTCGAGCGGCCCTGATCGAAAATATGATGCGGACGTATGCTGTTCCCGCAGGCGTAATCCTCGGTCGCCATTAAGCGACCATCCCGCGTCAAACGTGTTATTTCGTTTGACATAGCTCAGTCGCACATCGGGTAAAGCGGGCCCGCTGACTATCTTAGATAACATGTCATCTCTTATCATATAAACGAAGATGAACCGCTTACATTTCTCGTCACGAGTTCCGGACACCACGCATATACGGCTTGATGCTCAACGGTTAGAGGGCGCCTCTCATTGCCTTCCTTCGATCCTCGCCCCGAGCGGCGTGTTCGACATAGCGGTGGCGCATGCCGAAGAAATCCTTCTCGGCATTACCTGTGCAGCTGTCGTCAACATCATCGTTCTTCCTGTCGAGACGGCGAGACCGTTGGAAGGACAACCGGTAAGCTGCCGGCGGATATCCGCCTCTGGATCGTTGGCATGATCGATGCAGACAGCCCCGTTGAAATCGCGAAGCAAAGCCGGCGTCTGGCATCTCATGTCCTTGCTCTCGACAGCCTCGCTACGCATCTGCGCTACGACGCGGCAGCAGTCAACCTGACCTAAAGGATTCCAATGCCGGCAGACGGTGGCAAGACAGCAGGCGCGCGTCAAAGGCTTGATGCTGGACATGTCGATGGGCGGCCCGGGCACCGACGATTCCGATTTCAAGAACAGCGCCTGATCTATCCAACGCCTTTGCCGGCGAAGAGATGTTCCAGTCCCTGCAGGCTGCTTTCCAGAAAGCGGTCTTCAGGGACGTTCGGAGGAACCTGAAGGACGCCATGGATGACGAGCGAGGCGAGGCCGTGGGTAAAGGACCAGGCGGCGCGTGCGGCGCGGCGCACGTCCGGCGCATCGGGGGGGCAGGTGAGCACTTCGGCCATTGTGGACCTGAGTTCTCCGAAGGCGCGCTCGCGTGCAGCTTGAAGCGCCGGTATCATTTCGCCGGTGAAAAACTCCGGGCCGAACATGAGTTGGTAGAGCGCCGGATTGGTGCGGGCGAAGCGGAAATAGATGAGGGAAGATTGGCGCAGCGTCTCGGCGCCTGGCCCATGTCTGTCGCGAGCGGCCAGCGCGACGGCCAGTTCATCGAAACCCTGGGCGGCCAGATGACCGATCAGTTCGGCCCGGTTGGCATAATGGTGATAGGCAGCGGTCGGGCTGACGCCGACGCGCTCGGCAACCGCGCGCAGCGAGAGTTTCACAGGCCCCACTTCCTCGAGCATGGAGCGTGCCGCACTGATCAATTGGGGAGCCAAGTTGCCGACATGATAGGTGTCGCGCGCTCTATCGGTGGTCTTGGACATGGTTTGCGTCAACGATGGATGAGAAAGAGATTCAATCCTAGCACTGATAAGTATCTTGACGACGTTAAGATAGGCCTCTAGCATTCTTTTATGCCGTGGACGCGAGGAGGCGTGCAGGCATCGACATTTTGGGAGGCCTTCGTTTCCGTTCCGCCGGACTGTCTGCCTCCAGCACTGCAAGAGGCTCCCATGTCCGTTACGTCTCCCTATCCGCACCTGAATGCTCCGCTGGATCTCGGCTTCACGTCGCTCCGGAACCGCGTCCTGATGGGCTCGATGCATGTGGGGCTTGAAGAGGCGCCCAATGGCTTCGAGCGCATGGCGGCCTTCTATGCCGAGCGGGCGCGCGGCGAGATCGGACTGATCGTCACCGGCGGCATTGCCCCCAATACGCGGGCGCGGCCCATGAAGGGCGGCGCGATGCTGGTCAGCGAGAAGGAGGCCGACGATCACCGCGTGATCACCAAGGCGGTTCATGCCGAAGGCGGCAAGATCGCCATGCAGATCCTGCATTTCGGCCGCTATGCCTACCAGCCCGAGCTGGTCGCGCCGAGCGCCATCCAGGCGCCGATCAACCTTTTTCGCCCGCACGCGCTGACGGCCGAAGAGGTCGAGGAGACGATTGAGGACTTCGCACGCTGCGCGGCCCTTGCCCAACATGCCGGCTATGACGGCGTCGAGATCATGGGGTCGGAAGGCTATCTGATCAATGAATTCATCGCCACGCGCACCAACCACCGCGACGATCCATGGGGCGGCGACTATGCCAATCGCATGCGCTTTCCCGTCGAGATCGTGCGGCGGACCCGTGAACGGGTGGGCCCCAATTTCATCATCATCTATCGCCTGTCCATGCTCGACCTCGTTGAGGGTGGCTCGACGCTGGAGGAGGTGATCGAACTCGCGCAGGCGATCGAGGCGGCCGGCGCGACGATCCTCAACACTGGCATCGGTTGGCATGAGGCGCGCATTCCCACCATCGCCACCAAAGTGCCGCGCGCCGCCTTTGCCTGGGTCACGCGCGAGGTGATGGGCAAGGTGAAGATCCCGCTCGTCACCTCCAATCGCATCAACACACCGGAGGTGGCGGAACGCCTTCTCGCCGAAGGCTATGCCGACATGGTCTCCATGGCGCGGCCGCTGCTCGCCGATGCGGATTTCGTGCGCAAGGCCCGACTGGGCCGCGCCGATGAGATCAACACCTGCATTGCCTGCAACCAGGCCTGCCTCGACCACACCTTCGGCGGCAAGATCACCTCCTGCCTCGTCAATCCGCGCGCTTGCCACGAAACCGAACTGGTGCTGGAACCAACTACGGAGCTCAAGCGCATCGCCGTCGTCGGTGCCGGGCCGGCAGGTCTCAGCTTTGCGCTCAATGCTGCCGTGCGCGGGCACGCCGTGACGCTTTATGATGCCGCAGCCGAAATAGGTGGACAGCTCAACATCGCCAAGAAAATACCCGGCAAGGAAGAGTTTCACGAGACGCTGCGCTATTTCCGCCGCCAGCTCGAACTCAGCACCGTGACGCTCCGCCTGGGTGCGGCCGTTTCCGCCGACGATCTCGTCAGCGGTGGCTTCGATGAGATCGTGCTGGCAACGGGCATTCTGCCGCGCGTCCCGGAGGTCGAAGGCATCGGCCATGCAAAGGTGATGAACTATCTCGACGTGCTGCGCGACGAGAAACCGGTGGGCAAAAGCGTTGCGGTCATCGGTGCCGGCGGCATTGGCTTTGATGTCAGCGAATACATCACGCACGAGGGCGAGAGCGGAGCGGTTGCACCTGCAAAGTTCTACAAGGAATGGGGCGTCGATCCGAGCTATGCCAGCGCCGGTGGCCTCTGTTCCCCCGATGTGGAAGCGCCGACCCGACAGGTCTACCTGCTGCAGCGGAAATCCGCCAAGATCGGCAACCAGCTCGGAAAGACCACCGGCTGGATCCACCGCGCATCGCTCAAGGCGCGCAACGTCGCGATGGTCTCCGGTGTTACCTATGACCGGATCGACGATCTCGGCCTACATGTTACCATTTCAGGAAAGGCCGAAACGCTTCCCGTCGATACGGTGGTCATCTGCGCCGGCCAGGAGCCGCGCCGCGATCTGGTGGAGGCGTTGCGCGCAGCAGGTCGCGAGCCGCATCTGATCGGCGGGGCCGATGTCGCAGCCGAACTCGACGCCAAGCGGGCTATCGACCAGGGAACGCGGCTCGCCGCGCGCATCTGAGGCAGCGTCCGCCGCAATTCAACACAGGAACAAGGAGAAGACCATGTCGCAATCGCTCAGCCACGTTCAGCCCGCCGTCGCGCGGTCCCTCGATCGCTGGCACCGGATGATCGACAAGAACGATCTGGGAGAACTTTCCTCGATCGTGCATCCGGATGCCGTGTTCCGCTCACCCATGGCGCATACCGCCTACGGTCCGGCCCCCGCCCTGATCCTCGTGCTGACAACCGTCATCCAGGTCTTCGAGAATTTCACCTATCATCGGGAACTGGCCTCGGACGACGGGCTGAACGTCGTCCTTGAGTTCAGTGCCAATATCGGTGACAAGAAGCTCAAGGGCATCGATCTCATCCGCTTCAACGAGGCAGGGCAGATCGTCGAATTCGAGGTCATGGTGCGCCCGATGAGCGGCCTGCAGGCTCTGGGCGTCGAAATGGGCAAGCGCCTCGGTGACAAGATGCCCGCCCTCAAGGCCCATTGAGCTAGGCCGAGTTCGGGGCCAAGATCGGTTTGCAGGCGAGGGCAGGGTGAACGAGTTCTGACCTAAAGCCCCCGCGGAGGCGGATGTCGCCAAAATCCGGCGCGCCGCGCGGTTAACATAGATGGATCAGTGATGATATTTGAAACTTATCGGGAGCAAACATGCACCAAAATCGCCGTACCCTTTGTGAATCAAAAATCCATAATTGCTTTCGTTAACGCGACATTTACCATAAAATCAATGGCGTAGATAGCGCGAAAATCGGTATGAGTGACCCGATGCGGCGTACGTGGGGCAGTTTCGTTGGCGGTGCCTATTCCTTTGGCGAACGATGATGGTGCGGCCGCGGCGGAGCGGCTCTTGATGCTTAAGCCCGCGCCAGGATGATCGTCGGCAGGGGCGGAACCGGTTGGCCAGCGCCACCGAGACCAAGCCGGTCACCGAGATATTCGGTAAAAGGAGAGACCGAGCTTCTGGCAGGTCTTCATGAGGCCAAGTATGACGTCACACGCGACGCGGCCGTCGCGGCTCATCATGCCACCGGAGATTTTCCGCTTCGTGACGAGTGTCCGGAGGTCGTTTTCCGATGCGTTGGTGTGGAGCGGAATGTCGCGATGATCGAGCACATTCAACAGCTCAGTCTTCCTTCGAAGCAGGCGCGCAAGCAGCTTGTCGAGAGCCTCATAACCGGTGAACATGCCAAAAATTCGGGCCGCCGATGTGGGTAGCGTAACAGTTATTGTAGGAATGTCGGGCTCCGGTGTCATCGACCGTGACGTATGGCGACGACACCAGACCGGCATGCAGCACCGCCTGATTCTCGGCGATAAAGCCAACCAGATAGTTCGTCAGAGGCCGCACCATCTGGCGCTTGGATATGTCGAGACCGATATCGTTCAGCACTGTCGTCAGCCGTGTGGTCGTCACCTGTCCATGCGCATGGAGCATCAGGCAAATCCGTCTGAGGTTGGCGCCATAATCGTGCGCCCCGAAAATATTTGCGACACACCCCAAACTATTTGCCTCCTCCCGGCGGGCCTTCCCCTGGCGGACCTCCGCCGGGGTTTCCAAATGCAGGGGCTTGATGACTATCCCCGCCATTCGGTGGACCAAGCGGGCCGCCCGGATTTCCGATTGGCGGCGCCGGGTTCCCGCCAGTCTGCGGAGCGACAAGACGACCCGCTTCAAGGTACATATTGGCATACCCATGACCACTGGGCGAAGTTTCCCGGAATAGTGAGGGCTGCAACTGGACACCAACACCTGCAATGATGTTTTTTCCAGCCTTCTCACCGTAAGTTTCCACGCTGACAATGCCACGTTGAAGACCCGGAACCAGATCTTCCAAACGGACGCGTTTCACCTTCAGTCCTGATGCGTTCCGTTCAAAATTAACAATAACCCTACGATCGGCAAGAGACGCGATAGGGACATTGATTTGCAAGCTCCCGATCTGCAGACGGTCTTTTTGACCTCTCGCGACACCACGCAGAACAAATTCTGAATTCGCTGGCCGCCTCTCAATTCGAGTTGCCACAATCGTACCATTCGGCCTGCGAATACCATGAACTGCCACGACCTTTCCAAGCTTAATTTTGGTTTTATACAGACCAGGGGCGAATTCTATGATTTGTGAAAGTACAGAGATATTCTTGGAACTAATCTGCTCAATCGGGCCGATGACTTCACTTGTCACGTGAATCGCGCTGGCCGAAGGCTTGTCGAAAGAGCCATTCAGAGCCACGCGTACGACATGGCCAAGCCGCAATGCGCCAGCTCTCGCTTGAACGCCATCAATATCAACGGGAACATCCGGAGCGTACGTTATCCGGTGTCCATTGACGAAAATGCTGCCGAAGCTCTGGATCGTCCCAAATGCGCCAGTGCCTCCAATGCCGTGAACAGTCTCGCCTTTTATAGACTGACCAGTCCCGCCAATGCCCTCATCTGGAGACGCAGTGATCGCCTTTTGGCCTGCAGCAGCAGACGAGGTGGCCATAAGCGGCGAAACCATGAGAAGTTGGAAGAAATTTCGGCGACGCAGCTTTGCAGACATCAGACATGTCCTTCTTCGTTGCGTTCATGCGCAACCTGGCTCGCTTCAAAGTCGTCCTCCAGGAAGATGAACGCGCCGGTAATCCATCGTGCATTTCCACCCTCATCCGACCGGACTGCTTCATTCGCCACCCGGTTCAGACGTATCAGCAAATTCATGGCTTCGGCCTTGCTGATCTCTTCCAATTTCCGAGCCAATGCCGGTGAGATATTGTTGTAGTGCACCGCCCTTTCGAAAAACGGAGGGTCTCCGACAGTCATGTTGTGAACCGCAGCGGCAACATGGTCGTGAATATTGCGCGTGAAAAAATGCTCCTTAACGTCCTCATCCGACTGGGGCACAATCGCCGAGGAACTTAGGCGCACTCGACCTTCTTCGTCGAGCATCGCCACGCCTCTGTCTAGCCACTCATCAAGGACTGCACGCGGACGCAAGTCGCGCGTCACATCTTCGACGAGGCTCTCAAACGATGCCTCCCCCTCTCTCACTGTGCGCATCAGCGCCTTTGGGAAACCGTTCTCATCGCAATATCTGCTATCTGCAAGCCATCGGGCAATGATCCTGCTTGTGCGCGAAACAGGTGGCGGAAGTTCTGCCAATGGGATGGCACCCACTCTCAGCTTGCTGACTTCTTTTCGATGGATGCCGGTGATCAAAGATATCCGGCTGTCGGTCTGCTGCTTTCCGGAGAGAGAAAACTCCTTTTCAGCGACATCGATGTATAGCCGGCGCAACACTTGTGCGAACGCTGGGAACCCTAGTCCGCTGGCGAGTGCAAGACGGACGAGCGGCCTGAGGATGCGCATCAGAACTCGCTGAACAGCGTCGTCGCGCATACCCGGTTTCGATCGCACACGTGTCATGGGCAACGCCAAAGCCCCAAGGTCAAAACTCCGTCAATTCGCCCACCGAAGTGCTCCTGCCCTCTAACATTGCTCGACGCATGTTGGATGCGATCCAGATTTCGAAATGACGCGCGTGACATGAACCTTTGCACTCTCGGCACCTGAAGCAACAGGCTACTGAGATAAAGGGAAAAATACCCACAAGTCAATCAACCTCGCCGAAACCGTTTCGCCACGAGGAGATATCAAACATCCGTTCCGCGCTTTGGAGCTCCATCGGCAGTAGATGATTGCCTCCGCTTGCCCACGGCAACCGCCCTGAAACCAGTCTTTCCAGGAGCGCCAGAACGTCAACTCTCAGACCTTTCTCGTGGGATTGCTCCAGACCAGCTCGAAATTTCTTCCACAAAAGCCAATTCAATCTTGACGTGGGAAATTTTCCCATTTATTAGATCGCTTCAAGATGAAGCTCACGGGACTCGAATGGAAATGCGTTATATTCACAATGAAAAGTACGAATTCTTATTAAATTTGAATAAATTTCGCGAAATTTGAATCAAAATATAAATAAAAATTCCCCTAAGAAT